>NZ_JBDPLH010000010.1:0-216015 GCF_040187885.1 Roseateles cavernae
GATTGCGAAACGGGACTTACGAGCTGAAATTCAACAGCCTGCTAGTGCTGGCCGGCGGCAGGTTGGAAGTGGACGGCCTGCGTGGCGCCGTCGGCAGCGGTGGCCTGGATTGGCGCAGCGGCACGCTGCAGCTGCATGGCAACGCCCGCCTGGCCGAGAACCTGCCCGCCCAGCTGGCGCTGCGCAGCGGCCAGCGGCTCATCGCCGATGGCAGCCTGTCCATAGACCACGGCAGCCAGTTGCTGCTGCAGGGAGGCGTGCTGAGCTTCGCCGTGCTGAACCTGGACGGCGGCCGCCTGGACCTGAACCCGCAGCAGGCCCTCGGCGGCCACTTCGCCTGGCAGCGGGGCACGCTGGCCATGCGCGGCGATGTGGCGCTGGACAACCCCTGGCTGGGTGGTCGCGCCACACTGGCCCAGGGCCGCACCCTGGAGGTCGGTGGCCAGCTACAGCTGGGCCAGGGCCAGCTCACCGTGGCCCAGGGCGGCGTGCTGGTGGCACAAGGCGTGCAGGGCAGCGGTCGCCTGGTGCTGGACGGCGGCATGCTGCGCACCGAGACCTTCGGCGCCGAGACTGCGGCCCGCCTGAGTTGGCAGCGTGGCACCCTGGCCATCACCGGCGATGGCGGGGCAGCCCTGGGCCAGGGTGGCCTGAAGAAGTTGACCTTGCTCAACGAGGGGCAGACGCTGCAGGTCAGCCAGACCCTCAGCCTGGCCCGCGGCACCCAACTGCTGTTGAACGGCGGCCAGATCGACGCCGGCACCCTGGCCCTGCAGGGTGGCGCTCTGATCAGCACCGGCGCCCCCATCCTGCTGGGCGACGTGCGCACACTGCAAGGCCATGGCCTGGTCAGCGGCGCGGTGCAGGGCGCAGCCCGCACCCAGCTGGTGGCCCAGGGCGGCACGCTGACGCTGGGTGATGCGGACCAGTTGGGCGGCTTCGTCCATGCCGGTACGCTGAGCGTCCACAGTGGCGCCACCGCCCTGCTGCTGTCCGCCGATGCGGCCAGGCTGGGCGCCTCGACCGAGCTGCAGGCCGGCGCTCGGCTGAGCACGCTCAACGGTGCCCTTTTAAGCCAGGGCACTGTGCTGCAGTCCCATGGCGATGCGACGGTGCAGGGCGAGTTCATCAACCAGGGCCGGGTGCAAGGCGAAAACGGCACGCTGAGCTTCCTGAACGATGTGCGGGGCGCGGGCAGCTTTGCCGGCTCGGTGCTGTTCAAGGCCGGCTACCGGCCCGGCAACAGCGACGCAAGCGTCGACTTCGGCGGCGGCCAGCTGAGCTTTGCCCCGGGATCGGTGCTGAACATTGAGTTGTTCGGCGCTCGGCCGGGCCAGCAATACGATCAGTTGCTGAATATCGGCTCACTGGACTTCCAGGGCTCGCTGAACCTGGTGTTTGCGGCAGGCTTTGTGCCCACGGCGGGCAGCAGCTTTGCCTTGTTCGACTTCAAGAGTTTCAGCGGCTCCTTCGACCCCAGCCGCATCAGTGTCAGCGGCTTCGATCGCAGCCGGCTGGATTTCTCCGACATCAGCAGCAATGGCCGCGTGCTGGTCAGCGCCGTGCCCGAGCCGCACACCTATGCGCTGATGCTGGCCGGCCTGCTGGCCGTGGCCGGCACCGCACGGCGGCGCGCCGCCAAAGCCTTGCCATGCTGATCCTGCAATCCGGAGCCTCCACCATGCCCGTCGTCCTCAGATTCGTCGCCAGCCTGGCCCTGCTCGCCTGCAGCACGGCCCCGCAGGCCAATTCATTCAGCGCCCAAGCGCTGGGCAGCACCACGATCCGGGTCGGCGAGGTCTTCTCGTTCGAGGCCGCCCTGAGCTACACGCCCTGGCACAGCACCGAAGCCTTGCCCGGCGACCCCGTGCCCGGGCCCACCTTCTGGGGCGAGCAACAGTGGTATGCCCAGGGCTACCGCCACGTGTACGAGAACATCCAGGACATGCGCCTGACAGCCCTCGCCAGCAACGGGCAGTCGTTCGGCGCCCAGGCCTCGATCGGCAATACCCGGCAGGTCTTCGGCTTCAGCTTTGACCGCCCCGGCATCTACCAGATCAGAACCGCGGCCGACGTGGCGAGCATCTTCCATATCACCACCGAACAGCGCTACGACGCCCGGGAGTGCTATTTCTGGATCTGTGGCGACTCCTACCACCATCATTACGCCCGCAGCTTCAGCAGCTACGTTCAGCACGCCGGCCTCGGGCAAGGACTGTTCGATCTCACCGTCCTGCCGGCGGTGCCCGAACCGGCCAGCGCAGCCCTGTTACTCGCCGGGCTAACAGGCCTGGGCCTGTACGGACGTCGCCGTGCCCCCTCAACCGTGGGGCGTGAGCCTGGGCCGATTCAACGCTGGTTCAACGACGGCCGCCGACGATGAATCTCCTGCATCCGATCACGGGTGACGGACCGATACCCGCAAGCCGGCCATCGATCAACCGAAAAAGGCCCCACCTCATGCGCCTCATCCAAACTGCCAGCGCGCTCGCCGCGCTCCTGCTGCTGTCGGCCTCGGCCCTGGCCGCCCCCGTCGTCAGCCTGGGCCAGCTCAGTCGCGCCGACGGCAGCACCCTGATCACTGACAGCCTGAACCAGCGCGACTGGCTGGGCTGGGATATCAGCAGGGGCCGCACGCTGGCCGAGCTGGCCGTGCTGACCGCTGCCGGCGGCGTCTTCGCCGGTTACTCGATCGCCACCAGCGACGATGCCGCGCTGTTCATGCGGGCGGCCGGTGCTGCGTCCTGCCCCGACATCCCGGTCTACGCCGACTTCCGTGACTGCCTGGTCTCACCGGCCCTGAAGGGCCTGGCCGCGCTGGTCGGTGCCATGGACTACGGTGATGGCGGGTCCCCCGACTTTGCACACGGCGTCGTCGCCTACATGAACGAGCGGTTGCCGCAGCGGGCCGGGATGCTGATCGCGAAGGACCACTTCGGCCGCATCGAGACCTGGAGCCACCTGCTCAGCAGCGACAACTTTGCCTCGCACGCCGACGTCGACGAGCTGACGGCCTCCGGGATTGGCGTTGGCTGGCTGCTGTATCGCGAGCAGGCCGGCACGGTGCCGGAGCCGGCCAGCCTCGGTCTGGTCGGCCTCGCCCTGGCCGCCCTGGCCTGGAGCCGCAGAAGCCCCCAGCGCCGCCGGCTCATGCCGGCATGACTGCGCGCGGCATTCTGAAGCAGGGATTGCTGGCCCTGGCAGGCCTGGCCATGGCCGGCGAGGAGACTGGCGTCGAGCCCTTGCGCTTCTCGGGCTTTGCCACGCTGGGACTGACCCACAATGACAACGCCACGGCTGGCGCGATCACCTCGTTCTCGCAGACGCGGCCGGCGCGGCGCGGCTGGTCGGCCACTATGGACTCGGTGCTGGGCCTGCAGCTGGAATGGCAGCCGCTGGCCGGCACGTCGGTGCTGCTGCAGGGTGTGGCCCGGGCCGGCGAGGACATGCAGCCACGCCTGCGCATCGCCGCGCTGCGCCAGCAACTGGGCCAGGGCCTGAGCCTGCGCCTGGGCCGGCTGCGCAGTCCGCTGTACTTCGACTCCGATATCGCCGAGATCGGCTATGCCAATCTGACCGCGCGCCCCGCCCCCCCGATCTACGGCCTGGTCAACAGCGTGGCCAGCCTCGACGGCGGCGATCTGCAATGGCGGGTCAACCTCGGTGACGCCAGCCTGCTGGCCCAGATCTATGGCGGCGGCAACGACTACCAGCACCGCTTCAACAATCTGTCACCGGTGCAGATGGCCGATGCGCGGCTGCGCGGCCTGCGCGGCTTCAGTTTCAGTGCCAATCTGCCCGATCTGACCCTGCGGCTCTCGCGCACCGAGATCGATCGCTACACCCTGCGCTCGCCCCAGGTGGCGGAGATCAATGGCGGCCTGACCCAACTGAGCACCGCGCTCAAGCAACTGGCGTCGAATCCGCAGTTGCCGGCGCCGATGGCGGCCGCGCTGCAGACCAAGGCCGCGGCCCTGGCCGGGCTGAGCAACCCCTTCGACAACCGTCCGATCTACACCAGCCTGGGCCTGGACGGCAACTGGCAGCGCTGGCGCCTGCTGGCCGAGTTGACGCGGATGAACCCGCGCAACGACCTGGTCGGCCGCTACCGCGGCTACAGCCTGACGCTGGCGCGCAGCATCGGTGACTTCACGCCCTACCTCAGCCTGGTCCAGCAAAAGCGCTACGGCCCGGTGCTGGACACACAGGCGCTGGCACCGCTGGGCCTGGATCCGCAGCTCGATGCCGGCCTGAAGCAGTTGCGCGCCGGCCTGGATCAGGCCCAGCAGTTCGCCGACATCTCCACCCGCTCGCTGAGCCTGGGTCTGCGCTGGGACTGGCGCGAGAACACGGCGCTGAAAACCCAGCTGGACCTGGTGCGCACGCCCAACAGCTATACCCCGGGCGCGCTGGCCGTGCGCACCCTGCCCTTCGACAACAAGCTCCAGCTGTTCAGCGTCACGCTGGACCTGGTCTTCTGAAGGGCCGGCCATGAACAAGGAACGACTGAGCGCCCTGCCCGTGATCTCCCTGCTGGCCCTGCTGTGGGCCGTCCCAGCCCTGCCTGCGGCGGCAGCCACCGATCTGATCGTCATCGCCCACAAGGATGTGGCCCTGGACAAGATCAGCCCTGAGCGCGTGACCCAGATCTTTCTTCGACAGCAGCAGAACTGGCCCGACGGCCTGGCCATCCAGCCCATTGATCTGCGCGAGGGGAGCGGCCTGCGCCGTGCCTTCTATGACCAGGTGACCGGCCGCAGCCCCGGCCAGTTGCGCGCCTACTGGGCACGCCAGAGCTTCACCGGTATGGGCCTGCCGCCGCGCCAGGTCGACAGCGACGAGGAGGTCGTTCGGCTGGTGCAAAACACACCCGGCGCGATAGGCTATGTGATGCGCAAGCCCAGCAGCAGCGTCAAGGTTCTGCTGGTGACCGCGCTCGAATGAGAGCGGAGCAAACCAGGGAGCGGCGCGGCCCGGTCCTGCAGCTGCTGGCTCCAGCCACTTGGCTGTCGGGCCGGTTGAGCTTTTCGCGCAAATACCTGCTGGTGGGCGCGGTGATGTTGCTGGCCCTGGGCCTGCTGAGCCTGCCGCTGCTGCGTCAGACCCATGAGGCCGCGCGCCGCGCCGAGCTAGAGCGCCGCGGCCTGCAGGCTTTTGCGCAGCACAGCGAGCTGCTGGCCGAACTCGTAACCTTGCGTAGCCGCGCGATGGCCGATGCCACAGCCGACACCAGCAGCAGCGCTTCGCTTGGGGAGCAGATCGCGGCGCTGCAGCGCTGGAGCGAGCGCGCTGCGCCGCGCCCCTCGGAGCTGCCCCAGCTGAGCCAGCGTCTGCTGCGGCAGTGGACCCAGCTGCAGGAACTGCCGCCCGGTGAACCGGCCCAGCCGCGTTTTGCCGCCCACACCGGTGGCATCAACGCCATGCTGGCCTTGATGCGTGAGAACGCGCGCGCGCACCGCCTCAATGTCGATGCCGAACTGGACGCCGCCTTCGACGTGCTCAGCAACCGCCTGCCCCTGCTGCTGGAAACCCTGGCCAAGCAACAGGATGTGCTGGGCCTGCGCAGCGAGGCCATGTCCGGCTACGCGCTGGGTGCCCAAGTGGTGATCAGCGAGAACGCGCCGGCCCTGCGCGCCGGCATCGCCCAGTTGCAGCAGGAGGCTGCCGTCGGCGTGGACCTGCAGGGCTCCCTGGCCGAGCTGCTGGCACGCATCGAGCGCCAGCAGGAGGCGGTCGACAAGGTGCTGGGCGATGCCAGCGCGCTGCAGGAGATGCGCCAGCTGGCCGGTGCCAATCTGCAGCAGGCCCTGGTCTTGTTGCGCAGCGCCACCACGGTGGCCGATGCCCGGCTGCAGCAGCGGCTGACCCGACTGGAGCGCAGCCAATGGCTGGTCGGCGCGCTGCTGGTGGCCGCAGTGGCGGCCATCGCCTATCTGTTCGCCGGCATCTATGTCTCGACCCTGGGCTCGCTGCGCCGGCTCTCGCAGGGCACCGAGGCCTTTTGCGCCGGCCGGCTCGACACCCGCATCAGGCTCGACAGCCAGGACGAACTGGTGCAGGTGGCCGGCAATTTCAACACCATGGCCACGGAAGTGGGACGGCTACTGGCCGTGATACACGAGCAGAACGAATCGCGCCAGCGCGAACTGGAGCGGCTGGTGCAGGCGCGCACGCTGGAGCTGGCCGACAAGAACGACCAGTTGCACATGGCCGCGCTGCGCGTTCAGGAGGAACTGGCCTCGGCACGCGAGATGCAGCAGGCCATCCTGCCGCAGAGCTTTCCCGACACCGCCGACTTCTCGATGAGCGCCTGCATGCATCCGGCGCGCGAGCTCGGCGGCGATTTCTACGACTGCTTCGCGCTGGCCGATGGCCGCTGGGGTTTTCTGGTCGCCGACGTGGCCGGCAAGGGCGTCGGTGCAGCCTTCTTCATGGCGGTCTCGCGCACCGTGCCGCAGGATCTGGCGCAAACGGGCATGGCGCCGGCTGCGGTGCTGGCCCGCGCCAACGAGCTGCTTTGCGGGCGCAATCCGATGGAGCTGTTCGTGACCGCCTGCTACGTCATCTACGACCCGCGCGACGGCGGCCTGGTTTACGCCAGCGCCGGCCATCCGGCCCCGCTGCTGCGCAGCGCCACCGGCCAGGTGCAGGCGCTGGACTGTGACTGCGACCTCGCGCTGGGCGTGCTGCCGGGCATGGACTACCGCAACCGCCAGGCCAGGCTGGCCGCTGGCGACACACTGCTGCTCTACACCGACGGCGTCACCGAAGCCTTTGCCGGCGATGGCCAGGGCTATGGAGATGCCCGTCTCCAGGCCTGGCTGCGGCAAAGCTGCGGCGAAGTGGCCGCCGACAAGCTCGACGCGCTGGTGGACGATGTGGCCGGCTTCGTCGGCACCGCCGAGACCTCCGACGATCTGACCGCCCTGCTGCTGTGCCGCAAGTCCGGGCCAGCAACCCTTGCCAAGGAGAGCTCGACATGGGCCATGCCCCTCTGCAACTGAAAAACAAGACCCTGCTGCTGGCCTATCGCCTGGTCAGCCGGCTCGACGCAATCGCACCGCTGGCTGCGGCAGTGGACAAGGCGCTGCCAGACCGCCCCGACCTGGCCCTGACGGTCAATCTGTGCCTTGAAGAGCTGATCACCAACATCATCGAGCACGGCCTGATGGGCGCAAGCGACCGCCAGATCCTGATCCGACTATCGCGCTCCGAGGATTGGCTGGAGGTGCTGCTCAAGGACGACGCTCCGCCCTTCGATCCCTTTGTCCAGGCCCCCGCGCCCGAGCTGGATGCCGATGTCGATGCGCGCGCCATCGGCGGCCTGGGCGTGCATCTGGTCAAGACCCTGATGGACGATGTGCGTGCCTTCTATGACGGCAGCGGCAATCTGATCATGCTGTTCAAGACCCTCAAGCGCTGAACGCCAGCGCAACACCGCAAGGAGAGCAATCCAGATGAGTTTCGAACATCAAAGCAGCGAGGAGCAGGGCAGCCAGTTGCTGGCGCTCAGGGGCCGCATCGACAGCGCCAGCGCCCCACTTTTCGAGCAGGCCGTGCTGACACTGTTCGCGATGCCGGGACGCCGTGCGGTGCTGGATTTCGCGGCCGTGGACTACATCTCCAGCGCCGGCCTGCGCGTGGTGCTGATGGCCGCGAAACGCGCCAGGCAGGGCCAGGGGCGGTTGCTGCTGTGCGCGTTGCCCCAGCATGTGCGCGAGGTGTTCGAGATCAGCGGCTTTCTGAAGATCATCGAGGCGGTGGACGAGCGCGCGGCCGCGCTGCGCCAGCTGGCGGCCTGAACCCGCACGAGGTCCATGAGCATCTTTTTCAGCCTGTTCGCCGGGCTGGGCCTGTTCTTCATTGGCGTGCGCCTGATCAGCGCCAATCTGCGCCAGGTGATCGGGCGGCGCCTGCGCCAGCTGATCGCACGCGCCGTCACCGGCAGCGGCTCGCTGGCGCTGTTCGGCCTGCTGGCCGGCGCGGTGATGCAAAGCGTCAACGCCGTCATTCATGTGTTGGTGGCCCTGGTTACCGCCGGCGCCATGGATCGGCACAAGGCCTTTCCCATCATCCGCTGGGCCAATCTGGGCACCTCGCTGCTGGCCCTGGTGGCGGCCATCGATCTGCATGCGCTGGCCCTGTGCCTGCTGGGCCTGACCGGCATCGCCTACTACCGGCAGATCGACCAGTCGACACGCTGGCGCCATGCCCTGGGCGCGCTGCTGGGCCTGGGCCTGCTGTTCCTGGGCACCGACTTCATCAAAAGCGGCGCAGCGTTGCTGAAGACCGCGCCCTGGCTGCGCAGCCAGATCAGCGAGCTGAGCATCTGGCTGCTGCCCAGTTTCGCGATGGGCGCCGCGGTGGCCTGGCTGGCGCAGTCCTCGACCACGGTGGTGGTGATCACGATGAGCCTGGCGGCGGGCGGCCTGCTCGGCTGGAACGGCGGCGCGATGCTGGTGATTGGCGCCGGCCTGGGCTCGGCCGCCTCGGCCTGGAGTCTGGCCGGCCGGCTGCAGGGCAGCGCGCGCCAGCTGGTGTTGTTCCGGGTGCTGCTGCGCCTGCAGGGCCTGGTCCTGAGCTTGCTGTTCTACGCGGCCAATCGCTGGCTGCTGGACGATGCCTTCGGCAGGCTGATGGATGGGTTGGGCCTCGGGGCGGCGACTCGCCTCGCTGCCCTTTACATGGTGGTGCAGTTGCTCAGCGACCTGGCCAGCCGCGCGCTGCAGGCGCCGAGTCTGCGCCGGCTGGAGGCCTGGGCCCCGCCCTCGGTGCAGGAGGACTTGAGCCGCCCGCATTTCGTGCACGACGAGGCGCTGGACGAGCCCGAGACCGCACTGCTGCTGGCCGACAAGGAGCAGCAGCGACTGCTGACGGCCCTGCCTAACTATCTGGACGCCTTGCGCCAGGATGGCGGCGCCGCGCTGGCCGCTGGCGCCCGCCAGGCCGCCGAGAGCCAGGTGCTGCGCTTGTGCGAGCAGTTCCTGCTTGAGCTGATCGACCGGCAGCGCAGCCGCGCGGTGCTGGAGCGCAGCATGGTGTTGCGCGATCGCAACCGCCTGCTGGCTTCGCTGCAGGATTCACTGGCCGAGCTGTACGGCGCGACCCGTTCCGCCCATGACAGGGCCGACGCGGCAGCGGTGCGACAGCTGCTGGACCAGTTGGTGCAAAGCCTGCACATGATGCTGCAAACCCTGGCCGATGCCGCCGGCAGTGCCGAAGCCGAAGATCTGGCCCTGCTGCGCGCCCTCACCCATGACCGGTCCGAGCTGATGGACGGCATACGCCGCCGCCTGCAGAGCGGCGATCTCGACGCCAGCTTGCAGCAGGCCGTGTTCACCGCCACCAGCGTGTTCGAGCGCTGCGTGTGGCTGCTGCGCCGCTACGTGCTGCTGTTGGACGCACCGTTCGGCCTTCCGACCCCGAGCCCATGACCCTGTCCCAACTGCTGTCCCGCTGGCTGCCTCCATCCAAACCGGCACGCCGTCCCTTTGAGCTGGTCTATGCGGCCGACGAATGCCCGCCGCCGGCCGCGCTGGGCCTGCTGGCGCTGCAGCATGCGGCCATCGTGCTGGCCCTGATCGCCCATGTACTGGCAGCCGCCAAGATCGCCGGCCTGTCGCCGCCACAGACCCATTCCATCGTCGCGATGACCTTGCTGGGCATGGCCCTGGGCACGGCCCTGCAGGCCTGGGGTGGCCGGCTGGGCAGCGGCACGCTGCTGGTGTTTCAGCCCGATCCAATGATGATCACGGTCGCCGGCGCAGCGATCGCCGCCCAGGGCGTCGGGGCGCTGGTGCAGGTAACCGTGGTAACCGCATTGGTCACCATGGGCCTGGGCCCGCTGATGCGGTACCTACGCCCGCTGTTCCCGCCAACCGTGGTGGGCACGGTGATCTGCATGGGCGGTCTGGCCCTGGTGGAGCCGGCGGTGCGCAGTGCGCTGGGCATCAGTGGCGGCGGCGCCACAACACGGCTGCAGATCGATGCCGTCAGTGCGCTGATCTCGGGCACGGCACTGACCGGCATCGTCGTGTTGTCGGTCTGGGGCGGGCGGCGCTTGCGCCTGCTGGGCCTGCTGGTAGGCATGCTGGCCGGCCTGCTGATCGCCGCCTTGAGCGGCCGGCTGGAGGGCATGGACTGGCTGGCCGGTGCGCCGCTGCTGGCCCTGCCGGAGCCGATCACCCCCAGCTTCAGCCTGGGGCCCGAGATCCTGATGGCCATCGTGCTTATCGCGGCACTCAACCAGCTGGACAACATCGGCTGCTTGATCGTGATGGACAAGA
The DNA here is from genome assembly GCF_040187885.1 of Roseateles cavernae. Lineage (NCBI taxonomy): Bacteria > Pseudomonadati > Pseudomonadota > Betaproteobacteria > Burkholderiales > Sphaerotilaceae > Roseateles > Roseateles cavernae. The sequence goes on from NZ_JBDPLH010000010.1 coordinate 10,287, forward strand.
CCAACAACGCCGACTGGCGGCGTGCCGACATGCAGATGGTGGGCCGGGGCATCCGCGCGAACGGCGCCAGCGATCTGATCAGCGGCCTCGTCGGCAGCTTTCCCACCGCCCCCAGCTCGGCCAATATCGCCCTGGTCCACGCCACCGGTTCCAGCGCCCGCGTGATCGGCCTGGCGGCGGCCGGCCTGCTGCTGCTGGTCGCGCTGAGTCCCAAGCTGAGCATGGCCCTGACCCTGATACCACAGGCGGTGCTGGGCGCGGTGTCGCTGTATGCGGCGGCCTATCTGATCGTCTCGGGCATCGAAATGATCGCCAGCCGTGCGCTCGACAGCCGCGGCATCTTCATGGTGGGGCTGTCGCTCTGCGCGGGTCTGGCCACCCTGCTGATGCCTGGCCTGTCCGAGGGACTGCCGGAAAGCCTGCGCTTTCTGGCCGGCGATGGCTTTGTCGTCACCGGGCTGTGCGTGCTGCTGCTGAACCTGCTGTTTCGGCTGGGCAGCAAGCGCAGCGCCAGCAGCCTGCTGGACCCGATGGCCGGCGCGCTGAACCACCAGATCACCGATTTCGTCGAGCGCCAGGGCCGCGCCTGGTCGGCGCGCGCCGAGGTGGTGCAGCGCGCGGCATTGGCCGCGCTGGAGGCCGCCGAAGCCCTGGCTGCCGCCGGGCGCGGCCGGCCGCTGTCGCTGCAGGGCCGCTTCGACGAGTTCAACTTGGACATCGAGTTACTGCACGAGGGCCCAGCCCTGCCGTTGGCCGGCGGCCAGGCCCCGAACATGGACGCGCTGTTGGATGGCGATGACGAGGCCGCGCTGGACGCCGCGATGCAGCGCGTCTCCAGCGTGCTGCTGCGCCACCTGGCCGACAAGGTTGAGAGCAGCGGGATCGGTGGTGGCCACGCAGTCTTGCGCCTGCACTTCGATCATTGAGGAGGAAGAAGAGCATGTCAGCGCTGGCGGCCTTGCCGGCGTCTCCCCGCAGAAGGAGGTACCAACGCTCATTCAACAGCCGCTACGGTCGACGCCGGACCAGAATCGCTCGCCGGGCACCACCGCCCCACACAAAGACACTGCGGATTCGCCTGGAGGCCTTCCAGTGTGCACTACCCCACGAATTCCCCGCCGGCTAACGGCAGCCACTTCGCAAATATGACAGTTTGAATTATCGTTACTAGCAATTACACCAATTCAGGTGCAATTGTTACCAACCCAGGATCATGGATCTTTGCAACTTGGTGCTGGTGTTGGAAGGGGTGGGCATCACACCGGCCGTCGCGGGTCAGCTGGCCGCGAGTGCGTCAAGCCGCGACTTTCCGAAAGGAGCGCTGATCGAAATGCGCGGCCAACCGGCTCGCTATTGGTGCAAGGTCGAATGCGGTGCGGTCGCCGCGCAAGTAAAGCTCGGGCCCGACATCGAAGCGCCCTGGCCCGTGACCCTTGTCCATGGGCCGGGGGTGTGGCTGGGGGAGGCCGCCCTGGTGGCCGGTGCGCGGCGGGCCGTGGACATCGTGGCCCTGACAGACTGCCGACTGATCCTGATCCCGCGCGAACTCTTCATGCTTGCGCTCGATGGTTGTCCGGTGTTCGCTCGCTACCTGTTGGACACGGTGGGCTTCCGCACGGCGCGCATGACCGAGGTGCTTCTGGCAGTCAAACATGGATCGTCAGCCTTTCGGGTCGCATGCACGTTGGCGCATTTGGCCGAGTCGCTGGACTCCGGCGGCTTCGATCTGGCACCCGCCAGCGACCCTACGGTCGACCTGATGGCCTCGCAGCAGATCCTGGCCCAGGTGTGCAACGTCTCGCGCGTCGTGCTCAACGGGATTCTGGCAACTCTGAACACGGCTGGGTTCCTGCGCACCTGCTATGGCCGAACCAGGCTGCTGCGCTGCGCCGACTGGCGCGCTCTGGCGCAGCGCACGCGACAGGCGCCACTGCTGCCGTGCACGGCGTCCATCTCTCAGGTCATATCCGCCCTGCAGGGATACACCGATCTGGAGGCTGCATGAGCCCCCGTCCGGCCGCTCCGCAGAGGGCTCGCACCGGCGTGCGGAGCACGGAGGTTGCCCAATGAGTTACATGCTGGACCATCTGATCGGCATGGGAGTGCCTCCGGTTCATGCCGCAGCAGCAATGCGAGAAATTCTTGTCCGCACGTTTCAGCCCAGCGAAACACTGGCAGGGCGTGGTGATACAGCGGCGTGGCTCTACCACCTGGCTGATGGACTCGTGATGGGCTGCGTGCAGACGGACCTCGGCCTCCAGGCACTGCACCTGCATGGCCGTGAAGACTGGTTCAACGCCCCGGCAGGGCATTTCGATGCGCCTCTGCCGACCGATCTGGTCGCGCTAACCTGCACGACTGCGTTTCTTGTTCCCGTCTCCCTCTACAGCCATCTGCTCAACACCGAGCCAGCATTCGCCCGACGGATGTTGGATCTGGTGGCCTTTCGAGGATACAGATTGGTGGACATGATGCTGGCGTTCAAGCACGGGACGCCAGCGTTTCGCATTGCCTACACGCTCGGGCATCTTGCCGAGTCGATCCAGGCCGGTCCCACCGGAGAATCGAGTCTGGAGGCCTCGCTCGCCGTGTCGTCGCAACTGTGTGGCGTCTCCCGAACCATCCTGACGGACATGGTCGCACGCCTGGTCAAGGCGGACCTCCTGCAGCACCACTACGGACGCCTGGTGTTCAAGCAAGGCCGAACTGTGTGGGTGAGCTTCATGCATCAGTTGCGGGAGTGCGAGTTCATGCCGGTGCAGTTGAGCGCCAGTGAGGCCGTTGCGATGCTGGTCGCGGTGCGTTCCGGCAGCCGTCTGCGCGACATTGCCGGGGCTGGCCATGTGCATCTGGGATCATTGAGGAATGCCACCACATGACGATGAACGGAACACCGCCTGTAGGGGCGCCCGATGACGCCGTTTGCCGAGTCTTGGCATTCACAGCATGCGGCGACACCTTCGCAGTCGAGCGCCACCATGTACGGCAGATCGACCTGTGTGATCCGAGCGTACCCGTGCTCGACCTGGGCGAGTGGCTGATGGGGCAGTCAGCGTCACCCGGGGAACTTCTCATGCTTGAAACCCACGGACAGTTGCTGATCCTGCGTGTTCAGCGCGTGTTGGGCGAAGTGTCCTTGCCACGGAAGCAGATACAGACGCTGAACCAAGGAGTCAGGCGGCATGTGGTCGATGCAATTGCCCACAACGGCCGAATGAGCATTGCGATTGTGAGCCCAGACCGTTTGATGACCGCCGCACACGCAGGCAATCACCGAATTGATACCCCCAGCCAATCATGGAGTCCGCAATGAAGAATCGAATCTCCGGAATGACCTTCCTGGTCGTGGACGATTGCTCGACCATGCGCAGGATCATTCGAGGCCTGATCGTGGGAACTGGGTGCGAACGCGTCATCGACGCCGCGAACGGTGCAGTGGCGCTACGAATACTCGAGCAAATCCCAGTTCATTTCGTGATCAGTGACTGGAGCATGCCCGAGATGACCGGCCTGCAGTTGCTGCGGCAACTACGTTCGACAGAACGCTTGAAGGCACTGCCGTTTCTGATGGTGAGTGCCGAATCCGCGCACACCAACATCGTAGAGGCCGCCCAGGCCGGCGCCGACGGCTACATCGTCAAACCATTCGACGCCGCGCAGTTGAGCGAAAAGGTCCATCACATTCTTGAGAGGCGAGCCATGACGTAAGGTCTGAGCCTTGGCCAGCCTGTGGCCTCCTGACCGCCTCTGTCCTATGCTCAAAGTCGGAAATCCAATAGCCGCACACGGGATGTAGACGCCAACCGGGGAGAAACACAATGGCAACGGTGCTGCAACTACTACAAGAGATGCCGGACGCGCGCGCGCCTGGCTTACGCGGGCCGGATGACCGAAGCGGCAGCCCATGAGGTACTCAACCTTGTCGAGGGAAGCCAGCCAGAGTGCCAACGCGCCGTCGCCCAGTGCAACGAACTGATGAGTGCGTTGGACGGCATGGCCGCCTCTCCCGAGCTTGATCTCGTCAGAGCCCGATCAATGCTCCGCTTGTGCAGCACCTTCGCCGCGCGCATGGCGGCCTTTGCCAGCGCGCAGCACGTCACCCTGAGCGACATCATGCTGAGGCAAGATTTTCAGGACCTGTCAGGCCAGGTGATCGGCAAGGCAATTGCGTTGATCGAGCACGCCGAGGGCCGACTTGGAGAAGTCATTGGAAGTCTCAGCCCCGCAACGACGACCCCACCCAGCGAACCAGCCGATTCAGTCCTGGCGGGACCGCAAGTGCCAGGCAGGGCGCTCAAGCAGGATGATGTGGATGACCTGCTCGCATCGCTCGGCTTCTAGGCGGTGCTGATCATGGCAATGCTTGATGCCGACAGTCCTTGCGCGTTGGCTTGCGCCAAACCGGCAGCTGTAAGAGTTGACGGGGCGTTGCTCCTCACAATTGATGATGTAGCCACGCTTGATTGCGGTCGGCGCAATCAACGCCAGACGGCAATCCTCCTGGCGACAAACGAGCTGGTCCGAGCTGGTCAATTGACCCCAACGAGCGTGGACAACTTCATCCTCGAAGGCTAGTATCACCGTTCACTCGACGCGAGTCACGCCGTATGTCGCTCAGCTTGATTCAGGGAGGCGGCTGCATCGCTTCAACCCTGACCAAGGTACTTCCTTGGCTAATGGGCGGGTACGTGCTACTGCCGGGAGCGCTCTCGGCGGCTGAATCAGCACCATCCCTGCATGGGGCCACATCACCTAACCGCGAAGCCGTACGGTTTGCGGTCGAAAAAGACTACCCGCCTTTCGTGTTTGAGGCCGATGGCCGGCCTCAGGGGCTGTCAGTGGAAGTCCTCGCACTCATTGCGCAGCGCGTGAATCTGCAGATCTCGCCCCAGCCCGCGCGGACGCTACCAGCAGCACTGTTGGCGGTAAAGCAGGGAGAGGCCGACCTGATTTCATCGGTGCGATCAACGACTGAACGCGCAAGCTATTTGCTGTTCACGGAGCCGTACGTCCGGGTGCCGGCCGTGGTCGTGAGCAAGGACTCCGCACGCAGCGCCCTGGCAGCGCTCAGCGGCCGCTCTGTGGCTGTCAGCCGGGGGTATGCCGTGGAGGCCCATGTGCGCCTGCGAGCGCCGCAGGTGAACTGGGTGCCTGTCGATGACGACGCCACTGCACTGAAAGGAGTCGCTGAAGGACGCTATGACGCGGCTGTCGCCGACATCGCCAGCATCGACCACCACGCGCCGCGTCTGAGCATGCCGAGTTTGACCATCGGAGAGCCCGTGGGCTTTGAGTACGCGCTGAGCTTTGCCGTGCGCATGGATCAAGCTCGCCTTCGCGACAAGCTCGACGAGGGGCTGCGCCGTTTGACACAGGAAGAGCGCCAGAGCATGCGACAGCGCTGGTTGCCTTCGTCTGGCTTGGTGCCCAGCGCGGCCCTGATGCCAATTGGCGCCATGCTGGGCCTGGGGTTTCTGATGGTAGCCTTGCTGCTTGGCGTTGCCGTGTGGTGGCGGGGGCGTGCACACCGCAGTCAGCACGACGGCGGGGCCGCAACATGAAGCAGCAAGCCCACCCAGCTGCCCACTTGCATGCCCACATGGATCCGGGCGACGAAACGCAACAGGGCATGGCCGCAGCCTGGAAGCCCTCCATGGGCTGTCTGGCGGGTATGTCGGCGATGTACGCAGTTGCCACGCTGTTGTCCGTGGTGGCTTCGCGCCACAGTGGCCCGGTTGCGCCGCTGTGGCTGGCCAACGGCATCGGAATGGTGCTGCTGGCCGCCGCGCCGTCGCGCTCACTGCCCTACCTGCTGGCTGCGTTGGGGCTGGGCAACTGGGTGGGTGGTCTGATCGGTGGCGACAGCATGCTGCGGGCAGTGATCTTCGTGCCGGCCAATCTGCTGAGCATGACGCTGGCAGCGCTTCTGCTGCGCCGACGACTGGCCGAGCTGATGGTATGCAGGGAGCCGTGGCGTCTGGTCCAAATGGTGGCGCCCATCGTGATCCTTCCTCCTGTTGCGGGAGCGCTGCTTTTCGCATTCGTCTTGCATGGCATCGAAAAGGCCTCGTTCGGCACGGCCTGGCTCAATTGGTACCAAAGCGACATCGTGGGCACCTTGGCGACACTCCCGCTGGCGCTGGCGCTGCTCACCACGCCCTGGAAAGAGACTCAGCACCGTCTGTTCTCCCTTCGAAGTGCGGCATGGATCCTGGTAGCGACCGGCACGCCGCTGGTCGCGTTCAGCTGGCTACCGTTTCCATTCATCTACATTGCGTTGCCGCTGCTGGGGGCAGCCATGTCCTCTGGCCTTCTGGTAACAGCTGCCGCGAACCTCGCCAGCATCAGCGCCGCCAGTGCCGCCATGGCATTGGGCCTGTTCGCGCTGCCGCCGATCAACGCCGGCTGGGAGCCATTTTTCATGTACCTGCCGTTGGCAATTGCCATGCTGCCCGCCTTGCTGCTGGCGGTAACCATGGAAGGTCTTGCCCGCAGCCAGGCCGAGCTGAGGCACTCCGTTGACCAGTTATCGCGAACCAATCAAGAACTCGAGCATTTCGTGCGGGTCGCTTCACATGACCTGCGCGATCCGCTCAACGCGATCACCGGCTTTGCCGACCTCGCCTTGACTGCGGCGGAACCACTGGCGCCGGACCAGACACGCAGGTACTTCCAGCACATGAAGCAGGCGGCGCTGCGCATGTGCGAGCTGATCGACGCGCTGTTGGCCTACGTCCGCCTCGATCGGCAGGAATCGATGGCTGAACAGGATGTCAAGCTCAACGACGTACTGGACGGGGTGCTGTCGAATCTGTCTGCGGTCTTGCGCGCAAGTGGCACCACGGTGAAGCATGACGAGTTGCCAATCGTGCGCGGACACCCTGCGATGCTCGGCTTGCTGTTGCAGAACCTCATCTCCAATGCGCTGAAGTTCGTCCCTCCTGGCCGTGTTCCCGAGGTTCACATCGGCTGGTACTGGCGCAGCGACGGCAGTGCCGTGCTGCAGGTGAGTGACAACGGCATCGGCATTGCTGAGGCGGACATCGGACGCTTGTTCACACCGTTCGTGCGCTTGCGGACCAGCACGCGATACGAGGGGACGGGCCTTGGTCTGGCCACATGCAAGCGAGTAGCCGAGCTCCATCACGGGCGGCTGTGGGCGGAGTCCCAGCCCGGAGGGGGAACGACCTTCTGCATGGAGTTCCCCACGCGCGACAGTGCTTCGTGATTCGTTGGTGAAGCGACTGGTCCTGGGTCAAGCCCGTCAGGGCGGCATCGATTGGGTGTCTTGGAATCCGCGGACCGGCAGATGAATGTGGAACACCGCCCCGCCGCCAAGGCCATTGCCTGCTTCAATGCGCCCCCCCATCAGTTCGATCAGCTTGCGGCAGATGGTCAGTCCAAGCCCCGTGCCACCGGCGCTCGATTTGGTATTGCTCGCCTGAATGAAGGCCTCGAAGATGCGCTCCAACTCGGCGGGCGGGATGCCCGGCCCCTGGTCCCGCACGCTGAAGGTGATCTCGCCGTCTCCGGTAACGTCGCCATCAAGTTCAATGGCCGTGCCCTGCGGCGAGAACCGGATCGCATTGGCCAGCACGTTGCGCACGACCTGCTGGAAACGCTTGGGATCGACCTTGGCAACCAAGGGCGCCTCGGACAGTTGCAAGTCGATGCGCAGGCGCCCTCGATCAAGCTGCGGCTGCAGCTCCTTCACGACCGCACGCACCAGAGGTCGCAGATCGGTGCGCTCAAGATGGAAGGTGCCCACAGGGCTGTCGATCTTCGAGACGTCGAGCAGGTCGTTGACGAGGGCGAGCATATGCCGGCCTGCTTCGTGGATGTCGGTAAACATGGCAGCCAGCTTGGGGGCCGAACTGGCGCCTCGCACCGATCCGAGTTCAGCAAAACCGAGGATCGATTGCAGCGGCGTACGCAGCTCATGGCTGATGTTTGCGACGAACTCGGACTTGGCGCGCGAGGTCTCCTCGGCAGCATCGCGCGCTTCGCGGGTCAGCCGCTCGGCTGAGCGGAAGTCGGTCACGTCAACAAAGGTCGCCACCACAGCTCGGCGCTCGTCCTTGCGCGCCGGCAGCAGTTGCTTGGTCACGATGACGTCGCGCCAAGCGCCATCGTGCCGCAGCACACGGGCCTCATAGCTTGCACGACCGCCCGCGGCGGTCAGACAGGCGTCATGCCCTTCGTGCTGGCGCGCCTCGTTCGACGACATATGGAAACCCACGCGCTGCCCCAGCACCTGGTTCCTGGAAATGCCCATGAACTGTTCCCAGGCGGCGTTCACTGACAGATAGCGGCCCTGCAACTCAAACATCGACACCGGATAGGGACTGCTTTCGACCAGCAGCTTGTTCAGCTCCAGCTGCTGCTCCAGATGCTGCTGGGCCTGCCAGCGATCGGTAATGTCATTCGCGCCCCCGGCGAATCCAATCACTTCACCGGCCTTGAGCATCGGGACGACGAGGATGTCCGCCCTCCTCGCTTGGCCTCGGCTGAGAAAGGTGGCCGTGGCCGTACGCAGGTCCGCGGAGCGCGGCGAGAACAGCGTGCGCAAGCTTCCACGTTCAGCGTCGGGTACGAACTCAACCAATGCTCGTCCGAGCGCTTGCTCCTTGGCGCAACCGGTCAGCGCCCGCCAGTGGTCATTGACAAAGGTCAGCACGCCATACTCGTCGGTGCGAAAGACGGCTGCCGGCACGCTGCGCACGAGGCCGGCAAGCTCTCTTTCTCGCTCCTCGAGTTGCCGCGTCGCTTCGTCGGCAGAGGCCAGCGCCAACTCGCGGGAGCGCAAAATGCGCCACGCAAGTGCGGAAAGCCCGATGACGAGGACGGCGGCAACAGCCATCACCCCAGTCAATCGCAACCGCGTTGCTGCGGCGAGTTCGAGCGCTGCCGGCGCCTGTTCGACGACCACCATGAACAGCCGAGACCGGGACGCACTCCAGGCAAGCACACGATTCGCACCGGTCGCGTCGGGTTCCAGTCCCGTGCCATGATCCCGACCCTGCGTCAGGGCGGAGAGTGGCGTGGCCCGAGAGTCCATGCGATCGCCGGGGGCCAATCCCGCAAGAGGCGTAGCCGCGAGCACCATGCCATCGTGCCGGACGAGCATCGCCTGGCCACTGTCGCCGATCGCCTGAACCTGCTGGCTGGCCACGGCATCAGCATTCACCAAGGCCACGAGAATCAGCCGACGGCCGTCATGCGCCTGCGTCGTTCTGAGCACTGGTACGAAACCGCTGACGGCCCTGACTGGTGCTTTGAGCGTCAAGTCCTGCAGTGAACGGGCGGGCGTGTAGGGGCCTAAGACGGAACGCCCCAGCTCTGAAGGAACTCCACCCAAACGGGCAAGATCCACCAGATGGCCCACGTCAGCCGGAAGAGAAGAGGCGAGCACGCGGCCACTCGAGTCCAGCACAGCCAGTTCGCGCAGTGCGGGCCCGGCCGACAGCGGAACAGCGGCCGGACCGCGCTCCGCGACGGCGGAAGCCACGGTGGCCAGTGTGGTGGTAGCCGAATCGATGCTGCGCTCAGCATCGTTGACCAACATGCGAGCCATCAGCCGGCCTCTTTCAAGCGCAACGCTCTTGAGTTCATTGCGCTCTGCCCCGATCCAGACCGCGACCAATGCCGCGCAGACTGTCGCCAGGGCCAAGCCGCCCAGCAGAGCTCGGCGCAGCGGCTTCGATATGGACTGCATCGACCTCGCCCGTCAGGGTTCAACGATGGCGGTCAGTCCGTGCCGTTCAGCGGCTGCGGCCAGCCGGCCATCGGCCTTGATGCGCCCAACGAAGGCATCCACGGCGCGCCACCATTCATCATCACCTGGCTTGACGGCATAGCCATAGGGCAGGCGGTGGAATGGCGACGGTGGCGCGAGACGCTTGGCCCAGGCCGCCTGATCGAGCAGTCGGCGGCTGTAAGGAAAATCGGTCATGAAGACATCGATGCGCCCCGCTTCGAGCTCTTCCTCGCGCGTGGCGGGTGCACGCACGCTGACCAGGGTGGCATGCCTGAGCGCCTTGGCCATCACCGGCTCCATGAAGGTGCCTGCGGCCACACCCACAGCAACGCCGGGCTGATCGATGTCACCCCAGGTACGCACACTGCGATGGCTTCGCGTGGTCACCGCATAGATGTCACTGCTCAGATATGGCCTCGTGAAGCGCAGTCGCTCCATACGCTGGGGCAGGATGCCGACGGCAAACATCGCCACGTCGCAACGCCCCTGCTCGACGTCGGGGATCAGTGTGGCGAACGAGGAATCCACATATGCAATCGACACACCAAGATCATGGGCAAAAGCGGCCGAGAGGTCGATATCGATGCCCTGCAACTGCCCGCTGGCCGGATGGCGATAGCTGATGCCGTAGTAACCAGGCCAGATGCACACACGCACCTTTCCCGCCTCCTTGACGCGCAGGAGAGTCGAGTTGGCCGTGGCCGATGTGGGCAAGAGCAGCACAACGGCCAAGCAGGCCACAGCCTTTGCCAGCGTAGGCACCACTAGGCGAAGGGCTGCAGCCATCATGATGTCGATGCCTCCGGCAGTTCAAGAGTTCCGCCCTCCACCAGTTGTTCGCACGTCGGCGGATTGGCATTGATGCGTTCCCGCAGGCTGCACAGCCGGTCGGCGTTGGCCATGAAACAGTCCACGACGCGGGGATCGAAGGCACGGCCGCGCTCGGCCATGAGCATCTCCAGGGCCTTGGCGTCGCTGAAGGCGGGCCGGTACACACGGTCCATCGTCAAGGCATCGAAGAAGTCCACGACGGACACAATCCTTCCAGACAGCGGAATCTCCTCCCCCGCCGTACCGACGGGATAACCTCGGCCGTCCCAGCGCTCGTGGTGCGTGAGGGCCACTTCGGCTGCCAGCTGAAACAAGGGGATGCGCGATCGGCCAAGAATGCGGGCGCCGAGTTCGGGGTGCTGATTCATCACCAATCGTTCATCGGCAGTGAAGCCTCCGGGCTTCTTGAGCACGCCGTCAGGAATGCCGATTTTGCCCACATCATGCATGGGTGCGGCCCGGCGCAACCGGGATGCAAACGCTGCGCCCTCGCCCAGCAGCAATGCCAGCTCTTCAGCCAGGAACCCCATACGGACGATGTGTATGCCTGTGTCGTCGTCACGAAGCTCAGCGGCCAGGGACAGCCTCAGCAGCGCCTCATGATGGGCACGAGCGACCTCCTGCAACGCGGCATTGCGCTCTCTGAACATGCGCCCCAGATCGGCCACGATGCGCTCCATCTGGGCCTGCTGAGCCGTGCCGAAAGCCTCATCTGCGGCAACATCGGTATCGTTTGCTGAACGTATCGTCATGACTGCAAGTATCATCTATGTCAAATTAATCTGGCAAACTGATTCACATGCAACACGGCACAATCGCACACATGGCAGTTTCACCGAATGACGATGAGTGCAGCACGCTCGAAGCCGCACGCATGCTGAGCTTGGCCGTGCGCTCCGTGCAGCTCATGGTCGATCGAGGCGAGTTGCAGGCATGGAAGACACCGGGCGGGCATCGCCGGATTTCCCGCACGTCGGTCGAGCGCTGGATATCGAGTCGCACGCCAACCCCGCCAGAGAACGCTCTGGTCGAACGGTTGGCCGGCAACGCACCAGCACCCTGCGGGAGGGTGCTGCTAATCGAGGATTCGAAGCACTTTCAGAGCCTCATCTCCATGCTCATGCGGCGCAGCTTTCCCGAGGTGGAACTGCATGTCGCGGATGACGGCGTGGTGGGCTTGGCCATGGTCGGCCGATTGATGCCCGACTTGCTGCTGGTGGACCTGCTGTTGCCCGGCATTGATGGTGCCATGCTGCTGGCCAACCTGCGGGCGCACCCTCAATTCGCCGCAATCAAACCAATCGTGGTGACATCTCTCGGAGAGGCCGACCGCGCCCCCTTTGCCTATGCACTGCAGAACGTGCCGGTTGTGCACAAGTCGCGGGTGATCGATGAACTGCCGACGCTGCTCACTCAACTCCTTCCGGTACCGGCAGGCCGAACGCCTGGCTCACAGGTCGGTCGATGAGGGCTCGGGTACTGCTGATCGAAGACGAACCCTCTATCCGGCGCTTCGTTGGCATCGCGCTGGATGACCTTCCAATCGAGCTCGTTTGCGCCGATGGCCTCACGAGCGCGATGCACGAGCTGCAAGGCAGCGCGGAACCGTTTTCGCTCGTGCTCTGCGATCTGATGCTTGCCGACGGAAGCGGCCTTGAGTTGCTGCGGCAGCTCGCTCGCTCGCCGAACCTGCGCCGTGGCGCAGAACTGGTGGTTCTCAGCGCCGGCCTGAACAGCGCAACGCGCGGCGAGCTGGAAGGCATCGGCCTGTTTCGGATGCTCGCCAAGCCGGTGCCGCTGGCCGAACTCCGGGCTTGCGTGATTGATGCAGTAGAAGTAGCGCCCACCGCAAGCGAACTCAGGCCCGACGACGGATTGCTTGAGGCCTTCAGAACCGAATGCCTGGCCCAGTTCGATGCTGACATTGCGGCCGGCGACCAGGCGCGGCAGAGCGGCGATGCTGCGGCGCTGCGCCGACTCGGCCACAACCTCAAGACGGTACTGGCAACGCTCCAATGGCACAACGTGGCTGCGGAGGCTGAAACGCTGGAGCGAGCGGCCCAGGAAGACTCAAGTGCAGTTGACGCCGCATGGCTTGCCTTGCGCTCGTCCCTGCTGGAATTGCGCGAATGTGCGGGCCGCCCCGGATCGAACGACTGAGATCGATGCGGTGCGTGCGGAACATCACAGACACATGAGTCCGCGATATTGTCATTTCGATCAATTTGATATCAAATCAATCCCATGCACCGCGGCACGGTTTTCGTTCAAGAGGACCTGCGGTGAAGACCCATTCATGTGGGAAGTGACAAACAGCCGAGGTCTCCGATTATGAAACACCGCATCCTCGTCGTCGAAGACCAGCCGGGCATCCGCAAGCTCATCCAGATGTCGCTCGAACTGGGCGATTATGAGGTGTATGAGGCGCCCGATGGGGACACCGCCCTGATCATGGCGGCCCAGATCAAGCCAGATGCCGTACTGCTCGACGTGATGATGCCCGGCACGGTGAACGGTCTGCAGGTATGCGAACGTATGAAGCGCGATCCCGAACTCGGTCAAGCAGTCGTCATCATGCTGAGCGCGCGCGGACATCAAACCGACATCGATGCCGGAGCCAAGGCAGGCGCCGACGCCTACCTCGTCAAACCGTTCAGCCCACTCGAGCTGATCGAACGCCTTGAGACGTCGCTTGCGGCGACTGTCGGGTGACACAGCATGAACAACAACGATCTGCTTGAGCCGACCGGGCATTCCTGCATGCAAGGCCACCGGGGTGCGAGCGCAGCGCGCCTGGCCGGCATCGTTGCCCTCGTGGTTGACGATTTCTCCACGATGCGCCGCATCATTTCGGCCCTGCTCAAGGACCTTGGGTGTGAGAGAGTCATTGAGGCCGAGGACGGCATCGAAGCGTTGCGCGTCCTCGAAAACCAGACGGTGCACCTGATTGTCAGTGACTGGAGCATGCCCCGGATGACGGGGATTGAACTGCTCACCAGCATCCGCACCCATGCCAGACTGGGCACACTCCCCTTTCTGATGGTGAGCGCCGAGGGCTCGCGCGAGAACATCGTTCAGGCCGCCCGAGGTGGTGCGGATGGCTACATCGTGAAGCCCTTTACCTCCGCCGTGCTCGGAGACAAAGTGGAACTTGTGCTGCGCAAACGCGCCGCCGCTGCGGCTGACGCCCCGGTGCCTGCTGCGGCATGATGCATAAGAAGCAGCGTCTCCGATGCAAGTGAGTTGCTGGGGCGGTATCGGCAACGGACAAACCGCAAGGAAACGAAGCGGCCGCCCTCGTACTGAACTTCATGGGTGCAGAGCACCCGCATATCGTGAGAAGGCTCCGCGCTACCGCGAAACGACTGCAGCCCTAAAGAGCACGGCCAACTTACCGAGTCTCACCCTCAAACAAGCATGGTCCAGCGTCCAGCTTTACGCTGGGCTGCCGGCACGCATGGTCGTGCTTGCGAACTCGCAACATCCCGTGGTGCCGGACATCCACTGCTTGCCGCCTGTCGGGCCCCTAAATTGAAGCGGCGAAGTACCTGGCGGTGGACCATTTCTTTGACGTACATCAAGCAATCTTCGCGGCGGTGCGAGCACCGTCGCTTGGGTTGGATGCGGCCGTCAGGCAATCGCCAGTGTCTCAACTTCTCCATCCTCTTCTCAGACGCGTCAATGGCGCGTTGCATACCGGGCAATCATCATGCGAATCAATGAACCTGTCACACAGCGAGAATTTGAGTTCCCCGCCGATGCAACACTGATGTCGACCACCGACCCTCAGAGCCAAATCACCTACGCCAACGCAGCATTCGCTGCGGTGAGTGGCTTCACCAGCGAAGAGCTGCGGGGGCAGCCGCACAACTTGGTCCGCCACCCCGACATGCCAATAGAAGCGTTCGCCGACATGTGGCGCACGCTCAAGGCAGGCCTGCCTTGGACGGGATTGGTGAAGAACCGTCGCAAGTGTGGCGACCACTACTGGGTCAGGGCCAATGCTGCCCCGGTGGTTCGAGGCGGTCGCACCGTCGGCTACATATCGGTGCGAACCAAGCCTTCGCGGGACGAGGTCAATAGCGCGCAAGCGCTGTATGCGGATCTTCGCCAAGGGCGGGGTCGTGGGCGCGGGCTGCATCAGGGCGTACTCGTTCACGGCGGAGTCTGGGCATGGACCTCATGGCTGAAAACGATGCCGGTCCGCTGGCGGATTCGTGGCGTCATGATGGTCTTGTTGCCTGGGCTTGTTGGGGCGGCCGTCATGGTCGGCATGGCTGGCGAATCACTCGGTGGCTTCGCGGCGCTGAGCGCAGCATTGCTGTCACTGGGTTCGTGGCTGCTGGAGTGTCAGATCGCACGCCCGCTGGAACACGTGCAGCGCCAGGCATTGCGTGTGGCAACGGGCGAGAGCCAGGAGGTTGCCCCTCTCGATCGGGTCGATGAAATCGGCATGACCATGCGCACCATCAACCAACTCGGCCTCATGTTCCGCTGGCTCACCGACGACGTGAGCCAACAGGTGTTGACGGTGCAAAGCGCGGTCTCGGAGATTGCTCGAGGCAATATGGACCTTGGCTCGCGTACCGAGCAAGCTGCCGCCAGCGTGCAGCAGACGGCCTCCTCAATGGAGCAGATGACATCCAGTGTGACGAACAATGCTGAAACGGCAACACAGGTCAGCCGACTGTCCCGTTCGGCCAGCGACGCGGCCGAACGAGGTGGCCAGGTCGTGTCCGAGGTGGTAGCCATCATGCACGAGATCACCAAAGCTTCCAATCGTATTGCCGACATCATCGGCGTCATCGACGGCGTTGCGTTTCAAACGAACATACTTGCGCTCAATGCCGCCGTCGAAGCGGCCCGCGCCGGAGAACAAGGGCTCGGCTTCGCGGTAGTGGCTGGCGAGGTGCGGAACCTCGCCGGGCGATGCACGCAGGCCGCCAAGGAGATCAAAGTGCTGATCGGTGCCAGCACGGACAAGGTCGACGCCGGCTCAAGAATGGCCGACGAGGCTGGGGTCACGATGGAGCGCATCGTGGAACAGGTCAAACGCGTGTCCGATCTCATCGCCGAGATCAGCAAAGCAACGACCGAACAGTCGGCAGGCATCTCGCAGGTCGGCCAAGCCGTTAGCCACCTTGACGAGATCACCCAGCAAAATGCAGCGCTGGTCGAGCAGGGGGCGGCAGCCTCGCAAAGCCTGGAACAGCAGACGGCGCGTCTGGTAGAGGCCGTGAGCGTGTTTCGCCGCTGATCCGGCGGAGCGATGCAATGGCTGGCTCGCACCACGAGCCAGTTTATGCCCGGATTTTTCGCCAGCGAGCGTTTAGTTCCCTGCGCGTAGTTCGCTGCGTCACATCATCGGCCCACCGTGACTTTTCTGGCGAGTGCTGCGCAGCTTGCTGCCTCCCGCCACGAACGCCCGGATTTGCGGGAAGGCGGAGGGCATTTGTCATCGAGCTGCGACGGTAACCCGTCACAACGCGACCGATCGCAACTGGATCGGGCCGGCAGCCATTCTGCGGCGGGTCGATGACGAGCCATCGACGATCAGCGCACTGCGCCTTTTTTCTCTCCATGACTGGCGGACTATCACAGCCGACGGCGGCGAAGCAGCACTCACCATCGTCCGCGATGAGCCCGTTGATCGGATAGTTTCCGACATACTGCCGCTGCCGGCCGTTGCCAGGAATCGACTGGGCCTGCACGGCTCAAGTTGCGCACTTGCTCCCCGACACCGAGCGGGTACTGGACGATCTCTGCGAAGCACGGGCAGTGTGAGGCTTTGCCGTTGCGATGACCTGCGGCGCTGATCGCTGCCGAACGTCAATCTCCCAATGAGTTGCCTGAGATGTTCACGCCACAAAAATTCTTAATGCGAATTGTTCGTGTTACGATTTGTGCCTCAAGCTGCATGTCACGCTCATCGCTAAGACTCGCAGGAACTCACAGAGCTAGCCATAGCCAGCCCAGGACCGCTGAACAGCGCCGTCCTCTCCGGAATACGCCTTCTCGCGAAATGGCTGTGTTGAAAGCCCACGGACGGAAACACCGGCCAGCGCATTGATCGTTCGCCCTTGTGCGCCGCCGACAACGGCCTCCCGGAGGCAGGACGCACTCGGTCAAGCCCATCGCGCGCCATAGCTTCTGAACCATTGCCTTCGAGTCCATCCATGCTGCAAGCCACGCAACTGAGCAAACGATTCGGTGCCCATCAGGCGCTCGATACGCTGACACTGTCGATCGCACCCGGCGAGGTGTTCTGCCTGCTCGGCCCGAACGGGGCCGGCAAGACCACCACACTAAACCTGTTCCTGGGCTTCTTGAAGCCGACGCAAGGCGACGCCCGGGTGGATGGCCTGGATGTGGCCACCGATCCAGATGGCGCACGTGCGCGCCTGAGCTACCTGCCCGAGCAGGTGGCGCTGTATCCGCACCTGTCGGGCTTGGACAATCTTCGCTTCTTCGCCAGCGTATCCGGCGCCCGAACCGACACGCCAATGCTGCAGCAATGCCTGGCCGATGCCGGCCTGCAATGTGACGCGTTCGACCGCCGGGTGTCCGGCTACTCGAAGGGCATGCGGCAAAAGGTGGCGGTCGCACTGACGCTGCTGCGCGCCAGCAAGGCCTTGCTGCTCGACGAGCCCACCTCGGGTCTCGACCCGCAGGCCTCGCGCGAGTTTGCCGGCCTGATCGGTGGTCTGCGTGAGCGGGGCCTTGCCGTGCTGATGGCCACGCACGACCTGATTCACGCGAAGGACGTGGCCACACGCATCGGCATCATGAAGTCCGGCCGGCTGGTGGCCGAGTTCGCGTCCGACGAGGTCTCCCACCAGCAGCTGCAACAGGCCTATCTGGACCAGATCGGCGGTACTCCATGAGGCGCGCATTGGCGATCGCCGGCAAGGACCTGCGCGAAGCTACGGCTGACGGCCGTCTGTGGCTGGCATGGGCGCTGGCGGTCGGCGTACTGGCGGTGGCGGCGCTGCAAGGCTGGACTGCATTGTCACAGGACGAGTCGGAACGCAGTGCCATCTCGAGCCTGGTGCGCACGCAGTGGGAAACCCAGGGAGAGAAGAATCCGCACAGCGGCGCGCACTTCGGCCAGTACGTGTTCAAGCCCGCCAGCGCAAGCGCATTCATCGATGCAGGGGTCAATGCCGACGCGGGGCGTGCCATCTGGCTCGACCCGCACCGGCGCAACCTGTCGCGCCTCAAGGCGTCGGAAGACCAGTCAGCCGCCGAACGGCTCAGCCGTGGCGGCGTGGGCCTGGTGCTGCAATGGATACTGCCGCTCCTCGTGGTTCTGCTCAGCTTCGGTGCCGTGGCCGGTGAGCGCGAGGCCGGCACTTGGCGAATGCTGGCGAGTCTGGGCGTCACATCCGGCCGCTTGCTGGCCGGCAAGCTGGCCGGGCTTGGGCTGGTGCTGGCGCCGACCTGGGCCTTTTTCTCGGTCGTACTGGGGTTGGTTGCCTGGCTGGGCGGCCCCGGCAGCGCCGATACGCTCGGCCGCATCGCCGGCCTGACCCTGCTGTACACGCTGTACCTGGCCATCTTCGGACTGCTGGCGCTGGGCGTCTCGGCACGCTGCGCGTCGGCTTCGCGAGCCCTGGCGCTGCTGCTCGTGCTGTGGGGCATCAACGGTTTCGTCGCGCCGCGCCTGGGCGCGGCGGTGGCAAGCGCCGCCGTCGGCCTGCCGACATCGGAACAGTTCCACGCCGCCGTCCACCACGACATCCAGCGGGGCATGGGCCAGGATGGTGACGCCAGCACGCGCTACCAGCGCTTCCTGGCCGCCACGCTCGCCCGCTACGGCGTCAGCCGCGCCGAGGAACTACCGGTCGGACTGCGCGGCCTGCGGCTGATCGAGAACGACGCCTATTCGAGCCGTGTGCACGACAAGCACTTCCGGGATCTGGAAAGCCGGCTCAGCGCGCAGGCCGAGTGGCAGCTCTGGGGCGCGCTGTTGGCCCCGCTGATGCCGGTTCGTGCCCTGTCGCAGGCGCTGGCGGGCACCGACCTTCATCATCACATGCACTTCGCCGCCGCCGCAGAGACCTATCGGCGCGGTTTCGTCGATGCCACCAGCGAACGCATCGCCCAACGCAACACCGGCACCGGCAACGCCGCCACGGCCGACAACGAGTTCTGGGCATCGCTGGCCCCGTTCGCCTACCGGCCACCGACCTGGACCTGGGGGCTGGCTCAGCAGTGGCGCGCACTGGCACTGCTTGCGCTGTGGCTCCTGGCAGCAGCCTGGTTTGCAGTCAGCGGCTTCCGCCGCTTCACCACGGAGGTTTGAATGAACGGCATCTTCCGGGCCGCCTATTTCAAGGCGGAATGGCTGCGCTTCAGCCGCGACCGCGCCAATCTGCTGGTGCTCGGTATCCTCACCCTGCTTTGCCTGATCGCGACAGCCAACGGTTGGCACGGTGCACAACAGCGCCGCCAAGTGCAGCAGCAGGCCACGGCCAGCGCCCTCGAACGACTGGCACGCATGCAGCACGAGGTCGCCTCCATCGCGCCCGACCGCCCCTTGATCGCGCAGGGCATCGACCCCGCCAGCCCGGCCAAGCTGGCCAATGGCGACGCCACATTCCGCGTTGGGTTGCCGCCTGCCGCTGGCGCCGCGCTGGCACTCGGAACGGCGGCGCTGCTGCCCCAGTCCATCGAGGTCAGCACGCGCACGCGCCACACCCAGGCCGCGAACCAGAACATCGTGAATCCGGCGCTGGCAAGCAGCGGCAGCTTCGACCTGGCCTTCGTGGTCGTCGTGCTGATGCCGCTGGCGGCGATTGCTCTGGCATGGCGGCTGCAAGCCCATGACCGCGAACTCGGCACCTGGCGGCTGATCAGTGCGGTGCCGGGCGCCGCGCGCGGCCTGTTCGCAGCAGCCTTGCTGCTGCGCCTGGCCCTGCTGTGCTTCGCGCCGCTGCTGGGCGGCGCGCTGGCAGTGTTCGGATTCGCCGGATTTGGCAGCGCCGCCTGGCTGAGCTGGGGCAGCTATGCGCTGATCGTGCTGCTCTACGCGCTGCTATGGCTGGTGCTGGCCGGCCTGCTGAACCTGACTCCGGCTCGTTCGCAGACACTGGCGCTGAGCCTGGTCGGCCTGTGGCTGGTGGCGGTCTTTGGTGTTCCGGCGGGTATCGCGGCCGGAGCCGGACCGCTGCCGTCGCGGCTCGCCACCATTGTCGAGTTGCGGGCACTGGACGCTGTCAGCCGCGTGGACGGCGAGGCGCTTGAGGAGGGCTACCGGGCCAGCCACCCCGAGGCGATGCCAGGCGAGTCGATGCCGCAGAAGGGCGATCACCGCATCCGGCTGTTCTCGACACAACTCGCCTTCGACATGAAGGCAGCCCCGATCGTCGCCAAGGTGGATGCGGCGGTCGCGCAAGAGAACGAGCGCGTCGAACGGCTGAGCTGGCTTTCGCCGGCCCTGGCCGCGCAAGTGGCGCTGGAGCAGCTCGCCGGCAACGACCTCCACCGCCACCAGCGCTTCATGGCCCAGGTAGATGCCTACCAGGCGTGCTGGCGCGACTACTTCCGACCGCTGGTGCTGTCGATGCGCAATATGCGCGCGACCGACTACGACGGCATCCCGCGCTTTCAATTCACCGGGCCGCCGGTGCTCATGCCGGTCAGCGGCCTGCCGCAAACCGCGGCGGCCGTTGCGGCATGGCTGCTGATCGCCGCCGCAGCGGTCGCCCTCGCTCGAAGGCGAGCCATCAATTCACAACCCTCCCATCTCATCTGATCTGCACATGTCCCCCATCGCCAACCACCCCTTCCGCCCCACCCTGCTTGCAACCGCGCTGGCGCTCTCATGCAACAGCCTCCTGGCGCAGACGGCCGCGCCGCCCCCGAATGCCGCCAGCCCGGCAGCCGTGGCGGGAGAGCCCGACCGCGGCGACGACAAGGCCGCCAGCCTGCCCAGGGTCAGCGTCAAGGCCAACGCCCTGCGCGGCGTCACGCCGGGCACCATCACCTCGACGACCAAGGGTGAGGCCCAGGCGCTCACCACGCCACAGTCGATCAGCGTCGTCACCCGGGAGTTGATGGAGTCCCGCCAGGACAAGACCCTGGTCGATGCCGTGGCCGGCGTGGCCGGCGTGGTGTCCGGCGAACGCGGCAACCGGGGTTTCGACGACATCGGGATCCGCGGCCAGGTGTTCGGGCAGGAGAAGTACATCGACGGCCTGAGCACGATGCGCCAAGGCTACGTGCCGGCCGAGGAGATCTTCGGCGCCGAGCGAGTCGAGGTACTCAAGGGCCCGGCATCGCTGCTGTACGGCAACGTGCGCCCTGGCGGCATGGTCAATGTCGTCAGCAAACGCCCCAGGCGCGAAGCATTCGGCGCGCTCGGGCTCACGATCGGTAGCTACGGCTTCAAGCAAATCACGGCAGACCTCGGCCGCCCCCTGTCGGACGACGGGCGTTCCGCCTTCCGCGTAGCGGCCCTCGCCAACGACAGCGACGACGTCGTGGACCATGTCTACTTCAAGAACAACTACGTTGCACCCTCGTTCCGCTTCGCGTTGACCGACCGCACCGAACTGACCCTGCTCACGAGCCACCAGGACCGGGAATGGTTGCGCCTGCAGGGGCTCCCACCCAAGGGCACGGTGCTGCCCAACATCAACGGCCCCGTGTCACGCAGCTTCTACGCCGGCGAACCCGGGTTCGGCCACAACGAGTTCTCCCGTACGCGGGTGGGCTACGAACTGCAGCACCGCTTCGGCGAGGGCTGGACGCTGCAGCAGAACTTCCGGTGGGACGACTACGTCCTCAAGCAACGCGCATCGGCCTTCCTCGGCGCCCTGGCGGCCAACCAGCGCACCCAGTCGCGCACCGGCAGCATTCAAGACGACGACTATCGCACCGTGGCGCTGGACAGCTATGTCAACGGCAAGGTCGAAACAGCCATCGGCACGCACGACCTGACCTTGGGGCTGGACCTGAACGACAAGCACGGCCGTTTGTCGTCGCAGGCCTGTACGGCAGCCAATATGGGGACGATCGATCTGTTCGCGCCCGTCTATGGCCGATCGATCAGTTGTACCGGTGCACTCGCGGACAGCACCCAGGACATCCGATCCGCCGGCCTGTATGCACGCGACCGGCTCAGCCTGAGCCGAAGCCTGCACCTGAGCGCCGGCCTGCGCCATGATCGGGTGACGGCGCGCACCTTCAACAACCGCACGTCGGCCGTCAGCAGCCAATCCAGGGACAGCGCCTCCACCGGCATGCTCGGACTGAGCTGGGAGGTGGCCACTGGCATCGCACCGTACGCGAGCTGGGCGAACTCCTTCGTGCCGATCAGCGGCACGGATTTCGGCGGGAAAGCCTTCAAGCCCGAAACCGGCCGGCAGCTCGAGGCCGGGATCAAGTTCGAGCGCGATGGCGGCCGGCAGGTGGCCAGCATCGCCGTCTACGACCTCAGGCGCCAGAACGTCACAACCAATGACCCCGTCAACAGCGGCTTCAGCGTCCAACAGGGGGAACATCACAGCCAGGGCCTGGAGCTCGAGGCCGCAGCCGAGCTGCGCAACGGCCTGAGCCTGACCGCGGCATACGCTTACACCGATGCCGTGGTATCCAAGAGCAACGCCAGCCGCGTCATCAATGGCGCCACCCGCTACGAGCAGGGCGCCACGGTCATCAACGTGCCTCGGCACAGCGCCAACGTCTGGGCCGTGTACCGATTGTCATCCGGTCCGCTGGCCGGATTCGGTGTCGGCTTCGGGCTGAGGCATGTCAGCGAGCGCACCGGCTACGCTTACGACTTCGCCATCCCCGGCTACACGGTCTTCGATGCCGCGCTGCAGTATCAAGGAACCGGCTGGCGCGCGGCGCTGAATGTGCGCAATCTGGCGGACAAGTCGATCTACGGCGGCGCTCTCAACAATGACGTCGTGACCCTGGGCGAAGTGCGCCAGGTGAGGCTCAACGTCGTGTACGAGTTCTGACCCCGATGAGCGCGGTTCTCGACAGGCCTGCGTCCATGACAGCGACGGCGGTACAGCGGGCGCACCGCCGCAGCGTGCTATTCATGCGCTGGCTGCGCAAGATTCACCTGTGGGTGGGGCTGTGGGGTGCCGCGCTGGGCCTGCTGTTCGGCGCCACAGGCATCCTGCTGAACCATCGCGCTGTGCTCAAGATACCGATCGAAAAAACAATTCAGCGCAGCGCCCAGTTGACCCTGCCCGCCGATGCGGAACAGCGATTCGGGAGCATCGACGACATGAGGGCCTGGCTGCAGGCCGAGCTGAAATTCGAGGGCGTGCAGGTGCGCAGCAAGATGGAGCCGGCGCGCAAACTGATGTGGGCCGACCGCGAGGTCCAGCAGCCGGCGCGCTGGACCTTCAATCTCAGCAGTCCCCATCGAGGCGTCAGCGCCGAATACTTCGTCGGCAATCGTTTCGTCAAGGTCGACACGCAGGACGCCACGCCGATAGGCGCGCTGACACGCCTGCACATGGCGACGGGAGCGAACGTGTTCTGGGTGCTGTTGTCGGACACCATCGCCGGCGGCCTGATCGTGTTGTCCCTCACCGGGTTGCTGCTGTGGTCGCGGCTTCACAAGCTGCGCCTGCTCGCCGTGGCGACAAGCCTGGCCGGCCTCGTGGGCGCCGCCAGCTTCTTGTTGAGCGCGGCATGAGTGCGGCAGCCCTGGCAAACCACCTACCGGGCGCATGGGTGAGGTTTTGCCGCCGCTGCCTGCGAGCAACAACGTTGCAAGATCAAGATGCAGTGCGTCCACCTCGCTGACGTACACGCACAGATTCGTCAACATGATTTGCCTGGCCGAGGGTCTTGACCGTTTCGCCGGCCACCACCACCCGGTCGCGACCAGCGTGCTTGGCGCGGTACAGCGCCGCGTCGGCCGCATCGATCAGCGCGGGTGCGGTCTCACCATGCTGCGGGTAGATGGACAGGCCCAGCGAGGCACTGATGCCGCCCAGCGCACGGCCGCCATGCTCGAGTTGCAGTGCGCGCACCGCAGCGATCAACTGCTCGGCGCGCTGGTGAGCCTGCTCGGCGTCGATGTCGCACAGCAGCACGACGAATTCCTCGCCGCCGAAGCGGCACACCACATCGCTGCCGCGCACCTGGGCCTCCAGCGCACGAGCCACCGCGCACAGCACCAGATCGCCGGCATCATGGCCATGGCGGTCGTTGAACTGCTTGAAATGATCGACATCGACCAGAGCCAGCGCATGGGCAGCGCCCTTGCGCCGGGCCCGGGCCAGCTCGCGGCGCAAGGCTTCGTCGAGAAAGCGGCGGTTGTAGAGCCCGGTCAGGGGATCGCGGATCGACTGCAGGCGTAGCGTCTCGCGCAGCCGGATGTTGGCCAGTGCCAGGCCGGTCTGCTCGGCCAGAGCCACGGCCAGGCGCTGGCGCATATCGGACTGCTCGGCCTCGACCGGCGGCTCGCGGTGCAGAATGGTCAGCAGACCAAAGGTGTCGCCCTGGGCGATCAGCGGCAAGCAGGCGCTGCCCAGCAAGCCGCCGCCCAGATGCAAATGCGGGCAGGCCAGCGGCTGAATCTCGCCATTCAGATGGTGAGGCCGGCCGCGGCGCAGTGCCCAGCAGTCATGGCTGCCGAAGCTGGCCTCGGCCTCGTCGAGCGGGCCCCAGCCCATCTGCTCCTCCAGCAGCTCGCCGCCCGGCACCGGCAGATAGAGTGCGCCGCTGCTGGACGGGAACAGCCGCGGGCCATAGCGGCGCAGGCAGTCGTAGGCTTCCTGCGGTGTCGCGCATGCCTGCAGGAAACTGGACAGCTCGCTGAGCAAGCTGACCTCGCGATAGGTCTGGCCGACCATCTCCAGGCTGCGCTCCAACTTCTCGTTGGCCGCGCGCAAGGCCGCCTCGGCCGCCTTGCGCGCGGTGATGTCATGTGAGACCCAGAGCGTGCCCTTGGACGGGTCGCGCGGGTCCATGGCCTTGCTGTGGCTGCTGACCTCGATCAGGCGACCGTCCTTGCAGCGCAGCTGGGTCTCACCGATCCAGACCTCACCGCGGTTCAGGGGTTCATAGGCCTCGCGGCCCAGCGACTCATAGGCTTCCTCCGAGGCAAACATCAATCGCGTCGAATGCCCGGTCAGTTCGCCCGGCGCATAGCCCAACATCTGTTCGATGCCGCGATTGCAGCGCATCGTGTGGCGGTCACGCACCAGCATGATGCCGGCATTGGTGTTGTCGAAGATCGCCTGCAGCTCGAACAGCGCCTGCTGCAGCGCCCGGTCGGCTTCCTGGCGGTCGCTGATGTCCTCGGTGATGAAAATCGTGCCCTTGCTGGCATCGCTGGAGTCGATCGCCTTGGCCAGCATGCGGCACCAGAACAGTGAGCCATCGCGCCGCCGCATCTGCAGCTCCACATCCAGCCGCTGCCCACCCCCAAGCACCGGGACCGCCCGCCGGCTCAGGGCCTCGAAGGCAGCCTCGTCCGGATAGACCAGCCGGGTCGGCCGGCCGACCAGCTCCTGGGCCGGCCAACCGAACATCTCCCCGAAGCGCTCATTGCAATGCAAGAAAGTCTGCTCGCGCGTGAAGGTGATGCCCAGCGAGGCGTTGTCGAGGATGGCCTTGTACTCAAGCAGCAGTTGCTGGCGCAGTGCCTCGGCCTCATGGCGCTCCGTGTTCTCGATGCCAACCCAGATCGTGCCCTTGCTGAGGTCATGCGGGTCGATCGCTTTGCCATGGCTGTTGACCCAGATCGTCGAGCCATTCTTGCGCATCACCACGGTATCGCATGAATAGCCCTGGCCCGAGGCGATGCAGGACTGGGCGACTCGGCCGAAGTCCTGCCATTCCTGATCCGAGTTGAAGTAGACCCGGGTCGACAAGCCGTTCAGCTCGCCCGGCTCATAGCCCAGCAATTCCTCCATGCGGCGGTTGCTGCGCCGGATGATGCGGTCCTTGTCGACCAGCAGGACGGCCACGGTGGCATTGTCGAAGATGGCCCGCTGCTCCATCAGCGCCCGCTCCAGTTCGGCGGTGCGTTGCTCCACCAAGGCCTCGAGCCGGGACTGATAGCGTTGTAGCTGGTCCTGCTTGCGCTGGCACTCGATCGCGATGCCGGCCAGCTGGGTCGCGACGGCCAGCAGCTCCAGCTCGGCGCTGCCGGGCGAGCGCACCGCCTTGTAGTACATCGCGAACGATCCCAGCACCCGGCGGTCGGTCGCAACAATGGGCGTAGACCAGCAAGCGCGGAAGCCCTCGCCCTCGATCAGGGCCTTGTAAGGCGCCCAGCGCGGGTCGCTACCGATGTCGGTGACCACCACGGTCTGGCTCAGCGCCATCGCACTGCCGCAGGAGCCCACCTCGGGGCCGATCGGATAGCCGTCCAGCGCCTGCAGATAGGCCGGGGGCAGGTGCGGCCCGACGCCGGGCCGCACATGGATGCCGTCCTCGTCCAGCAGCAGCACCGAGCAGTAAAGCCCGTCGGACTGGGCCTCAATCAGCAGGGCCAGGCGCTGCAGGGTCTCGGTCAGCGGCGCGCCGCGGGCGATCAGCTCCAGCAGCTGCCCCTGCCCGGCATAGAACGACATTGGCGCCAGCGACATGCCTCACCTCCCTCGACGCGACTTTGGTAATCGCTCATATTAGGCGGGGTGCCCTCAGGCGGCAATCACGCTAACCACAACCCTAGCTCTACAGCCTAAACACCGCCACGGCTTCCACCATGCTCGCGGCCTGTTGCTTCAGGCTCTCAGCGGCTGCGGCGGACTGCTCCACCAGGGCCGCGTTCTGCTGGGTGCTGCGGTCCATCTGGCCGACGGCATCACCGACCTGACTGACCCCACTGCTCTGCTCACGACTGGCGGCGCTGATTTCGGCCACGATATCGTTCACGCGCTTGATGGCCCCCACGATCTCGGTCATGGTCTGGCCGGCCTCGTCCACGAGGATGCTGCCCTTCTCGACCCGTTCCACGCTGCTGGCGATCAGGGACTTGATTTCGCGGGCCGCCTCGGCGCTGCGCTGGGCCAGGCTGCGCACCTCGCCGGCCACCACGGCAAAGCCGCGGCCTTGCTCCCCGGCCCGGGCCGCCTCCACGGCCGCGTTCAGCGCCAGGATGTTGGTCTGGAAGGCGATGCCATCGATCATGGCGGTGATGTCGGCGATGCGCTTGGATGCATCGTGAATGTCCCCCATGGTGTGCACTACCTGGCCCACCACCTCGCCGCCGCGGGTGGCCACCAGCGAGGCATTGCGGGCCAGTTGGTTGGCCTGCTGGGCATTGTCTGCTGTGTGGCGCACCGTGGCCCCGAGTTCGTCCATGGTTGCCGCCGTCTGCTGCAAGGCCGCAGCCTGCTGTTCGGTGCGTGAGGACAGATCCTGGTTGCCCCGAGCAATCTGCTCGCTGGAGCTGGCCACGCTCTCGGCATTGCTGCGCACATGGCCGACCACGCGGGTCAGGGCGCCCTGCATGTCCTGCAGGGCCGCCAGCAGAGGCGACAGCTCGTCACGATGTGTGTCCTGCAGGCGGGTGCCGAGGTCGCCGTCACGCACCTGCTCGGCCACTTGCCGGGCCAGGGCAACCCGGCGACGCAGGCCACCGGCCAGCCGCCACGAGGTGGTCACCAGAACCACGGCAATCAGCACCACCAGGACCTCCAGCAGGCGCAAGGTGTCTCCTACCTGATCGGCCACGGCCTCGATATCCTGGGCCAGGGCCGTCTTCTGGTAGTGAAGTGTGTCTTCCAGCACCTTCAACAGCGCGTTGCGCGCCGGGATGGTCCGGTCTACCAGGTAAGCAAAAGCCTCGTCCTTGCGGCCCTCGCGGATCAGCGCGAGATTGGCTTCGCCCTCTCGCCAGAACTCGGCCACCACAGGCGGCACAGCAGCGTAGCGCTGTTTGCCGGAGATGGTGAACAGGCCCTTCTCGTAGCTCTGCTGCAAGGTGTCCAGAGTCTGCCGCAGCTTGCCGATGTCCTGCAGCGTCGCATCCAGCTCGGCCGCGTTGCGTGTCAGCATGGCGTGACGCAATTGCAGCGAGACGCGGGTCACCGTCAGTTCCATGGCCGCAATCTGATCCAACTGAGGGATGCGATCCTTCTCGGTATGGCGGGCCGCAGCGACTGCGGCATTAAGTTTCACATCGGCAATCAGCGCCATCGCCGCCAGGGCCAGGGTGACCAGGGCCGTCATCAGATACAGGCGGGCTGCGATGCTCAGTCTTCTTAGCTGGGGCATAGGTCTCTCCACATGGTCAAACACTGCAATCAGTTTCAGCACTTCGTAGGGCCGGGTGCTCGATGACTTGAATGTAAGCGCTCGATATCAATTGGCGCAATTGATTATTTTGATACAAATGCACTCGACGCAAATTACGTCACGCTCCGTACTGTCCAGTGGCCAGCAATGAAATTGCTACGCCGTGGGCAGACATGCGCATCGTAAGAACACGGCACTTCAGGCCCGGCGCCGTCCGCCATTTGGCCGCGCCAGGCGCGCGTCGAAGCAGAGCAGACCGACGCCAGGATGTGTGCCATGACGGTGCTCAGCCCGAACGGTCTTTGCGCCACATAGAGTCGGTGCAATTTCTCACGAATGGAACCGGGTTCCGATCACCTGCAGTCCAGGTTCTCAGCATTAGTATGTGGACATGGATCAAGACCGCACTTCATTTGTGCGAGTGGCGACGCAGGCCGATCGATGGGGTGGGATTGGCACACAAAAAGAATGAAGAGACGAACACCTTGAAGAAGAAGATTCCCACCACCGAGTTGAGACTCGGCATGTACGTTCTCAAGCTGGGCGGATCCTGGTTCAGGCACCCGTTTCTGCGCGGGAGCTTTCTTCTAGATGATGAAAATGATCTGAATGCCATACGGGAGTGCGGCATCAAGGAGGTGTGGATCGACCCGGAGCAAGGCCAGTTCTCCAGCAAACCCGTCCCCGCTGAACCGAGCCTGAAACCAGAGGCCAACGAGTCCCCACCGGCGCTCCCGGCTCTTGCGGATCCGCCCGCGCCCACCGCTGAGGCCAAGCCACTTCAGGTTCGGGTATCAATGTCGCAAGAGGTGGAACGTGCCAAACGCATCTGTCTTTCGGCCAAGACACAGGTCAAGGACATGCTGCAGGCCGCGCGGCTCGGCAAGGCGATCGATGCCGCCACGTCACAACTGCTGGTGAACGAGATTGCAGCATCGGTGGAGCGCCAACCTGTCGCCCTGCTCAGCGTAGCTCGGTTGAAGACCCATGACGACTACACCTACATGCACTCGGTGGCCGTCTGTGCACTCATGGTCGCGATGGCGCGCCAGCTCGGGTTCAATGACGTGCGGACACGGCAGGCAGGATTGGGCGGATTGATGCACGATCTGGGCAAGGCCGCGATGCCGTTGGCCGTTCTCAACAAGCCGGGCAGGCTCACCGACGCGGAGTTCGACATCATGCGCAGCCATCCGATTGCCGGCGCCAACATGCTGCGCAGCGCCGGCGCGGACTCCATGATCATCGACATTGCGCTGCACCACCATGAGAAGGTGGACGGAACGGGCTATCCACACCGACTTGCCGGAGATGCGATTTCCGAGCTCGCCCGCATGGGAGCCATCTGCGACGTCTATGACGCGGTAACGTCCCAGCGCGCCTACAAGGATGCGTGGAACCCGGCAGCGGCGATGCAGCAGATGGCAAAGTGGGAAGGCCATTTCGACAAACGCTTGTTCGGAGCCTTCGTGAAGTCGGTCGGCATCTATCCCGTCGGCTCGCTCGTCCGGCTGGCATCCCAGCGCTTGGCGGTGGTCATTGAGCCAGGAGGCGTCGAGTCCTTGCTCACACCGAAGGTCCGGGTGTTTTTCTCGCTACGATCCAAGGAACAGATCCCGGTGCAGACCCTCGACTTGGCTGCGTCTGGCAGCAAGGACACCATCGTCGGACCCGAGGATCCATCCAAATGGGGCTTCCGCGGCCTGGATGAGCTCTGGATGAAGTGAAGGTAAAGCCGGCTTGGCTGGGTTTCCGGCCAAAACTTGCAGTTCGCTACAGAGTGCGCTACAAACGCATCACTTTGACTACATGAACGCAAAATGAGACTTTCACTTGAGACGCTTCTCCATCGCCTGGTTGGACGCGGCAATCAGATCGCCCTGCAGACACCGGCTCGGACCGACGAACGCACGCCGACGTCGATACGACTGAAGCCGGTAACCAAGCATTTCCTTGAAGCGCAAGCGGCTGCGCTGAATACATCAGTTCAAGGACTGATCGACCTCATCCTGGACGGCGTCGTGGAAGCCACGACGGATGATCCGACGGCTCGACTACGCTCCATCCGCGAGCGCTTCTTCATGCTAATGCAGGCGCATGGATTGGATCTTCCGGCGGCTGTTGAGCTCATGTCCTCTCACGGGTTCACGCTGTCGGCATTGAATGATGCAGACCGGCTGCTCGACCTCATGACGCCTCTCGCACTCGAACATCTAGCCGAGACATTCCACGTGCGTAGCGATTGGCTGCGCGGCGCAACCGACCGAGCCGTGAGTGCAGATAGCAACGTACGTTGGTACAAAGACGTTCCAGGCATGGCCCGTCAGCTGATTGCCCATGCGCAGGCGGGCCGTCGGCCGGAGTTGATGTTCATCCGACGCCAACGCGCCGATTTCGAGCGTGCGTTCGAAGACAACGACACCGGCAAGACACCCAAGGAGCCGATTGGCGTCGTGTTGCGGCTGTATCGCACAACGCCCACCGGTACGGCCTACACAAGCTACCAACTATGGGAGTTCGAGCGGTGGAACTATTGGCGCTGTCGCGAACAGATCAAGATGCTGATCGCCTTCTGCGAGCAGTTGCGTGTTTCGGTCGTCGGCCACGAACTCAAGGGAGAAGACATCGACCAGTTGCTTTCCGGCAGACAGCTGCCGGTCACCCTGCTTGACCGACTCGGCTCCGTTTCTTGGCATCCAGACGACTACGCCAGCTTCGCGTTCGAAGTTCGCCATGAATCCATCGAATGGTCTAGCGTGGCCAAGACTTACCGCGACTCAGCTCTTCCTGCTATGGCCGTCGAGGCAGGCGCCGCTCCATTGCCTGACAGAGCTTGGCGAGCAGGCCCTCCAACTACAACCGCAAACTGAATCGCCCCGGGGCGATTCAGAATTGCATTTGCGGATCTTTGCGGAACGGACTGCGAAGCCCAGTTCGTATCAATCGGCGATGGCTGCGCTTGAGCGCATACGACGAGAAAAGTCTTCTAAAACACAGAATTAAAGAAATGCGGGAGAAGGCTCGCTTACAGTGGTAACGAACGACCGGAATTTAAGCTGTGAACTGAAATTGACCAAATTGCGGTAGCGTCCCATGTCGCTGCGCTCCTATTGGACGCAGCGATGTTCGGTTGAACCCGTCATCGTCGCGGTCAAGACACTCGGCCGCACCATGGCCCCGCTGGAGTGCTGTCGCGGGACCACGCCCAGCCAGGCCGCGAACTGACGGCCGTTGTCGAAGTTCTTCGCATCACCAATGCTGGCGACCAGAGCGGTCGCGGTCAGGGGACCAATGCCCGGCACCTTCTCCAGACGCTGGCTCGCATCGCTGTCGCGGTGCCAAGCCTTGATCTGAGCCTCGATCTCGTTGACCTGCTGCTGCAGCACCTTGAGGTGATCAAGCAACCGCTGGATGATCAAACGGAAGGAACCGGGCAACTCGTTCTCGGCGTCTTCGATGACCGCCTCGCAGATCGCCTCTGCATCTGCGGCATCGTTCTTGTTGCTCTTGACATACGGCTTGACGAACTGCGGGGCCATCAGCCTGCCGTCTACAGGTGGGGTCGGCCATCCCAGTATTGCTTACTGCGAGGCTCCAAGGCCTTCAGGCTCAACAGGCCCAGTGCGTGCGTAGTGCGCGACGCACGGTGGCGCGTTAATGAATGCCTGGAGATGTTTGTAGCCCCCTTGCACCTCAATCACAGGTCTTCTAAGCTACCTTCGCCGGCCGCGCTGGAGAAACGCTGCAGTACGCAAGGCCGAGGCGCTGATCGAGCGCGAATCGGCCATCATGCTGCCGAACGAGGCAGGGCAATTTCGTAGCCGTTCCGGCCTTTAGTTTTCACGACATAGAGCGCTCCATCAGCTTCGGCGAGGAGGGCTTCGGCGGTGCATTCGGCCCTCCGATCAAAGCTGACCCCGATGCTGACGGTCACCTGAATGGACTGTTGCTCGCTCACAGCAATCGGCTCGCCCATCAACCCGACGATTTTGCGCGCGACCAAAGTCAGGGTTTCGTCGGACGCAAGATCCTCCAGGACCACCACAAACTCGTCCCCGGCGAACCGGACCACCGTGTCGTGCCGCCGAACGCAGGCTTGAAGACGTTTGGCGACCTCCATCAGGATGGCATCGCCGACGGCGTGCCCATACTGGTCGTTGACCCCTTTGAAGCGATCCACATCCGCGAACAGAATGCCGATACCTCGCTCATTGCGTCTGGCCCGAGACAGCATTTCGGGGATCCGGTCGCTGAAGTAGCGCCGGTTGTACAGGCCGGTCAGGCTGTCCGTATGCGCCATGGCCGCCAGCTTCTCCTCCGTTCGTTTGAGTTCGGTGACATCCACGCTGACGGCGTAGATGCCGTCAACCTGGCCCGTCTCGTCCACGTCGGGTACATAGTTGTTCTTGAAGACTCTGGTGCCGTTCGCAATCTCGCGCTCCGATACGAACTCGACGAGTTCGCCGCCTAGCGCCTTGTCCAGGTATTGCACCCTGCTGGCGTAAAGCTCCTCCCCCCATATCTCGCGCACGTGCTTGCCCTCCGCCCGCACCCAGTCCGACCCCAACCAGCGCACGCAAGTCCCATTCGCAAAGGTAAGGACAAGGTTCTTGTCGAAGTGAGCCAGCAGGATAGGCACCGTTTCGGTCAGCCCCCGCAGCAAGCGCTCGTTTGCCGCGATGATCTCGTTGCTGGCGGCGAGCGCCGCCTTCTGGCGATATGCAGCCGTCACATCCCGCAGATTGACCGCCACGCCATCGCCGACCGGCACGATGTGGCGGGTCACACGGATGCTACCGTCCTGCGCCGTGCCGAGTTCGAACTCGCTCACCTGCGACTTGTGGTTCGTGACGACACGGCAGAACGCTGAGATCCAAGGGCTGGCACCCCGCGCACCAAGTACCTCGGTCAGCGTGCGGTCCAGCATGTTCAGACCATTGCGTTCCAACCAGCGGACACCTCGCTGATTGGCATGTTGGCAGACGAAGTCCGTCAGTTCACCTGCCTCTCCCCGACACGCCTCGAAAATGAAGAAGGCATCGAGCTGCGCGTTCGAAGCAGCAGCAAAGAGTTCGCTGGATCGCGCGGCCGCCCTGCAGCTGACATCCAGTTGCCTCGCGGTCAGGAGCACGGGAATGAATGCGATGAGAAGCAGCACCGAGGCAAGACCAAACGCCATCAGCACCGCAGTGCGCCGGGCATAGAACGGCGACAGGGCCTCGTTCCGATCCAGTGCTGCAGTCACGATCAAGCCAGTCAGCCGATTGGTCTTGAAGGCGACGTAGCGCGGCACGCCGTCTATCGCACTTTCCGTCTCATAAGCGCCACTGTCCTTCAGCAACGCATGCCGGGCAAGCTTCGAGCCCTGTACCGACCTGCCGAAGTCGAAGACATCCCCCTTGCGCCAAGCCCGGGCCACCCAGTCCCGTCCGGTGACCCCCAGCACTCCGCTACGGCCCAGATGGTCTTCGGCGAAGAAGCTGGTGAAGTCCTTGGGATCGATCGCCGCGACGGCAACGCCCGCAAACCGGCCGACCGAATCGCGCCGCGCACTGCTCACATGGACCCGCCACTCCTTGCTGTAACGACCGATGATGGGGGCGCCCACGTAGAGGCCCTGGGTCGGGTTGTCGCGATGAGCCTGGAAATAGGGCCTGTC
Organism: Roseateles cavernae; assembly: GCF_040187885.1. Classification (NCBI taxonomy): domain Bacteria; kingdom Pseudomonadati; phylum Pseudomonadota; class Betaproteobacteria; order Burkholderiales; family Sphaerotilaceae; genus Roseateles; species Roseateles cavernae. The sequence goes on from NZ_JBDPLH010000010.1 coordinate 43,757, forward strand.
CGTCACCGCACTGCTGCCTTCCCCGCTTGCAAGTTGGGCGCTACTCGCGATCAACTCCCCGGTGGCATCGGTGACGTAGAGGCTGCGAACACCGGCATCAACAAAAGCCCCCTTGGGAGCCAGCAGCTCCAGTTCGCGCTGAAGCTCCGCCGGAGACTTGTGTTCTGCAAGCAGCGTAAGCATCAACTTGACCTGGGCCAGATGCCGATCCACGAAAGCCTCGTAGACCTCTGCCGCACCGGAAACGCGATGCATGGCTTCCTGCTGCGTGCGTTTGTGGTCCTGATGGATCAGATAGGCACCCAGAGCCCACACGGCGGCCATCAGTACCGTGCACATCAACACCAAGCCTCGTGTGAGCCGGCGTCCGGAACACGGGGTTATCGCCATGGGGACCTCATTCTTGTTCTCTATCACCCGACCCGACGTCTTCGTTTCAGACATTGATACGGAAGGGAACCTCGATTTTGAACCATCCGACGGGTCTGGCGCGCCCCGTAAACGGGCTCTGCAGCGGCGCAGAGAAAAGGAACATACTCTTCGGCTCGGATGCCGCGAGCTTCAACTCAAACTGCCGGCGTGGCGCTGGCGCTACACCCCAAAAAGAAGGCTCTTTGCCCATTAGGTAGTGACAGGCGCACGCCATGAGCCAGTGGCCGTGCATCGTGGCAGGCATACGGCGGCAAGCCGGGTGTTCTGGAGCAGGCGATGCAGGAGCAAGACTGGAAGCGATGGCTGGAGCGGTTGCACGAACTCAGCCCACGGCAACGCCAGGCGCTGATGGCACAGTTGCACACGCCGGACGAGCGCGAGCGGGTGCTGGCGCAGATTGACCTGGCGAGCGCATTCAAGCCGAGTTGTCCGCACTGCGAAGGAACACGGGTGGTGCGCAACGGTCAGGCCGACGGTCTACAGCGCTACAAATGTCGTGGCTGTGGCAAGACCTTCAACGCCTTGACGGCCACACCACTGGCCCGACTGCGCCAGCGTCACAAGTGGCTGGCCCAGGCCCGGGTGCTCGACGAGGGCCTGAGCGTGCACCAGGCTGCCGAGCGTCTGCAGGTTGCACCCGGCACCGCGTTCCGCTGGCGCCACCGCTTCCTCAGCCTGGCCCAGCAGGCCAAGTCAGCGCTGCTCAGCGGCATCGCCGAGGCGGATGAGACCGTCATCCTGCGCTCAGCCAAAGGCCAACGGGTGAGCGCACGGGCGCCCCGCCGCCGTGGCGGCCACGCCAGCACCCGCGGAACCGGCGACGACCATGTTCCCGTACTGGTGGCCCGGGACCGTTCAGGTGGCAGCACCGACTTCATCCTCGGGCGAGCCTCCAAGCGCGAAATCTTGGCCTCGCTCGCTACCGTGCTCGCCTCGGATGCCGTGCTGTGCACCGACGGCAGCTCCGCCATGGCCACCGCCGCCATCGAGATGGGCATCGAGCACCACGCCCTGAACATGAGCACCGGCCCGCGCGTGCGCGGGGCCTGGCACATCCAGAACGTCAACGCCTACCACTCGCGGCTCAAGGGCTGGCTGCGCCGCTTCCGAGGCGTAGCTACCAGCTACCTGCACCACTACCTCGGCTGGTTTCGTGTCGTTGACCGTTGCGCTCCTGCCCATCTGCCTCCGGAACAACTCCTCAGCCTCTCCCTCGGCCGCTTCGTTCATCCATAGGCAACGAGCAAAGAGCCAAAAAGAAGCCCGCCGGGGTTGCCGGCGGGCTGAACGGTTTGCCGGTGTCATCACGGCACGCCGCCGACTCAGGGAGGAGAAGCCGGACCAGCCCACAGACCGGCACCCCGATGATAAACGAGCACCCGGACAACGATGGAATGTCGCAGTTGCTCCGCCGATTCAAGGCGCTCGAGTTCCGCTAGATTCACTGAATCTTGAAAGGAGCCCCAGGTGAACACAACCTCTGAGACAACTATCTCGCGCGCAAACGTCGCCGAAGGAGGCAGCGCCCGCGAATCCGCTTGGCGTGAAGCCGACCGGATGATGCTGGGAGCCCTGGGGCTGCATCTGGCCTTGGCCCTGGCATTGGGCTGGTACTGGGAACAATTCGGTCTGGCCCTGAGCGCCGGCCTGCTGATCTGCGGTGTCGCGCTTGCCGCCCATGCCATGGCCGGCGGCCGGGCCCTGAGCGCACATGCAATGGCGGCCTGCTCGATGGCCATGGTGGCACTGGAGATCCAGTTGGCACGCGGCATGCTCGAATTCCACTTCGGCGTCTTCGTGACGCTGGCCTTCTTGCTTGTCTACCGGCATTGGGCCCCCATTGTGACCGGTGCGGTCGTGATCGCTGTCCATCATCTTGCTTTTGATCGGATGCAGCTCGCCGGGCTGGGCGTCTTCTGTCTGACCGAGCCGGGCTTCAGCCGGGTGTTGGTGCACGCCGGCTACGTGGTCGTGCAGACGGGTTTCGAGATCTTCATCGCCATCCAGATGCACCGACGCGCGGTCGAGCAGTCCGAGTTGGAGGCGCTGGTCGAGCGGCTGACGGCCCATGAGCGCATCAACCTCGACAGCGCCGGGCGCCGCGCGGCCACCGGCACGACGGCGCTGCTGCAGGGCGCGATCGATCGTATTCACGCAGTGATCCGCCAAGTGCAGGCCGCGGCACAGAACATCGGCGGCGCAAGCGCCGAGATTGCTGCCGGCAATCAAGACCTCTCGGTGCGCACCGAGAAGACCGCATCCAGTCTGCAGTCCACCGCCTCCTCGGTCGACACGCTGACTGGCGCGGTACGCGAGACGGCCGGCTCGGCACGCGAGGCCAACGCCCTGTCCGGCTCGGCCTCTGCTGCTGCGGCGCGCGGTGCCGAGGTGGTGGAGCGGGTCGTCAGCACGATGCAGGCCATCGATGCCAGCGCCAAACGCATCGCCGACATCACCGGACTGATCGACAGCATCGCCTTCCAGACCAATATCCTGGCGCTCAATGCCGCCGTCGAGGCGGCCCGGGCTGGCGAACAAGGCAAGGGCTTTGCCGTCGTGGCCACCGAGGTACGCAGCCTGGCCCAGCGCAGCGCAGAGGCCGCCAAGGACATCAAGGGCTTGATCGCCGCCTCGGAGGAGCAGGTCGCGGCCGGTGCGAGCCTGGTACAGGAGGCAGGCAACGCCATGCGCGAGATTGAAACGGCCGTGCAGCAGGTGGCCGGTCTGATTGGCGGCATCGCCGAGTCTGCCTCACAGCAGAGCAGTGACATCGAGCGGGTCAACCAGGCGATCACCCAATTGGACCAGGTGACCCAGCAAAATGCGGCGCTGGTCGAGCAGTCGGCTGCGGCAGCCGAAAGCATGCGCGAGCAGGCGCAGCGCCTGGCCGATGAGGTGGCGGTTTTCCAGACCCGGCAGGATTGAAGAGAAGTCTGCGACGGCTGATGGTCGCCGAGCCAACTGTCGCTTGTTGTCCATCACACGGAGGCAGCCACCATGGATGAGCTGAGCTCCACCGTGCGCAACAACGCCGACAGCGCCCAGCAGGCCAACCGGTTGGCGCAGGATGCCTCGCAGGTGGCGCGCTAGGGGACCAGGTGGTCGAGCGGGTCGTCGAGACCATGCGCGGCATCAACGACGGCTCGCGCCGCATCGCCAACATCATCAACGTGATCGACGGCATCGCCTTCCAGACCAATATCCTGGCGCTCAATGCGGCGGTCGAAGCGGCCCAGGCCGGCGAACAGGAGCGCGGATTCGCCGTCATGGCCAGCGAGGTGCGCAGCCTGGCGCAGCGCAGCGCCGAGGCCGCGCGCGAGGTCAAGACCCTGATCGGTGCCAGCGTCGAGCGGGTCGAGCAGGGCTCGGTGCTGGTCGACCAGGCGGGCCCGACAATGAGCGAAGTGGTGGCTCCATTCAGCGCGTAGCCGACCTCGTCGGTGAGACCGCCTCCGCCAGCCAGGACCAGGTCGGTGAGGCCACCACGCAGATGGACAAGGTCACGCAGCAGAACGCGGCCCAGGTGGAGGAGTCGGCCGCAGCGGCCGAAAGCCTGAAATCCCAGGCCGAACAGTTGGTGCAGACCGTGGCTTACTTCCGGCTCTCGAACGGCCAGCGCTGATGGCTCAGGCCGTGTCGACGCAACAGCGATCGCGGCCCTCAGCCTTGGCCCGGTAAAGCGCTCGGTCGGCACGCTGGTACACGCTGCGAGCGCTGTCCTCTGGGCCGGCCATGGTCAACCCGGCCGAAGCGCTATAGGCTTGCTCCGGATGCTCGACCAGCGGCCTGGACTCGCGCAGGCACCGCAACAACCGCTCGACGATGGCCAGCGCCTGTGCCGGCTCTACCTCGACCAACAGCAGCATGAACTCCTCCCCGCCCAGACGCGCGCAGGCATCGCCGCGCCGGGTGCTCTGTTGCAGCTGGCGCGCAAAGTCACACAGCACCCGGTCTCCGGCCTCGTGACCGTAGCCATCGTTGATCAGCTTGAAGCGGTCCAGGTCGAGCAGCACCACGGCCAGGCTGCCGCCCTGCGGCCGGCGCAGTCGCGCCAACTGCATCTCCAACTGTTGTAGCACGTGGCTGCGGTTGCCCAGGCCGGTCAGCGCATCGGTCTGAGCAGCGCGCAGGGCACGGTCGCGCTCCTGGCGCAGTGCCCGCCCATCTGTGCGCAGCGCCGTGATGTCGCTGGCGCTACAACACATCCAGCCATTGGGCAGCATGGTTTCGCTCATCCAGATCCAGCGCCCGTCCACCAGATCGGCTTCGAAAGCGCGAAAAGGCAGCTTGCCACGCCGCGAGGCCGCGGCGGACAGCCAAGCCTCGGCGTCGGATGCCAGGATCACGTTACCGTGCCCGCTGGCGCCATTGGCTCGCATCATCTCCAGCCAAGTCAATCGCCCGTCCGGTACCGCGTGGAAGGCCGTACGAAAGGCCGGGTTGGCGTAACGCAGCAGATCCCGTTCGTCGAACACCGCCAGCAGTTGTGGGCTCGCCTCGTGCAGGGCCATCAACTGGCGGATCAACTCGTCGTCAGGGACCGGCAGACTCATGGGCGAAGTTGGCATCGGCATCCCGTTAGTATCGCTGCGCTAATAGGGCAACTATCCCCACGCCTCCTCTCGAGCGCTTCACTGCCCTGCAGGTCGAGCTCGGCGCACGTGCGCAGCAGTCATAGTCAGGTCAGGCGGAATACTGCCACCGTGTCGGACAGCCGGGCAGCCTGCTGCAGCAGGCTCTCTGCGGCGGCGGCCGACTCTTCCACCAGGGCGGCATTCTGCTGGGTCACCTGGTCGAGTTGCCCCACCGCTTGGCTCACCTCGCCCAGGCCCTGGGTCTGGGTATGAGAGGCCTCGGTCAGGCCTATCATCAGCTGGCTGACGCGCTGGATCTGCGCCACCACATCCTGCATGGTGCGTCCGGCCTGATCGACCAGCCTCGTGCCCTGCTCGACGTTCTCGGCGCTGGCACCGATCAGCGTCTTGATCTGCTTGGCCGCTTCGGCGCTGCGCTGGGCCAGCACCCGCACCTCGGCCGCCACCACCGCAAATCCTCGACCCTGCTCGCCGGCACGGGCGGCCTCCACCGCAGCATTGAGCGCCAGGATATTGGTCTGGAAGGCGATGCCGTCGATGGTGGAGATGATGTCGCCGATGCGCTGGCTGCTGCCGGCAATATCGTGCATCGTGCTCACTACCTTGGCCACAGCCTCACCGCCCTTGACCGCCACTGCACTGGCCTCCAGCGCCAACTCACTGGCTTGGCGTGCTGTTTCGGCGTTCTCGCGCACCCTGCCGTTCATGTCAGCCATCGAGGATGCGGTCTGCTGTAGCTGGCTGGCCTGCTGTTCGGTGCGCTGGGAGAGGTCGGTGTTCCCGGCCGAAATCTCGCCGGCTGCGGTGCGCACCGAGTCGGCGGCCTCACGCACCTCAGCCAACGAGCCGGCGAGGCGATCACGCACCAACGCCATGGCACGCGTCAGGTGGCCGATCTCGTCGCGCCCCTGCGCATCGAGCTGCTGAGTCAGGTCGCCGGCGGCCAGGTGATCTGCCGCCTGGGTCAAGGTCTGCACGCGCCTGACCAAGCCACCGGCCAGCCACAGGCTGAGCAGCACACCGGTCAGCAGGGCTACCAGGGCCACCGCCGGGATCGCCAGGCCCAGGCGTCGCGCCTGTGCACGCGCCGCCCCGACCTCCGCGCCAGCATGCTGGAGATCTGCGGTAGCCTGACGGCTGACGACGGTCAACAGCTTGTCGTACTGGGTTTGGGCCGTGCTCAGGAAGGTGACGGCCATCACCGCGCCCGCCGACTTCATGCCCAGGGTCTCCTCCACCGCCTTCGCGTAGGCGGCCAGCCCCTTGGCGAGCTCCTGCAACTGAACCCTTTCTTCGGTGTCGGTGGCAGCTTCAAGACGGGCCTGCAGCGATTGCTGCAGGCCCGTCTGGACCTGCTTGAGGGCCGCGTCGACCGCGCCGATCTCCTGGGCGTTGTAGCCCATGGACTCGTATCCGATGGAGCGGTTGATCAGCCCGTTCATGTCACGCAGGCCGGCATCGAACTGGGCCAGGAACGTGTAGCTGGGCAGGCGCTGGGACTCCAGTGCGTCCAGCGCCTGTCGCTGCTGGGCAAAACCCCACATCGCGCCGGCGGCGGTCAGCAGTAGTAGCCCCAGGCAGATCAGGGGGGCCAGCAGCAGCTTGCTGCGCAGGCCCAAGTGGTCGAGGGTAAGCATGGGTGCGACTATGCAGCGATCACTTAAAGACGACCGAGCCCACGTACATGTCCTGACCCGGCACGGCGCGGCTGTACATCACCGCATCGCCGATTTGTTTGGTCGCTGGATTGGCCCAGCGCATTTCGACCTGCCCCTGGCCCTTGGCCTTGACCTGGGCGATGGTTTCCTGCACGAAGGCCTTGCCGGCGGCATCCTTGGCCTCCAGCATATTCTTGCCGACCATCTTGCCGTTGGACGAATGGGCGACCATGCTGCCGTCGAACTTCACCGCGACCACATAGAGCGCGCCCTTGGTCCATTTGCCGCCGGCATTGAACTCAGTGACGGCGCCATCCACGCCCTTGGCCTTGACGGCAGCCACGGCCGCCTCCAGCAGGGCCTTGGCCTCCTCCGGCGTTTCGGCCCCAGCCCCCAGGTTCAGGCCGGACAGGACGAGGGCGATGGCGAGATGCTTGATGTTCTTCATGGGTATGATCCGAAAGGGCGAAAGCAGGATAGTCGCCACCACAAGGGCAACTGGCCCGCAGTTTGTCGGCCCACGCTGGCGAAACTTGAGAGCTGATGTGGCGAACTCGTGCATATGCCACACCCGAGGCCATGCGACCATCGGCTACCGCGCAATCCGGTGCTGCGGCACGTCCTGCAGGCCGTAGCGGGCCAAGTAGCGCTGCCAAGTTTGGTCTCTGCCGAGTTTTGCCAGTAGGGCCAACAGGGTATGCCGAAGTTCCGGCGGCAAGCGAGGCGACAGCAGCATGCGTCGCGCGTAGCGGGCGCGCGCTTTCGGTGCCACATGGATTTGGCCGGTCAGCTCGGGCATCTGTCGCAGCCACCATGGCCAGCCGCTCTGCGCCAGGAACACAACATCGACACGCCCCCGCAGCAGCTTGCGCAGGTTGGAGGCCGTATCGCTCGCATCCTCCCGCCGCACAAGCCCCTGAACAACCAAAGGATCCACTTCCACATAGCTGTGCCCCAACACCCCACCCAGGCGCAGTCCCCGCAATGAAGCTGGGCCGTCGTAATCCAGCGCCCGATTTTTGTGGGACAGCACCAGGTCGGCATCCTCGATTACCGGGGCAGACCAGACAAAGCGCGTCATGCCGGCGTCGCCAAACCAGGCCGGCACAACCCAGGGCACCAGGCCCCGCCAGTCGGGCGCGCGCATCAGCAGATCCAGACGTCGCCGCGGCAGCCCGCTCAATCGAACCTCCAATTCCTCGGCCAGAAGACTCTGGCGCAACCAAGCCACGAGGTCGTAGTTCAAGCCTTCGCCTGGGCCGGTCTGAAAAGGCGCAAAGTCGTAATGCGACTGGACTTCCAAAGCCGCTCCCCGGGCCACGCCTCGGCCGGACAGGCACGAGACAGTACCCAGAAGCAACAGCGAGCGACGGTGTAGCAGCATGGCGACGTGGCACCGATAGTCGAGGCCCAGTGTGGCATGGGTTCCTGCCATGAGTCCAGCCACGGTATCGGGAGCAAGGGCTGTCCTCTTTGCCGCGAGACCACGCCGGCGGGGCCGTCAGGGAGGAAATAGCAGTTGGGTGATCGTGAACAGAGTTCTTTGCCCCTCGTCGCAGTGCAGCCCGATACTCCCGCCCAGGACATTGCAGATGATGCTGTGGACCAGATGCAGCCCCAACCCGACCTGGGTTCCTGGCACCGGGTGGACGCGCACCGCGACTGTCATGTGCAATTCGAGCGCATCCTGTACTCGGCCCCGTTCACGCTGGTCGGCAAGACCTTGTGGCTGCGCGCCACCGATGCAGCAGATGCCCTGTTCGAGGGTTACCGCCATATCGCCACCCATCCGCGCGGACTTCGGCCCGGCCAGCGCGTGAGCGAGCGCGAGCACGTGCCGCCCGAAGCACAAGCCCTCTTCGGGTGCGACCGCACCTGGTGCGCCGCCAAGGCCGAGCGCATCAGCCCCAGTTGCAAAGCCTTGATCGAGCAACTACTGCGCGACCACATCCTGAAGCGGCTGTGCGAGGTGCAGGGCGTGCTGGCCCTGCTCAAGCCCTATGACCGGGACCGCTTGGAAGCGGCTTACTCCCGCGCGCTGGCGCACGACTCGCCCCATCACCGCACCGTCAAGACCATCTTGTCCACGGGCGCCACTCTGCGCACCGCGGCCATCGTCCAGCTTTGCAGGCGCATCGCCGTCGGCAAGTGAATGACTATGAGCCAGCCCAGCATCTTTGTTCCCGATGACCCAGCAGGCCGAATCTCTCATTGGCCTACGGAGGGACGGATGGTCAGTGGCGGCAGACATTTACGAACGACCCTGAATTTAAGCTGTGAACTGAAATTGCCTGAAATTGACCAAATTCGGTAGCGTCCCATACCGCTCCGCTCCTAGTCGGCGCACCGATGTTCGGATGGGCACGTCATTGTCGCGGCCATGACACTCGGCCAAACCTTGTCCCCTTCGACATCAATGGTCAATGATCTGCCACACGCATCGCGTTGGTGCGCATGCTATTTTCGGCACATGAAGCCAGTAGATCAAAGCCCAGATGAAACGGGCGCCCTTGCGTCTACAGAGGCCTGTGATCGGCGTCCTCGTCTCAACGTCAAGCTGCACCAGCGTCTGATGCTTGAGGGCAGCGCCAAGCCGTCAACGTTTGCGTCCGCGATGGAGGCGCTTTGTCGCATCCGTCGACAACGAGAAGCAGAGGCACGAAGTGACGGCCAATGAAATCAATGACTTATACAAGATGCGCTTGCTGCTTTTGACCGCAAGGCACCGTATTGGTGCAGAATGACTGTCGACTGTGTTTCATTGGCTTGAAGCAGCTCCACCCAAGATCCCAGCCAGATCGAGATGTCTTGTCGCGGGCCACGACAAATCGCTATCACCACTCAAAGATTGATAGACGGAAAAGAAACGGCGAGCTAAAAAGCTCGCCGTTTCACGATCAAGACGGTTCAGGCAGACTTCACACGAAATTCCCTTGTGAAGGGAACGTTCGTCGAACGAGTACGGCTGCGGAGCATCCCGTTGGTCGCAGCGTCCCGTGCAGCCAGAAGTGCTTCCGACATGCTGGCCTGCTTGAGACCTAGCACCTCGGTGTTGATGTCACTACGTTCTTTGGTACGCATGGCCAGCTCCTGTTGGCCATGCGTACCAAGAATGCTATGATCAAGGCAGACGAGCTTACAGAGCGTGCGTACCTATGGTTACGCCCTCAAGCTGCGCGGCCAACCTGCACCTGGATGAAGTTCCAGGGGAACTGTGGGAGCCAACTCGTCAGAAGAGGTGAGACGCAAGAGACCTCTATTCAGACACCCGCTGAATGTCTGTCTAATCAACTAAGCAGTCGAGCCCACAACTTTGTGGGCTTTTGGCTTTCTGGAGCTTGATAAGCATGGATGCTCAGTTCGAAGGATCGTCAGAGAAGGTGCTCACCGACGTGGTCGACCGAGTGCGCTCGCGTTTGCTTGCGCTGAAGAAAGCGCGCATCGTCGGCTCCAAGCTTGCGTCCATCGTTGGCGCGTCGCTCCCAGAGGGCAAGACTTTCCGTGACCTTCTTCCCGATGGAGTGGAGCGAGAGGCCGCTCCATTTCGTATCTTCGCTGAGAAATGTCTCGCTGAGGTAGTCACGCTGTCGTCGGCACGGCGCGGCACTGATCTGCTGTATGACATCGTTGATTCTGGTCAGGAAATTGAACCTGAGCCGGGTGACCTGTGGCGAGCATTCGTCTCAGTACATCCAACGCAGCAACTCCTCCTTGATCTAAAGGCGCTTTCTCTAAAAGCTTTCGCGTCGCCAAGTGCAAAAGCAGCTGACCACGCCGCCATACTGCCCGTTTCACTAGCCGAGCACAAAGATGTGTGTATTGCCTACCGCGGGCAGCTGAAGCAACGAGGCGTGGATGCTCCTCAGCTCGATGACATCCTGCAGGACTACTCTGCGGCCTCCTATACCAAATGGTTGAGAGTTCTGAGAACTCATACCCCACCTCTTGATCGCGAATGGGGAGGGTATCGCAAGCAGGAGATGCTTTCGATCTTTGAGGCGCGTTTGCGGCAGCTTGGTATCGATGATGAGCAACGGCTCAATGTCGTAGCCCAACTCGCCGATGACGCGCCGTTAAGCGGTGGCAATTCTGCACCGCGGCTTGAGACAACAGCGCCAGAGGCTGCGCCCAAGGAAACTGCCGTAGAACAAGCGCGGCGACGCCTTCACATGGTGATTGACCGAATGACGCTTGAGCAAATGAACGCCCTCCTGATTCCATTTGGCCTGCTGCCCACTGATTTCCAGTAACTGACGTGCGATGAAGCAACTCATCGTTGCTGCCACTCCAGCGCAAATCGCTCAGTTGGAGGAGGAGCTTCCTGCAAGCACCGCCGGACGTTGGATTAACCATATCCAACTCATCAGGCTGTCTGACTCCAACAGAGCAGCCAATGACCTTGCGCTGCGGGATGTGTCACGCACTCATCCTCAAGCGGGGTGCTTCGCAGATAAAAATGTGACGTCTCGTGCACTGGAAGACAGCGGCGTCATTCGGATGACCAAGGCCGAGCTGAACAAGAAGACGGCCGCTTGGCTCAGCGAAAACCGCATTTCATGGCGGGGTAACGTGGCCGAATGCATGCGACACGCGTCGTATCGCTGGATGGACGTCGATGCGTGGAGTCATCAGTTCAAAAGGGTTGATCCGATCCTGGGTCCGAGCGTGGCGATCGCAATACTTGCGCAGCTTCGAATCATCGGCATGCAGGAGCTCGGTGCTTTTTTGACTGACGAGTCACTGCCAGAGGCATCTCACAACGCCTACTTCATGGGTGCGGATCCGCTAAGCGGAGACCATGGCTTAGCCATGATGTTGAGCCAAGCGATCAGCAATAAGAAGCTGTCGGAAGCATTCAAGCTTTCCAACTTGACCACTAGCTCCACGATTCGGATGTTCAATGACGGCGGCTGGAGCGGAGGCGAATCATCCCGACGCCTCAAGTGCATGTACACGAGTTGTCAGCGCAAGGCCAGTCATTTCGAGCCGACCCATGCACTCGATATGAGGTTCGCCTTCATCACGGACATCGCCGAAAAAGTTCTTCAGGCTAGCATCGACCAGCTCGAAGTCGATTTCAAGGTCAGCAAGGCGTCCATAAGGGTCTCGTACCCCGAGCAGAACCGGTTGTGCGTTCAAGACGATCTGGGCAAGACGACTGGCCTTGCTTTCAGAGATCCTGCGATCGCTCGATATGTGGATCCAGCCGGCATGGAGGCCCTTTGCAAGCGCATCGGCAAAAAGATTGCAGGCAAGCGACCGTTGGGGACGCAGAAGATCGCGTCAACCATTGGGTTTTGGCACAGTCTTCCGAAGGCAATGTTGCCAGTATTGATTATGGGTGGTGGGCCAATACGTGACGGAAAAGGAGGGGAGTTTTCATGGCGCCCATTGATTGCGAGCCAGCACGTGCTCAACCCTGAGCCTGATGACCTTGACTACCATTGCAAAGACTGCCCACTCGCACCGGACGAAGAAAAGCTGCCCACTGTCATGGCTGAGGACACAGATCCCGCAGGAAAGCCATCGAATGCTGATGCTGCCAAGGTAGCACTCAACGAGGCGTGTCGCTAGCCCGCAGTGACGAAATCGATGATCGATTGAATTTCAGCGATAGTCGTGTTGAACCACTCAGTGCCGGGGATGTTCTCGCGCCGCTTCCCACTCGCCTTGAACACGTTGTGCGCAGCCTTCTCGGCGGCGCCGACGCGGTTGACTTGCCAGCGTCCGAGGATGACCAGGTTGTCGAACGTCGCCGATCCCTTGCATTGAATCGCGACACTGTCTTAGACGGCGCCTGTGGTCATCCCGATCTTGATCGAGAACGAACCGCCCCTGCCTAGCAGCCCTGGCTGCGAGGAGATTCCCCGCCGCCAATCGGCTCATGCTTGCCACCCGCCCCCTCCCCGGCAATTGCGGTGAATTGCGGTCCAACACCGCAATTGCGGCTCCCGACAGCAATTGGGCCAAGTGCCTGGCTTGCTTCGTTTTCTCCTGATCGCCACACCGGCCCTCTCTTCTCCAGATGGAAAAAAGCCCCGGCCATGGACCGAGGCTGGAAAGCCTAACGCTGTCATCACGCGGAGGCTCCTGCTCAGGGAGGAAAAGCAGGGGCAACACCTCGCGGCGCAGCCTGCCACCACTTTACCAAGCCCCGCATGATTGGATGCTGGGACAAACGCGCGGCCTGCTGCAGCGTCTCGCGGTCGGCGTCGGGCATACCGCCTCAGCTTTCGTCCAAACCCTGAAACTGCAGCGGATCGACCAGGTCCCGCAGGGAGACGCCGATGGCCTTGGCTAGTGCCTCGGCGCTATCGAAAGAGATGTTGATCGTGCCGCGCTCTACACGGCTGAGATAGGCCCGCGACACGCCAGCCTCCAGCGCCAAGCCCTCTTGGGTCACATCCTTCAAGCGCCGAGCTCGACGAAGGTTACGAGCAAATATCTCTCTGGCAGTAGGGATCGGCTTGGCTTTGGACATGGGCCAAGCATGTATTTCGGGGGCTTTCCTCTCTACACATTCCGATATACATTTGGTGCTCTTTGTGGATCATTTGGATTCGCAATAAGGTCTCAATGAACAATGAATAACACAAACCGAACCATCTGATGATCGTTCTACCTGGGGAGGAAGGAATGAAATTTGAGGGACGTCGCGCTGCACCTCTGGTTGCGGCGCTTGGGCTTTTGCTCGCGCAAAACATCTATGCCGCACCACCGTCCGCGCGAGTGGTGACACCACGGCTAGCGCTCGACAAGGCGGCGATCGCCTCACAGCGCGATACAAACCCTGCACTCAACGGATCCATCGGCGAATGGCGCCCGACGCCGCCGGATGCGGCCCTACAAGCTGCGGCCAACGCCGCCCGGCAAGACTCCAACCCGGTCCTCAACGGCACGGTTTCCTCATGGACACCCCTCGGTGCAAGCAAGAGCGTATCGATCAGTACCGCCTGGACCGCGTACGAGCACTGCCATTGGCGCACGGCGTTTGAAGGGTTTGCCGCGCATGCCGATGCGGGAAATTTCCAGGCCGCACGCATGGCGTTGGCCATGGCCAAGCACGGCAATGCCCTTTACGGACAAACGTTTGAGGTGCCCGAGACTCGACGATTGGCATGGCTCCATGTCGTCGAACTCGGGCCGACATGGAGAGGACAAGACGTTCCCGCGGCATCGCAAACCGCACTCGATCACACCCCCGCAGAGATCTCGCAATAGCGGGGGCGTGGCCTATGCGTCTCGAGGCGGCCGACAAGGCATTCGTCTCGCCAGCGCGGCCGAACCCTCAACTCGAATCCCAACAACAATGGAGAAACTCCCATGCACTTCGCCCGTATCGCAGCCGTTGCGACCATCGTTGCCGCTCTGAGCCCTGCTCACGCCGGTGTCAGCAAAGCGGTGGACTCCGCCGGTGCCATTCAGAACTTCGACATCCTCGGCGTCAAACTCGGCATGACCGAAGCTCAGGCGGTGTCCGCCATCAAGCAACGTTTCCCAGATGGCACCAAGGAAAGCCGCGGCCGCACCATCAAGCTGAAGATGTCGGAATACACCTGGCCCAATTCGGTCACCCGTGCGCCGATGCGTGCCGGCATCCGCTTCGATTTGTTCCCCGAACAGAAGAGTAACTACGACTTCATCAAGATCCTGATCAACGACGGCAAGGTCTGGGCGATCTGGCGGGATGACACGACGTCGACCTACGCGTATGAAAAGACCATCGGAGACATGGGTACCAAGTATGCCGGCGCGGCTCCGATCAACGACTATTTCGACATCCTCGTCAATGGGCAGCGCAAAGGCGATGGCTCCAAGACCCTCACGGGCTTCGAGCTCTATCAGGGGACGTGCAGCGACAACACTCTGCCGTTCGGACGAGTCAATCAGGGTGACTCGATGCGCCTCGAGAACAGTTGCAACAAGGTTTTCCGCGTCAACTACGGCGTGATCTCCACCAGTGGTGTGAAGTCCATGGGCAATGGGAGCGCCCAGCTCGTGGATATGGATGCGGGCCGTGCGTTCCTTGCATCCATGGCAAACGCAGCCGCGAACAGCGCCGCCAAGGAAGCTACCGCCGGCGCCAAACTCTAAAACAGACGCAGACATCCATCATCGCCAAGACCGCTGATGCCCATCTAAGGTCGCTGGACATCTCATCTTTGGCAGTCAAGCCGAAGCATGCTTGTTGTTGCACCGTGGCGTTCCAGGCGGAGATTCTGGGCGCATGCGTCGAGTCTGGTATCTCGGTCGCTGCGCTTGGCGCCGTCACTGAGGTTGTGATGCTTGCCCGGTTGCTCTCGTGGCCGAATCAGCGAATTCTCGCCCCAGTTCAGCCAGCGCAGCGAGGCGTCGAACGCGCGGATCTGCAGCAAAGCGATTTAGTGGCTCATCCCATGAGCTACCAGTAGCTTACGCTGACCTGTCCAGATGGAGGTCAACATGGACAAGTACCGAAACACCTACCAAGGCATTTCCGCCCGTGCCATCCACCAGGCGCTGCCGCAGAACTGCCGACACCTCTTCCTCCGGCTCATGCCTTTCAGCTGGGCTTCGCCAGAAGAATACGTCGACCTACAAGTCCAGACGTATCACGCGCTGAGGTCAGATCAGACCCGCGAGGCGCGAGCCGCCGCAATCATGCGGATTGCATCGATTTACGACACCGAATTCGCTGACATGCATGAACGGCTCGAGTTTCTAGCCGAAGTCGCGAGCCGGGTGCTCGAGATGGATTTCTCTTTTGATGTTGTTGAGTGGCTCACATGGTCTCAGCTGTCCAAAGAAGACGTGCTTGTTGATGAGTCGCGGTCGTCACTTGACGAGGGCGGCGTGCCGGTCTTGACCTGGCATAACCCGCAGAAGTTGAGTCAGGCCCTTCTCACCATGAAGTGGTCATTTGAAACTTTGGAGAAGATGCCTTTCGAGGCGCAACAGGCCTTGCCCGAATCCGAGGCACGTGCGGCAATCAGACTGCTCCGGCTGTACAGCCGGTATTTCGAGCCGACTGAGGTTTCGAACAAGGCTCAAGCGCGCGCAGAATTCTTCCGAGACCGCGCGCAGCCGATATGGCTCCGGTTGATCCGCTTCGGCCACGCGCACGGTGAATCTGCAACATGTGGAACCGGCGCCGTAGTCGCGCTCAATCGCCTGCTGCAAAGGAACGCTGAGGAAGAGTCCATGCCGTTACAACCATGTCCAGCTGCCGTTGCCTTGAAGAGCTCGACTCTTCCTCGGCTGGTGCATACCGTTGTCAAGGAAAGGTTTCCGCGAGGCCGGGGCGATGGCGACACCGACGTGCTCCGGGAGTTCGAACCGCTGCGCAGGCCAATGTCAGTTGCGGCCTTGCCCGATGTCACTGAGCTCGAGAAGCGGCGTGCCCAGTTGACCGCGGAGTTTCCATGGGCCACAACCGCGATCAACCCGGTGTTCGACGAGATGATTGGACGCCGGCAAATGGGCGTCATCAAACTTCACTTTCAGCCGATCCTGTTGACTGGACCAGCCGGCTCCGGAAAAACTCGTCTGGCTCGCCGTCTGGCAGAGATTCTCGGGATCGAGTGCTATTCGCAATCGCTTGCAGGTGCGAGCGACTCGATGTCATTGCTCGGGACGGCGCGGGGCTGGAGTTCGGGTCAACCAAGTCCGCTTCTCCGCCCTCTCCTGAAAGGGTGCGCAACGGTTCTGGTCGCGCTCGACGAAGTGGAAAAAGCTGGGGATGACGTTGCCAAAAGTCCGTCCGTACAGAACGCCTTGCTGTCTTTGCTCGAGCCGAACGAGAGTCGACATTGGCGAGATGTGTATCTGCAGACTGAATGCGACTTGAGCACCTTGATTTTCGTACTGACATGCAACTCGACGGTTTGGCTTTCGCAAGCGCTCAGGAGTAGGTTGCGTGAACATGAAATCAGGCGACCGACTCGGAACGAATTGGTGCAAGTCGCCAAGTTCGTCGTTGATGATCTGGAACGAGAGATGGAACTGCCTCCGGGAGTTTTCGCTGGCATGCCGGTGGAGGAACTTTTGCCACCGTCTATGTCATCGCTGCGAGATCTGCGCAGTGCGGTGCGAATGGTGATGCGGCATTGGATGAGTCTGCCCGCGCAAGCAGCTCGGCACTGATCGTCTACGATCTATGCGATCACCTCTCAATATAGTGAAGCGCATAGGTCGCTCTGTGGCCAATCGGAAATCCGATGTATTCCTACGCGCGGACTTTGAAGCTTTCGGTAGCCGGTCCCAGATAGGTCGCGCGCTCGCCGAACTGATCAGCAGCGGCGCACTTTTACGTGTTGGGATCGGTGTGTACGTCAAGGCCAAGCCAAGCGTACTGTCCGGTAAGCCCATTCCCATCAGGCCGCTCGAGGTGCTCGCACCCGAAATTCTCAAGAGGCTGGGTGTGCAGGTGAAAGAGTCTCGTCAGATGCGCGAGTACAACTCTGGTGCGAGTACACAGGTCCCAGTGGGCTTCGTTGTCTGCGTCGGCAAACGGCGCATTCAGCGCAAGCTAGGTCTGAACGGCAAGATCGTTGAGTATGAGCAGCGCTAGCTAGCCGGCAGCGGCTTGTACCGCTCCAACGAAAAGGTTGGTTGTCCGAGCACCGTCGATAGACGGTGTTTGGTAGCTCGCACTGAGACCTCGCCATGTTAGAGCCGGCGGCTGGCAGAGCAAGACAGGGCGCGCTTGGCTCCACGACGCCAATGATGGGCACCGGATCGGAATCGGGGCGCCCCAAGCAGCACTGACCCCACCGCTATCGCATCAATCTCGAGTCAAATGAGCTATAGGGAACTTATCCAACAATGCAAAAAAGACCCGCAATTCAAATAAAATGCGAATTCATTATTCGATACCAAGCATAAAGCCCCGCATTTAATGCAACTTTATGACAGGGCCATGCTGGCCCCAGTCCCTCACTCGACCGTGACGCTTTTTGCGAGATTTCTGGGCTTGTCGACATCGGTGCCGCGCGCGCAGGCGGTGTGATAGGCCAGCAGCTGCAGCGGGATAACATGCAGGATGGGGCTCAAGCTGCCGTAATGCTCGGGCATGCGGATCACGTGCAGGCCCGGCTCGCTTTCGATCTGGGTGTCGCCGTCGGCGAACACATAGAGCTGGCCGCCGCGGGCGCGGACTTCCTGCATATTGCTCTTGAGCTTTTCCAGCAGCGCGTCGTTGGGCGCCACCGTGACGACCGGCATCTCGGCCGTCACCAGCGCCAGCGGGCCATGCTTGAGCTCGCCAGCCGGGTAGGCCTCGGCGTGGATATAGCTGATCTCCTTGAGCTTGAGCGCGCCTTCCAGCGCGATCGGATAGTGCAGGCCGCGGCCGAGGAAGAGCGCGTTTTCCTTGCGCGCGAACTCCTCGCTCCAGGCGATCACCTGCGGCTCCAGCGCCAGCACCGCCTGCACGGCCACCGGCAGATGGCGCAGCGCCTTCAGATGCCCGGCTTCCTGCGCCTCGCTCAGATGGCCGCGCGTCTGCGCCAGCGCCAGGGTCAGCATGAACAGGCCCACCAGCTGGGTCGTGAATGCCTTGGTGGAGGCCACGCCGATCTCGGCGCCGGCACGGGTGATGTAGGCCAGCTCGCATTCGCGCACCATCGCGCTGGTAGCCACATTGCAGATCGTCAGCGTGTGCGTCATGCCTTGAGCGCGGGCATGCTTGAGCGCGGCCAGCGTGTCGGCGGTCTCGCCGCTCTGGCTGATCGTGACGACCAGGGTGCGCGGGTTCGGCACGCTGTCGCGGTAGCGGTACTCGCTGGCGATCTCGACGCTGGTCGGGATCTTGGCGATGCTCTCGAGCCAGTACTTGGCGGTGGAGCCCGAGTAGTAGCTGGTGCCGCAGGCCAGGATCAGCACCGAGTCGATCTCCTTGAAGATGCGATAGGCACCGTCGCCGAACAGCTCCGGGCTGATGCCGGTGACGGCATCGAGCGTGTTGGCGATCGCCACCGGCTGCTCGAAGATTTCCTTCTGCATATAGTGGCGGTAAGGGCCCAGCTCGGCCGCGCCGCTGTGCGCATGCACGGTGCGTACCTCGCGGGTCTGGGCCTCGTAGCGGCCGGTCTCGGTATTGCGCTTGCTGATCCAGTAGCGGCCCAGCTGCAGGTCTACCACATCGCCCTCTTCCAGATAGACGATCTGGTCGGTGACGCCGGCCAGGGCCATCGCGTCCGAGGCGACGAAATGCTCGCCCTGCCCCGCCTCGGTGCCAACCCCCAGCACCAGCGGCGAACCCTCGCGCGCGGCGATCACGCGGTGCGGCTCGTCGCGCGCGAACACCGCGATCGCGTAAGCACCCTTGAGCCGAGTCAGCGCCTGCTGCACCGCCTCCAGCAGATCACCGCTGTAGAGCTGGTCGACCAGATGGCAGATCACCTCGGTGTCGGTCTGGCTGGTGAAGACATAGCCGCGTGCCTTCAGCTCGGCGCGCAGCTCGTCGTGGTTCTCGATGATGCCGTTGTGGACCAGCGCGATCCGGCCGGCGGTCGCGGTATTGGCATCGGCACCCGGGCCGTGCGAGAAGTGCGGGTGGGCGTTGTGCACCGCCGGCGCACCGTGGGTGGCCCAGCGGGTGTGGGCAATGCCGGTGCCGGAGGCGATGCTGTCCTCGGCCGCCAGCGCATGCAACTCGGCCACGCGCGAGGTGCTGCGGGCGCGCTTGAGCTCGCCGCCCTGGTGCACGGCCACGCCGCAGGAGTCATAGCCGCGATATTCCAGGCGCTTCAGGCCCTCGATCAGGATGGGGACGATATTGCGCTGACTGACGGCGCCGACGATGCCACACATGAGGTTCTCCTGCCTGAGGCTTTGAGTAGATGCCGGATATTAGGCAGGCAGCGAAAACCAATGTTTTCAAATTTTCGTATCAAATGAAATAATCAACCACACCCATCATTTCAAGACTGAATATTTCAAATATCAAATCTCTATGAATAATTCGGTCAATTCCATGGCGCTGGACACCACCGATTTGCGGGTGTTGGACTTGCTGCAGCAGGATGCCTCGCTGTCCAACCAGGCACTGGCCGAGCTGGCCCATGTCTCGCCGGCCACCTGTCTGCGGCGCGTCAAGCGCCTGGTCGAGACCGGCGTCATCGAGCGGCGCGTGGCCCTCCTGTCGCCCGACAAGCTGGGCGCCGGCCTCAGCGCCATCGTCGAGATCACGCTGGACCGCCAGGGGGCCGAGCATCTGGCGGCCTTTGAGCAGAAGCTGTTGGCCGAGGCGGCGGTGCAGCAGTGCTACCGCGTCTCACCGGGGCCCGATTTCGTGCTGATCCTGCAAGTGCCCGATATGCCGGCCTATCACGCGCTGGTGCTGCGCCTGTTCACGCAGGACGCCAATGTGCGCAACGTCAAGACCTTCTTCAGCGTGCTGCGCAGCAAGTTCGAGCCGCGCATCGCGCTGCCGGCAGCCTAGCGCTTGAGCACCAGCAGGCCCTTCAGGTACTCGCCCTCGGGGAAGCAGATGGTCTGCGGGTGGTCGGGCGCGGCAGCCACGCGCTCGAGGATGTAGCCATCGGCCGGCGCATCGAGGCCGGCGCCGGCCACGATCTTGTGGAACAGGTCCGGCGCGATGCCACCCGAGCAGGAGAAGGTGAACAGCAGGCCGCCGGGTGCCAGCAGCTTGAAGGCCAGGCGGTTGATGTCCTTGTAGGCACGGGCGGCGCGCTCGGCGTGGGCCACGGTCGGCGCAAACTTCGGCGGGTCCAGCACGATGGCATCAAAGCGCTCGCCGGCCTCCAGCAGGCCGCGCAGGGTCTGGTTGACGTCGGCGTCGCGCGCCTCGTGGCGGCCGGGCTCGAAGCCGTTCAGCGCCACATGGGCACTGGCCCTGGCCAGCGCCGGTGCCGAGGAGTCGACGCTGATGACACGCTCGGCGCCGCCGGCCAGCGCCGCCACCGAGAAGCCGCCGGTATAGCTGTAGCAGTTCAGCACGCGCTTGCAGCCGTAGTGGCGCACCGCGTCGGCAAAGCGCTTGCGGTTGTCGCGCTGGTCCAGGTAGTAGCCGGTCTTGTGGCCGGTGGCGATGTCCAGGGTCAGCCGCCACTGATGCTCGGCGATCGTCAGCTCGGTCGCGCCCTCGCCCTGCAGCCAGCCGCTGCGCTCCTCCAGACCTTCCAGGCCGCGCGCACTGGCGTCCGAGCGTTCGTAAAAGCGGGCCAGCCCGGTCTGCCTGAGCAGGCTATCGACGATGACCTTCTTCCAGCGCTCCACGCCCACGGACCCGAACTGCGCGACCAGGGTGTCGCCATAGCGGTCGACGATCAGGCCCGGCAGGCCATCGGCTTCGCCGTGGATCAGGCGCAGCGCATCGGAGGCAATCGGCAGCCGCTGGCGCATCGCCAGGGCCTCGGCAATGCGGGCCTCGAAAAAGGCTGCGTCGATACGCTGGGCCTCATCGAAGCTCCAGGCCCGCAGCCGGATCTGCGAGCTGGGGCTGAACGCGGCCCAGCACAGGAACTGGCCCTCGTGCGACTCGACCCGCACGGTCTCGCCCGGATCGCCCCCGCCCTTTTGCAGCGAGCTTTCAAACACCCAGGGGTGGCGGCGTTGCAGCGAGCGTTCCTTGCCCGCGCGAAGACGTATGGATTTCATGCGGCAGATTGTCGCCGCAGTACCTTAGCGGCTCAGTGCGCCGAAGGCATAGCCCAGCGAGACATTGACCACGGGCGAGGACTGGGTCTGCCCGCGCAGCGTGCGCCACTGGCCGACGCCGGTACGCAGGCGCAGCCGCTCGCTCTCGCCGAAGCGCCATTCGGCCCAGGCCTCGGCCTGGGCCACCGCACCGCCGGTCACGGCGACGCCGCCGCCGCCGGCTGCGCCGACCAACAGTTCGGCGCCCACGCGCGGCCCGCCGGCCAGCGGCCGGCCCTGCAGGCCCAGACCGAACAGGCCGAAGGAATAGGCACCGGCGCGCCCGAAGGCCGCACTGCCGGCCTGGGCCGTGCCATAGAGATGGGTACCGAGATCGCGGCTCATCACCATCGCCAGATGACCGACGCTGGTCTCGTGCCCATCCTTGAACCTGACCTTGGGCAGGTGCATCAGGCTGGCATAGACGGTTTGCGTGCGCACCACGCCGCCCGCGTCATTGGCTTGGCCGAACAGGCCGGTGGCCTGGTCCAGCGGCAGGCCCAGCGAGGCGCGCACATAGGTGGACTTGAAGCTGCCGGTCAGCGAGCCCATCACGCCAGCATCCAGATGCAGGGCCGGTCCCCAGGGGGATTTCCAGCGCAGCGTCGGTCCGCCCTTGACCAGCCAGCCATTGCCGGTGTCCACATCGCCACCGCCGCCCAGGCCGGTCGCCACATGCCAGCCGGCACGCAGATTCGGCCCGGCCAGGCCGTAATCCTGACCCATCGTCGCCAGCACCTCCATATAGCCATCGGCGCCGCCCGAGGCAGCGCCGGCCGCCTCCATGCCCCACCAGGCGCCCTCGGTCACGTACTGGCGCAGCACCGCGCCGGCCTTGCCCATGCGCTGGGCCGGCGCACCGCTGCGGGTGCGCGCGCCGGAGCGCGGCTTGTAGGAGCCCACGCTCAAGGACACCTCGTCGACGCCCAGGCCGCTGCGGCGCGTGTTCTGCACACGCCGGCCGGCATCACCCGGCGCATAGCTGAAGAAACCATCGGAATAGCCCAGCACCAGGCCCAGCGAGCTGCCGCGCACATTGCCCCGGCCGTTCGGAAACGCGGTATGGGCCAGCGACACGCCGCTGTACCAGCTGCCGAACTCGGTGCGCAGCGACAACTCGGGCCGCAGCATCAGGCCGCCGCCGAAGCGCACCTTGTCCGAACTCAGACCACCGCCAGCGCCGGCGTAGAGGCCGGCCGCCGCATGGGTCCTGGAGCCCAGCCGCCAGCGGCGCTGGGCCGTGAAGCCTACCGTGAAGATGCCGCCGAAATTGCCCTTGGCCGAGCCGTAAAAGCTCGGGCCCACGCCCCAGTCCTCGTTCATCGCGACCAGATAGCTGGCGCCCAGCAGCGCGATGCGCTCGCCGGTGGGCATCTTCAGCGGCGTCCAGTTGGCCTCGAAGGCGGCCGGCTGGGCCTGCAGAAAACCCGGCCGCGGCAGCGGCGACTGGGCTTGCACGGCGCCGCTGAACACCAGCAGCGGAAACAAGGGCAGGAGGTAACGAGGTTTCATTGCTTTTTCTTGGCGCGCGGATGCGCGGCGTCGTAGACCTTGGCCAAGTGCTGGTAGTCCAGCTTGGTATAGACCTGGGTGGTGGTGATATGGGCGTGGCCCAGCAGCTCCTGCACCGCGCGCAGATCGCCGCTGGACTGCAGCAGATGCGAAGCAAATGAATGGCGCAGCATATGCGGGTGCACATGCGCCGGCATGCCCGCGGCCAGCGCGCGCGCCTTCAGCAGCGCGCGCACCTGGGCCTCGTTGATACGGCCGCCGCGCGCGCCCACCAGGAGCGCCGGTTCGCCGGCCCGCGCGCGCTGCGGGCGCAGCGCCAGCCAGGCCTGCAAGGCGCTGATCGCCGCGCGGCCCAGCGGCACGCTGCGGCGCTTGCTGCCCTTGCCCAGCACCTGGGCCTCGGCGCTGACCAGATCGACCCAGCCGCGCGCGGTGCCGCTGGCCTGGGCATCCAGGCCCACCAGCTCGGCCACGCGCAGGCCGCAGCCGTAGAGCAGCTCGACGATGCAGCGGTCACGTGCCTCCAGCGCCGGGTCGGCCCGGCTGTCGGCATGGTCGGCCAACTGCACCGCATCGTCGGCCGACAAGGCCTTGGGCAGGGGTTTGGCCGCCTTGGGAGCACGCAGGCCCTCGATGGGATTCAGCGCCACCAGCCGCTCGCCGCCCAGCCAGCGATACAGCCCGCGCCAGGCCGACAGCAGCAAAGCCAGGCTGCGCGGCCCCAGGCCCTCGCGATGCAGCTGCGCCACCCAGCGTCGCGCCTGCGCGGTCTGCAAGCGCAGCAGCTCGACGCCGTCGCGCAGGGCCAGCGCCTGCAGGCGCTGCAGCGCGTCCGCGTAAAGACTCAGCGTGCGCGGCGCCAGCCGGCGCTGCACGCGGGCATGCGCCAGATAGCGCTGCAGCACATCCTCAGTCTGCGGCGCCGACATCGGGAGCGGCCGGCGCCGGCAGCAGCCGCGCCAGGCCGGCACTGGCGATCTCGCCGATGCGGGCCAGGAACTCGGTGCCCATCTCGGCCGTGTAGCGGGTCGGGTCAGGCGAGCCCAGCACCAGCATGCCGAAGGCCTGGCCCCCCTGCGACAGCGGGACCAGGGCCAGCGAGGTCACGCCATGGCTCTGATCCAGCCAGCGCGCCGCCTCGAAGCCCGAGTTGACGCCGCAATAGGGCTGATTCAGGCTGGCCGCGAAGCTCTTCACATCCTGGCTGACCGCCTGGGCAAACTCGGCCTCGGCATGGGCGGCATCGACGCCCCACAGCCGCAGCCCGGCCTGCGGGATCATGAACTGGTGGCGCAGCTCCTGCAGCAGCACGGCCGGCAGCGCCGCCGCATCCCGCGTCTGCATCAGCGACAGGGTCCAGCGGTGCAGGCGGTCGGCGATAGACACATTCTCCTGGCCGTTGCGGATCATCTCGATGATCTTGTGCTCCAGACCCTTGATCTTCTCGCGCAGCATCTCGGCCTGGCGCTCCTGCAGCGACACCGCACGCTGGCCGAGCGGATGGCTCAGCTGCACGCTGGCCAGCAGCTCGGCATGGCGCTCGAAAAAGCCTGGCGTGTTGGCCAGGAAGTCGGCGATGTCCTGTTCGGTAATGCCTTGGGTGGTGCTCACAGCGTGATCTCTCCATCAAAAACGGTTTGGGCCGGTCCCGTCATCAGCACCGGCGCGGCCAGGCCCTGGCTCAGGCCGGCCCATTCAATCGTCAGCAGGCCGCCCAGCGCCTGCACGTCCACCTTTTCGTCCAGCCAGCCCAGCCGGATGCCGGCAACCACGGCCGCACAGGCGCCGGTGCCGCAGGCCAGGGTCTCGCCGGCGCCGCGCTCGAACACGCGCAGCTTGATGCGGCCACGGTCCAGCACCTGCATGAAGCCGGCATTGACCCGGCGCGGGAAGCGCGCGTGCCGCTCGAGCTGCGGGCCCAGGCTCAGCACCGGCGCGGTCTCGACATCGGCGACGCGCTGCACCGCATGGGGGTTGCCCATCGACAGAACCGCCACCTCGCAAGCCAGCCCTTCGAGAGGCCAGAGCTCGAAGCCGCCTTCGCCGCGCGGGGTCAGGCCTTGCGCATCGAAGGGCACGCGCTTGAGCGCGAACACCGGCGCGCCCATGTCCACCGTGACCCGGCCGTCCTCGCGCAGGCGCAGCTCCAGCACCGCGTTGACGGTCTCGACCTTGATGCTGCGCTTGTCGCTCAGCCCTTTGTCTGACACATAGCGAACGAAGCAGCGCGCGCCATTGCCGCAATGCTCGACCTCGTCGCCGTCGTTGTTGAAGATGCGGTAGCGGAAGTCGATGCCCGGCGTGCCGGAGCGCTCGATCACCAGGATCTGGTCGCAGCCGACGCCGAAGCGGCGGTCACCCAGCGCGCGCAGCTGCGCCTCGCTCAGCGCCAGCGGCGCCTGGGTGGCGTCGATGACGACAAAGTCGTTGCCGGCCCCCTGCATCTTGGTGAAGCGAAGTTTCATGGCGCGATTATCACCGTCAGTACAGGGCGGGCTCGCCCTCGGGCCGGGTCTTGAAGCGCTTGTGCACCCACAGATACTGGGCCGGCCGCTCGCGGATGCGGGCCTCCAGCCACTGGTTGAGCCTGAACGCGTCGGCCTCGGGGTCGTCGCTGGGGTAGCCGGCCAGCGGCTCGCCGGCCTCGACCTCATAGCCCTGGCCGCCCGGCAGCATGGTCACGACAATGGGCTGGACCCGCATCTGCATGCTGCGCGCCAGCCGCGAGGGCGCCAGCAAGGTCGAGGCCGGCACGCCGAAAAAGGGCACAAAGGCCGACTCGCGCTCGCCGAAGTCCATGTCCGGCGCGTTCAGATAGGCATAGCCCTGGCGGATCAGGCGCAGCACCGGGCGTATGCCCTCGCTGCGCTGCACGAAGGCGGTGGTGCCGAAGCGCGAGCGCCCGGCCAGCATGCGGGCATCGAAGACCGGATTGCTCTGCGCCTGGTACATATCGACGCCGGGGCTCTTCTGGTTCAGCATCAGCGCCGGGCCCGACCATTCGAGGCCGACGAAATGCGGCAGCAGCCACATCACCGGCCCCTGCCCCGACTCAGCACCCTGCTCGGCCAGCTTGATATTGCCCTTGACGCGCACCAGTTTCTGCAGCCGCTCGGCCGGGGCAAACCACAGCAGGCCGCGCTCCAGAAAGCTGCGCCCCAGCCAGCCGAAGTGCTCGCGCGCCAGACGCTCGCGCTGCGCCTGCGTCTGCTCGGGAAAGCACAGCTCGAGATTGCGCAGCGCCACCTTGCGGCGCGAGCCGGCCGCATGCCAGAGCAGCCAGCCCAGGCCCCGGCCCAGCGCCGCCAGCAGGCCCAGCGGCAGGAAATGCAAGAGCCACAAGAGCCCGATGAAGAGATGGGCGGACAGGCGGCCCAGCATCAAGCGCCCCGCCCCAGGTCCAGGCCGCGCGGATTCTTGTAGCGGTGATAGCCCCACAGGTATTGCTGGGGCGCGAGCAGTATCAGGTCTTCCATGGCCTTGTTGATGATGGCGGCAGCGGATTCTGGCGTGGAATCGGCCGGCAGGCTCGGCCCGGGGCTGATGCGCACCACATAGCCGCGCCCCCGGCTCAGGCGCTCACCCCAGATCAGCAGGATGGGCGCGCCGCTTTGCAGGCTCAGCTTGGCCGCCAGTGTCATCGTGTAGGCCGGGCGGCCAAAGAAGGGGGCCCAGACCCCCAGCCCCTCGGGCGGCACCTGGTCGGGCAGCAGGCCCACCGTCTGCCCCTGGCGCAGCGCCCGCAGCATTTGGCGCACGCCGGCCAGGCTGGCCGGTGCGGTGGCCAGTCCCGGGCGCTCGCGCGTGCCGTCCAGCAGCTCGCGCATCCAGGCCTTGCGCGCCGGGCGGAACAGCACGGTGATCGGCGCACGCGCGCCGTAGGCCTCGGCATAGGCCTGGGCCGTCACTTCGAAGCAGCCCATATGCGGGGTCAGCAGGATCAGCCCGCGCCCCTGGGCCAGCGCGGCCTCGACATGCTCGCGGCCCTCCAGCCGCACCCGCGCGCCCAGGGCCTGGTCGTGCGGCCGCAGCCACAGCCAGGGCAGCTCGCCGATCATGCGGCCGGCGTGGGCAACGGCCGGCCGCGCCTGGGCCCAGCGCAGACCGGCGGTCTGCACATTGGCCTTGAAGCGGGCGCGGTAGCTGGGCGACAGCGCCCAGCTGAGCCAGCCCACCGCCGCCCCCAGGCCATGCAGCAGCCACAAGGGGCAGCGGGAGAGCAAAGACAGCAACAAGGACATTTGTGTTTCTATAATCGGCTCATCGCCGAGTTAATTTGGACAACTTGCGGGGCGATGCGGGTGTTTATCAAGCCATTGAAAACCCCGCCGGGCTGTCAAGCTCAACAAATGCCGCTAAAGCGTTCGCCGCGTCTCCCGACAGCACGGCAACGCCGACCGACTGACGACTAGGAGCATACAAGTGGCGAACAGCGATTTTCTCTTTACTTCGGAATCCGTCTCCGAAGGACATCCCGACAAGGTCGCCGACCAGATCTCGGACGCAATTCTCGATGCCATCTTCGAGCAGGATCCGCGTTCGCGCGTGGCCGCCGAGACCCTGTGCAACACCGGCCTGGTGGTGCTGGCCGGCGAGATCACGACCAATGCCCATGTCGACTACATCCAGGTGGCGCGCGACACGATCAAGCGCATCGGCTACGACAACACCGAGTACGGCATCGACTACAAGGGCTGTGCGGTGCTGGTGGCCTATGACAAGCAGAGCAATGACATCGCCCAGGGCGTCGACCATGCGTCGGACGACCATCTGAACATCGGCGCCGGCGACCAGGGCCTGATGTTCGGCTATGCCTGCGACGAGACGCCCGAGCTGATGCCCGCGCCGATCTATTACGCCCACCGCCTGGTCGAGCGCCAGGCCCAGCTGCGCAAGGACGGCCGCCTGCCCTATCTGCGCCCCGACGCGAAGAGCCAGGTGACGATGCGCTATGTGGACGGCAAGCCGCACAGCATCGACACCGTCGTGCTGTCGACCCAGCACGCCCCCGAGTGGAGCCTGGGCGACAAGATGAAGCCCGAGTTCTACGAGGCGGTGCGCGAGGAGATCATCAAGCCGGTGCTGCCCAAGGACTGGATCACGGCCGACACCAAGTACCTGATCAACCCGACCGGCCGTTTCGTCATCGGCGGCCCGCAAGGTGATTGCGGCCTGACCGGCCGCAAGATCATCGTCGACACCTATGGCGGCGCCTGCCCGCATGGCGGCGGCGCGTTCTCCGGCAAGGACCCCAGCAAGGTCGACCGCTCGGCCGCCTACGCGGCCCGCTATGTGGCCAAGAACATCGTCGCCGCCGGCCTGGCACGCCAGTGCCAGATCCAGGTCGCCTACGCGATCGGCGTGGCCCGCCCGATGAATGTCACGGTCTATACCGAGGGCACCGGCGTGATCTCGGACGACAAGATCGCCGCGCTGGTGCAGGAGCATTTCGACCTGCGGCCCAAGGGCATCATCCAGATGCTGGACCTGCTGCGCCCGATCTACTCGAAGACCGCCGCCTACGGCCACTTCGGCCGCGAAGAGCCCGAGTTCACCTGGGAGCGCACCGACAAGGCGGCGACGCTGCGCGCGGCCGCCGGCCTGTAAGGAAGCGCCCCTCACCCGAAGCCACCGCCAGGTGGCTTTTTTGTGCCCGCCGCTGTCCCGCCGCGCAACAACTGCGTACAAGCCCGGCCCCGGCTCTCGTTAAGCTATGTCAGCCCCATAGCCAGATGCCGCCCATCCGCGCATGACTTCGCCCGCCCCACAACCCGATGCCACCCGCCCCGCGGCGCTGCCGAACGCCGACCAGGTGCTGCCCAGCGGCCACAGGCTCGACGGCTATGAGCTGCATGGCCTGATCGCCGCCAGCGGCTCGTCGCTGAGCTATTTGGCGACAGATCTGGAGCTGGGGCTGACCGTCGTCCTGATGGAGTATTTCCCCGCCGCGTTGGCACGACGCGATGGCGCGGGCCTCGTCGCCTGCGTGGAGGACCGTCACGCGGCGGCCTATCAGCGCGGCCTGGCCGCCTTTGTCGATGAAGCGCGCATGCTGGCGCGCTGCCAGCATGCGGCCCTGGTCCAGGTGATACGCCTGTGGCAGGCGCGCGGCACGGTCTATCGCGCCATGCCCTATCGCGGCGGCCAGACCCTGCTCGATCTGCGCCGCGATATGCCGGGCCCGCCCGACGAGGCCTCGCTGCTGGCCCTGCTCGACGATCTGCTCGGCGCGCTCGATGCCTTCCACCGCACGGGCCGGACCCACGGCGGCATCCATCCCGGCAGCGTCCTGCTGCTCGGCGATGACAGGCCGCTATTGCTGGGCCCCGACTGGGCCGCCACCACGCTGGCGCTGGACCTGGGCAGCCCCCAGACCGATGCGCTGGCCGGCTTTGCGCCGCCCGAGCAGCAGGGCACGCCGCCCGGCGCACCGCAGAATCCGGCCTTCGATCTGTTCGCGCTCAGCGAAGTTGTGAGGTTTTGCATCAGCGGCGAGATGCCGCAGTCGGCGCGCCGCAGCGGCGAACCCCGGGAAGCAACGGCGGCGTTGATCGAGCGCTGCGTCACCAGCGATGCGCGCCCGCGCTACAGCCTGCCGCTGCTGCACACGCTGGACGCCGCCACCTCGGGCCGGCCCCAGGAGAGGCCCGCTGGCGTCGCGCCGTACCGGGCCTGGCTGCTCGGCGGCCCGCCGGCCGAGCGCCGCGCCGCCGAGGGGACCGAGGCGCCGGCTCCAAGCAGCGACCACCCGGACGATGCCAACGCCTTTCTGTCGCCGGAATTCCTGGCGCAGCTCAGGCGCGCCAACACCGTGCCGCCCCGGCCCGAATCCGTGCCGCCGGTCCGGCCCGAGGTCCGCGACACAGCGCCCCAGGCGCGGCGGACGCCGGCCCGGCGCGTCGCGGCCCTGGCTGCGCTCGGGGTGCTGGCGGTGCTGGCTGCTGGTCTCTGGCAAGCCGGCCGGATTGACGCACCGATGGCCGGCGTGCCACCCTTCATCGACGCGGCGGCCAGCGACGCGGCCCGCAGGACCGATGCAGATACCGATACCGACGCCTCAGCGGCCCGACGCGCCCGCATCGAGGCCGACCTGCGCCGGGCCGAGGAGCTGCTGGCCCGCTCGGCGCCTGCCGATGCCGGTGTCGACAAGCCATCCGACCCGCTGCCCGTCGAACCCACCGCCGCCGGGCCGTCGTCAGCGCCACCGGCGAGCGCCGCCAGCCAGCCAGGCAGCTCGCCGACCCGCAGGTCCGCCGAAACGCCGCGCAGCAGCTGCGGCAAACGCAGCGACTTTGCGCTCTACCGCTGCATCCAGACGCAATGCGCGAAACCACGCTGGAAGGCCCACGCCCAATGCCTGGCACTGAAAACCGGCGAAGCACCCCGCTGAAGCGCTTCAGCACCCAGCTACGCACAAACCCTTGAGGCAGCTGTAACAGAGGGCAACATAATTACCAGGCGTCAATTCGACGCCCCTGGTCCGGCGCCCCATGCTGCCCTCCTCCCTGCCTCCGCTGCAAATCCTGGTGGTCGACGACCAAGCCTCGACGCGCAAGGTCCTGACGGCCCAGCTCAGCGCGGCGGGCCATCGGGTGGTGGAGGCCGATTCCGGCGACAGCGCGCTGGCGCTGTTCCTGAGCAGCCGGCCCGATCTGGTGCTGCTCGATGTCGAGATGCCCGGCCATGACGGCTACTGGGTGGCCAGCCAGCTGCGCGCCAGCGAGGCCGGTGGCTGGACGCCGATCATCTTCCTGTCCAGCCGCGACCAGGACCAGGATCTCTGGCAGGGCATCGAGTCCGGCGGCGACGACTATCTGGTCAAGCCGGTGTCCACCACGGTGCTGCAGGCCAAGCTGCGCGCGATGCAGCGCCTGCGCCGCATGCAGACGCGGCTGATCGAGCTCTCGGACGAGTTGCGTCTGGCCAATGAGCAGCTGACCAAGCTCAGCAACGAGGACGCGCTGACCCGGCTGCCGAATCGCCGCGCTTTCGATATGCGGCTGCAGCACGAGATCCTCTGCGCCCGGCGCGACCAGCAGCCGCTGACCCTGGTGCTCTGCGATATCGATCATTTCAAGGGCTATAACGACCGGCTCGGCCATGTCGAGGGCGATGCCTGTCTGCAGCGCATGGCCGCGCTGCTGCAGGAGACCTGCCGGCGCCCGCGCGACTGCGCGGCCCGCTATGGCGGCGAGGAGTTCGGGCTGATACTGCCCGGCACGCCACGCTCAGGCGCGATGACATTTGCGCGCGCGGTGCTGCGCACCTTGGCGCTGACCGCGATGCCGCATCCGGGCTCGGCCGTCGCGCCCTATGTGACCCTGTCGGGCGGCATCACCACCTGCACGCCCGACGAGAGCACGACCCTGGAGGGCCTGCTGCGCCGCGCCGACGATGCGCTCTACGCCGCCAAATCGCGCGGGCGCAACCGCTTCTTCAGCTTCGAGATGCAGATGGACACGCTGGAGCAGCGTGGCAACACGGCCTGGGGCGGGCTGGTGCCTTGAACCGTCAAGCCTGGCGGGCCAGCAGCAGGCGCTGAGCCAGCTCCGCGAAGCCCCGGCCGCGCTCACCGTCGGTGACATAGGCCGGCAAGCGCTGCAGCTGCGGCACGAAGCGCGCGATATTGGCCACCCCGACCGACAGCGGCACGCGCTCGAACATCAGCTGGTCATTGGTCGAGTCACCGACATAGACCCAGTCGCCCGCGTCGAAGTCCAGGCCCAGCGCGGTCGGCACCGCCCATTGCGCGGCGGTCCATTTGCTGTGCTCACCGATCCAGCCATTGATGTGGATGGAGCTGACGGTGGCGGTCAACCCATGCTCGCGCATCACCGCACAGGCCTGCGCGATCTGGGCCGGCGCCAGATGGGTGAACTCGCTGTGGTCGATCGCGATATCGGTCAGCCGCCCCGGGCTGTCGGTCGCCAGGCGGGCGCCCGGCACGCGCGCCAGCACCTCGGCCGCACAGGCCTGCAGCCGGGCGAAGTTGACCGTGCGCGTCGCCTCGTCCTGGCTGAAGTCGCGGCGCAGCGCGCCGCTCTCATTGCGCAGCATCACCGAGCCGTTCTCGGCCACGATGGCGGCCACCGGCCAAGCCAGCGCGAAGGGCTCGCTCCAGCCGGCCGGGCGGCCGGTGATCGCGATGACCGGCAGGCCGGCGGCGCGCAGCTCGTGCAGCGCCCGCAAGGCCTCGGGAGCGATCGCGCCGTCGGCGGTCAGGGTGTCGTCGATGTCGGTGAGCACGCCGCGCACGGCACGCAAGGCCGCCGGGGGGCAAAGATTCAAAGGCTGCATGGGCCAGGATTGTCGTCAATCCCGGCGCTATTCCACGCCAGAGCCGTGCGGCTTGCGGCTAGAATTCAAGCCTTCCGAGGAGCGTTGCAACCTCAGCTCCCATTGAGGCCAGGCTCGGATCGTCTTGAAGCGTTGATCTTCAGACCCCTGCAACCGCGCTCACCCGCAATGTCTCGCGTGGGTGACCGTTTTTTGACTCTGACGTCCCACCGGCATTGCGGCTTCAAACATGAAGGAGCTTTTGCAATGACGACGCTGTCCGCTGACCAATACCATATCGCCGACCTGAGCCTGGCCGCCTGGGGCCGCAAGGAACTGAGCATCGCCGAGAGCGAGATGCCCGCGCTGATGGCCATCCGCAAGGAATACGCCGCCAGCCAGCCGCTCAAGGGCGCGCGCATCACCGGCTCGCTGCACATGACCATCCAGACCGGCGTGCTGGTCGAGACCCTGCAGGCGCTGGGCGCCGAGGTGCGCTGGGCCTCCTGCAATATCTTCTCGACCCAGGACCACGCCGCCGCCGCGCTGGTGGCCGCCGGCACGCCGGTGTTTGCCTACAAGGGCGAGACGCTGGAAGACTACTGGGACTACACCCACCGCATCTTCGAATTCGCCGGCAAGGGCCAGCCGGGCGAAGGCCCGAACATGATCCTCGACGACGGCGGCGACGCGACGCTGCTGATGCATCTGGGCCAGAAGGCCGAGAAGGATCTGAGCGTGCTGGCCAAGCCGGGCAGCGAGGAGGAGCGCATCCTGTTCGCCGCGATCAAGGCCAAGATCGCCGTTGACGCCACCTGGTACACCCGCAAGAGCGCCGAGATCATCGGCGTGACCGAGGAGACCACCACCGGCGTGCACCGCCTGAAGGAGATGAGCGCCAAGGGCAGCCTGCTGTTCCGCGCGATCAATGTCAACGACTCGGTCACCAAGAGCAAGTTCGACAACCTCTACGGCTGCCGCGAGTCGCTGGTGGACGGCATCAAGCGCGCCACCGACGTGATGATCGCCGGCAAGATCGCCGTGATCGCCGGCTATGGCGATGTGGGCAAGGGCTCGGCCCAGGCCATGCGTGCGCTGTCGGCCCAGGTCTGGGTCACCGAAATCGACCCGATCTGCGCGCTGCAGGCCGCGATGGAAGGCTACCGCGTCGTGACGATGGAATACGCCGCCGACAAGGCCGACATCTTCGTGACGACGACCGGCAACAAGGGCGTGATCCGCCACGAGCACATGGCCGCGATGAAGCACAACGCCATCGTCTGCAATATCGGCCACTTCGACAACGAGATCGACATCGCCTCGATCGAGAAGTATGAGTGGGAAGAGATCAAGCCCCAGGTCGATCATGTGATCTTCCCGGACGGCAAACGCATCATCCTCTTGGCCAAGGGCCGCCTGGTGAACCTGGGCTGCGGCACGGGCCACCCGAGCTATGTGATGAGCTCCTCGTTCGCGAATCAGACCATCGCCCAGATCGAGCTATTCGCCCACAAGGACGCCTACGACATCGGCAAGGTCTATGTGCTGCCCAAGCACCTGGACGAGAAGGTCGCGCGCCTGCAGCTGGTCACGCTGAATGCCCAGCTCAGCGAGCTGACGGACGAGCAGGCCGCCTATATCGGCGTGCCCAAGCAAGGTCCGTTCAAGCCCGACACCTACCGCTACTGAGAGCCGATGCGCGCGGATCAGTTGCTCGTCGCCCAAGGCCTGGCGCCGACGCGCTCGGCCGCCCAGCGGCTGATCGAGAACGGCGCGGCCGAGTGGGCCTCCGGCAAGGGCTGGGTCGCCGTCCGCAAGGCCGGCGAGGACATCCCCGAGACGGCGCAGTTCCGCATCACCGATGACGCGGAGCTGCGCTACGTCTCGCGCGGCGGGCTCAAGCTCGAAGGCGCGCTGAAGGCCAGCGGGCTGGCCCTCGGCGGGCTGACCGTGCTGGACATCGGCCAGAGCACCGGCGGCTTCACCGACTGTCTGCTGAAAAGCGGCGCCGCTCAGGTGATCGGCATCGATGTCGGCCATGGCCAGCTGCATGCCGGCCTGGCGGGCGACCCGCGGGTGCAGGCCATCGAGGGCATGCATGTGCGGCAGTACCAGCCGGCGCAGCGCTTTGCGCTGATCGTCGGCGACCTGAGCTTCATCTCGATGCTGGGCGAGCTGCCGCGCCTGGCGCCCTGGCTGGCGCCGGGGGGCCAGGTCTTGCTGCTGATCAAGCCGCAGTTCGAGCTGGGGCCCAAGGCCCTGGGCCGCGGCGGCCTGGTGCGCGATGCGGCCCAGTACCCGCTGCTGGAGATCCGGGCACGCGAGGCCGCAGCGGCGCTGGGCTGGCAGGTGCGCGGCTATTTCGAGAGCGCCATCACCGGGGGTGATGGCAATAAAGAGTTCTTCTTGTGGGCACAACAACCATGACGACCGCTGTCAGTTTCGAATTCTTCCCGCCCAACACGCCGGTGGGCGCCGAGAAGCTGAAGACCGTGGTGCAGGACTTGAGCGTCCTGCAGCCGCAGTACTTCAGCGTCACCTATGGTGCCGGCGGCTCCACCCGCGACAAGACCCTGGCCACCGTGATGGACATCGCGGCCATGGGTCATGAGGCCGCGCCGCATCTGAGCTGTGTCGGCTCGACGCGCGAGAACATCGCCGAGATCCTGGCCACCTACCGGGCCCAGAACATCCGCCGCGTGGTCGCGCTGCGCGGCGACCTGCCCAGCGGCACGGCCACGGCCGGCGAGTTCCGTTATGCGGCCGAGCTGGTGCGCTTCATCCGCGAGACCCAGGGCCCGGACTGGAAGATCGAGGTCGCGGCCTATCCCGAGTACCACCCGCAGCAGCGCTACGCGGCGCGCGATCTGCAGCACTTCGCCGACAAGATGCGCGCCGGCGCCAGCGCCGCGATCACGCAGTTCTTCTTCAACCCCGACGCCTATTTCAACTTCGTGGACGAGGTGCGGGCCCTGGGTGTGGACGCACCCATCATCCCGGGCATCATGCCCTTCCACAACTACGCCCGTATCGCCCAGTTCGCCCAGCGCGACGGCATCGAGATCCCGCGCTGGGTGGCGCTGAAGATGGAAGGCTATATGGACGACGCGGCCTCGATCCGCGCCTTCGGCCTGGACGTGATGACGCGGGTCTGCGAGCGCCTGATTGCCGGCGGCGTGCCGGCCATCCACTTCTATACGCTGAACCAGTCGGCACTGACCCTGGAGTTGTGCAAACGCCTCAGACTCGGCTGACAAGCTTGAGCCAGCGCAAACTCCACCGGCCCTCCTCGCGAGGGCTTTTTTTCGCTTGCGTCAGATCAAGTGGTAAGCCGTGCCGCGCGCCTCCAATAGCTTCATCGGGACCACGCAGGTCCCATCAACAAGGAGTTATTGCCATGTCGTCCAAGAAGTTCGTCCTCGCCACCCTCGCCGCTCTCAGCCTGGCCGGCACCGCCCAGGCCCAGGCCGTGCAAGAGCCCTGGCTGGTGCGCGTGCGTGCCGTGCATCTCGACGCGGCCAACAAGGACAGCACCGGTCTGGGCCTGGCGATCAATAACAAGACCATTCCTGAAGTCGACATCAGCTATTTCTTCACGCCGAACATCGCAGCCGAGCTGGTCCTGACCTATCCGCAAAAGCACGACCTGAAGGCCGGCGGCGCCAAGATCGGCTCGCTCAAGCATCTGCCGCCGACCCTGAGCCTGCAGTACCACTTCGCACCCACCGCGAGCTTCCGCCCCTATATCGGCGCCGGCCTGAACTACACCCGCTTCTCCAGCGTCAACTTCGCGCCGTCCGTGGTCAACGCGCTGGCCCCCAGCATCAAGAAGAACAGCTACGGCCTGTCGCTGCAGGTCGGCGCCGATATCGAGCTGGCCAAGAACCTCTACCTGAACGTCGACGTCAAGAAGGTGCAGATCGACACCACCGTCTACTCGCACGGCCAGTCGGCCGGCAAGTTCAAGGTCGACCCGCTGCTGGTCGGCGTGGGTCTGGGCTGGCGCTTCTAAGCCCCCCACCCCGAAGAAAAGCCGTGCGGCTCGGCCGCACGGCTGAGCCACGGACAATCGGCGCCCTGAGACTTCATTTCTGGGGCCTGCCGATGTCCGTTCACCGCATCCTCTTCTTCTGCATGGGCAATATCTGCCGCAGCCCCACCGCCGAGGGCGTGATGCGCGCCAAGCTGGCGGCAGCAAGGCTGGACATCGAGGTGGACTCCGCCGGCACCCATGGCTATCACATCGGCGCGCCGCCCGACCCGCGCAGCCAGCAGCATGCCGAGCGACGCGGCTATGAGCTGGGCGCGCTGCGTGCCCGCCAACTCGTCGCGGCAGACTTCGAGCACTTCGACCTCGTGCTGGCGATGGACGGCGACAACCTCAGCCTCGCCGAGCGTCTGTGCCCGCCGGCGCAGCGGTACCGGCTGAAGCTGCTGATGGATTACGCTCCGCACGCCGGCAGCCCTCATGTGCCCGACCCCTACTACGGTGGCGATGCAGGGTTCGAGGAGGTGCTGGATCTGGTGGAAGCAGCCTGCGACGGGCTGATCGCGGCGCTGCGCCATCGGTGAGTGCACCGTCGCTGCAGAGCTGCGGGGCGGTTTTGCAGCGGAAAGCGCCTAACGCGTGCGGGTTCTTCTGCCGACCTTCAGCTAGGCCCCCCGCTTCAGCCCATGTCAGTTTCGGACGGCCGCCACCCGTGGCGGGGCCCTTGACGACGATTCGCCGGGCCTCCAGGCAAAATCCGCATGATCGGGGCGAGCCTGGCCTCAGGCCTGCCGGGAAGCCCACCTTGAAGAATGGAGCAGCATCAATGGCACTGACGAAGAAGGGCGAGTTCTGGTACGGGACGACGTCCGGCGACACCCAAGCCGAGCTGCGCAGCTACAGCATTGCGAATCGCCATGAGGCCGTCCGGTTTGCCGCGTCCAAATGCGATTGCGGGTGCCGGACCTTCGCGCTGCAGACCGATGAGGAAGCCGGCGTGGCCATCCGCACCTGCACCGACTGCGGGCAGGAACACCTGATGGGCGACAGCGCGGACTACGTTGAAGAAGCCGCGCCCGAGGCGCACGAGTGCGTGTGCGAGAACGAGGTGTTCGAGCTGATGTCAGGCGTCTCCGTCTACGAGGGCACGCATGACGTGCGCTGGTACTACATCGCTTGCCGCTGCGTGGAATGCAATCTGGTCGGGGTCTTCGCAGACTGGAAGTGTGAAGCGGGTGATGCGGCGGCCTTCCTCGCCAAGGTATGAGCGGCCGAACCCCGTGAGGGCCCCGTCATTCGACAGCCGCAGGCTCGGTGTGCCGCTCAGGCTCCGTGGTGTGGAGGATTTCGTTCAGCACGGACGTGGCGTAAGTCCCGGCGGGCAAAGAGAACGTGAGCAGCAGTTGATCGGCTTGCGGCCATTCCCATGACAGGTCCACCGGCCTGGCCACCAGGGCGCGGCGCTCCTGGTCCAGACCGGCGTGCTCCATGCCGTTGCACAAGCCGGCGTGACGTTCGGCCACGCCCATTTCCAGGGCCTGCGCCTGATCGGTGGTGATCACGCGGCCCCGTCCCCAGAGCGGTCCGGTGGGCAGTCCCGCCTCGTCCATCACATCACCAGGCAAGGTCTGGCCCCAGAGCCCCTGCTGGATGCGCAGCGCCAGCACCTCATTGAAAACGAAGGAGCGCAGCGCCGAGAGGTAGAGACCCTTCTTCTTCGGGTTGCGCACACGGATCTCGCGCGCCAGCATGGCTCGGCCCTGCTCGATGTTGCCGCCGTCATGGCCGAAACGCTGAGCGCCGAAGTAGTTGGGCACGCCACGCGCCGCAGCGGCCTGAAGATTGGCCTCGATGGCCTGAATGGCATTGGGGTCGCCGCTCACCTCACGCAGCACGATGCGGAACCGGTTGCCCTGCAGATCACCGGGGCGCAGCTTCTTCACGTGCCGGCTCTGACTCAGCACCTTGAATTCCGGGTGCTGAAGCAGGGTCAGGTCGGGCGTCTCGCCTTTCCCCTTCCCATTCGGCAGATAGATGCTGAACCACTGACGGGTGATGGCGTAGCGATCCTTGAGGCCGGCATAGCCCACATCCCATTCCTGCACACCGGCGGCCTCGGCCAGCGCTTTAGCGACGAAGGCGGTGTTGGCACCGTTCTTTTCGATGTCCAGCCAGAGGTGTTCGCCCGCACCGGAGGGCAGCTGCAGCGGCAGTTCGGTCACGATGAAATCCTCGTTGAGGAATTTCAGCGTGGCGCTGGCGCCGCTGGCCGGGTAAGCCTTGGGCCAGGACGGCAAGGTCGTGTATTGAATAGGGGCGTCGGTCATGAGCAGTCTGACGGCAGCAGCCGTAGAGAGGGAGAGACTGTCTCGCCCATCGGGGGCGGTCCAGACCGTGATTCTCCGCTAGCTGCATGCCTTGGCGGGCGCCAACTCACGGCGACGAGCTTGTGTTGGTGCAGGTTGACGTAGTAGACGGGGAGTGGAAGGCGGCTGTTAATCGCGGCATCGCATCGGTGAGCGAGCCGGTTACGCTGACGTCAGGACTTGTGATCACGTTGGGCGTGACCGCAGGCGTTGCTTTGTCCGCGCCGGACGATGAGGTGAGCCCTCATGAGCTTATTCAGCTAGCCGACCACATCATGCTGGCTGGCAAACGCAGCGGCATGGGGCGAGCATTCATGCGGGAGCCTGGGACTCCTGCGGCCGCACCGGTGGCCTCCTGAGCTGCGAGCGCGTGCGCCGCGATGACAGCCTTTGCAATCATGGAAAGTTCAAGTCCAAGCCAAGCCTTGTGCCAACGCTGAAGGTGACGAGCAACAGGACGACGACTAGCACCACGAACAATGCGGCGAGCTTCAGGCTCGTGCGAAGTACCGCGCGCTGCGTCTCCGTCCCCTTCTTCTGTCCTTGGTCGTAGTGCCATTTGACGGCGTAGAACATGCCAATGCCCAGCACGCCGACCTTGAACGCAATGAAGACCGCAGGGACCCATTCCATGATTTCGATATGCCAGTAGCGCGCTTTCTCACGAGCTGCCACTGTGCGCTCTATGGCACAAGAAATACAGGACCAGATTCTTGGAAAAGAGATCGGATCAGTTTAGGTCTGTCGGACACCTGCCCGGTGTCAGCGCAGCGTCGCGAACGACACCACCGTGAGGGCGGGTGTCGGACAAACCTAAACTCTTACAGTCGCCCCCCCGGCCGGGCCGCGCCCCACCCGCCATCACCCCAGCGCCGCAAACGCATCCCGCGTCAGGTTCTCCGGCGCGCCGTCGCTGCGGCAGACCACATCGTCCTCGATGCGAACGCCGCCGAAGCGGGCCAGGTGCTCGACCAGGCCCCAGTTGACCGCGCTGCCGGCCGGCGTGGCGCGCAGCTTGTTCAGCAGGGTGGGGATGAAGTAGAGCCCCGGCTCTATCGTCACCACCATGCCGGGCTCGAGCCGGCGCGTCAGGCGCAGATAGGGATGGCCCTCGGGCTTGGGCGCGAGCGCGCCGCTGTCGTCGGCCATGAAGCCGCCGATGTCGTGCACCTGCAGGCCCAGCAGATGGCCGATGCCGTGCGGGAAGAAGGTGCTGGTGACGCGCTGCTCGACCAGGGCCTCGGCACTCATGCGGACGATGCCCTGCTCGGCCAGGATGGCGGCGATGCGGCGGTGCGTGCTCAGATGGATGTCGCGGTAGTCGACGCCGGCACGCACCTCGTCGACCAGGGCCAGCTCGGCCGCCTCCATCGCCGCCAGCAAGGCATCGAAGCGCTCGTCGCGGCCGCTCCAGGTGCGCGTGATGTCCGAGGCATAGCCATTGACCTGGGCGCCGGCATCGATCAGCAGCGAGCGTGACTGGGCCGGCGGGGTCGGGTCTTGATACTGGTAATGCAGCACCGCGCCGTGCTCGTTGAGCGCGACGATATTGCTGTAGGGCAGGTCGCGATCGGTATGGCCGCTGGCCGCCAGATAGGCGCGGTGGATGTCCAGCTCCGAGGCGCCGGCCTCGAAGGCGGCCTTGGCGGCCCGATGGGCCGGCACCGCACGGCGCGAGGCGGCGCGCATCTGTTCCAGCTCGTAACCGCTCTTCACCGCACGCTGCCAGTGCAGGATGTTCAGCAGCGCCGCCGGATTGTTGGGCACCAGACCGTCGAGCGCCGCATCGGCCTCGCCGACGATGGCCAGCCGGCCCGGCACGCGCAGATGCGCCAGCGCGTCTTCAGGCCGGCCGATCACGCACAGCTCGACATGGGGTAACCATTCGCCGCTGGGGTCGGCCGGCGGCACATGCCAGAAATCATCGGGCTGGTAATACACCAGGCGCGGCTTGTGGCCCGGGCGCACCAGCAGCCAGCTGTGCGGATGCGCGGTCAGCGGCAGCCAGTGCTTGAAATGCGGATTGGGCTGGAACAGATAGGGCCGGTCGTCGAGGAAGGCGTACTTCTCGATGCCGGCGGCGATCAGCAGCGCGTCAAAGCCGCTGCGGGCCAGCGCGCTCTCGGCCTGGGCTTGCAGGCGGGACAGGTGTCGGGCGTAGGAGTTCATCTGCGGATTGTCTGTCGATCAGCCGTTCACATCCCAGACCACGCCCTCCTCGGTCAGCATCGCGTCGACCGGCATATCGGTCGGCTCGGCCTTCAGCAGCGGCAGGAAGCCATGGGCATAGCCGACACCGGCAGTGGCGGGGCGCGGCGTCAGGCCGGCCAGGGTGCGGTCCATGAAGCCGCCGCCATAGCCCAGGCGCAGGCCACAGGGGCCGTAGCCCAGACAGGGCACGATCATCAGCTGGGGCTCGAAGACCTCGGTGTCCTTGGGCTTGGGAATGCCGTAGGCATCCTCCTCCATCGGGCAGCCGGGATACCAGACATGAAAGCGCAGGGTGCCGTGTGCCTTGTCGACGACCGGCAGGCCAATCCGGCGCTGGGGGTCGGCCTCGCTCCAGCGGTACAGCGCCGGCAGCGGATCGAACTCGCCCTTGATCGGCCAGTAGGCGCCGATGGTGCTCTCGCGGCGGCGCACCAGCCAGACGCGCAGCACGCTTTGCAGCTGCTCGGCCAGCGCCAGGCGGTCCGGCAGGTCCAGCCGGTCCTGAATCAGCTTGTGGCGCAGGGCGGCTCGATCATTGACATCCACGCGGGGCTCCATCCAAGTGCTGCGGTGCCGCGATTGTGCGGGAGCCCCGGCCCGCCGCGTGAGCGGGTTTATCGATAGCGCAAGAGGCTCAGGCGGTCGCCAGGCCGGCCGGTTTCAGCCAGGCCGCGCTGCTGGCGGCAGCGGCCGGCCGGGCACGACGTGCCAGGCTCGGGCAGGCGCTGGGCGGCACCAGCAGCTGAAACTGCGCGCTCGGCCAGGCTTCCAGCACGATCTGGCTGCCCGAGGCCAGCGACACGCTCTGGCCCGGCTCCAGCCAGATGTCCTGCAGGCTGCCGGCCTGGGTCAGCCAGACCCGGCCTTCGACCACGCTCAGCTCGCGCGCACCGGGGCCGATCTCCAGGCTCAGGGCCTCGCCGGACGGCAGCAACCAGACCGATTGCGTGAACTGGGCTTGTGCGACTGTGGATTGCAATTTGCTCATGATTGATTCCCCTGACTCTGCGGCAGCAACAGCTGCTTGGCATGGGTGAATACTAGGGACTACCCGGATCATCGTCCAATGAGATGAGCGCGCGGGATTGATACCATTTGCTCATGAGTAAGCCACTCCGCCAACGTCCGCTGTCGATCGGTCCGCTGCGCGCCTTCGAGGCGGTGGCACGCCTGCTGAGCTTTCGCGCCGCCGCCGAGGAGCTCTACCTGACCCAGTCGGCCATCAGCCGCCAGATCCGTACGCTGGAGGAGGAGATCGGCTGCACCCTGTTCCTGCGCGGCACCCGCCATGTCGAGCTGACCGCCGACGGCGCCACCCTGCAGGGCACGGCGGTCGCGGTGCTGGAGAAGCTGGACGGCACGGTGCGCCAGATCCGCCAGACGCGCGGCCGCCAGGTCGTCAACGTGACCACCTTTGCCTCCTTTGCCTCGCTCTGGCTGATCCCGCGGCTGGAGGCCTTCCAGCGCGAGCATCCGGACATCGACATCCGCGTCTCGGCCCACGACACCGTGGTCGAGCTCGACGACAGCGAGGTCGACATCGCGCTGCGCTATGCCTCGCCGGGCCAGCTCGCCGACCGCAGCGAGGCGCAGCGCCTGTTCGGCGAGACCCTGACCCCGGTGATCAGCCCCTGGCTGGCACGCCAGGCCGCGCAGGGCGAGGTGCCGCCGCTGGCCAGCGCGGCCGATCTGGCCCGCTACACCCTGGCCGAGGAGGACGACCAGCGCCCCAGCGCCGAATACCTGAGCTGGCGGCGCTGGCTGCGCGAGCACGGCCAGGGCGGCCTGCAGCCGCGGCGCTGGATGTATCTGAACTTCACCTACCAGCAGGTGCAGGCGGCACTGGCCGGCCAGGCGGTGGCACTGGCCCGGCTGGCCCTGGTCAGTGAGCAGCTGCACCGCGGCGATCTGATCGAGCCCTTCGGCCCCGAGGGCCGGCTCGACAGCCCCTACGCCTACTGGCTGCTGCTGTCCCGCCACGGCCGCCACCGGCCCGAGGTGCAGCAGTTCAGCGACTGGATACTGGCGCAGGCCGCGCAGTCGCGGCGCGATATCGGCGAGGCGGAATAGTTCAGGGGCTGATGATCTCGTGCTCGGTCAGCACCAGGGTCAGCGCCTGGTCATGCGGCTCGACGGCAAAGCTCGCCTCGCCGCAGCTCCAGGCCAGACCCACGCTGGTCACGCCCGGGTGGGCGGCCAGCCAGCGGTCGAAATAGCCACCACCGTAGCCCAGGCGGTAGCCCTCGCGGGTGAAACCCACGCAGGGCACCAGCACCACATCGGGCTGAACCGGCGCGCCGGCGCAGCTGGCGATGCCGCATTCGTCCTGCAAGGCCGGCGGGCTGCCGTCCCAGCGCCGGTAGTCCATCCGGCGCGAGGCCTGGTAGGCATAGGGCAGGGCCAGCGCCGGCGGCTCCGGCAAGGCCTGGGCCAGCAGATCGCTCACTGCGTTAAATTCGCCGGCTAGCGGCCAGTACAGGCCCAGGCATTGCGGCTCCAGCTGCTCCAGCAGCTCGCGCAGCCGCTGCGCCAAGGCGGCCGCGGCGGCCTGGCCGGCCGTGGAAGCGAGCCATTGCGCACGCGCGGCCAGCAAATGAGTGCGCAACGCGGCGCGTTCATGGGGTACTGTAGAAGTCTGGGACACCGAAGCACCGATGAAGGAAAGAATGTTGTTGGCAGTATATGAAGCTGGGCGGCGGACCCTGGCCGCGCTGATGGCGCTGGGCCTGGCGGCAGGGACAGGTCTTGCACAGCCGGCCGCGAAACCCGAGCTGATCACCGAGGCCCGCGAGGCCTTGCGTGCCAGGGATGGCCAGCG
Source organism: Roseateles cavernae (assembly GCF_040187885.1). NCBI lineage: Bacteria > Pseudomonadati > Pseudomonadota > Betaproteobacteria > Burkholderiales > Sphaerotilaceae > Roseateles > Roseateles cavernae. The sequence goes on from NZ_JBDPLH010000010.1 coordinate 87,253, forward strand.
CCTGGCCGCGCTGAAGGCCAGCGCGCTGGAACGCCAGTACCCGCTGGCGCCCTGGATCGACTACTGGGAGCTGGGCCTGCGGCTCAAGGACTTGCAGCAGAGCGATCTGGAGGCCTTCTACGCCCGCTGGCCGGGCAGCTATGTCGAGGACCGCCTGCGCAACGACTGGCTGCTGGAGCTGGGCCGGCGCCGCGACTGGGCCAATTTCGCGCAGGACCATCCGCGCTTCAAGATGAATGACGACCGCCAGGTCAGCTGCTACGCGCTGCTGACCGAGCACCTGGCCGGCCGCGATGTGCGCGTGGCGGCCAGGGCGGCATGGCTGGCGCAGCGCGATGCCGACGACGGCTGCCAGCTGATGGCCGGCGCGCTGTATGAGGCCAAGCGCCTGGACGCCGAGGATGTCTGGCTCAAGCTGCGCCTGGCTGCCGAGGCCGGCCGGCCGCAGGCGATGCAGGCGGCCGCCCGGCTGCTGGGCAAGCCGGTCGAGGCCGAGGTCAAGACCTTGCTCGACAACGCCGGCCGCTACCTGACCCGCAAGGCCGCCGCGAACAACCGCCAGCAGGACGAGCTGACCACGCTGGCCCTGATACGCAGCGCCGCCAACGACGCCGAGGTCACGGCCGAGTTCATGAACAAGCGCTGGGAACGCCAGCTGCCGCATGAGCTGGCGGCCTGGGTCTGGGCCCAGATCGGCCGCTCGGCCGCTTTCAAGCTGCAGCCCGAGGCGGCCGACTACTACGACAAGGCGCTGAAGCTGCAGGGCAGGAAGGCGCCCGAGTGGAGCGACGAAACCCTGGCGCGGGCCGCCCGCGCGGCCTTGCGCGCCGATGACGGCGCGGGCCGCCCGGCCCTGCTGCTGCGCGCCATCGAGCTGATGAGCGCCGCCGAGCAGCAGGACCCGACCTGGCAGTTCTGGAAGGCGCGCGCGCTCAAGCAGAGCAGCGCCGCCGCCAAGCAGGCCGAGGCCCAGCGCCTGCTGCAAGGCCTGGCCTCGCCGCTGAGCTTCTACGGCAAGCTGGCGGCCGAGGAGCTGGGCCAGCGCACCGCGCTGCCGCCCGCCCCGCTGGCGCTGAGCGCGGCCGAGAAGACCCAGGCCCTGGACCACCCGGGCCTGAGCCGGGCGCTGGCGCTGATCGCGGCCGGGCTGCGCAGCGAAGGGGTGCGCGAGTGGAACTTCAGCCTGCGCGGCATGGGCGACCGCGAGCTGCTGGCCGCCGCGCAGATCGCCTGCGACCGCGAGGTCTGGGACCGCTGCATCAACACCAGCGAGCGCAGCCGCGGCGAGATCGATCTGGCCCAGCGCTTTCCGACGCCCTACCGCAGCGAGCTGCTGGCGCAGACCCGCGAGATCGGGCTGGACCCGGCCTACGTCTATGGCCTGATCCGCCAGGAGTCGCGCTTTGTCAGCGATGCGCGTTCCCATGTCGGCGCCTCGGGTCTGATGCAGGTGATGCCCGGCACCGCGCGCTGGACCGCCAAGAAGGTCGGCATCGACTACCGGCCCGAGCTGCTGACCGACCGCGATTTCAATCTGCGCATAGGCACCCGCTATCTGAAGCTGGTGCTCGATGATTTCGGCGGCTCGATGGCGATGGCCGCCGCCGCCTACAACGCCGGCCCCTCGCGCCCGCGCCGCTGGCGCCAGGGGCCGCCGCTGGATGCCGCGATCTGGGCCGAGAACATCCCGTTCCACGAGACCCGCGACTATGTCAAGCGCGTGCTCTCCAACGCGACGATCTACGCCGCCTTGCTGGGCACCGAGCCGCCCGATCTGCGCTCGCGCCTGGGCCGGCTGATCGGCCCGGCCGGCGCTGCGCCCATCAATCAGGACCTGCCATGAGCGCCGGCAACCCTCGCGTGCTGGTCCTCGGCGGCAGCGGCTTTGTCGGCCGCGCGGTCTGCGAGCAGCTGGTGCGCGAGTTCGGCGGCGCCGCCCGCATCACCGTGCCGACCCGGCGCCTGCGCGCGGCCCAGGCGGTGCAGTCGCTGCCGGGGCTGACGGTGCTGCAGGCCGATCTGTTCGACGAGGCGCAGCTGCGCGCGCTGCTGGCTCAGCAGGATGCGGTGATCAATCTGGTCGCCATCCTGCAAGGCAGCGAGGCGGCCTTCCAGCATGTGCATGTGGAGCTGCCGCAGCGCCTGGCCGCCGCCTGCCGGGCCAGCGGCGTGCGCCGGCTGATCCATGTCAGCGCGCTGGGCGTGTCGGACCAGGCACCCTCGCGCTATCTGCGCTCCAAGGCCCATGGCGAGGCCGCGCTGCAGACCGCCGCGCAGATGCAGGGTCTGGATCTGACCCTGCTGCGGCCCTCGGTGATCTTCGGCCGCGAGGATCGCTTCCTGAACCTGTTCGCGCGGCTGCAGACGCTGTTCCCGCTGCTGCCGCTGGCCGGCGCCAAGGCGCGCTTCCAGCCGGTCTGGGTCGAGGATGTGGCGGCCGCCATCGTGCGCTGCGTCGTCGACGCCGACACGGTGGGCCAGACCTATGAGCTGGCCGGCCCCCAGGTGGCCAGCCTGGCCGAGCTGGTACGGCTGGCCGGGCGCTGTGTCGGCCGGGCCCGGCCCATCCTGCCGCTGCCCGGGCCGCTGGCCTGGTTGCAGGCCGTCGCGCTGGAGCTGCTGCCCGGCGAGCCGCTGATGTCGCGCGACAACCTGGCCTCGATGCAGGTGCCCAATGTGGCCGGCGGCCAGCTGCCGGGCCTGGCCGCGCTGGGCATCCAGGCCCATGCGGCCTCTGCCATCGTGCCGGCCTATCTGGGCAGCGGGCTGGGCCTGGCGCGGCTGGACCGCTGGCGTGCCGGCGCCGGGCGCTGAGTTCCTGGCGCGCCGCTGCGTGCGGCGCATCAATCCCTTGCGCAAGCCTCACCCACGAGACGCATGGCGCCGCTTAGGATGACGGGGTTTTGACGAGGAAACCCCCCATGCATCTGATCATCGGCAACAAGAACTACTCCTCCTGGTCCATGCGCCCCTGGGTGCTGCTGAAGGCCTTCGGCATCCCCTTCGAGGAGCGCAAGCTGCGCTTTGACTTCGCGCCCGGCTCGGACTTCTACCGCGAGCTGGCCCGCTACACGCCGACCGGCAAGGTGCCGGTGCTGGTCGAGGACGAAGGCTTCGCGGTCTGGGACACCTTGGCGATCGCCGAGCACATCGCCGAGCGCCATCCCGAGCTGCCGATCTGGCCGCGCGATGCAAGACAGCGCAGCCGTGCCCGCAGCCTCTGCGCCGAGATGCACGCCGGCTTTGGCGCCTTGCGCCAGAACTGCCCGATGAATATCGAGGCGACCCTGCCCGAGGTCGGTACCCGCCTGCTGGCCGAGCAGCCCCAGGTGCGCGCCGATCTGGCCCGCATCGACGCGATCTGGCAGGAGCAGCTGGCAGCCAGCGGCGGCCCCTTTCTGTTCGGCGAGTTCGGCGCCATCGACGCCTATTTCGCGCCGGTGGTGATGCGCATCCACAGCTACGGCCTGCCGCTGTCGGCCGCCAGCGCCGCCTATGCCCAGCGTGTGCGCCAGGCGCCCGGCGTCGCCGACTGGATCGCCGACGCGCTGGCGGAGCAGGACTTCCTGGACTTCGAGGAGCCCTACCGCAAGGTCCGGACGTAAAAAAGGGCGCCACGGGCGCCCTTCTCATAAGGCCGAGAAAACTCAGGCCTTGATATTGCGGCGGCGAGCCACAAAGCCCACGGCGGCCAGACCGGCCAGCATCAGGGCATAGGTCTCGGGTTCCGGCACGGCCGTGACTGCCAGCGAACCTTGGAAGTTGGCTTGACGCAGCACGCCATCCACCGAACCCACGACGGTCAGGGTCAGCGGAGTCGTGCCGGTGTACTCGATGAAACCAGCGCGCAGCTTGCCATTGACGCCCGGGGTCAGGTCCCAGCTCTTGCCGTCCAGCAGCACCGAGCTGAACACCACGCGAGTGCCGCTGATGTCGCCGGTGATGTTGTACTGGCCTGCAGCCAGACCCGAGAACGTGATCGTCTGGGTGAAGTCACCAGTGGTGGTGAACTTGTCGTTGCCGAACATGGCCAGGCCATCGACATCGAACTCGGCCACACCGGCCAGAGCACCGGAGGCGGATACGGCCAGCATGGCGGCCGCTGCAATTGCGCGCAGGTTCATCGGGTTTTCCCTCGTTGAATATTGAAATAATTGAATTTCCGCCTGCATTATCTTCAAGCCTACACTCCATGCCTCCCCTCCATCCGGGGGGATTGGCCAGCGCCAAACACTGGCTTGGCCAGCAATCGCACAAACAAGCCTCACTGATCTCTCATCGATGCAAGTCTTCAAAGTCGGCGGCGCGGTGCGCGACGCTCTGCTGGGGCGCCCGGTCTCGGACATCGACTGGGTCGTGGTCGGGGCCAGCCCGGCCCAGATGCTGGATCGGGGCTATCTGCAGGTGGGTCGCGACTTCCCGGTCTTTCTGCATCCGCAGACCCATCAGGAATACGCGCTGGCCCGCACCGAACGCAAGACCGCGCCCGGCTATCACGGCTTCGCCTTCCATGCCGCGCCCGATGTCACGCTGGAGCAAGACCTGGCACGGCGCGATCTGACGATCAACGCGATGGCCGAGGACGCGGCCGGCGCCCTCGTCGACCCCTATGGCGGCCGGCAGGACTTGGCCGACAAGGTGCTGCGCCATGTCTCCGAAGCCTTTGCCGAGGACCCGGTGCGCATCCTGCGGCTGGCGCGCTTTGCGGCACGCTTGCCCGACTTCAGCGTGGCGCCGGAGACCATGGCGCTGATGCGCCGCATGGTGGCGGCCGGCGAGGTCGATGCGCTGGTGGCCGAGCGGGTCTGGCAGGAGCTGTCGCGCGGGCTGATGGAGGAGAGGCCCTCGCGCATGCTGGCGGTGCTGCGCGAGGCCGGCGCGCTGGCGCGGCTGGCGCCCGAGATCGAGCGGCTGTTCGGCGTGCCGCAGCCCGAGGCCCATCACCCGGAGATCGATACCGGCGTGCACCTGCTGATGGTGCTCGACACCTGCGCCCGGCTCGCGGCGCCGCTGCCGGTGCGCTATGCCAGCCTCTGCCATGACCTGGGCAAGGGGCTGACACCCGCCGAGGCCCTGCCCCGCCATATCGGCCACGAGGGCCGCGGCGTGCCACTGGCCCGCGCCTTGAGCGAGCGCTGGCGGGTGCCGACCGACTGCCGCGAGCTGGCCGAGTTGATGGCGCGCGAGCACACCCATGTGCACCAGAGCGGAGGCTTCGGCCCGGAGGCCAGGCTGCGCCTGCTGGAGCGCTGCGATGCCTGGCGCCGGCCCGAGCGCTTCGAGCAATTGCTGCTGGCCTGCGAGTGCGATGCGCGCGGCCGGCTCGGGCTGGAGGACAGGCCCTACCCGCAGCGGCCGCTGCTGCAGCGCGATCTGCAGACACTGCTGGCCCTCGACCTGGGCGCCGTCAGCACCGCCGCGCTGGCGGCCGGCAAGACCGGCCCGGCGATCGGCCGCGAGGTGCAGGCCGCGCGCCTGCAGGCGCTGCAAGCACTGACCCCGCCCTGAGGCGGGGCTTCGCTCAGAGCATGTGCGAGCGGTCGCCCGCCGCGAAGCCGAGGGCCTCGAAGCTCTCGCCCGCGACGAAGCCGATCACCTTGAACAGCTCGCCCATCTCATGCTCGGCGATTAGCCGGTGCGCCATCGCGCGGCCGGCCAGGTCGGTCTCGCAGAGCAGCTCGGTCAGGCCGCAGTTGATCAGGAAGTTGGCCTGGCTGGTGTAGCCCAGCACGGTCAGGCCGGCCTCCTGCCCAGCCAGCGCGATGCCGGTGAAGTTGACATGGGCGGTGATGTCCTTCTCGCCGACCAGGGCCAGCGGATCGGCATCGACGCGGTGCTGGTGATGGCACATCACGGTGCCGCCGGCGCGCTGCGGGTGGTAGTACTCGCGCTCGGGAAAGCCGTAGTCGATCAGAAAGATCGCGCCGCGCTGCAGGCCGGCGGCCAGCGTGCGCACAAAACCCTCGGCCTGCGCGTGCAGCTCGGTCAGATAGCCGCCGGGATAGGGCTCATTGACCACCTCGGCCGGCAGGCTCAACCCGGTTTCGCGCTCGCCCCAGGCCAAACCTGCCCCCGTCCAGACGACACCGCGCTCCAGCCACTGCTGGCCATCGAAGCGCATCAGCTGCACCGGCATCGCGTCCAGCACCTCGTTGCCGACCACCACGCCGGCAAAGCGCTCGGGCAGCGCGTCCAGCCACTGCACCTTGTCGCCCCAGGCTGCCAGGCGCTCGGCCTGGCGCGCGCGCAGCGAGCCGGACAGGTCGACGATGCAGTAGCGCGCCACGCGATCGCCCAGGGCCTGCAGCAGCTGCGCCGCCAGCGCACCGCTGCCGGCACCGAACTCGAACACGGTGTCGGTGGCGCTGGCGCTCAGCGCCTGATCGAGCTGGGCGGCCAGCGCCCGGCCGAACAAGGGCGACAGCTCGGGCGCGGTGACGAAGTCGGAACCATCGGCCGGCATCGTGCCGAACTTCTGCCGCGCGCCGCTGTAATAGCCCAGGCCCGGTGCATACAGGGCCAGGGCCATGAAGTCGTCGAAGCCCAGCCAGCCGCCGGCCTCGGCGACGGCCTCGCGAATCAGGGTCTGCAGTGGGGTGGGCCGGCCTTCATGCGCTGTCATGGCGCCATTGTAGGAAGGGCGCCGTGGCGGCTGTGCAGCCAGGCCTCGAACTGCTCGGCCGACATCGAGGCGGCGATCAGCTCGCCCTGCAGATCGTGGCAGCCCCAGTCCGCCAGCAGCTGCCATTGCGCGCGGCTGCGCACGCCCTCGGCGCCGACGCGCAGGCCCAGGCCCTGGGCCATCTGCACGATGGCGCGGGTGATGGCCAGCGCGCCAGCGTCGTCGGGCAGCTTGGCGACAAAACCCTGGTCGATCTTCAGCTTGTCCAGCGGCAGCTGGGTCAGATGGGCCAGCGAGGTGTAGCCGGTGCCGAAATCGTCGACCGAGATCGACAGGCCCAGCGCACGCAGCGCGGTCAGCGTGGCCGGGGCCGTGCCGATATCGTCCATCAGCATGCGCTCGGTCAGCTCTAGCTCCAGCCAGGCTCCCGGCACGCCGGCCTCGGCCAGCACCTGGCGCACGGTGTCGGCAAAGCGCTCGAGCCGGAACTGCATGGCCGAGAGATTGACCGCGATCGGCACCGCCGCCACCCCGCTCTCGTGCCACAGCCGCGACTGCCGCGCCGCCTCGCGCATCACCCATTCGCCCAGCGGCAGCATCAGCCGATGCCGCTCGGCCACGCCGATGAAGGCGTCCGGACTCAGCAGACCGCGCTGCGGATGCTGCCAGCGCAGCAAGGCCTCGGCGCCGACCAGACGGCCGTCGCGTGCATCGACCTGGGGCTGGTAGTGCAGGCGGAACTCGCCGCGCGCCAGCCCTTCGCTGAGCTCGGTCTCCAACACCAGGTCGGCATAGGCACGCGCCGCCATCGCCGGCTCGAAATAGCGATAGCTGGCCCGCCCGCCGGACTTGGCCAGATACATCGCGGTATCGGCATGCTGGATCAGCTCCTCGGCACTGTCGCCATGCTCGGGATAGACGGCGATGCCGATCGAGGGCGTCACGAAGAGGTCGCGCCCGTTGACATTGACCGGCACCTCGACCACCGACAGCAGGGCCATCAGCACCACCAGCACATCGTCGCGCTGATGGATATCGTCCAGCAGCACGACGAACTCGTCGCCACCGAAGCGCGCCACCAGATCGCTGGCGCGCAGGCAGTCGCAGATGCGCTGGGCCACCGTCACCAGCACCTTGTCGCCTTCCAGATGGCCCAGCGAATCGTTGACGCGCTTGAAATTGTCCAGGTCGATGAACAGCAAGGCCAGGCGCTGGCCGCCACGCTCGGCGCGCTGCATGGCCGGCACCAGGCGCTCCATGAAGGCGACGCGGTTCAGCAGGCCGGTCAAATTGTCGTGATGGGCCAGGTGGTGGATGCGCGACTGCGCCGCCAGCTGCTCGCGGATATCGCGCACGATGGTCATGCGCAGGCGCTCGCCCTGGCGCAGCAAGGTCCGCACGATGAACTCGACCGGGATCGGCGTGCCGTCGCGATGCAGCACCACGCTTTCATAGCGCAGCTCCTGGCCCTGGTTCATGACCTGGCGGACCTTGTGCAGCTCCTGCGGCGCGACGAAATCCAGTGCGGGGCGGCCGACCATGTCCTCCAGGCTGTAGCCCACCAAGGCGCACAGCGGCGGATTGGCGTCGGTGATGATGCCGTCGCGGTGGAACAGGATGCCTTCCACCGAGGCCTGCATGAATTTGTCCAGCCGCGCCTCGGACTCGCGCACCGCCGCCTCGGCCAAGCGGTACTTGGTGATGTCGAGGATCTGCACAAAGCTGGCCAGCGAATTGCCCTGCGCGTCCAGATGCGGAATCAGGTGCACCTCGATCCAGCGCGGCCGGCCATCCGGGCCGAGCAGCTGACGCTCGTACTGGGCCGGCTGCTTGTCGCGCAGCACCCGCTCCACATAGGGCTGGATGCGCTCGGCCGCCTCCGGGCCTATCACCTCGGCAAAGGTCAGACCCAGCACCGAGCGCTCGGTGAAGCCGAAGGCATGGGCGTACTCGCGATTGGCAAACAGGCAGCGGTGGGTCACCGCGTCATACAGCGCGATCAGCGCCGGCACATGGTCGGCCAGCAGCCGCAGCTGCGCCGCCTGCTCGGCCGCCTTGCTGCTGAGCAGGTCCTGCCAGACGCTGATATGGGCTTGCAGCGCGGCATCCCAGCGCGAGCGGCAGACCAGCCAGCCGGGGCCCGGCGCGCGCGCCAGCTCCAGCTCGAAATCGGTCGGGCGCTGCCAGGCCAGCTGCAGCTCGTCGCACGACTCGACATCCAGCCAATCCCAGCCCGGTGCCGTCCTCAGGCCGGCGAACAGCCCGTTCGCGCCGACCAAGCGGCCCTGCGCATCGACCACGGCCACGGGGCATGGCAGCCGCTCCCAGCTGGCCCGGGTGGACTCGTCGATGGCAGCGGCGGCGGGCTTCATGCGTCTCCTCGTGGCCCTTGTTTTATAACCCAGGGGTCAGGTCTTGCGCTGAAGAACGTCCATGGCCAGACACAAATCTTCCCAGGCCCTGGCCTTGTCGACCAGATTGCGCAGCAGATAGGCCGGGTGGTAGGTGACGATCAGCGGCACGCCCTGGTACTCGTGCACCCGCCCGCGCAGCCGGCCGATCGGCTCGCTGCTGCGCAGCAGCGACTGCACGGCGAAGCGCCCCATCGCCAGGATGATGCGCGGCTGCACCAGCGCGATCTGGCGGTTCAGATAGGGCTCGCACTGCGCCAGCTCCTCGGGCTCGGGATTGCGGTTGCGCGGCGGCCGGCATTTCAAGGTGTTGGCGATGAAGACCTGTTGCTCGGGCGGCCCGTCGGCGCGCGTCAGGCCGATGGCGCGCAGCATGCTGTCCAGCAGCTTGCCGGCCTGGCCGACGAACGGTTCGCCCTGCAGGTCCTCCTGCTCGCCCGGCGCCTCGCCGACCACCATCCAGTGCGCGCGCTCGTGGCCGACGCCGAAGACCGTGTGCTTGCGCCCCTCGCAAAGCCCGCAGGCACGGCAGCCGGCCACGGCCTCGCGCAGCTGCGTCCAATCCATCGCCGCCACCGCGCCCGCCGCGGCCGGCGCCTGCGGCAGCGCTGCCGTTGCGGGCTGCGCAGGTGCCACGATCTGCGGCAGGACGCTGGCGACCCGGACCGGCGCCGGCGCCTCGACCTTGGCCGGCACCGGCGGCTCAGGCACCGCCGGCTCGGGCTCGGCCAGGGGCGGCGCCGTCCAGACCCGCAGCCCCATCGCCTCCAGCATCGCCTGCTGGCGTTCGCTCCAGCTCATGCCGCGCCCTCCGCCAAGCGCAAGCTCATCAGCACCGCGTCCTCGCGCCGGCCTTCGGCGGCCGGGTAATAGGCGCGGCGCAGGCCCACCTCGGCAAAACCGTAGCGCGCATAGACACGCCGCGCCCGCTCATTGCCCTGCCGCACCTCCAGCCAGATCTGCGCGCCGCCGTGCTCGCGCGCCAGCGCCTGCAAGGCATCCAGCATCAGCCGGGCCAGGCCCTGACCCTGGTACTCGGGCAGCACGGTGATATTGAGCAGATGCAGCTCGTCGACCCCCTGCATCGCGAGGAAATAGCCGAGCAGGCTGCCGTCGGCGCCGCGCAGCACCTGGGCCAGGTAGCCGGCCGACAGCGAGTCGATGAAATTGCCGCGCGACCAGGGAAACTGATAGGCGCGCTGCTCGATCGCCAGCACCGCCTCGACATCGCCGGCCTGCATCGCCTGCAGGCGGCTGCCCACCGGGCTCAAGACGTCGCCCCGCATCATGATGCGGCGCGAGCGGCCAGGCGCTCCTCGGTGGTTTGCGCCACCTTGTCGCGCACATAGACCGGCATCGCCTCGGCCGGGTCCAGCAGCAGGCCCTGGGCCCAGGCCTGCTCGGCCAGCACCGGCAGCGCCTGCGCGCGCGAACGGCTCTGCGGCCAGGCCTGCGCGGCCAGGCCTTGCAACTCGGGAAAGACCGTGATCGCACTGCCGCACAGGGCCGCCGGCGGCTCGCGCCACTGGGCCAGCAGTGCGGCCGGGCTGTAGAGCGCCGGCGCGCTCTGCACGCGCCAATGCCGGCCGTCATGCGCATAGGCGCCGGCATAGATCTCGCCCATGCGGGCGTCCATCGCGACCCAGACCTGGGCCAGCGTGCCGCCGGCCTGCTGGCGGGCGTCCTCGGCGACCAGCATTAGGCTGTCCAGCGACAGCACCGGCTTGGCCGCGCCGAAAGCCAGGCCCTGGGCCACCGCACAGGCGGTGCGCAGGCCGGTGAAGGCGCCCGGGCCGCTGCCAAAAGCGATCGCATCGACATCGGCCAGGCGCAGGCCGGCACCGGCCAGCAAGGCCATCAGCTCGGGCACCAGCCGCGCCGAGGCCTGGGCACCGCCGGCACCCTCGAAAAACCAGCGTCCTTGCGGGCCGGACAGGGCCAGCGCCATGCTTTCGGTCGAACTATCCAGGGCCAGCAACACAGTCATGCGGCAAGTGTAGCCGTGCGATCATCGCCGCCATGCGAGCCCTGCCCCTTGTTCTGAGCCTTGTTGCGGGGCTGGCCAGCCCCGCGTCGGCCCCGGCCCAGCCGGCGCCGCTGCCGGCCGGCGTCGGCCAGATCCTGCGCCAGGCCCAGCTGCCGCCCGAGGCCCTGGCCGTCTGGATCCAGGAGCTCGGTGCCGGCTCACCGCGCCTGGCCTGGCAGGCCGAGCAGGCGATGAACCCGGCCTCGCTGATGAAGCTGGGCACCACCCTGGCGGCGCTGGAGATGCTCGGGCCGGCCTGGACCTGGCAGACCCCGGTCTGGCTGCAGGGCCGGCTGCGGCCGGAGACCGGGGTGCTGGAGGGTGATCTGGTGATCAAGGGGGTCGGCGACCCCAAGCTGGTGCGCGAGCGGCTGTGGTTGCTGCTGCAGCGGGTGCGGGCCCTGGGTGTGCGCGAGATCCGCGGCCATATCCTGCTGGACAACAGCGGCTTCGCACCTCGCCCGCTGACGCCGGCCGATTTCGACGGCGAGCCCTGGCGCCCCGGCAATGTGCAGCCCGAGGCCCTGCTGCTGAACTACAAGAGCCAGACGCTGACCTTCCGGCCCGACCCGGCGCGCGGCCTGGCCTGGATCGCCAGCGATGTGCCGCTGCCCGCGCCCGCCAGCGTGCCGCTGCAAAAGGACGGGGCCTGCGGCGATTGGCGCGGCGCACTGCGCCTGCAATGGCAGGCCGGGCAGGCGCTGGGCTTTGCCGGCAGCTATCCGGCCAGCTGCGGCGAGCTGTCCTGGCCGCTGGCCGACACTGACCCGGCCAGCTACAACGCCCGGCTGATCGCCGCGATGTGGCGCGAGATGGGCGGCGGCCTGCTCGGCGAGGTCAGGGCCGGCGCGGCGCCTGCCACGCCGCCGAGCTTCAGCTTTGCCTCGCCGCCGCTGGCCGAGGTGGTGCGCGACATCAACAAGTACAGCGCCAATCTGATGAGCGAGATGCTGTGGATGAGCCTGGCCGGCGGCACGGCGGCGGCCGCCCAGGAGCGGCTGCGCCTGTGGCTGGCGGCCAAGCTCGGGGACTCGGCCTTTGTGCTGGAGAACGGCTCGGGCCTGTCGCGCGAGCAGCGCCTGAGCGCCCGGCAGCTGGGGCGGCTGCTGCAGCTGGCCCATGCCAGCCCGGTGATGCCGGAGTTCATGGCCTCGCTGCCGGTGGCCGGCGCCGACGGCACGCTGACACGCGGCGGGGCCACCCGCTTCGGGGCGGCCGCCGGCCGCGCGCACCTGAAGACCGGCTCGCTGCGCGATGTGGTGGCGCTGGGCGGCTATGTGCTGGCCGACTCGGGCCGGCGCTATGTGCTGGTGGCCCTGATCAACCACCCGCGCGCGTCGGCGGCGCGCGGTGCACTCGACGCCTTGCTGCAGTGGACGGTCCAGGACCTGGACCGCAGCGCCCCCTGATCAGAAGGGGTTGTTGACCGCGCGGCTCACCGCCATCGAGCCCAGGCGCGACTGGCCGGCCGGGCTCATCAAGGTGCTGGTGGCCCACAACCAGGTGTCGCCGCTGGCATTGGTGACCAGGGTCTTGGTATTGCAATCGGGCGCCGGCGCGGTGCCTAGGCAGGCCGCCTCGGTCACATTGGCAAAGCCATAGCTGGTGTTGAAGCGCACGATGCGCTCCACCTCCTCGTTGATCAGCACCAGGCCGATCAGTCGACCGTCATCGATCAGCGTGATGCGCATCTGGGTGTTGAACTCGGTCGTCAACTCGCTGAGCAGCTTGGCGCGGTCGGTGTCGGGCTTGTTGGCGCGTTCGGTCAACGCAAAAGGCGTGGTGCCCATGTCCGGCAAGGTCGCGACGATGACGCGGCCGTCGGCATTGGCAATGCGGTTGACCTGCCTGGCCAGCTCACGCCCGCGCTCGCGGGCCTGGGCCTTCAGCGTGTCGGCGCCCTGCTGGGGGTATTGGCGATACAGCTCCAGCACATCGTTGGCGCCGGCCATCACCGCCACCAGGTCCTTGCTGTTGAAGCCGCCGCTGGCGAAGAAGGTGTCCAGCTGCGCCTTCACGCCGGCCACGGTGGCGCCGGGCTGGGCGTAGATCTTGCCGGCCGGCGTGGTCTGGTTGGTCGGATTGCACTCGGCAAACACCAGGCCGAAGGTCGCGGCCAGCGACTGGATCCAGATCGGGTTGTTGGCGCATTGCTGCGCATTGGTGGTCGCGTCGACCGCGTTGATCGAGTACTTCTTGCCCTCGGTCGTGATCACGCTGGCCTCGTCGCCGAAGGCCATGATGCGCTTGGGAGCGAAGGGCTCGATCTGCCCGCCACCGCCACCGCAGCCGGCCACCAGGGTCGCGGCCACCAGGGCCGCCGTGGCCAATAGCGTGCGGCTGTGCGCAGCTTGCTTCAACATCTTCATGAACACTCCAGGCATGACTAACTTGCTCTTCAACTCAGGACTCGAACGCCGCCGCCGCACGCGACAGCCGGTCGCGCACACCGTCCCATTCGACATCGGGGGGCGGCAGCTCGATCCAGATCTCGCCGGCACCGGCATCGTCCAGCTCCCGCAGCACGGCGAACAGCTGCTGAGCCGCCGCCGCCGCATCGCCCGGCATGGCCCGCCATAGCGGGCCGGCCACCGGGCTCAGCGTCCGCGAATATACCGCCAGCCCCGCCGGCCATTGTTGCTGGCCCAGGCGCTCGGCCAGGGTCGGCGCATCGAGCAGACGCACCACGGCGCTCGGCGCATAGTGGGCCGCCAAGGTGCCCGAGGCGCGCGGCGCCTGGGCATCGGGCGCCCGCAGCGGCTCGCCGGCGGCCGCCTCGATCTGGGCCGGCGTCAGCACGCCGGGGCGCAGCAGCACCGGGTGGGCACGGCTGCAGTCGACGATGCTGGACTCGATGCCCACCGCGCAGTCACCGCCGTCCAGCACCCAGACCAGGCCCTCGAACTCGCTCTCGACATGGGCGGCGCGGGTCGGGCTGACGCGGCCGAAGCGGTTCGCGCTGGGCGCGGCCACGCCGTGCACGCCGAGCGCCTTGGCCTCGGCCAGCAGCGCCCGTGCCACGGGATGCGCCGGGCAGCGCAGGCCGATGCTGGTCTGGCCGCCGGCCGCCGCCGCGCCGACACCGGGGGCGCGCGGCAGTATCAAGGTCAGCGGGCCGGGCCAGAAGGCCGCCATCAGGCGCTGCGCCACCGGTGGCAGCTGGGCCGCGAAATCCGCCGCATCGGCCGCGTCCAGCACATGGACGATCAGCGGGTGATCGCTGGGCCGGCCCTTGGCGGCAAAGATCTTGGCCACCGCGGCGTCGTCATCGGCACGCGCACCCAGGCCATAGACTGTTTCGGTCGGCAAGGCCAGCAACTCGCCCTCGGCCAGATGGCGGGCGGCACGGGCGATGTCGGCGGGGTCGGATCCGTTGAGTAACACGGCGGTCACCAATCGGTGGGCAGGCCCAGGATCGCGGCAGCCTGCTGGGCATGGCTGCGGGCCAGCTCGGGCGTGGCCGCGGTGATGTTCAGATGGCCCATCTTGCGGCCGGGCCTGGCGCTGGCCTTGCCATACAGATGCAGATGCGTGCCGGGGATGGCCAGCACGGCGGCCCAGTCGGGCGCGCGCTCCTTGCCATCAGGCAGGAACCACAGATCGCCCAGCAGATTCAGCATCACGGTCGGCGAATGCAGGCGCGGCGTGTTCAGCGGCAGGCCGGCCAGCGCGCGGACCTGCAGCTCGAACTGCGAGACATCGCAGGCATTCATCGTGTAGTGGCCCGAGTTGTGCGGGCGCGGCGCCATCTCGTTGACGACCAGGCGTCCGTCCTGCAGCACAAAGAACTCGATGCACAGCACGCCCACATAGGCCATCGCCTCGGCGATGCGCGCCGCCGACGTGGCGGCCTGGAGCTGCAGCGCGGCGCTGGCGCTCGGCGCCGGCACCTCGGTGACGGCCAGGATGCCGTCGCGGTGCAGGTTCTGCTGCACCGGGAAGTGCACGATCTGGCCCTGGGCATTGCGGGCGACGATGACCGACAGCTCCAACGCCAGCGGCAGCATCTGTTCCAGCACGCAGGGCACGCGCTTCAACTCATCCCAGGCGGCGAGCAGTTCGGCGCGGGTCTTGACACGGATCTGGCCCTTGCCGTCATAGCCCATGCGGGCGGTCTTGACGATGCCGGGCAGCAGGCTGTCGGCCACCGCCGCCAGATCGGCCTCGCTGCGCAGCACGGCATAGGGCGCGCAAGCCACGCCGCTGGCCTGGAAATGGGCTTTCTCGTCGGCGCGGTCCTGGCAGATCGCCACACAAGCGCCGGCCGGCGCGACAAAGCGCGTCTGCGCCAGCCACTGCAGCGCGGCCGCGGGCACGTTCTCGAACTCGGTGCTGATCGCCTCGCAGACCTCGGCCAGCCGGGCCAGGCCGGCCTCGTCCAGATAGTCGGCGCGGATGTGCTCATGGGCCACGGCCCCGGCCGGGCTGCTGGCATCGGGGTCCAGCACCACGGTGCGGTAGCCCAGGCTCTGCGCCGCATGGACAAACATGCGGCCCAGCTGGCCGCCGCCCATCACCCCGAGCGTCGCGCCGGGTTGCAAGATCTCGGCCATCAGACCAGGTCCTTCGTCATGCCGCGCGCATGCTCGGTCTGGCGCAGGCGGTAGGCCTGCAGCTGCTCGCGCAGGCCCGGCTGCTCGGCCGCCAGCATCGCCACCGCAAACAGCGCGGCATTGCCAGCGCCAGCGGTGCCGATCGCAAAGGTCGCGACCGGAATGCCCTTGGGCATCTGCACGATGGAATGCAGCGAATCGACGCCCTGCAGATGGCGGCTGGCCACCGGCACGCCCAGCACCGGCACGATGGTCTTGGCCGCCAGCATGCCCGGCAGATGGGCAGCACCGCCGGCGCCGGCAATGATGGCGCGCAGGCCGCGGGCTTGCGCGGCCTCGGCATAGGCAAACATATCGTCGGGCATGCGATGGGCGGACACCACCTGCGCCTCGAAAGGGATGCCGAACTCGGCGAGAATGTCGGCAGCGTGTTTCATGGTCTCCCAGTCGCTGCTGGAGCCCATCACCACGCCGACCAGGGGGGAGGCGCTGACTGGCATGTTCGGCACGGCTCGCTCCATAGGCTGGAAAACCTTGAATTGTAGGCGGCTGCCGCCACCTGCTCCCGAACAAGCCGCGCCGCTAGAAACCATGACCGACATCACCATACAGAATTTCGAAACCGAACTGCTGCAAGCCTCGATGCAGCAGCCCGTGCTGCTGGACATCTGGGCCCCCTGGTGCGGCCCCTGCAAAAGCCTGGGCCCGGTGCTGGAGAAGCTCGAAGTCGCCTATGCCGGGCGCTTCAAGCTGACCAAGCTCAATAGCGACGAGCAGCCCGAGATCTCCAGCCAGCTGAGCCAGGCTTTCGGCGTGCGCTCGATCCCGTTTTGCGTGATGTTCGTCGGCGGCCAGCCGGTCGACGGCTTTGTCGGTGCCATCCCCGAGGCGCAGATCCGCGAGTTCCTCGACAAGCATGTGCCCAGCGGCGAGATGCTGGAGGCCGAGGCCGACCTGGCCGAGGCGGAGGAGCTGCTGGCCGAGGGTGATCTGGAGTCGGCGCTGAGCAAGCTGCAGCAGGCGGTCGAGACCGATCCGGCCAACGAGACCGCACGCTACGACTACATCAAGGCCTTGCTGGAGCTGGGCCTGCTGCAGGACGCCAAGGCCGCGTTCGCGCCGGTGGCCGCCCAGGCCGCCGACACCATCACCCCGCATGCCCGCTTTGCCGCACTGGGCCAATGGCTGGCGGCCATCGAGCAGACGGCCGGCGCCGATGTCGCGGCCCTGCAATCGGCGATTGCCGCCAACAAGCGCGATTTCGAGGCCCGCTATGCGCTGGCCCGGAGCCATCTGGCCGGCCAGCGCTTCACCGAGGCGATGGACGAGCTGCTGGAAATCATCATGCGCGACAAGGCCTGGAACGGCGAGGCCGCGCGCAAGAGCTATGTGGCCATCCTGGAGCTGCTGACCAAGCCGGCGCCCAAGGCCCAGCCCGGCGCCGAGGCCAAGGGCACGCTGGAGCTGTCCGGCAAGGCGCTGGTGCCGCCCAGCGATCCGCTGCTGGATCAGTACCGCCGCAAGCTCAGCATGGCCTTGTTCTAAGCGGGTCGGGACAGCCCGGCGCCATCCAACGCCCGGGCCCAGACCTGCTGCTGGGCCGCAAACTCGGCCCATTCGACCACCGCATGGGCGGCATGGCGCTCGGCGGCCGCAGCGTCACCGAGCAGGCCGTAGACCTGGGCCAGCCGGCTGTGGGTGGCGGCCCGGTCGTCGACATCGCAGGCCGGGTCCAGCTCGATCTCGGCCTCGCGCGCCTGCTGCAAGGCATGCTCGCGCTGGCCCAGATTGCAGCGGCACCAGGCCAGATCGGCCAGCAGGCTGCTGCCCAGCCGCGTCAGCCCCTTGGACATGGCCTGCGGCAGATGCTGCTCGTACAGCGCCTGGGCCTGGGCGAACTCGCCCTGCACCGTCAGCACCTGGGCGCGCAGCACCGGCGTCAGCTCGGCCATCGCCGAGCCGCCGACGGCCGCGTCGTAGTGTTTGATCGAATCAGCCCCCAGCAGCAGCTCGGGCACCGGCCGGCTCGGGTGGGCCAGACTCTCGCGCCGCACATGGGCGGTGCGCATCTCGGCCATGTTGTACATCAGGGCCGACTGGCTGGCGTCGTCACCCTCGGCCGAGGCGTGCTGGCGCGCCTGGCCGTACCAGGCCTGGGCGGCCTCGGGCTGGTTGGCAAAGTGATGGGCCAGGCCCAGCGCGATGGCGACCCGCACGCGCGCCGCATGGTGATCGGGTGCGGCCAGCTGCAGGCAGGCCTGGGCATGGCCGACCAGGGCCTCGATGTCATGCCGCACATAGGCCAGATGGCACAGCCAGGCCGCTGCCAGCGCCTCGACCTCCTTGAGCTCGGCCAGCTTGGCGATCGCCTGGGCGCGCTGGATCTTCTCCCGCGCCGCGCTGCCGAAGTCGGTGAAGTAGCTCATCAGCCCTTCGGCGAAGTGCAGCCAGGCACCCAGCTGCGAATTCGGATGCTGGAACGAGAGCTGATGCAGGGCCGTCAGCTCCTCGCGGGCTTCGGCCAGCTGGCCATGGCGGGCCAGCAGCACGGCGCGCTGGGCGCGCAGGCCGGCGGACTGCAGCTGGCTGGGGGCTGCCGCGATCTGGGTGTCCAGCTGCCTCAGCAGGCGGGATTTGGCGGGGATCATGGCCGGAGCTCAGCGCGTCAGGCGTTCCAGCGCCTCGCGGTACTTGGCAGCGGTCTTGGCGATCACCTCGGCCGGCAGGGCCGGCGCCGGCGCGGTCTTGCCCCAGGGCTTGCCGTCGACCTGGGCCTGCTCCAGCCAGTCGCGCACGAACTGCTTGTCATAGCTGGGCGGGTTGATGCCCACCGCATAGCTCTCGATCGGCCAGTAGCGCGAGGAATCGGGCGTCAAGACCTCGTCCATCAGGGTCAGCGTGCCATCGGCATCGAGGCCGAACTCGAATTTCGTATCCGCAATGATGATGCCCTTGGTGAGGGCATAGTCGGCAGCGCGCTGGTAGAGCTGGATGGAGATGTCGCGCACGCGGGTGGCCAGGTCGGCCCCGATGATCTCGACCATGCGCTCGAAGCTGATGTTCTCGTCGTGATCGCCCATCTCGGCCTTGGTGGCCGGCGTGAAGATGGGGGTGGGCAGCTTGGAGGCGTTCTGCAGCCCGGCCGGCAGCGCGACGCCACAGACCTGGCCATTCTTCTGATACTCGGCCCAGCCGCTGCCGGCCAGATAGCCACGCACCACCGCCTCGACCGGCAGCGGCTTCAGGCGCTTGACCAGCATGGCACGGTCCTGGACCTGGGCTTTCTCGGCCGCGCTGCTGACCGCCGACAGCGGATCCTCGCCGGTCAGGTGGTTGGGTACGATGCCGTCCAGCTTGTCGAACCAGAACAGCGCCATCTGCGTCAGCAGCGCGCCCTTGCCGGGGATGGGCTCGCCCATGATGACGTCGAAGGCCGACAGGCGGTCGCTGGCGATCATCAGGATGCGGTCCGCGCCCACCGCATAGTTTTCGCGCACCTTGCCGCGGGCGATCAGGGGGAGCGAGGTCAGCGAAGATTCGAGCAGGGCAGCGGTCATGGTGGGGGTTTCCTGAGCAAGGGCCGGATTTTAGGACGTTAAAAAGCCCGCCGAGGCGGGCTTCGCACGGGTGGGGCGCCGACCCGGGCTTACTGGACGACCTGGTTCAGCTCGCCGCGCGCGTAGGCGGCGGCGATGTCGACCAGGCTGCGCGGCTTGATCTTGCCGGCCTGACCCTCGCAGCCGAACTCCAGATAGCGCGCCTTGCAGACCAGCTTGGCGGCCTCGCGGGCCGGCTTCAGCCATTCGCGGGCATCGAACTTCTCGGGGTTCTCGGCCAGGAACTTGCGCACCGCGCCGGTCATCGCCAGGCGGATGTCGGTGTCGATATTGATCTTGCGCACGCCGTGCTTGATGGCTTCCTGGATCTCTTCGACCGGCACGCCGAAGGTCTCCTTCATCTTGCCGCCGTACTGGTTGATGATGGCCAGCAGCTCCTGCGGCACGCTGGACGAGCCGTGCATCACCAGATGGGTGTTGGGGATGCGCTTGTGGATTTCCTTGACGCGGCCGATCGCCAGGATGTCGCCGGTGGGCTTGCGCGAGAACTTGTAGGCGCCGTGGCTGGTGCCGATGGCGATGGCCAGCGCGTCCAGCTGAGTGGCCTTGACGAAGACGGCGGCTTCCTCGGGGTCGGTCAGCATCTGGCTGTGGTCCAGCTTGCCCTCGGCGCCGATGCCGTCTTCCTCACCGGCCTCGCCGGTTTCCAGATTGCCCAGGCAGCCCAGCTCACCCTCGACGGTGACGCCGACCTTGTGCGACATCTCGACGACCTTGCGGGTCACCTCCATGTTGTACTCGAAGGAGGCCGGGGTCTTGCCGTCCTCCATCAGCGAGCCGTCCATCATCACCGAGCCGAAGCCCAGATTGATCGCGCCCTCGCAGACCTTGGGGCTGGTGCCGTGGTCCTGGTGCATCACCAGCGGGATGTGCGGGTAGGCTTCGACGGCCGCCTGGATCAGGTGCTTGATGAAGGCCTCGCCGGCGTATTTGCGGGCGCCGGCCGAGGCCTGCAGGATCACGGGCGCACCGACCTCGTCGGCGGCTGCCATCACGGCCTGGACCTGCTCGAGGTTGTTGACGTTGAAGGCCGGGATGCCGTAGCCGTGTTCGGCGGCATGGTCCAGCAACTGACGCATGGAGACGAGAGCCATGAGGAAGATCCTCGCTGAAGTTGAAGAATTCTTGCGGGCGCGGCCCAAGGTAACCGCGCCGTAACTGCGACCGATTCTAACGGCGCCCCATCGCCACGGCGCCCATGCCCCCTGGATACGGGTCGGTACAAGCGCGCTTGCGGCTGGACAGGCCTGCCGCTAGGCTCGGCACGGTGTTTTCGGTCCTATTTCGCCGCATGCTGCGCGGGGCGGCCGGGGCACACTGGGGTGGGAGCCCTGCCATGACACGCCTAGCCATCGACCACCTGACCCTCTGGATCAGCGCCGCCGCGCGCGAACACTCGCATGATCTGGTCGCCCATGTGGAGGAGCGCACCGGCGCCAGCCGCCGCGCCGTGCAGGCCGCGCTGCGCCGCCTGGTCGACGCCCATTGGCTGACGCGCAGCGGCACGAGCCGCCGCCCGGTCTATGCCCCCGGCCTGCTGCGCCAGGTGGCGCGCAGCTACACGCTGCACGGCCTGCAGGAGGACCTGCCCTGGCAGCGCGACTTCGCCCCCAATTTCGATCTGCCGCCCCAGGTGGCACGCATGATCCAGCATGGTTTCACCGAGCTGGTCAATAACGCGGCCGACCACAGCGGTGGCTCCAGCGTGACCGTCTCGCTGCGCCAGACCCCCAGCCATGTGCAGCTGCTGGTCTCGGACGACGGCTGCGGCGTGTTCGACAAGATCTGCGCGGCGTTTGATATCGCCGATGCCCAGCACGCGATGCTGGAGCTCAGCAAGGGACGGCTGACCAGCCAGCCCGAGCAGCACACCGGCCGCGGCCTGTTCTTCAGCTCGCAGCTGGCCGATGTGTTCGACATCCATGCCAACAACACCGCCTTCCAGCGCCGCGCCTGGGAGTCGACCGGCTGGCAGCGCGGCCGCCCGCTGCCGCGCCAGGGCAGCTCGATCTATATGGCGATCGCACTGGACACCAAGCGCACGCTCGATCAGGTGCTGGAAGCCTGGAGCACGGCGGGCGATGGCATCGAGTTCGACCGGACGACGATTGCCTTGCGGCTCCTGGCCGGCCCGGGCCAGCCGCTGGACTCACGCGCACAGGCGCGGCGCGTGGCCGCCCGGCTGCCGATGTTCAAGCGCGCCGAGATCAGCTTCGACGGCGTGGCCGATGTCGGCCATGGCTTTGCCGACGAGCTGTTCCGCGTGTTCGCGCGGGCGCACAAGGAGGTGGAGCTGCTGCCCACCCATATGACGCCGCGCATCGCGGCCCTGGTCAAGAGCGCGCAGAACGGCTGATCAGCCGACGCGACACACCTTCAGCATATTGGTGCCGCCCGGATAGCCCATCGGCTCGCCGCAGGTGATCGCGTAAGTGTCGCCGGGCATCAGCGCCCCACGCTCCACCAGCAGTTTCTCGGCCGCCGCCAGCGCGGCGTCGCGGTCATCGAACTTGGGCATCAGCAGCGGCCGCACATTGCGGTACAGACACATCTTGCTCTGGCTGAGTTCCTGCGTGGTCAGCGCGAAGATCGGCACCTGGATGCGGTGGCGGCTCATCCACAACGCGGTCGAACCCGACTCGGTCAGCGCAACGATGGCCTTGCAGCCCAGGTGGTAGGCGGTGAACAGCGCGCCCATCGCGATGCTCTGGTCGATGCGGCCGAACTGGCGGCCGGCGAAATCGGTGTCCAGGCTGACGAACTCGGCGCGCTCGGCTTCCAGCGCGATCGCGGCCATCTGCTCGATGGTCTCGACCGGGTATTTGCCGGCCGCCGTCTCGGCGCTCAGCATCACCGCGTCGGTGCCATCCAGCACCGCGTTGGCGACGTCGGACACCTCGGCGCGGGTCGGCACCGGGTTGACGATCATCGACTCCATCATCTGGGTCGCAGTGATCGCCACCTTGTCGAGCTCGCGGGCCAGCTTGATCATGCGCTTTTGCAGCGCCGGCACGGCCGCATTGCCGACCTCGACCGCCAGGTCGCCGCGCGCCACCATGATGCCGTCGCTGGCCTTCAGGATGGCTTCCAGATGCGGGATCGCCTCGGAGCGCTCGATCTTGGCGATCAGGCCCGGCTTGTGGCGATAGGGCTCGCCGGCCACATTGCAGAGCTGGCGCGCCATCTCCATATCGGTGGCGTTCTTCGGGAAGCTGACCGCCACATACTCGGCCTGGAAGCTCATCGCCGTCTTGATGTCCTCCATATCCTTGCCGGTCAGCGCCGGCGCGGTCAGGCCGCCGCCCTGCTTGTTGATGCCCTTGTTATTGGACAGCTCGCCGCCGACCTTGACGATGGTGTGCACCGCCGCGCCCTTGACGGCCTCGACCGTCAGCACCAGCAGGCCATCGTTGAGCAAGAGGGTGTCGCCCGGTTTCACGTCGCGCGGCAGCTCCTTGTAGTCCAGGCCCACGGCCTGCTCGTTGCCGAGCTCGACGCGGTCGGCATCGAGGATGAAGGGCGTGCCGTTGACCAGCTCGATCTTGCCGTGCTCGAACTTGCCGACGCGGATCTTCGGACCCTGCAGATCGGCCATGATGGCGACCTGCTTGCCGGCCGCGCGCGCCGCCTCGCGCACCAGGCGGGCGCGGTCGATATGGTCCTGCGCCTTGCCGTGCGAGAAGTTCAGCCGCACGACATCGACGCCGGCCCGGATCATGCGCTCCAGCACTTCGGGCGACGAGGAGGCAGGCCCCAGGGTGGCGACGATCTTGGTGGCACGGGTCATGATGAAGCGGTCTCGCTGGAATTAAGTTACAGGCGAGCGATTATGGGCCGCATCAGGACGCCGGCAATGGTTTCACGCGGTTTCATCCCTTCGCCGCGAGCACATCCGCAACAGCCAGCGCCGTCATATTGACGATGCGCCGCACCGTGGCCGAGGGCGTCAGGATGTGCACCGGCGCGGCCGCTCCCAAGAGGATGGGCCCGACGGTGACGCCCTGGCCGGCGCTGATCTTCAGCACATTGAAGAGGATGTTGGCGGCATCCAGGGTCGGCAGCACCAGCAGATTGGCCGCGCCCTTGAGCTTGCTGTCGGGCAGAAAGGTCTGGCGCACCGCTTCGCTGAGCGCCGCATCGCCGTGCATCTCGCCGTCGCTCTCGATCTCCGGATGGGCGGCCGCGAACAGCTCGTGGGCACGCCGCATCTTGACGGCCGAGGGCCGCTTGCTGGAGCCGAACATCGAGTGCGAGACAAAGGCCAGCTTGGGCGGCAGGCCGAAGCGCTGCACCTCCTCAGCCGCCATCGCGGCGATCTCGGCCAGCTGTTCGGCGTCGGGGCTGTCGTTGACAAAGGTGTCGGTGATGAACAGGGTCTGCTTCTCCAGCATCACCGCATTCATCGTCGCAAAGCTGCGGGCACCGGGCTTCAGGCCGATCAACTCGGAGACATGCTCCAGATGGCTGTCGAAACGACCCACCATGCCGCAGATCATCGCGTCGGCATCGCCCAGCTTGATGGCCAGCGCGCCGATGGTGGTGTTGGAGCGCCGCACCGCCGCCTTGGCCGCCTCGGGCGTGAAGCCGCGCCGGCCCATGATCTGGTGATAGGCCTCCCAGTACTGGCGGAAGCGCGCGTCGTTCTCGGGATCGATCACC
The DNA here is from genome assembly GCF_040187885.1 of Roseateles cavernae. Taxonomy (NCBI): domain Bacteria; kingdom Pseudomonadati; phylum Pseudomonadota; class Betaproteobacteria; order Burkholderiales; family Sphaerotilaceae; genus Roseateles; species Roseateles cavernae. The sequence goes on from NZ_JBDPLH010000010.1 coordinate 111,141, forward strand.
GCGACATCGCCGCCCAGTTGCAGGCGCAGGCCTGCGCGCTGGATGCGCATCGCGATCACCTCGGGCCGGCCGATCAGGGTCGGCTTGACCAGACCCTCATCCAGCGCCACCTGCACCGCGCGCAGCACTCGCTCGTCCTCGCCCTCGGCGTAGATGACCCGCGCCGGATTGGCCTTGGCCGCCGCGAACACCGGCCGCATGAACATGCCGGTCTGGTAGACGAAGCGCGACAGTTCCTGGCGGTAGGCGTCCAGGTCCTGGATCGGCCGGGTCGCCACCCCCGAGGCCTCGGCCGCCCGCGCCACCGCCGGCGCGATGCGCAGGATCAGGCGGGCATCGAAGGGCTTGGGGATCAGGTAGTCGGGGCCGAAGGCCAGTTCCTCACCGGCATAGGCAGCCGCCACCTCATCGCTGGTCTCGGCCTTGGCCAGATCGGCGATTTCGCGCACGCAGGCCAGCTTCATTTCCTCGGTGATCTTGGTCGCGCCGCAATCCAGCGCGCCGCGGAAGATATAGGGGAAGCACAGGACGTTGTTGACCTGGTTCGGATAGTCCGAACGGCCGGTGGCGATGATGCAGTCGGGCCGCACCGCCTTGGCCAGCTCGGGCCGGATCTCGGGCTCGGGATTGGCCAGGGCCAGGATGATCGGTCGCTCGGCCATGGTCTTGACCATCTCGGCCGTCAGCACCCCGGGGGCCGAGCAGCCGAGGAAGACATCGGCACCGGCCACCACATCGGCCAGGGTCTTGGCCTCGGTCTGCTGGCAGTAGCGCTGCTTGCTCTCGTCGAGTTTGTCGCCCCGGCCCTCGCGGATCACGCCCTTGGAGTCGACGACGAAGATGTTCTGGCGCGCTACGCCCAGCCCCACCATCACATCCAGGCAGGCGATCGCTGCGGCGCCGGCGCCGGAGGTCACCAGCTTGACCTTGGCGATGTCCTTGCCCACCAGCTCCAGCCCGTTCAGCAGGGCCGCCGCGCTGATGATGGCCGTGCCGTGCTGGTCGTCATGGAAGACCGGGATGTTCATGCGCTCGCGCAGCTGCTTCTCGATATAGAAGCACTCCGGCGCCTTGATGTCTTCCAGATTGACACCACCCAGGGTCGGCTCCATCGCCGCGATGATCTCGACCAGCTTGTCCGGGTCGCGCTCGGCCAGCTCGATATCGAACACATCGATGCCGGCGAACTTCTTGAACAGGCAGCCCTTGCCCTCCATCACCGGCTTGGCCGCCAGCGGGCCGATATCGCCCAGGCCCAGCACCGCCGTGCCATTGGTGATCACGCCGACCAGATTGCCGCGCGAGGTGTACTCGGCCGCCAGGGTCGGGTCTTGCTCGATGTCCAGGCAGGGATAGGCCACGCCGGGCGAGTAGGCCAGCGACAGATCGCGCTGGTTGGACAGGGCCTTGGTGGGGGTGACCGAGATCTTGCCGCGCGTCGGGCTGCGGTGGTAGTCGAGCGCAGCTTCGCGCAAGGCGCTTTCCGCAGGCGACAGGGCCGGCGACAGGGTTTTGCTCATCCAGGTCTCCTCTTGTAGGGCCGGTGAGATTACTCCTGTTCGCCACGCATGCCGATGCCGAGTGTTTTAACTGGCATGCAAAGATGGCAATGAAGCCGCCATCAAGAAAGGGGCCGAAGCCCCTTGTTCATCTCAGCCCGCTGCGCGCTTGGCCAGCCCGGTCGCAAGCATGCGACCGGTCCTTCGCCAGCCAGCGCAAGGGTGAGCAGTCACCCTTGCGCGCGCCGGCTCAGGATCTCGAAGGCCGGCAGGGTCTTGCCCTCCAGCACCTCCAGGAAGGCGCCGCCGCCGGTGGAGATATAGCCGACGTCCTTGTCGATGCCGTATTTGGCGATCGCGGCCAGCGTGTCGCCGCCACCGGCGATGCTGAAGGCGCTGGACTCTGCAATCGCGCGGGCGATGGCCTCGGTGCCGCCGGCAAAGGCGTCGAACTCGAACACGCCGACCGGACCATTCCAGACGATGGTGCCGGCCGCCTTCAGCTGCGCGGCCAGGATGGCGGCGGTCTTCGGGCCGATGTCCAGGATCAGGTCGTCGTCGGCCACCTCGGTGGCGGCCTTGACGGTGGCCTCGGCATCGGCGGCAAAGCGCTTGGCGGTCACCACATCGACCGGAATCGGCACGGCGGCACCGCGCGCGCTCATCGCATCGATCACGGCCTTGGCCTCGCCGACCAGATCGGGCTCGGCCAGCGACTTGCCGATCGACAGACCGGCCGCCAACATGAAGGTGTTGGCGATGCCGCCACCGACGATCAGGCCGTCGACCTTGTCGGACAGCGCTTTCAGGATGGTCAGCTTGGTCGACACCTTGGAGCCGGCGACGATGGCGACCAGCGGGCGCTTCGGCTGGGCCAGGGCCTTGCTGATCGCGTCGATCTCGGCTGCCAGCAGCGGGCCGGCGCAGGCGATGGGCGCGAACTGCGCGATGCCATAGGTCGTGCCCTCGGCGCGGTGGGCGGTGCCGAAGGCGTCGTTGACATAGATGTCGCAGAGCTGGGCCATCTTCCTGGCCAGCTCTTCGTTGTTCTTCTTCTCGCCCTTGTTGACGCGGCAGTTCTCCAGCAGCACGAGCTGGCCCGGCGCGACCGACACGCCGTCGACCCAGTCGGCGACGACAGCGATCTCGCGGCCCATCAGCTCGCCCATGCGCTTGGCGATCGGCGCCAGCGAATCCTCGGGCTTGAACTCGCCCTCGGTCGGGCGGCCCAGATGCGAGGTCACCATCACCGCAGCGCCGGCTTTCAGCGCCTGCTCGATGCAGGGGATGGACGCGCGGATGCGGGTGTCCTCGGTGATGTGGCCGGCATCATCCTGCGGCACATTGAGGTCGGCACGGATGAAGACGCGCTGGCCGGACACCTTGCCGGCGGCGACCAGATCGGAGAAACGCAAAACGTTCATGGGAGGGAGCTTGGTGGTTGGATTCAGGCCGAAGCTTACCAACCCAGGCCGATCCGAAGCGCCAGCATCACCACCGTGCCGCTGATGATGGTGCCGAGGATGCCTCCCTTCCAGAAGAAATAGGCGGTGCCGACGGCCGTGGCATAGAGCCGCGCATCCTTCCAGGTCGAGATCAGCTCGCCCTGGCTCATCACGATCTCCGGCACGATGACGGCCGCCAGCGCGGCCAGCGGCGCATAGCGCAGGCCCTGCTTGAGCCAGTCCGGCAAGGGCAGCTCGTTCTTCGGGATCAGGAAGAAGGAGCGCGTCAGCAAGGTGATGGCCCCCATGCCCAGGATGGCCAGCGTGGTCTCCCACCAGTTCATGTGCGCGGCCCCTCTCGCGGCCCTTCGGGCAACCATTTCTCCATCATCAGGCCGACGGCTACCGCCACCGCGATCGCCACCATGATGTTCAGCCGCAGCGGCAAGGCATAGGCCGCCACCGCCGCGCAGCCGGCCACTGCGGCCGTGACCCAGGTATTGCGGTCCTTCAGCAGCGAGTAGGACAGGCCCAGCAGGGCCAGCACGCCGGCAAAACCCAGGCCCCATTCGGTCGGCACATGGTTGGCCAGGAGGATGCCGGCGATCGACGGGATCTGCCAGGCGCACCAGTTCAGCGCCACCCCGCCCCAGAAATAGGGCTCCTGCTCGGGCGCGGGCTTGCCGTCGGGAAAGCGTTTCAGGAAGGCGACATAGTTCAGGTCGGCGGCGAAATAGGCGATCTTCATGCGCCGGGCTCGCGGCAGATGGCCGAAATACATGCGCCACTGGGTGCTGAAGATCACGAAGCGCAGATTGACGCAGAAGGCCGTGGCCCACAGCACCCACATCGGTGCGCCGGCCGCGATCAGCGGCAGCGAGGCCAGCTGCGAGCTGCCGGCGAACACCACCAGGCTCATCAGCAAGGCCATCCAGACCGACAGCCCGCTCTTGACCATGGCCACGCCGGTCACCAGACCCCAGGCCGAGATGCCCAGCGTGATGCCCATCATCTCGCGCGCCCCCCGGCGAAACTCGGGGTCGCGCGTCAGCGCCAGATAGTTGGATACAACAGCCCGCATGGACCGATTGTCGGCGCAAGCCGGGCGGCACGGCGCCGCCCTGTGCGTATAGCGTCAGTTGCCCAGGCGCTTGATCGAGCCGCTGCCGGCCACCGAGCTGCTGATCTCGGGCGATCCGAGATAGCGCACATCGCCGGAGCCGGCGATGCTGACCTTGAGCTGCTTGTTGGCCTGGACCTGGACATCGCCGGAACCGGCAATGCTGACCTTGACCTCGTCGGCCACCAGCTCGGACGCTTTCACGTCGCCGCTGCCGGCCACCGAGACCGCCAGGCTGTTGATGCGACCCTTGGCCAGGATATCGCCCGAGCCCGAGACCTTGAAACCGACCCGCTCGCTGAACAGCTCGGCAAAGCGCACATCGCCGGAGCCCGAGATGCTGGCATCGAGCTGCGGCGTCTTCATCGTCTCGACCCGGATGTCGCCGGAGCCGTTGACCGCCAGCGCGCGCAAGGCGCCAATGTCGACATTGACCTGGATGGGCATCGTGCCGGACAGGCGATAGCCCTTCTTGGTCCGGACCTCCAGCGTGCTGCCGACCAGCTGGGTCTCGATCAGCGGCAGCAGATTCTTGTCGGCCCGGATCTCGACCGACTCGGTCGCGGCCTGCCGCACCAGCACCTTGAACTCGCCGCTCAGCGTGATGGCATCGAAGCTGCCGGGGCTGCGCTTTTCGCTGGCCGCCTCGCCCGAGCCCTTGACGCGCTCGCCGCTGCCGAAGGTCCAATCCCAGGCCTGGGCCGGACTCAGGGCGGCCAGACCAGACAGCGCGATGACAGCCACAGCAAGGCGGCGACGTTGGGTGTTCATGACGGGGTTCTCCTCGTTGTGGATTGCAGTGCCGCCATCATGGCTCAGCCCGGCACGCGGCCCCAGCATGACGCGACCAACTGCAATTCAAAACCCGCCAGCTGCGCCTCAGCGCGACGCGGCGGGGCGGCTCGCCTCGCGAGACGCGCCCTTGGGCTCGGTCTCGACATCGTCGGCCGGCTTGGCCGCGCCTGGGCGCGGCACGACCGGCGCCACGCCCTCGAGCTTGTTCTCGCGCATGTACTCGTCCATCTCGCGCCAGCCGGCAAACACCGCCGCCTTCTGCGCCTTGGGGTTCAGCAGATAGCAGTCCTCGATCGCGCGCATCGCATGGCGGCAGGCGCTGCCTATGGCCTTGCCCTCGGCCTCCTTGTTGGCGGCGGCCTTGGCCGGGTCTTCGATGCCCAGCTGCTCGCAGCCGGCCAGCAAGAGGACGGCAAGCAACACGGGAGAGAGGGAGAGAATGGCCTTCATCGCCCCATTATCGGCCGCTGGGGCCAGGTCTTGAGTCGCGGCCCTTGCTCAGCGCCGGGCCATCTCCAGCAGGCGGGCGACCCGCTCCTCGGTGGCCGGGTGGGTGCTGAACAAACCCTTGATACCGCCAGCGGACAGCGGGTTCATGATCATCATCTGGGCGGTCTCGGGGTGGCGCTCGGCCGCCTCCATCGGGATGCCCTTGGCATAGCGCTGGATCTTCTCCAGCGCCGAGGCCAGGGCCTGCGGGTCGCCGGAGATCTCGGCGCCGCCGCGGTCGGCCTCGAACTCGCGGGCGCGGCTGATGGCCATCTGGATCAGGCTGGCGGCGATGGGCGCCAGAATCATCACCAGGATGCTGACGATGGGGTTGGCCGGCCGGCCCTCGCTGTCGCGCCCGCCGAAGAACATCGCGAAATTGGCCAGCATCGAGATCGCACCGGCCATCGTCGCGCTGACCGTGCTGATCAGGATGTCGCGGTGCTTCACATGGGCCAGCTCGTGCGCCATCACGCCGCGCAGCTCACGCTCGCTGAGCACGCGCATGATGCCGGTGGTCGCGGCCACGGCAGCGTTCTCGGGGTTGCGACCGGTTGCAAATGCGTTCGGCGCATCCTCGCGGATGATGTAGACCTTGGGCATGGGCAGCTGGGCCTTGGCGGCCAGCTCGCGCACCATGGCGTAGAACTGCGGCGCCGAGGTCTCGTCGACCTGCTGCGCGTTGTACATCTTCAGCACCATCTTGTCCGAGAACCAGTAGCTGAAGAAATTCATCGCCACGGCCACGGCCAGGGCCAGCCACATGCCGCTCTGTCCACCCAGCATGGCGCCGATGGCCATGAAGAGGGCGGTGATGGCGGCCATCAGGATGGCGGTCTTCATCAGATTGAACATGTCGTCGAACTCCTTTGTGGACCGCAGATGGGGTGTCCACCCCGAAATTCAAGCCGCCGGCGTGATGAAGCGGCTGCCGACCGCCACCGGCCGGGCCTGCAAAAAAGCCTGGGCCGGCAGGCGCTTGCCACCGGCACGCTGCAACTCGGTCAGCCGCAAGGCCTGCTCGCCGCAAGCCACCAGCAGGCCGCGCTCGTCGGCCGCCAGCACTTCGCCGGGCTGGCCTTGGCCCTGGGGCCGCTCCGCCAGCTCGGCGCGCCAGCATTTCAGGATTTCTCCGTCCAGCTGGGCCTGGCCGCCCGGGAAGGGATCGAAAGCGCGCAGCCGGCGCTCGATCTGCGCGGCCGGCTCGGTCCAGTCGATCTGCCCTTCGGCCTTCTCGATCTTGTGGGCATAGCAGACCCCCTCGGCCGGCTGCACCACCGGCCGCAACCCCCCCTGCTCCGCCAGCGTCAGCGCTTCGACGATCAGGCGCCCGCCCTGCGCCGCCAGACGGTCATGCAGGGTCGCCGTACTTTCCTGCGGCGCGATGTCCAGGGCCTCGACCAGCAGCATGTCGCCGGTATCCAGGCCGGCATCCATCTGCATGATGGTGATGCCGGTCCGGGCATCACCGGCCTCGATCGCGCGATGGATGGGCGCGGCGCCACGCCAGCGCGGCAGCAGCGAGGCGTGGATGTTCAGGCAACCGAGGCGCGGCAGGTCCAGCACCCATTGCGGCAGGATCAGGCCATAGGCGGCCACCACCATCACATCGGGCCGCGCATCCAGCAAGGCCTGGCGCGCGGCGGCCGCCTCCTCGGGAAATTTGCCATCCAGGCGCAGGCTGCGCGGCTGGGCCACCGCGATGCCATGATCGACGGCGAACTGCTTGACCGGCGAGGCCTGCAGCTTCATGCCGCGACCGGCCGGCCGGTCGGGCTGGCTCAGCACCAGCGGGATCTCGTGGCCGGCCGCCCGCAGGCAGGCCAGCGCTTGTTTGGCGAACTCGGGGGTTCCTGCGAAGACGACGCGCATGGACCGCCTCAACGACGCCGCGACTGCTCTTCGCGCGTCTTCTTGACCATCTTGCTCTTGATGCGCTCACGCTTGAGCGGGCTCAGGTACTCGACAAAGACCTTGCCCATCAGATGATCCATCTCGTGCTGGACGCAGACGGCCAGCAGGCCCTCGGCCTCGAACTCATGGGGCTGGCCGTCGCGGCCCAGCGCCCGCACGGTGACCTTGGCATGGCGCGGCACCTTGTCATAGATGGCCGGCACCGACAGGCAGCCCTCCTCGCCCTCGACCCAGCCATCGCTGTGGGCGACCAACTCGGGGTTGATCAGCACGCGCGGCTCGTCGCGGCCTTCCGAGGTGTCCATCACGATGACGCGCTCATGCACATCGACCTGGGTCGCGGCCAGGCCCACGCCTTCGGCCGCATACATGGTCTCCAGCATGTCGTCGACCAGGGTGCGGATGCGTTCATCGACCGCCGTCACCGGCTTGGCCACCGTGTGCAGACGGGCATCGGGGTATCTCAGGATATTCAGTATCGCCATGGACATCTTCAAGGTTTATGGCCGCCTCTTTGGTGCTAAGGAGGCAGCCCGGGCTGTGGACAACGCACAACGCCTGTTTGTAAGAGCGTGCAAGAGCATCGGGGCACCGGACGCTTTCATTGCGACCACCCCTGATTGGGGGCAAAATCGTCTCAAGCCAAGCGGATTTTCGCCGATCTTGAGCAATACCCGCTTGAAGCGGTCCATTCGGTGTGCACGCCGAACATTTTTTAGCTGAGACAGCGCCGCGCTGCGAGGCAGAAGGCGCGGGAGATTTCTTGATGACCCAGAGGCGGCCCCAACTCCCCCACCCTGCCAGTTGCCTGACGGCGCTGGTCCTGAGCCTGGTCGGCGTTTCCGCCTCGGCCACCAACTACCCCATCACCGCCGATCAGCGCCAGACTGCCGCGCGCGTGGCCCAGGCCGGCGTGCCGCTGTCGGAGCTCTCGCCCAACGCGCCGGACGGCCACACCGTCAAGCCCGGCGACACCTTGTGGGACATCTCCAAGCTCTTTCTGACCAGCCCCTGGCGCTGGCCCGAGCTCTGGGGCATGAACCGCGACCAGATCAGCAACCCGCACCTGATCTACCCGGGTCAGGTCTTGCTGCTGGTCAAAAGCAATGGCCGCGCCAGCCTACAGCTGGCGCGTGGCGCCGGCGCGGGCGATGGCGGCACCGTCAAGCTCTCGCCGCAAATCCGCTCCAGCCGGCATGACGACAACCCGATCACCGCGATCCCGCAGCACCTGATCGAACCCTTTCTGACCGATGCCGTGGTGTTCGACAGCGACGAGCTGGCGCGTGCGCCGCGCATCGTCGCGACCCAGGAGGGCCATGTGCTGCTGGCCAAGGGCGATCTGGCCTATGCGCGCGGCGATCTCAGCCAGGCCACCGACTACCGGGTGTTCCGCAACACCGTGCCGCTGCGCGACCCGACCACGCGCGAGATCCTTGGCTACGAAGCGCCTTATCTGGGCACGGCCGAGCTGAGCCGCCCGGCCGAGAACCGCCAGCTGGCCGACGGCAAGGTGGATGTGATCCCGGCCACCCTGGTGATCAAGACCACGCGCCAGGAGATTGGCGTCGGCGACCGGCTCTCGCCGGTGCCGCAGCGCAGCTTTGCGCGCTATGTGCCGCATGCGCCGGCCAATCCGATCTCGGGCCAGATCGTTTCGATCTACGGCGACGCGCTGAACGCCGGCCAGAACCAGATCGTTGCGCTGAACCGCGGTGCCCGTGATGGCATGGAGCGCGGCCATGTGCTGGCGCTGTGGCGCGACGGCCGTCGCATGGTGGACCGCACCGGCGAGAAGCGCGAGGACATCAAGCTGCCCGACGAGCGCCATGGCGTGCTGTTCGTGTTCCAGGTCTATCAGCGGGTCTCCTATGCGCTGATCATCTCGGTACAGGACCCGGTCTCGGCCGGCGACCGCTTCACCCAGCCCTAGCGCGGGCGACCCCGGTCAGGACGCGCAGATGGAGCGCAGCGAACTGGCCGCCTGGCTGCAACTGCTGGAAACACCGGGCCTGGGGCTGGAGAGCGCACGCCGGCTGCTGGCCGGCCTGGGCTCGCCGCAGGCCGTGATCAGCGCCACCGCCCTCACCCGGCGGCAGTTCGTCGCCGCCGGGCCGGCCCAGGCGCTGGGCGAGCCCAGCGCCGAGCTGCTCGGCCTGATCGTCCGCACCTGGGCCTGGTTGCAAGGCGATCCGCGCCGCGATGTGCTGGTGCTTGGCGATGCCGACTATCCACCGGCCCTGCTGCAAACCGCCGACCCACCGCTGCTGCTCTATCTGATCGGTCGGCGCGAGCTGCTGGCGGCCGAGTCCCTGGCCATCGTCGGCAGCCGCAGGCCGACCCCGCAAGGACGGGACAATGCCCACGATCTGGCGCAGGCCCTGGGCCAGGCCGGGCTGACCGTGGTCTCGGGCCTGGCCGTGGGCATCGACGGCGCCGCCCATGCCGGCGCGCTGAAAAGCACCGCCGCCACCATTGCCGTGCTGGGCACCGGGCTGGACCAGATCTACCCGAGCAGCCACCAGCGCCTGGCCAACGAGATCGCGGAGCGCGGCCTGCTGCTGAGCGAGTACTCGCTGGGCACGCCGCCGCTGCCGGCCAATTTCCCGCGCCGCAATCGCATCATTGCCGGACTGGCGCGCGGCTGCCTGGTCGTCGAGGCGGCGCCGCGCTCGGGTTCGCTGATCACCGCCCGGCTGGCCGCCGAAGCCGGCCGCGAGGTGTTTGCCGTGCCCGGTTCCATCCACGCACCGCAAAGCAAGGGCTGCCACGAACTGCTGCGCCAGGGCGCCAAGCTGGTCGAGCGCGCCGAGGACGTGCTCGAAGAGCTGCAGCCCTCGCGCGCCGCGCCGGTGCTCAGAGGCAGCCTCCGGGAAGACGGGCCGGCCGACCCGCCCGAGCCGGAGGGCGAGACGGGCCTGCTGCTGGCCGCGATGGGCTATGAGCCGGTCAGCCTGGACGCACTGCAGGCGCGCGGCGGCTGGTCGGCCGCCCAGCTCAATGCGCTGCTGCTGGAACTGGAGCTCAGCGGTGCCGTGGCCCGGCTGCCGGGCCAGCTGTTCCAGCGCCAGGGCCAGGCCTGAATCGGCCCATATTCGGTCCATATCTGCCGCAAAAGCGGGTTTTCGGCCCCGGTTTCGCGCGCCAGGGCTTTGGGGGCCTGGGTTATAGTCGATTCATGTTTGACGTGCTCGTCTATCTCTACGAAACCTACTGGCGGCCCGACGCCTGCCCCGATCACGCCCAGCTGACGCGCAAATTGTCGGCCGTAGGCTTCGAGAGCGACGAAATCCAGGAAGCCCTGTCCTGGCTGGACGGTCTGGCCGAGGCGGCCCAGTCCTATCACGGCGAACAGGGTGCCCTCAGCCAGCGCGTCTATTCCGTTGACGAGCTGGACCATCTGGGCGAGCCCTCGGTCGGTTTCGTCAGTTTTCTGGAGTCGGCCGGCGTGCTGCCGCCGCCGATGCGCGAGATGGTGATCGACCGCGCGATGGCCATTCCCGGCGCGCCAATGGATCTCGAAGACCTGAAGATCATCGTGCTGATGGTGTTCTGGAGCCTGGGCGAGGAGCCCGATGCACTGATCCTGGACGAGCTCTTCGTCGCGCCGGAAGACCGGCTGATCCACTGACCCGCTCATCAGTTGGGGTCAGAGCTACGCGCTTTGCGCGGGCGGTCTGACCCGCAATCAACTCAGCAATCTCGTCGGATCCACATCCAGCTTGGCCAGCGCATTGCGCGTGGCCTTGACCGTCAGCGCCTCATCCTGGGCCGGCAGCAGCAGGCCGGCCTGCAAAAATGCCGCCAGCCGGCTCAGCTGGAACAGCACGCCGCGCCCCTTCGGTGACACGAACAAGGTCAGCTGGTGGCGCATGCCGCGCCAGGCCAGCTGCACCGCCTCGTTGCGGCCGCGATAGTCCAACATATACCAGCCACCGACCTGAAGCTCCTTGGCCCAGGCCAGCATCGCCGGCGTCGGGCTGGAACCGCCCTCGGCCACCACTTCCAGGTCCTCGGTCTCGTGGCCCGACAGATCGCGCACCAGCGATTCGTTGATCTCCAGCCCGCCGGCCTCGGGCAGCAGCGCGTCGAGCGCCTGCAGCTGGTCCATCAGCTCGTCCAGGCGCTCGCGCGGGATCGCGGCGGTCTTGGCGGTGAAGGCCGCCGCCAGCGAATTGTTCAGCGCGCGGATCTGCTCGTCCTGCTTGGCGCTCGGCAGGCCGGCATGGCCCATGCCGTCGCGCAAGGTCTTCAGCAGCGGCGGCAGCCGGCGTATCACTTCGGCACGCTCTTCCCGGGAAACCTTGGCGCTGGCCGACCAGATCAGATCGGCGGCAGCCCGCTTCATCGCCTTGGTGTTGTCGGACTGGGCGCCGCTGCGCACCGCGGTGACAGCCAGCACATCAGCCCAGACATGGAACAGGAACTCGCGCACACCGTCCTGCACCGGCACCTCGTTGAGCATCTTGCGCAGCTCGATCGTGAACTGGATCGCCAGCGTCTCGCGCTGCTCGACCTGCTGGGCCAGCGACACACCCTTGCGCGAGGCCTGGTTCTCGTTCTCGAAATAGTGGTCGAGAAACTTCTCGAACTCGGTCAGCACGGTCTGGAACACGCGCCGCCCGGTATCCGGATAGGCCTCGACGACCTGGACGATGCGCTTGATCTCGCGCTCCAGCGCCTCGCCGACACCGCTGCCGGCCGAGGTGTTGAAGCCCATCACGCAGGAGCCCATGCGGTCGATCAGCGCGCGCGCCGGATGCTCGGCCTCGGCAAAGAAATCGGGCTCGCTGACCGCCACCCGCAGCACCGGCATCTGCAGCCGCGCAAACCAGACCCGCACAGCGGCCGGGATGCGCTCCTCCTGCAGAATGCTCTGGAACAGCAGGGCCACGATCTCGATGGTCGCGCGCTCGGCCGGCGTGTCCGCGGCCTGCTTGAGCACCTGCTTGAAAGCCTGGTTGCGGGCCTTGATCTCTTCGAGCTGCTGCGGCGCCGGGGCCTCGACCTCGGGGCCGGCCCCGACGGCAGGGCGGCGCTGCAAGGCCTCCTGCGCATGATTGATCGCGGCTGCCAGGCGCGGCGATGCGCTGCCCATCTGGCTGGGCCGTCCCGTCGCGCCTGGCGCCGGCTGGCGCGACGGCGCGGCGCCCGCGGGCGACACGGTCCGATAGCCGGCCGACGGCGATACCGTGGCGGCAAAACCCGGCACCTGGCGGCCCACCACGCGTTGCAAGAGCTGCATCACCTCCTCGGCCGCACGGCTGGCCTGGCTGCGCGCGGCAACCTCGACCGGCGCGACCTGGCGCGCCATATAGCGCGTCTCCTCATGGCCGCCGCTGAGCTCCTGACGTGTCGAGGGCCGGTGGGCCGCGGCAGCACTATTACCAGCACGGCGGATGAAAGGCCGCAGATCGACCTCGGGCAGCACGCCCTGCTGGATCAGCCAGCGATTGGTCTCGTGATAGGCCTCGCCCAGCAGCAGCGAGAACTCGGCATGCAGCGTGCTCTTGAGCATCTGCCATTCCGAGGGGCTGAGCCCGCTGCGATACCAGGCATCGAGCGCCAGGCCGGCCACCACCGGGGCGCGCAGCAGATCGTGGGCCGGCAGCTCATCAAGCTGCTCCAGCTGATGCATGCGGGTGCGCAGATCGGTGAACTCCCACGAGGCCTTGTCCATCATCGCCAGCGACAGGCGCGAGCCGATGATCTCGCGCTCTATCGTGTCATCGTCCACCAGCGAGAGCGGGCCGGACTGGCTGGATCGCCCCATCGCCTGCCGGGCCTCGGCCACGCCATGCGAGACCGCGTGGCGCAGACCGGCGACGAAGGCGCTTTGCCAGGCCGGGCCATGGCGCATCCAGGCGGCCACACCGTCACGGCGCGCCACCATCACCGCGTACTCGGCCGGCAGCAGCAGCAACTGCTGGGCGGCCTCGTTGAGCACGCCGGCCACCGGCGCCAGGCCGCGCACCAGGGCCTCCAGATAGACATGCCGCGCATGCGAAGCCAAGGCTTTGTTGCGGGCGGCGTCGGTCATGAAGGCGTCAGGGATTCAGGCAGCTGGTGCAAATGACTCTACACCACCGCTCCGGAGTTCGGATCGTCCGGATCTTCCTTGTTGACCGGGGCCTTGACCAGGTCTTCGCGCTTGATGCCCAGCCACATCGCGATCGCCGCAGCCACGAAGACCGAGGAGTAGATGCCGAAGCAGATGCCAATGGTCAGTGCGATCGCGAAATAGTGCAGCGAGGGGCCGCCGAAGATCAGCATCGACAGCACCATCATCTGCGTGGAACCGTGGGTGATGATGGTGCGGCTGGTGGTGCTGGTGATCGCATGGTCGATGACCTCGTGCGTGTTCATCTTGCGGAACTTGCGGAAGATCTCGCGCACCCGGTCGAAGATCACCACCGACTCGTTGACCGAGTAGCCCAGCACCGCCAGCAGGGCCGCCAGCACCGTCAGCGAGAACTCCCACTGGAAGAAGGCGAAGAAGCCCAGGATGATGATGACGTCGTGCAGATTGGCGATGATGCCGGCCACCGCGAACTTCCATTCGAAGCGCAGCGCCAGATAGATCATGATGCCGACCACGGTGAAGGTCAGCGCCAGCGCGGCGTCCTGCGCCAGCTCGGCGCCCACCGCCGGGCCCACCACCTCGGAGCGCGAGAGCTTGATCGGCTCGGCCTGGCTCGCCGTCATGCAAACCTGCTTGCTGATCGACTCGCCCTTGTCGGTGACGATGTCACGCTGCGAGACGGTGCCACTCTCGGCCTTGCACAAGGCATCGAACACCAGGCCGACCTGCTCGGTCTGCTTGACGTCGCCGCGCAGCGGCAGGCGGATCATCACATCGCGCGAGGTGCCGAAGTTCTGCACCTGCACCTCGCCGAAGCCCATGGCCTCGACGGTGTGGCGGGTCTTCTCCAGATTGGCCGCCTGCGCATACTCGACCTCGACCACCGAACCGCCGGTGAACTCGATCGAGAAGTGCAGGCCCCGGGTGACCAGGAAGAACACCGCGAGGGCGAAGGTGACGAAGGAGATCGCGTTGAGCAACAACGCGTGCTTCATGAACGGGATATCCCGTTTGATGCGGAACAGTTCCATGACTAGTTTCCTCAGGCCTTGGGCGCGTCGGCCTCGGGCTTCCAGATCTGACCGATAGAGACGGACTTGAGCTTCTTCTGGCGGCCATACCAGAGATTGACCAGGCCGCGCGAGAACACCACCGACGAGAACATCGAGGTCAGGATGCCCAGGCAGTGCACCACCGCGAAGCCCTTGACCGGGCCGGAGCCGAAGGCCAGCAGGGCGACACCGGCGATCAGGGTCGTCACATTGGAGTCGAAGATCGTCGCCCAGGCGCGCTCGTAGCCGGCATGGATGGCGGCCTGCGGCGCGGCGCCGGCGCGCAGCTCCTCGCGCACCCGCTCATTGATCAGCACGTTGGAGTCGATCGCCATGCCCAGCACCAGTGCGATGGCGGCCATGCCCGGCAGGCTCAGCGTGGCCTGCAGCATCGACAGCACCGCGATCAGCAGCAGCAGGTTGAAAGCCAGGGCCAGCGAGGAGAACACGCCGAACAGTGCGTAGTAGATGCACATGAACACGGCCACCGCGACAAAGCCCCACAGCACCGAGGCCAGGCCCTTGGCGATGTTCTCGGCACCCAGGGTCGGGCCTATGGTCTTCTCTTCGATGATCTCCATCGGCGCGGCCAGCGAACCGGCGCGCAGCAGCAGGGCCGTGTCGCTGGCTTCGGTCGTCGTCATCGCGCCCGAGATCTGCATGCGCGAGCCGAGCTCGCCACGGATCACCGGTGCGGTCACGACCTCGCCCTTGCCCTTCTCGAACAGCAGGATGGCCATGCGCTTGCCGATGTTCTCGCGCGTCACGTCCTTCATGACCCGCGCGCCCTTGGCGTCGAGGTTCAGATGGACGGCGGGCTGCTGGTTCTCGTCGAAGCCGGCCTGGGCGTCGACCAGGTTGTCGCCGGTGATGACCACCTGGCGCTTGACGATGATGGGGCCGAAACCGCGGTCGATATAGCGCTCGGTGCCGAAGGGCACCGGGCCGCTGCCGGCCACAGCCGCCTGGGCCTCGGCGCTGTCATCCACCATGCGCAACTCCAGCGTCGCGGTGCGGCCGATGATGTCCTTGGCGCGCGCCGTGTCCTGCACGCCGGGCAGCTGCACGACGATGCGGTCCAGACCCTGCTGCTGGATCACCGGCTCGGAGGTGCCGAGCTCGTTGACGCGGTTGTGCAAGGTGGTGATGTTCTGCTTCAGCGCGGTTTCCTGCACCTGCACCAGGGCCTGCGGCTTCAGCGCGCCGGTCAGCGTCGGCTGGTCGCCGCTCTGGCCAGGGGTCCATTGCACATCGGTGATCTGGTCGCCCAGCAGGGTGCGCGCCGCCGTCATGGCCGCCGCATCGCGGAAGGCCAGCACCACGGTATTGCCATCGCGGCTGATGCCGGCATGGCGGATGTTCTTGTCGCGCAGCAGGGTGCGCACGTCGCCGGTCAGCGACTCGGCCTTCTTGGTCAGCGCCGCCTTCATGTCGACCTGCATCAGGAAGTGCACGCCGCCGCGCAGATCCAGGCCCAGATACATCGGGAAGGCATGCAGATTGGACAGCCAGCGCGGCGAGCGCGACAGCAGGTTCAGCGCGACGATATAGGTCGGGTCATTCGCATCCGGGTTCAGCGCCTTGCTGATGACGTCCTTGGCCTTCAGCTGCGTATCGGTGTCGGCGAAGCGGGCCTTGACCGAATTGCCCTCGAACTCGACGAAGTCGGCCTTAATCCCGGCGGCGCTCAGCGCCTGCTCAACCCGCGACTCCATCGAGGCATCGAGCTTGACGGTGACCTTGGCGCTGGAGACCTGGACGGCCGGCACCTCGCCGAAGAAATTCGGCAGCGTGTAGATGAAGCCGATCAGCATCGCGATCACAAGGATCGCGTACTTCCACAGCGGATAACGATTCATGGTGCGTCCTCTCAGGCCGAGTCAGCGTCAGCGCCTGAAGCGAACCCGGCACCATCATGGCGCCGGGCTATGGTTTGGGGGCGTGCGCCGACGGCGCGGCACCCCTGGCAGCTGGATTACTTGACGGTGCCCTTGGGCAGCACCTGCACGACCGCGCCGCGCTGGACCTGCAGCTCGACCCCGGTGGCCACTTCCAGGGTCACGAAGCTGTCGCCGAGCTTGGACACCTTGCCCAGCAGGCCGCCCGAGGTGACGATCTCATCGCCCTTGGCCAGGGCCTCGATCATGGCCTTGTGCTCCTTCTGACGCTTCATCTGCGGGCGAATCATCACGAAGTACAGCACCACAAACATCAGCACCAGCGGCAGCATGCTCAGCAAGCTGGACTCGGTGCTACCGGCGGCAGCGGCCGGGGCGGCTTGGGCAAAAGCGTTGGAAATAAACACGTCGGAATCCCTTTGGTGAAAGCCGCCCTTGGCGGACGGAAGAACTGCGGATTGTATGCGGCCACCCGGGGCGGCCACCCACCGCAGCCGAGATGGGGTTGACAAGCCGGAATTCAAAAAATATTCTACAAATATATTAAATGCAAACCCTGCTGGCCAGAGCCTAGCGGCCTGCGATGATGGCGCCATGACCGACAGCAACGACGCTCCCGAGCAAGACCATAAACGCCGCGTGGCCGACCAGGCCTATGACGCGCTCGAATCGATGATCGCCACCCTGGTGCTCAAGCCCGGCGCCCCTATCGTCGAGGCCGAGCTGATCGAGCGCACCGGCCTGGGCCGCACGCCCACCCGCGAGGCGCTGATGCGCCTGGTCTCCAACGGCCTGATCGTGCAGCTGCCGCGGCGCGGCCTGCGGGTCAGCGATATCTGGCTGGCCGAGCATCTGGACCTGGTCGAGGCGCGCCGGGTGCTGGAGCGCCTGATCGCCGGGACCTCGGCCCGGCGCGCCACACCGGCCCAGCGCGAGGACCTGCTGGCCTGTGCCCGCAGCATGGTCAAGGCCGGCGAGGACGATGATCTGGCCGCCTATATGGATGCCGATCAGGCGCTGGACCGGGTCAACCACGCGGCCTGCCGCAACCCCTTCGCGGTAGCCGCCGTCGTGCCCATGGTGATCCAGTGCCGGCGCTTCTGGTATGCCTACCAGCACCAGGGCGATATCAAGGAGGGCGCGCGCCGCCATCTGCTGCTGGCCCAGGCCATTGCCAGCGGCGACGGCGAGCAGGCCGCACAGGCCAGCGACGCCTTGATGGACTATCTGCGCCAGTTTGCCCAGGCGGTGATCGAATGAGCACGACTCGCATTGTTGACTCCCACACCGGTGGCGAACCGACCCGGCTGATCGTCAGCGGCGGCCCCGATCTCGGCCGCGGCAGCATGGCCGAACGGCTGCAGCGCTTTCGCAGCGAGCACGATGCCTGGCGCCGCGCCGTCGTGATGGAGCCGCGTGGCTCGGACGTGATGGTCGGTGCGCTGCTGTGCGAGCCCGAGCTGAGCGACAGCACGGCCGGCGTGATCTTCTTCAACAACGTCGGCTATCTGGGCATGTGCGGCCACGGCAGCATCGGCCTGGTCGCGACCCTGGCCTGGCTGGGCCGCATCCAGCCCGGCGAGCACCGGATCGAGACCCCGGTGGGCCGGATCACGGCACGGCTGCATCAAGACGGCAGCGTCAGCATCGCCAATGTGCCGGCCTGGCGCCATGCCAAGCGGGTGGCCGTGCGCATCGCCGGCAAGACCGTGCACGGCGATGTCGCCTGGGGCGGCAACTGGTTCTTTCTGTGCGAAGACCATGGCCTGAGCCTGGAGCTGGCCTCGGTCGAGGCGCTGACCGACTTCGCCTGGGCGCTGCGCCAGGAGTTGCCGCGCCAGGGCGTCAGCGGCGCCGGCGGCGCCGAGATCGACCATATCGAGCTGCTGGGCCCGCCAGCCGACCCGGCCCACAACGGCCGCAACTTCGTGCTGTGCCCCGGCAAGGCCTACGACCGCAGCCCCTGCGGCACCGGCACCAGCGCAAAGATCGCCTGCCTGGCGGCCGACGGCAAGCTGGCGCCCGGCGCGCTCTGGCAGCAGGAAAGCGTGATCGGCAGCGTGTTTGCCGCCAGCTACCAGAGCGGTGAGCCGGGTCAGGTCTTGCCCACCATCCATGGCCGCGCCCATGTGAATCTGGATGCCAGCCTGGTGTTCCAGGGCGGCGACCCCTTCGCCTGGGGCATCGCCTGAAGACCGCCAGCACCCGTCGGGCCGATGTGCTGATCGTCGGCGCCGGCATCGTCGGCGCGGCCTGCGCGCGCGAGTTTGCGCGCCAGGGGCTCAGCGTGGCCGTGATCGAGTCCGGCGCGGTCGGTGGTGGTGCGACGGCGGCCTCGATGGGCCATCTGCTGGTGGTCGATGACGAGGCGGGCGGAAATGACCCGGAGTTCGCGCTGAGCCAGCGCTCGATGCGGCTGTGGCAGGACTGGCTGGACGAGAGCGCCGGCCATGCCGCCCAAGTCGAGCATGGACGCTGCGGCACGCTGTGGCTGGCCGCCGACGATCAGGAGCTGGCACTGGCCGGGCGCAAGCAGGCCTGGTACGCGGCACGCGGCATCGCGGCCGAGCTGGTAGACGGCGCCACGCTGGCGCGGCTGGAGCCTATGCTGCGCCCCGGCCTGGCCGGCGCGCTGCGCGTGCCGGGCGACGGCCGCGTCTACCCGCCCAAGGTCGCAGCCCACTGGCTGCAGGGCTGTGAGCTGATCAGCGGCGAGGTCATCGGACTGGACGGCCACAGCCTGAGCCTGGCCGACGGCCGGCGGCTCTGGGGCGGCCTGATCGTGCTGACGGCCGGCCTGGCCAGCCAGCGCTGGCTGCCGCAGGGCTGGCTGCTGCCCAAGAAGGGCCAGTTGGCGATCACGCAACGAAGCACGCCGCGCGTCGCTCACCAGCTGGTCGAGCTCGGTTATATCAAGAAGGCCCATCTGGCCGACCAGGACACGGTGTCCTTCAATGTGCAGCCGCGCCCCGACGGCCAGCTCTTGATCGGCTCCTCGCGCCAGATCGGCCGCAGCGATGCAGCGCTGGACCGCGCCATGCTCGAAGCGATGCTGGCCCTGGCCTGCGACTATCTGCCCGAGCTGGCGACGCTGAGCCTGCTGCGCTGCTGGACCGGCCTGCGGCCGGCCAGCCGCGATGGACAGCCGCTGATCGGCGCCCACCCCGAGCACCCGCGGGTCTGGCTGGCCTGCGGCCATGAGGGCCTGGGCATCACGACCTCGCTGGCCACGGCCGAGCTGCTGGCCCAGCTGAGCCTGGGCCAGTCCACCCTGTTGAACGCCGCGCCCTTTGCGCCGGCGCGCCTGCTGTGATGAGTAACAAGATCGTCTTGCAGATCAATGGCCAGCCCCATGCGGTGCCGGCCGGCTGTAGCGTGGCGGCCGCGCTGGCCCATGCCGGCCTGAGCGCCACGCGCCACTCGGTCAGCGGCCAGCCGCGCGCCGCCTTCTGTGGCATGGGGCAATGCCAGGAATGCCGGGTCACGATAGACGGCGTCACCGACCGGCTGGCCTGCATGAGCCCGGCAGCGGCCGGCATGGACATCAAGACCTGCACATGAAGACTCTGGACGCCGATATCACCGTCGTGGGCGCCGGCCCGGCCGGCATTGCCGCCGTCTGCCGCTTGATCGCGGCCGGCCGGCGCGTGGCCTGGGTCGATCAGGGCGCCCGGCCCGGCGGCCAGATCTGGCGCGCCGGCCTGCCGCCGCGCTGGGGGCGCGCGCTGGACGAGATCACGGCCAGCCCGCTGCTGCAGCGGCTGGCCGGCCATGCGGTGGTCGATGCCAATGGCCCGCAGCGCCTGCTGCTGCACGACACGCTGAGCAGGCAGGGTTTGTGGGTGCGTTCGCCGCAGCTGCTGCTGGCGCTGGGCGCGCGCGAGCGTTTTCTGCCCTTCCCCGGCTGGACACTGCCCGGCGTGCATGGGGCCGGCGGCCTGCAGGCGCTGATCAAGAACGGTTGGCCGGTCGCCGGCCGTCGCCTGGTGCTGGCCGGTTCGGGCCCGCTGCTGCTGGCCGCCGCCGACACGGCCCGCGCGGCCGGTGCCGATCTGCTGCTGGTCGCCGAGCAGGCCTCGCGCGCCGCGCTGCTGGGCTTTGCCGCCGGCCTGGACACCGCCCGGCTGGCCCAGGCCGCCGGCCTGGGCTGGCGGCTGCGCGGCCGCTACCGCAGCGGCCACTGGGTGCGGCGCGCGATCGGCAGCGACAAGCTCGAAGCCGTCGTCATCAGCGATGGCCACAGCGAGCAGCAGCTGGCCTGCGACGCCTTGGGCGTCGGCTTCGGCCTGCTGCCCAATACCGAGCTGGCCGAGCTGCTGGGCTGCCGCATCGAGGACGGCGCCATCGCGGTCGATGCACAGCTGCGGACTTCGCTGCCGCAGGTCTGGGCGGCCGGCGAATGCACCGGCATCGGCGGGGCCGACAAGGCCCTGGTAGAGGGCGAGCTGGCGGCGCTGCGGATGCTGGGCCAGGACGGACAGCCGCTGCAGGCCGCCCACCGCCAGGCCCAGCGCTTCGCACGTCGTCTGGCCCGCAGCTTTGCCTTGCGGCCCGAGCTGCTGCAGCTGGCCGAGGCCAAGACCCTGGTCTGCCGCTGCGAGGATGTGTCCTTCGGTGCGCTGAAGGCGCAGCGCGGCTGGCGTGATGCCAAGTTGCAGACCCGTTGCGGCATGGGGGCCTGCCAGGGCCGCGTCTGCGGTCCGATCACCCAGCAGCTGCTGGGCTGGGACGCACGCGGCCAGCGCGCGCCGCTGCAGCCGGCGCCGATCGCGCTCTTCCTGCCGGACAAGACTTGACCCTGCTCCCGGCATCGCCGATGCTGGCCGCATGACCGGACCCCGCGCGCTGCTCGCCCTGTTGCTATTTCTCCTCGGCTTCGCGGCCTCGGCCCAGGAGCCGCTGCGCATCGGCTCCAAGCGCTTCACCGAGGCCTATATCCTGGCCGAAGTGCTGGCCCAGACGGCCCGGCCGCATGGGAGCATCGAGCTCAAGCCTGGCCTGGGCAACACCGCCATCGTCTATGCCGCGCTGCGCGCCGGCAGCATCGATCTCTATCCCGAGTATGTCGGCACGATAGACCAGGAGATCCTGAAGAACGCGCAACCCTCGTCCTCGCTGGCGGCGATGAATGCGCAGCTCAAGCCGCTGGGCCTGGGCGTGGCCGTGCCGCTGGGCTTCAACAACGGCTATGCGCTGGCGATGAAGGCCGAGACCGCGCGCCTCCTGGGCATCGCCACACTGTCCGATCTGGCCGCGCATCCGAGCTTGCGCCTGGGTTTGAGCAATGAGTTCATCGGCCGCGCCGACGGCTGGCGCGGTCTGGCGCAGCGCTATGGCCTGGCACAACAGCCCAGCGGCCTGGACCATGGCCTGGCCTATGACGCGGTGACGGCCGGCCAGATCGATGTGATCGACATCTACACGACCGACGCCAAGATAGCCCACCTCGGCCTGACCGTACTTGCCGATGACGCCGCCTACTTCCCGCGCTACGACGCGCTGCTGCTGTACCGGCTCGATGTGCCGCAGCGCTTCCCGGCCGCCTGGGCCGCGCTGCAGCGCCTGGGCGGCAGCATCAATGAGAAGACCATGATCGCGCTGAATGCCAGGGCCGAGCTGCAGGGCCAGGGCTTCGCGGCGATTGCCCGCGAGCACCTGGCCGGCGGCGCGAGCAGCGAGGTCCAGGCCGCGGGCTTCTGGGGCAAGCTCTTCGGCCCCGACCTGGCCCGGCTGACCGGGCAACACCTGACCCTGGTGCTGGCCTCGGTCGCGCTGGCGGTGTTGATCGGCGTGCCGCTGGCGATTGCGGTGGCCCCGCATGCCGGGCCGCGCGCCCTGGTGCTGGGCGCCAGCGGGCTGCTGCAGACCATCCCCTCGCTGGCCCTGCTGGCGGTGCTGATCTCCTGGGTCGACCGCATCGGCGCGCTGCCCGCCCTGCTGGCGCTGACGCTTTATGCGCTGCTGCCCATCATGCGCAACACCTGCGTGGGGCTGGCCGAGGTGCCGCAAGGCCTGCGCCTGGCCGGCACCGCCTTGGGCTTCACCACGCTGCAGCGCCTGCGCCTGATCGAGCTGCCGCTGGCGCTGCCGACCCTGGTGGCCGGTGTGCGCACCGCCACCAGCATCGCGGTCGGCACCGCGACGATTGCCGCCTTCATCGGCGCCGGCGGCTATGGCGAGCGCATCGTCACCGGCCTGGCGCTGAACGACAAGGACCTGCTGCTGGCCGGCGCCCTGCCCTCGGCCGCGCTGGCCCTGCTGTTCGAAGCGCTGTTCGGGCTGGCGGCCCGCTGGATGCGGCGCCGCTGAGTGAATCAGCGCGCGCGCCGCAGCCGCTGCAGCTGCCCGGCCACCATCTCGGCCATGGTCTCGGCCACCGCCTGCGGATCCAGGCCCGGCTGGTCGAACAGCAGCTCCTGGGCCGCATAGAGCGCATCGATCGCGAGCCGGAAGTTCAGCCGCACGCGCGCCGGCTCGGCCTGCGGGTGCGCGGCGATGAAGGCCGCCATCAGCATCTCGGTGACCTGGTCATGCGAACCGTTGCGCACATGCTGCAGCGCAGGCACCGCACGCAGCGCCCGCGTGACCCAGACGCCGGCCGGTATCTGCTCGGTCAGCGCGATGGTCTGCAGGAACAGCGCGGCCACGCTGCGCGCGAACTTCGCCTCGGGCAAGGCCATCGTCGCCGGCGTGGCCCAAGGCTCCAGCAAGGCGTTCTGCGCCGCCATCAGCCGCAGGCCCAGCTCGTGCAGCAGCGCGTACTTGTTCGGGAAGTACTGGTAGAGCGCCGGCGGAGAGATGCCGACGCGCTGGCACACCAGATTGGTCGACAGCCGCTCGATGCCCACCTCGCCCAGCAGCTCGGCGCAGGCCGCCAGGATGCGCTCATAGGTCTCGATCGCACGCGGCTGGGTCGGGGCTTTCTTCAGCGCCAGCTCGGGGGCGGCAGTTTTCGGGAGGCCGGTCATGCCGGCAGTCTAGGGCCATCCCGCCCTCGGGATAGTCCGTAGAACATCGCCCTAGCGAATAAATATAGTCATCGCTACATTCACTGCGTCACGATCGATGGCGACAGGAGACAAGCGATGAAGCACATCAGGCAGCAACACCTGACCCCGCTGATGCTGGCCGCGCTGGGCCTGCTGGGCGGCCCCTGCGCGGGGGCCCAGGAGGCGGTCCAGCTCGAAGCGGTCGTCGTCTCCGGCCAGGGCCGCAGCCAGCAGCTGCAGTCGGTGCCGATCGCGATCCAGGTGCTGGGCGCGGACCAGGTGCGCAGGCTGGGCGCCAATCATCTGGGCGAGCTCAGCGCCCATGTGCCGGGGCTGGAGATCGATGCCAACCAGGCCACCCAGCCGCGCATGTCGCTGCGCGGCATCGGTACCTCGGACTTCGGCATCGGCACCGATTCGCCGGTGGGCATCTATGTCGACGGCGTCTACACCGGCAAGACCGGCGGCGCGCTGCTGAACTTCAACGACCTCAAGCGCATCGAGGTGCTGAAGGGCCCGCAGGGCACGCTGTTCGGCCGCAACAGCGCCGGCGGTGCGATCTCCATCGTCACCAATGAGCCCGAGTTCCGCCGCAGCGGCAGCGGCCGGCTGCGCCTGGGCGAGGACGGGCTGCGCCAGCTCGAGGCCCTGGTCAACCAGCCGCTCGGCGAGCGCCTGGCGCTGCGCGCCAGCCTGGTGTCGCAGCGCAGCGACGGCGATCTGCGCGATGCCGCCAGCGGCCAGCGCTACGGCGGCCAGGGCAGCTGGGGCGCGCGCCTGGCGCTGCGCCTGCAGGCCAGCGAGGACACCAAGGCGGTGCTGACCTATGAGCATGAAAAACTGGACCAGCGCGCCCGCGCCGCGATCGGCCTGGTGGCCGCCCGCCCGGCCGGCACGCCGCTGCCCTTCCCGGCCGATCCGGGCGGCTTTCTGGACCCGCGCAAGGCGCCGCTGTTCAGCGATGTGCCCGATGCCAGGGAGGCGCGCGACTTCGACGGCCTGACCCTGCGCATCGAGCACAGCCTGCCCTGGGCCGAGTTCACCTCGACCACCGCCTACCGCCATTTCAGCTCGCTGAACCGCCAGGACAACGACGGCACCAACAACCCGGCCGCCTATCTGCGCACCACCAATCTCGAGGGCAATACCAGCTGGCAGCAGGAGTTCCGACTGGCCGGCAAGCACCCCGGCGCCGACTGGCTGCTGGGCCTGAGCCTGTTCCACGAGAAGGCGCGGCAGTCGGCCCTGGTCGGCACGACCACCACCGGGCTGGACAGCCTGTCGGCCAATCTGCTGGGCGCGCCGCTGTTCAGCAGCGTCAATATGCTGAGCCAGGCGGCCGGCATCCCGGGCGTGGACCTGCTGGGCCAGGACTGGCTGGAGGACATGAGCAACCGCGCGCGCAACCAGGCGCTGGCGGTCTACGGCGATGTGATCTGGCGCGTCGGCCCGGCCACCAACATCACCACCGGCCTGCGCCTGACCCGCGACGACAAGCGCTTCAGCTGGTTCAACCCGCTGCGCCAGGCCCCCGGCCTGGACGCCCAGCTGGCGGCGCTGGACGCGGCCGGCCTGTTCCCGGCCCTGGTCGCACTGGGGGCGATCAGCCAGGACGAGGCCGATGCACTGTGGGGCGGCATGACGAACAACGCCCTGGTCGCAACCCAGGGCGCCAGCGCCGCGCCGCTGCGCGTCAGCAAGAAGTGGAGCGATACCAGCCCGCGCCTGGTGCTGGACCATCGCTACAGCAAGGACCTGATGGCCTATGCCTC
The DNA here is from genome assembly GCF_040187885.1 of Roseateles cavernae. NCBI lineage: Bacteria > Pseudomonadati > Pseudomonadota > Betaproteobacteria > Burkholderiales > Sphaerotilaceae > Roseateles > Roseateles cavernae. The sequence continues at coordinate 136,196 of NZ_JBDPLH010000010.1, forward strand.
GCTGACGCGCGGCTACCAGGCCGGCGGCTTCAACACCTTGCAGGTCAACTCGCGCTACGAGCCCGAGCGCGTCAGCAATCTGGAGCTGGGCCTGAAGGGCCAGTGGCCGGCGCAAGGCCTCAGCTACAGCGCCGCGCTGTTCCACTACCGCTTCGACAATCTGCAGACCCTGCAGCTGGTGCCGGCCAGCACGCCCGGCGGCATCCCGGCCTACCAGGTGACCATCAGCGACCAGCGCGCCACCGGCCTGGACCTCGAGGCCCGCTGGCAGGCGACGCGCCAGCTGCGCGTCAACGCCGCGCTGGAGCTGCTGGACCAGACCTACCGGCGCGGCCGCGGCAGCGCCGGCGAGAACCTGGCCGGCCTGCCGGTCGGCACGCCCAAGCTGAGCGCCAGCCTGGGCGCCGACTATGGCTGGGCCCTGGCCGGCGGCCAGGCCCAGGCCAGCCTGCAGGCGGCCTATAGCAGCGCCCAGCGCTGCAATAGCGAATCGCTGGTGCAGGGACAATGCCTGAGCACGCCCACATTCCGCGTCGGCGGACCCCGGCAGCGCCTGGACGGCCGGCTGGCCTGGGACAGCGCGAACCAGGGCTGGGGCCTGAGCCTGGCGGTCAGCAATCTGCTGGACAAACGCTATGTCAACAAGCTCTGGTACGAATCGGCCCCGCTGGGCAGCGCCTATGCAACGCTGAGCCGGCCGCGCACCGTGTCGCTCGAACTGCGGGCCAGCTACTGATGCGCATCACCGTATTGCCGACCCTGCTGACCCTGCTGGCGCTGCAGGCCTGCGGCCGGGACGCGCCGCCGACCGCGGCCGCCATCTCCGCCCAGGCCGAGACGCTGCGCCCGGCCGAGGCGCGCCTGGCCGCCGTCTACGAACGCTCCTGCCTGGCCTGCCATGGCCGGGCCCATAGCGGCGCGCCACTGACCGGCGATGCGCAAGCCTGGGCACCGCGCCTGGCCAAGGGCATGGAAGCGCTGCTGCTGAGCAGCCGCCAGGGTCTGGGCGGCATGCCGGCGATGGGCCTGTGCGCCGACTGCAGCGACGCCGATCTGCGCGCGCTGATCGAATTCATGAGCATGAGAGCAAAGCCACGATGAACAAGCGACGCGACTGGCTGAAGATGAGCGCTGCGGCCGCGCTGGGCGGCGGTCTGCTGCCATCGACAGCGCGGGCGAGCAGCGCCACCGCACGCCCCTGGCAGAACTGGTCCGGCAGCGCGCGCTGCCAGCCCAGCCAGTGGCTGATGCCGGCCGACGAGGCCGAGCTGGCCGGGGCCCTGGCCCGCAGCAGCGGCGCGCTGCGCTGCGTCGGCGCCGGCCATTCCTTCACACCGCTGGTGCCCACCGATGGCAGCCTGGTGGCGCTGGACAAGCTCAGCGGCATCGTCGCGCTCGACAAGGCCGCGCAGACGCTGCGGGTGCGGGCCGGCACCCGCATCGGCCAGCTGGCCCGTGCGCTCGACGGCCTGGGCCTGGCCCTGCACAACCAGCCCGATATCGATGTCCAGACCCTGGCCGGCGCGCTGGCCACCGCCACCCACGGCACCGGCGCCGAGTTGCCGGCGCTGCACGCCCAGGTGCTGGGCCTGCGTCTGGTGACGCCCGCCGGCGAGATCCTCGAGTGCAGCCGCGACAGGAACCCCGAGCTGCTGGCCGCAGCCCAGGTGTCGCTGGGCGCCCTGGGCGTGATCACCGAGTACACGCTGGCCGTGCGACCGCGCTTTCTGCTGCAGCGCCATGTGTGGCTGGAGCCGACCGAGGCCTTGCTGGAGCGCGCGCCCGAGCTGGCCCGCACACACCGGCATTTCGAGCTCTATGTGCTGCCCTTCACCGGCCACAGCGCGGCCATCACCCATGCCGAGGTGGCGGCCGGCGAGCCCTATGCGCCGCCCTCGGCCGACGAGGACGTGCTGCGCGATCTGCGCCGCCTGCGCGACTGGCTGGGCCGCTGGCCCGAGCTGCGCCGCTGGACCGCCGCCAAGCTGATCGCCCAGGCCGCGCCCGAGCGCTCGCTGAACTGGTCGTGGCGCCAGCTCAGCACGGTGCGGCCGACCCGCTTCAACGAAAGCGAGTACCACGTGCCGCGCGCCGCCGGCATCGCCTGCCTGCGCGAGATTGTGCAGACGCTGGAGCGGCGCAACGAGGTCTTCTTCCCGATCGAGTTCCGCTACATCCGCGGCCGCGATGATGGCGCCTGGCTCAGCCCCTTCCATCAGCGCGACAGCTGCTCGATCGCCTGCCATGCGCTGCAGGGCGAGGCCCATGACTATCTGGTCAGCGAGCTGGGTCCGGTGTTCCGCCGCCACGCCGGCCGGCCGCACTGGGGCAAGCTGCATGACCTGGGCCGCGCCGAGCTGCAGGCCATGTACCCGCGCTTCGCCGACTTCCAGCGCCTGCGCGCCGGTCTCGACCCGCAGGGCCGCCTGCTGAACCCCCATCTGAAGCAACTCCTTGGCGGAGGTCCGCACAATGGCTAGCACCAAGCGCCGCCTGCTGCTGGGCGCCGCGGTCGCGCTGCCCGCAGCCGCCTGGCTGGCCCGGCCCGCCGAGCAGGGCGGCCCGCACGACGACTACTTCCAGCGCCTCAGTGCGGCGCTGCGCGAGGCCGGCATCGCCCAGGCCAGCCTGGTGATCGACCTGCCGCGGCTGCGTGCCAATCTGGCCGCGATCGGCGCCCATGCCCAAACCGGCATGGCGCTGCGCGCAGTGCTGAAAAGCCTGCCCAGCCTGCCCTTGATGGACGAGCTGGCGCGAGCCTGGAACAGCGAACGGGTGATGGTGTTCAACGCCGCCCAGCTGCTGCAGCTGCTGCAGGCCAGGCCGCAGGCCCAGGTGCTGATGGGCAAGCCCTTGCCGGTGGCGGCCGCCGCCGCGGTGCTGCAGGCCCTGCCGGCCGAGCTCGGCTCCGGCATCGAGTGGTTGGTCGACACACCGCAGCGTCTGGCCCAGTACCGCCGGCTGTCCGAGCAGCGCGGCGGCCAGGCGCTGAAGATCAATCTGGAGATCGATGTCGGCCTGCACCGTGGCGGTTTCGAGGACCAGGGCGAGCTCGGCGCCGCGCTGGCCGGCCTCAGGACCGGCGCGCTGCGCTGGAGCGGCTTCATGGGCTACGACGCCCATGTTGCGGCCCTGCCCGATGTGCTGGGCATGCGCGCCACCGCCTGGGACGAGGCCCAGCGCCGCTACCGCACGGCGATGGATACCGCCAGCACCGCGCTGGGCACGCAGCAGCGCGAGCGGCTGACGCTCAATACCGCCGGCTCGCCGACCTTCCGCCTGCATGACGGCAAGGGCGTGGCCAACGAGGTGGCGGTCGGCTCGGCCGCGCTGCTGCCGCTGGACTTCGAGAAGCCGCTGCTGGCCGATCTGCGGCCGGCCGCCTTCATCGCGACCCCGGTGCTGAAGAGCTGGCCGCAGTTCCGCCTGCCCGAGGGCGCGAGCTGGCTGTCACGGCTGGCGCGGGCCTGGGACCCGAACCAGGCCCGCGCGCTGGCCATCCATGGCGGGCACTGGCTGGCCCGCCCGGTCTCGCCGCCGGGAGTGCAGCCCAGCGGGCTGTACGGCCACTCGAGCAACCAGCAGGTGATGGTGGCGTCCGAGCGGGTCGCACTGCGGCCCGACGAGCAGGTGTTCCTGCGCCCGCAGCAGAGCGAGGCCGTGCTGCTGCAGTTCGGCGACCTGCTGGTGTTCGATGGCCAGCACATCAGCGCCCGCTGGCCGGTGCTGCCGGCGTCGGCCTGAAGCCTTCTTTCTTTTTTCAAATACTTTGGGGACGGCGTGTCGAACTGCCTGGCCTTGCCTCGTCGTGGGAATGTAGCCAACCACCACCTCAAGGAGAGACAAGATGCGATTCATGGTTTTGATCAAGGCCGACAAGAACAGCGAAGCCGGCCAGATGCCCAGCGAACAGTTGCTGACCGAGATGGGCAAGTTCAACGAAGAACTCGTCAAGGCCGGCGTGATGCTGTCCGGCGAGGGCCTGCACCCCAGCAGCAAGGGCGCGCGGGTGCGTTTCTCGGGCAGGGAGCGCACGGTCGTTGACGGACCTTTTGCCGAGACCAAGGAGCTGGTCGCCGGCTTCTGGATCTGGCAGGTCAAGTCGCGCGAGGAGGCCCTCGAATGGGTCAAGCGCTGCCCCAACCCGATGGGTGAAAGCAGCGAGATCGAGCTGCGCCAGATCTTCGAGGCCGAGGACTTCGGCGCCGAGTACACGCCCGAGCTGCGCGCACAGGAAGACGGGCTGCGCGCCAAGCTGGCCGCGGTCGAGCCGGTGCCCGAATCGCGCGGCGCGATTCCCTATCTGGTGATACGCGGCGCGGCCGATGCGATCGGCTTCTACCAGCAGGTGCTCGGTGCCAGCGTGGCGTTCCGGCTCGATGCGCCGGACGGCAAGGTCATGCATGCCGAGCTGAGCGTCGGCCCGGCCCGCTTCATGCTGACCGAGGAGCGGCCCGAGTACCAGGCGCTGAGCCCCCTGTCGGTGGGCGGCACGGGCAGCAGCGTGGTGGCCTATGTGCCCGACGTCGATGCGGCGGTGGCGCGCGCCATCGCGGCCGGCGCCACCCTGGGCATGCCGGTGGCCGACCAGTTCTGGGGCGACCGCAGCGGCAGCGTCACCGACCCCTTCGGCCACCAGTGGATGATTTCCACCCACATCGAGGATCCGACGCCGGAGCAGGTCCGGCAGCGGGTTCAGGCCATGTTCGAGGGCGGCGCCAAGCCTTGCTGAGCGTCGGGGCTGTGTTGCAGCCGGTTCAGCAGCTGGCGGGCACTCAGCTCCGAGGCTATCGCCAGCTCCAGCGGCGACTGCGACAGGCCCGAGCGCTCGTAATGCAGGTTCTCGTACAGCTGGGCCACCGCCGGGCTGGCGCGCAGCACCGCGAGCAGGGCGTCGCCCGGCAGATCATCGGCAGCAATCAGCGCCTGCACGGTCCGCACCAGCTTGCGGTACTGCGCGGCGCCGACCAGGGCGGGGTTGGCGTCGACGCGCTCCAGCAGCTGCGTCATCGCGATCAGGTTCTCGATACGGCTTGTGGCGGTGGCCATGGCAGGGACCTCGTAGGGCTGGGCGGCGAGTCGTCGCCCTGACAAGGTTCAGATGGCAGCATATTGGCGCTTTTCAAGACGGCCCGATTGGCTGAACGAAGCGCCATTCGCCACCCACTGGGACCGCGCCCAGGAAACGCACAAAACGCCAGGCGTGCCGCCCCCTCAGCCCTGATAAGTCGCGTCACCGTGCGGCGCGGCGATGAACGCGGGCAGCCGTTCGGCCGCCGCCGAATAGGCTGTCAGCACGGGGAAGTCCGCCGCCGGCGCCAGCTCGGGCACCAGCTCGCGGGTGAAGTGCCAGACCACGGCCGTGGTCAAGCCGGCTTGATCCATGGCCGAGTCGGGTGCGGGCAGCGGCTGGCGGGCCAGCTCGGCCTCCAGCGCGCCATAGGCGGCCCGTGCCTGAGCCTGGATGCGCTCGACCCAGGGTGCGTGCTGCTTCTCGCTCGGGCGCAACGCACGCTCGTAGACGATCTGCACGGTCTTCTCGCAGCCCGCCAGCGCCAGGCCGATCAGGCGCAGCGCATGGCGGCGTGCGGCCAGCTCGGCGGGCATCAGGCTGAGCCCCGGAGCGGCCATGGCCTCGGCATAGTCGAGGATCAGGCTGGAATCCATCAACACCGTGCCTTCATCGCAGACCAGGCTGGGCGCTTTGACCACCGGATTGACGGCGCTGAATTCCGCGAAGCCGCGAAACACCGAGATCGAGCGATGCGTGAACGGCAGGCCCAGCAACTGCAGCGAAATGGCGACCCGCCGCACATAGGGCGAGTCCAGCATGCCGATCAGTTCCATCATGCGTCTCCAGCAAGAACAGGGCGCTCAGTTTAGGCCGCCTTCGCGCCTGCCAAGCGCAGCAATGGGGGACACGCCCGCTACCATCTCGGCGTACCTGTCGATGCAGTGACCATGTCCGGAGCCGCCGATGCAAGCCCCAAGCCGCAAGCCCGACCTCAGCCCGACGAAGCCGCTGCTGCGCCTGGGCCTGGCGCTGCTCACGCTGGGCGCCATCGCCTGGCAGCTGCGCATCCACCTGAGCCTGGGCATGGACCCGGTCAATTTCTTCAGCTACTTCACCAATCTGTCCAATCTGCTGGCGGCCAGCATGCTGCTGGTGCTGGCGCTGGACGAGTTGCTGAATAGCAGCCGCCTGGCGGCCCGGCCGGGCTGGCAAGGGCTGCGTGCCCGCTCCATCGCCAATATGCTGGTGGTGGGCCTGGTGTTCGCCGTGCTGCTGCGCAATGTGGATCTGGGCGCCTTGCTGCCCTGGATCAACTTCGTGCTGCACACGCTGATGCCTTGCGCGCTGCTGCTGGACTGGTGGCTGCGGCCACCGGCCGCCGACCATGGCCTGGCGGTCAGCGCGAGATCGCTGGGCCTGACCCTGCTGTTCCCGGCCCTCTATCTGATCTATGTGATGCTGCGCGGCTCGGCCACCGGCTGGTACCCCTACCCCTTCCTGCGACCCGATCAGGCCGGTGGCGGACTGGCCGTGAGCGCCTATGCGCTGGGCATCGCAGTGAGCTTTGTGGTGGCCCATCTGTTCTTGCGGGCCGTGGCCGGTTGGCGGCTCAGGCTGTCTTCTTCGCCGCCCCCAGATAGGTCTCAATGACCCGCGAGTCGCGCGCCAGTTCGGATGCCGGGCCCTCCAGCCCGATCTCGCCGGTTTCCAGCACATAGCCGTAGTCGGCCACCTCCAGCGCGGCGCGGGCGTTCTGCTCGATCAAGAGGATGGACACGCCGGTGTCGCGCAGGCGCGCGACGATGCGGAAGATCTCCTTGACGATCAGCGGGGCCAGGCCGAGGCTGGGCTCGTCCAGCATCAGCACCTTGGGCTGGGCCATCAGCGCACGGCCGACGGCCAGCATCTGGCGCTCGCCGCCCGACAGGGTGCCGGCCAACTGCTCGCGGCGCTCCTTCAGCCGCGGGAACAGTTCGAACACCTTCTCCAGGCCCTCGCGCCAATCGCGCTGGCCCAGGCGCATCGGGCGGAAGCCGCCCAGCACCAGGTTGTCCTCGACGCTCATCGTCGTGAACAGCTCGCGCTTCTCCGGCACCAGGGCCAGGCCCTTCATGACCCGCTCCTCCAGGCCCAGCGTCGAGATGTCCTCGCCGTCGAACAAGACCTGACCCTTGGCGGGCAGCACGCCCATCAGCGCGTTCAGCGTGGTGCTCTTGCCGGCGCCGTTGGGGCCGATCACGGTGACGACCGCGCCCTGCGGCAGGCGCAGGTTCAGCCCGCTCAGCACCTCGGCGCGGCCGTAGCCGGCGTGCAGATTGGTGACGTTCAGCAAGTCCTTGGCCATCTCAATGCTCCGTTCCCAGATACGCCGCGCGCACTGCGGGGCTGGCCTGCACCTCGTCGGGCGTGCCCTCGATCAGCTTGGTGCCGAACTCCATCACGACGATGCGATCGGTCAGCCCCATCACGAACTCCATATCGTGCTCCACCAGCAGGATGCTCATGCCCTCGCGCTTGAGCTGGCGCAGCACCTCGCCCAGCGCCTGTTTCTCCTTGTGGCGCAGGCCGGCAGCCGGCTCGTCGAGCAGCAGCAGGGCCGGGTCGGTGCACAGCGCGCGGGCGATCTCCATCAGGCGCTGCGGGCCCAGCGCCAGATTGCCGGCCAGCTCGTGCATCTGGCCGGCCATGCCGATGCGGCTCAGCTGGGCTTCGGCCTCCTTGAACAGGCGCCGCTCCTCGTCGCGGTCCAGGCGCAGCATCGCGCGCGCCGCGCCGCTGCGGCTGCGCAGATAGCCGCCCAGCGCGACGTTCTCCAGCACCGTCATGTCGGCAATCATCTTGACGTGCTGGAAGGTGCGCGACATGCCGCGCCGCGCGATCTCGCGCGAGGCCTGGCCGCCGATGGCCTGGCCCCGGAAGCTCACGCCGCCGCTGGTCAGCGACAGCACGCCGGTGATCAGATTGAAGGTGGTGGACTTGCCGGCGCCGTTCGGGCCGATCAGGCCGACGATCTCACCGGCCCGTATCTGGAAGCTCACGTCATTGACGGCGACCAGGCCGCCGAACTGCTTGCGCACCTTGTCGACATCGAGCAGCAGCTCGCCGGCCTGCGGCTTGGGCCGAGCGGCCAGCGGGGCGGCGTCGGCCCAGTCGCGCTCGCGCTCGGCGGCCGGCAGCCAGCGCGAAGCAAAGCCGGTGATGTAAGGCCACAGCCCCTTGGGCGCGTACTTCAGCATCAGCACCAGCACCACGCCCAGCACGATGATTTCGAAGTTGCCGCTGCTGCCCAGCAGGGCCGGCAGCACTTCCTTCAGCTGGTCTTCGATGATCTTGACGATGCCGGCGCCGATGAAGGCCCCCCAGACCGTGCCGACCCCGCCGACCACGGCCATGAACAAATACTCAATGCCCATCTTCAGTGCGAAGGGGCTGGGGTTCACGGTGCGTTGGAAATGCGCGAACAGCCAGCCCGACACCGAGGCCAGCAGCGCCGCGATCACAAAGATCTGAACCTTGTAGCGGAAGGTCGAGACGCCCATGGCCTCGGCCATCGTCGTCGCGCCATTGAGCGCGCGGATCGCGCGGCCGGGCCGCGAGTCCAGCAGATTGCGCACCGCCAGCGCCGCCAGGATGGCGAAGGCCCAGATCAGGAAATAGATCGCCCGGCCCTCGCGCAGGCTCCAGCCGAACAGCTCCAGCGCCGGCAGGCCCTGGATGCCGTCGTACTTGCCGAGGAACTCCATATTGCCCATCAGGTAGTTCAGGCTCAGCGCCCAGGCAATCGTCGCCAGCGGCAGGTAGTGGCCCGACATGCGCAGCGTCAGCAGGGCCAGCACCAGGGCGACGAGCAAGGTGATGCCCAGGCCGACGATCAGCGCCAGCCAGGGCGAGACGGCATGGCCGGTGCTCAGCATCGCGGTCGTGTAGGCACCCAGGCCGACAAAGGCTGCCTGGCCGAAGGAGGTCAGGCCGCCGACCCCGGTCAGCAGCACCAGGCCCAGCGCCACCAGCGCGAACAGGCCGATGTAGTTCATCTGCGTGATCCAGTACTCGGGCACCGGCAGCAGGGGCAGGACGATCAGCAGGGCCAGGCCCGCCAGCGGGAGGATTTTGCGCGCTTGCATCGTAGTGCTCACTTCATTCTTCGTCTTTGTGCGGGTCGCGCAGCGAGCGCCACAGCAGCACCGGCAGGATGGAGGTGAACACGATCACCTCCTTGAAGGCGCTGGCCCAGAAGGAGCTGAACGACTCCAGCAGACCCACCAGCAGCGCGCCGACGGCGGCGGCCGGATAGCTGGCCAGGCCGGCGAACACCGCCGCGACAAAGCCCTTCAGCCCGATCAGGAAGCCGCTGTCGTAGTTGATCGTCGTCGTCGTGCTGATCAGCAAGCCCGACAGCGCACCGATGAAAGCCGCCATCAGAAAGGACAGCTGGCCGGCGCTGGTGCTGGAGATGCCCATCAGCCGCGCGCCCAGGCGGTTCACCGCCGTGGCCCGCAAGGCCTTGCCGTAGAGGCTGTGCTCGAAGAACAGCCACAGCAGCACGATCAGCGAGGCCGCGCTCATGATGATGATCAGGGTCTGGCCCGACAAGGTCAGCGGGCCCAGCTCGAAGCTGGCGTCCCAGAAGCTCGGGTTGGTCGAGCCCTCGGGGCCGAAGAACACCAGGCCCAGGCCGGTCAGCGCGAAGTGCACGCCCACCGAGACGATCAGCAGCACCAGCACCGAGGCATCGGCCAGCGACTGGTAGGCCAGGCGGTAGACCAGCGGGCCCATCGGCGTCACGATGGCCAGGGTCAGCAGCGCCTGCCAGCCCAGCGCCAGCTTCTGCGGCGCGGCCCAGAGCGCGAACAGCGCAATCGCCACCGGCAGCGCCGCCGCGCGCAGCACCGCCAGCAGCAGCCTGGCCGCCGGCTTGCCGGCGCGCAGGCCGGCCACCAGGTCCAGCACCGCCACCGCCAGCGCCATCGCCAGCAGGAACCAGATCGTGCCGGGCGTGTGGCCCAGCTGCAGGCCGGCCATCGTCAGCGCGCCATAGGCGACGAACTCGCCCTGCGGGATGAAGATGATGCGGGTGACCGCAAAAACCAGCACCGTGGCCAAGGCAAGGAGCGCGTAGATCGCCCCGTTGGTCACTCCGTCCAGCATCAGGATGCTTGCAATCGTGAAGTCCATCAACACACCACCTGCGCCCGGGCTGGGCTGTCTCGGCGCACTCTAAACAAAAACCCCTAGTGAAGCCCTAGTGCGAGGCCGCATTGACAAATGACAAACTTTCGTCCGACCAGTCGGTCGAAATTGCTTTTACCCTGCTGGCCACTGTGTCAAAAGCGGGCAGCGCCCTGCCCGCGCCGCGTGCAAACAAGGCCCCAAGCCGGGGCGATTGGTGCTTACCCCAGCACCATGCTGGGACATCGGGCGATCAGCGCCCTAGACTCGCGCCTTCCCGAAGCCGCTACAGAAAAGCCTCACCATGCCCGCCCACAGCCCCCTGCTGAAGATCGATGGCCCCCTCGCCCGCATCACGCTGCGCCGCCCCCAGGTCGCCAACCGGCTGGAGCTGATCGATCTGCAGACCCTGCGCGAGCAGCTGCGCCAGATCCATGCCGACCCAGCGATCCGCGTGCTGTTGCTCGATGCCCAGGGCCGGCACTTCTGCAGCGGCTTCAATATCGCTGCGGTGCCCGGCGTCGATGCCGGCGCGCTGTTCGAGGCGCTCAGCAATGACTGGGAGGCCGCCCGCCCGATCACCATTGCCGCGATCCAGGGCGGCGTCTACGGCGGCGCCACCGATCTGGCCCTGGCCTGCGACTTCCGCCTGGGCGTGCGCGGCAGCGAGATGTTTGTGCCGGCGGCGCGGCTGGGCCTGCACTTCTATCGCGGCGGTCTGGAGCGCTATGTCTCGCGCCTGGGCCTGCAGGTCGCCAAGCGCGTGTTGCTGGCCGGCCAGACCCTGGATGCCCAGGCCATGCTGGACTGCGGCTTTCTCGACGAGCTGCTGGACGACGGCGCGGCCCTGAGCGCCGCCAGCACTGCGCTGTGCGAGCGCCTGCTCGGCATGGCGCCGCTGGCCTTGCTGGGCATGAAGCAACACCTGAACGCGATCGCCGAGGGCCGGCTCGACGCCGACGCGCTGCGCGCCGATATCGAGCGCGCCAATGCCTCGGCCGACCTGGCCGAGGGCGTCGCCGCCTGGCAGGCCAAGCGCGCGCCCCGCTTCAGCGGGAGCTGAGGAGCAGCGACTCCTGCAAGACCTGCTTGCGGTGCGCCAGGCTCTCGGCGCGGATCGCCTGCTCGCGCCGGCGCAGCGCCATCAGCTCATCGACCGCCTGATGGTGCAGGCCCTGGGCCGCATAGACCTGGGCGGCCAGCTCATGGCCGCGCACCGCCAGGCTCTCGCTCTCGACCAGGGTGGCGATCGCAATCATCTCGTTGGCGGCCTGGCTCGCCTCCTCCCACTGGCCGGCCGCCCAGGCGATCTCGCTGCGCAACCACATCACGGTGGCATGCAACCAGGGCGAGTAGCGCAGCTGGCGCACCCGCTCGAAGCTGCGCTGCAGATGGCGCCGTGCCGGCTCCAGCCGGCCCGACCAGCAGGCCGCGAAACCCTCCAGCCACTCGGCGATCAGCATCGCGATCACCGGCGACGCGCCGTTGAGCATCGCGCCCTGGCGCAGCGGCCCGAGCGCGCGCGCCGGCTCCAGCAGCTGCTCCAGGCGCTCCAGCGAGATCGCCTCGCCCTGCAGATGGCGGCGGCCGAACTGTCGGAACAGCTCGCTGGTGCAGCGGTTGCCCAGCGGCTGCCAGCGGGCGGTGAGGTCGTCGCCCAGGTCCACCGCGAGCGCGCAGGTGCGCTCGAAGGCGGCATCGGCCGCGTCGAAATCGGCGTTCCACATCAGCGCGACGGCCAGATAGTTGTGGCTGAGCACGCGCAGGCGCAGATCGCCGCTGCGATCGGCCAGCGCGGTGCTGCGCAGCGCCACCTCCAAGGCCTCCTCGCCGTGGCCCAGGGTGCTGCAGGCATTGGCGTTCAGTGCCAGCGCGCGGGCTTCACCGGCCTCGTCGGCGGCACGCCGGAACAGCTGGGCGGCGCTGCGGCTGCTGCGCCAGGCCTGGCGCACATTCGAGCCCATCAGCTCGGCCTGGGCCATCATCAGCACCGCAGCGGCCTCGCCGCGCAGATCGGCGCTGCGCCGGGTCAGCTGTTGCGCGCGCTCGCCCAGGGCCTGGGCCTCGCGCAAACGCCCCTCGGACAGATGGCGCTGGGCCTGGGCCAGGCAGTCGCTGGCGGTCGGGCCGGTGGTCGTGGCGGGAACATCGTCGGGAGCGGCCATCGGCGCGATTCTAGGCAGCCGCCACCGCGCCGATACCGTGCTTTCCCGACTCTTCACCGGAGGGCCCGCACATGATGGAAAATAGCGCCCTCAGGGCGTGACGGCCAGATCGACGAAAATAGCGGCTTGCCGCCCGCCGTCGCGAGCATTCCTTTCTCTTACTACCCAGGACCAGCGTGGCCAAGGACAGTACTAAAACGACCATCGAAGCAGATGGTCTGCGTTACCGCTCTAAAGCACCGGGTTCGCCGTTTGCGGCGACCTCCTCCTTCGGCGCGGCCACCATGTCGTGCTTTCTGTGCGGCAAGCATCGCCCTCGGGCGATGCTGAAATCCAAGAAGCTCCTCGGCAAGTCGCAGCCGGTCTGCGCGCCCAGCTGCAAGGAACTGGACGAGCAACTCAGCAAGGGCTGAGCCCGGCGCTCACGCCGTCAGCCGGAAGCAGCGCCCGCAGACCGCCCGGTAGCGGGCGTTGCCGCCGATCTCGACCTGCGCGCCCTCGGTGATGCGGCGGTTGTCGGCGTCGAGCCGCGCATTCATCGTCGCCTTGCGGCCGCAGTCGCAAATCGTCTTCATCTCGTCCATCTCGTCGGCCAGCGCCAGCAGCGCTGCCGAGCCGCTGAACAGCTCGCCGCGAAAATCGGTCCGCAAGCCGTAGCAGATCACCGGCACATTGTGGACATGGGCCAGTTCGTGCAGGGCCCAGACCTGGGCCTTGGCGAGGAACTGCGCCTCATCGACCAGCAGACAGGCCACGCCCGGCTGCGCCGCGTTCTCGGCCAGGAAGTCGGTCTCGGCGCCGAACAGCTCGGCCGCACGCTGCGGCCCCAGCCGCGAGGTCACGAAACCGCGCCCGTAGCGGTCATCCACCTGGGAGGTGAAGATGCGCACGCGGTGGCCGCGCTCCTCGTAGTTGTGCGCCACCTGCAGCAAGGCGGTGGACTTGCCGGCGTTCATCGCCGCATATCGGAAAAACAGTTTGGCCATGACTCTCGCGTTCTGGGAGCGCCGATTGTCCCGAAATCCGCCCAGGCACCGCCGCCAATCGCACAGATATTGGTGGTTTATGACATCACCCCTGGGCAAGCGAGGTAGCCGCCGGGCCCGCCGGGCCCTACTATGTGCTGGAGGGTTGTGAGAAGTCAGAGGTAATCAAGCCAGGATCCATCATGGACCTGGCCGGCTTGGAGCGGGCCACCACAGATGAGCAAAGACACCTACACCAGCGTCAGCGACAACGGGCTGCGCTATGAGTCCAAACTGGGCGGTTCGCCCTTCCTCGGCAGCGGTCACACACGCTCCTGCTTCAAATGCGGCAAACACCGCCCGCCCAGCAGCCTGCAATCCAAGCGTGTGCTGGGCCGCACCGAGCTGGTCTGCAAACCGGCCTGTGTCAAACCCAAAGATGACACGGCCTGAGACTTTTTGACGGCCGCGCCGCCCCGGTGCCGCGCCGGCCGCGCCTATCATCAGGGTCCACTTCGCCGACTCTTTTGCCCATGGCCGCGCCGGACCCTGCCCTGCATGCCTTGCTGCGCTCGACGCAGGCCGCCTACACGGCCGAGAACTGGGAGCAATGCCGTCAGCTGGCCGCCGAGCTGCTGAGCCACGCAACGGCTGCCGCCGATCTGCCGGCCGAGGCGCAGGCCCATGTCTGGCTGGCCCATGCGGCCCAGCGCCAGGGTGAGCACAACCTCGCCGCCGCCCATGCCGTCAGCGCGCTGACCCTGAGCCAGGGGCTGGACGACGCGCAGCTGCAGGCGCGCGCCCGGGTCGCGGCGGCACGGGTCAGCTGGAGCGTCGGCGACAACAACCAGGCCCTGGTCGATCTCGAAGAGGCGATGCGCTCGCTGGCCCAGGGTGGCGATAGCGAGCTGATGTTCGACGCCCACAACCAGCTGGGCATCGTCTATGGCGAGCTGGGCAATGACGAGGCCTCAATCGCCTGGCATCAGCGCGCGATGGCCCTGGCCGAGCACAGCGGCGTGCCGCGCATGCGCGCGATCTCGCGCACCAATCTGGCCGGGCGCGAGCTCGAACACGGCGAGACCCTGCTGAACAAGCAGCAGACCGAAGCCGCGCGGGCCGCGCTGGAACGCTCGCTGGAACTCAATGAGCAGGCCTTGCAGATCGCCGTCGCGGCCGGCATGCAGCATGTGCAGGTGGTGATACGCAGCAACCAGGGCTCCGCGCTGGCCTTGCTGGGCCGCAGGCAAGAGGCCATCGAGGCCTTCGAGCTGCAGCTGCAGCTGGCGGCCGCGCGCAAGGACCAGGCCGGCAAGGTGCAGCGGGCCCAGTATCTGGCGCGCATGTACCGCGAGGCCGGCGAGCTGACGCTGGCGCGCCGGCTCGCCGCCGAGGGCCTGGAAATCGGCGAGGCGGCCAGCGCCAAGAGCCAGCTGGTGAGCTTGTACGAGCTGGCTTCGGCAATGGCCGAGCAGCAGCAGGAGTTCGCCGAGGCGCTGCGGCTTTACAAGCGCTTTCACGCGCTGCGTGGCGAGATGGCGCTGGACAGCGCCCAGCAGCGTGCCCGCGTGCTGTCGGTGCGGCTGGAGACTGAGCGCGCGCTGGCCGAGGCCGCGACGGCCCGCCAGAACGCCCAGGCCCTGCTGCAGGCCAATCGGGAGCTGACGCAGCAGGCCGAGGCCCTGGGCCGCGACGCGATGGAAGACGCGCTGACCGGCCTGGCGAACCGGCGCCGCCTCGATGCCTATCTGAATCTGCGCCACGAGGCCGCGCGCCGTGCGGGCAGCGCGCTGTGCGTGGCCCTGATCGACCTCGACCATTTCAAGCGGGTCAACGACGCCTTCTCGCACAGCATCGGCGACCAGGTGCTGCGCCAGCTGAGTCGGCTGCTGCAGGCGCACTGCCGCAGCCAGGACCTGGCCGCCCGTTATGGCGGCGAGGAATTCCTGATCGCGCTGGACGGGGTCGGCCTGGACGACGCCGTGCTGATCTGCGAGCGCCTGCGCCAGGCCATCGCCACCCATGACTGGGCCCTGATCGCGCCCGGGCTGGCGGTCACGGCCAGCCTGGGCGTCTGCGATATCGCCCTGCATCCGCAGTGGAGCGCCGGCATGAAACAGGCCGACACCCTGCTCTACCGGGCCAAGCAAAGTGGTCGCAACCGCGTTTGCGCCTGAGCGGCCGCGCAGCAGGCACAATCCAGCCCTTTCCTGTTGATTGCTGACCGCTCTATGTCGTCCACCCCGTCACCTCAGCCCGCCGAAGCCGGCGCCATGTCCCCGGCCGCCTGCGCCCAGGCGCTGAAGGCCCAGTTCCCGGCGCTGTTCGACGGTCCGGTCAAGCCGCTGAAGCTGCGCATCCAGGCCGACATCCAGGAGCGCGCGCCGGGCCAGTTCAGCAAGCAGCTGCTGTCGGCCTTTCTGCGCCGCTATACCGGCGGCACCGCCTATCTGATCGCGCTGAGCAAGGCCAAGCACCGTTTCGACCTCGACGGCCAGCCGGCCGGCGACCTGGCCGACGAGCACCGCGAGGCCGCCGTCACCGAGCTGGCGCGCCGCCGCAGCCTCAATGACGAGCGCCGCGAGCTCGAGCTGCAGCAGCGCCGCAACCGCGCCGGCCTGCTGCACGACTTCCAGATCACCACGCTGACCCGCGCCAACTTCTGCGCGCTCAAGGGCGTGGCCGACGAGGAGCTGGACGGGCTGCTGGAGATTGCCAAGCAAGAGGCCATCGAAGACCAGGCGCGGCGCGCCAATCGTTCCGAGGGTCGCCCCGAGGCTCGCCCCGGCCAACGCCCGGATCAGCGTCCGAACCAACGCCCCGGCGACCGCCGTGGGCCGCCGCGTGGCGACCGTCCGCGCGGCCCGCGCACCGACAAGAGCTCTTGAGCGCGCTTAGCTGGCGTACTTGATCGTGCAGCCGTAGGCCGTCGAGTTCGGCCGGCTGACCGGCTTGCCGGCCAGGACCTCGCCCAGGGCCTGGCTGACGTAGTTGGTCGCGGTCTTGATGTCGGCCGGATTGGCCGTAGGCTTGCTGTCGATCGCGCCAGCATAGACCAGGGTGCCGGCCGGATCGATCACATACAGATGCGGCGTCGTGCGGGCGCCGTAGGCGCGCCCGAGCTTGCCGTCGTCATCCATCAAGGTGGCCTTCGGCACCGCCTGCTTGCTGGTCAGCCAGGCCTCGAGCTGCGGCGGCGGCAGATAGTCGCTGGCCGATTTGGCGGTCGAGCTGACCGCCAGCCAGACCACGCCCTTGTCGGCCGCGCTCTTCTGCGTGGCCGGCATATTGCCGCTGTCGTAATGCTTCTTGACGAAGGGGCAGCCGGGGTTGACCCATTCCAGCACCACATGCTTGCCCTTGTAGTCGGCCAGGCTGACCGTCTTGCCCTGGCTGTCGCTGATGCTGAAGGCCGGCGCCGGCTGGCCGACCACGGCCGTGGCCTGGGCCAGCGAGGCGCCTGCCAGCAGCAGGGCGGAGATCCAGGTCTTCTTCGACATCGTCATCATCATGCAAACCTCCAGGGTAGGTTGAGGGTCGGAGCAAAGATCAGAGAGACAGGGCTTCGCGCACCGAGGCGAGGCTGAGGATCTCGGGCAGCAGCTGCGGCGCGGCCGCGCCCGGCAGATAGACGGCGTAGACCGGCACGCCGCTGCGACCCAGGCTGCGCAGCGCCTGCGTGATCGCGGCGTCGCGGCGGGTCCAGTCGGCGCGCAGCAGCAGCACGTTCTTGGCCCGCATATCGGCCAGCAGCTGGCTGTCGGCCAGGGTGCTGCGCTTGTTGAACTGGCAGGTCACGCACCAGGCGGCGGTGAAGTCCACCAGCACCGGCTGGCCGGCCGCCTGCGCGGCCTGCACCCGCTCCGGCGACCAGGCCTGCCAGCCCTGGGCAGACGACTCGGCCGAGGCGGCAGGCGGCGGCTCGCGCAGCGCCGGCCAGGCCCACAGCACGGTGGCAGCCACCAGGGCCAGCGACAGCGTGCCGAGGATCTGACGGCCACGCCGCGCCAGGTCCGGCGCGCTGAACACCCAGGCCGCCAGCGCCAGCGCCAGCAGCACGCCCAGCAGGGCCACTGCACCGTCGATGCCGACCTGCTGGCCCAGCACCCACAGCAGCCACAGCACGGTGGCAAACATCGGGAAGGCCATCAGCACCTTGAAATGCCGCATCCAGGCCCCCGGCCGCGGCAGCGCACGCGCCAGGCCCGGCCACAGGCTGGCGGCCAGATAGGGCGCGGCCATGCCCAGGCCCAGCGCGGCAAACACGGCCAGCGCCTGCCAGGTCGGCAGGGTCAGCGCCGCGCCCAGCGCCACGCCCATGAAGGGCGCGGTGCAGGGCGAGGCCACGGCCACCGCCAGCACGCCGGTCAGGCCATGGTCCAGCACCGGGTTGGCAGCGCGCAGGCCGGCCAGATTGCCCGGCAGCACGGCGCGGAACTCAAACACGCCCAGCAGGTTCAGCCCGATCACACCGAACAGCAGGGCCAGCGCGGCGACAAAGCCGGGCGACTGCAGCTGAAAGCCCCAGCCCAGCTGGGCCCCGCCGGCGCGCAGCGCCAGCAGCAGGCCGGCCAGCGCCAGAAAGCTCAGCACCACGCCGGCCGTGTAGGCCAGGCCCCCGGCCACCAGCACCCGCCGATCCGTCGCATGCTGGGCAAAACCCAGCACCTTCAGCGACAGCACCGGGAACACGCAAGGCATCAGGTTCAGCAGCAGGCCGCCGGCAAAGGCCAGCAGCAGCGCCAGGCCGACCGACTGGGGTGGCTCTTCGACCAGCGCCGTGACCGGCTGCAGCGCCGGCGCCGGCGCGGCGGCCACGCCGGCCGGCCAGGCCGCGACGGCATAGGCCAGGCGCGCGCCGGGTTCACCGGCCGGACGCAGCACCAGTTGCAGGGCCGCCGGGCTTTCGCTGCGCTGGGCCGACAGCGGCAGGCGCAGCTTCAGCACTTCGCCCTCCCATTGCAGGGTCGGCGCGGCGGCATGGTCGAACACACCGGCCTCCTCGGGGAAGGCTTGCAACTCGCGGCCGCGCCAGGCGGCCGGCAGACCGTCGATGCGCAAGGCCAGCTGCGGCCCCTCGACTGCGGCCGCGATGCGGGCCTGCAGCGCCTGCGGCAGGCCGGCGCGGGCGCGCTCGAACTGCGCCGCATGGCCGGCGGTCGCGGCGGCGGCCGGCAGGTCCAGCGAAAACTCGCCCGACTCCGGAATGCACACCTCCTTGCAGACCAGCCAGTCGGCCAGCATCTGCAGCTTCAGGCTGCCGCCCTTGAACTCGGGGCCTATGGTCAGCGGCACGGCCAGCAGCAACTCGCCCTCGTAGCCGTAATTGACCAGCGGGCCGACCGGCAGGCGCTGCGGCGTCGGCCACTGGATCTCGCCGACCGTGACACCGGCCGGCAGCTGCCAGTCCATCCGCGTCGGCAGGCCGGAATCGCCGGGATTGCGCCAGTAGGTGTGCCAATGCGGCTGATGCTTGATCAAGAGGCCCAGCCAGGCCGGCTTGCCGGGCTCCAGGCCCTCGGGCGCATGGGCCACCAGTTCGGCGCGCACCTGCTCGGTGGTGACGACGGCCCCTTGGGCGGCGGCCAGCAGGGGCAACAAGCTCAGGGCGAGCCAGGACAACAAAAGACGGACGACAAGAATCATGCGGGTCTGCCGGAGCGCCGGGAAATGGCCCTGCACTCTAGGGGATGACGGAAGACCCTGAGTATCGGTGAGCTTCTCGATGCGCTTGTGACGCCCCGCCAAGCCGCTTTGCGCGCTATGCGCATAAGCAAATAGGCATTGCGCGCATGCGGACCGGCGGCTCTGCGTAGACTGGCTGACCGATATTCATAGGAGCTGTGTTGACCAAGAAGACCTTGCTGGCGCTGAGCCTGCTGAGCGCCGCCCTGCTGTCCCAGGCCCAGACCCTGCGCTGGGCCGGCGCCGGCGATCCGCTGACCCTGGATCCCTATGCACAGAACGAGTCGCTGACCAATGTGTTCAACGGCCAGGTCTATGAGTTCCTGATCGCGCGCGACAAGCAGCTGACCCTGGTGCCCCAGCTGGCCACCGAATGGAAGCAGAACGGCCCGCTGAAGTGGACCTTCAAGCTGCGCCCCGGCGTCAAGTTCCATGACGGCCGCGCGCTGACGGCCGACGATGTGGTGTTCTCGCTGGAGCGGGCCAAGCAGCCCAGCTCGCAGATCGCCGTCTACGCCAATGCGCTGGGCACGGCGCGCAAGATCGACGAGCTGACCGTCGAGTTCAACCTGCCCAAGGTCAACCCGATCTTTCTGGAGCACATCAACACGCTCTACATCATGAGCAAGGGCTGGGCCGAGGCCAACAAGGCCACCAAGACCCAGGACTTCGCGAACAAGGAAGAGAGCTACGCCGCCTTCAACACCAATGGCACCGGCCCCTTCCAGCTGGTCAGCCGCGCGCCGGACAACAAGACGGTCTACAAGCGCAACCCGGCCTACTGGGGCAAGATCGAGGGCAATGTGCAGGAGATCGTCTACACGCCGATCAAGAGCGACGCGACCCGCACCGCCGCCCTGGTCTCGGGCGAGGTCGACTTCGTGCTCGACCCCTCGCCGCGCGATCTGGAGAAGCTGGCCGTCACCCCCGGCGTCAAGGTCATCAACGGCCCCGAGAACCGCATCATCTTTCTCGGCCTGGACCAGGGCCGCGACGAGCTGCTCTACAGCAGCGTCAAGGGCAAGAACCCGCTGAAGGACCAGCGCGTGCGCCGCGCGCTCTACCAGGCCATCGACATCGAGACCATCAAGACCAAGCTGATGAACGGCCAGGCCGCGCCCACCGGCGCCGTCGTGCCCTCGCCGCTGGGCAGCTTCAACGACCCCGAGATCGAGCGCCGCCTGCCCTTTGACGCCGAGGCCGCGAAGAAGCTGCTGGCCGAGGCCGGCTATCCGCAGGGCTTTGAGGTGCAGCTCGATTGCCCGAATAACCGCTACGTCAACGACGAGCGCATCTGCGTGACCCTGGCCTCGCAATGGGCCAAGATCGGCATCAAGACCAAGGTACTGGCCCAACCGAAGGCGCAGTTCTTCAACAAGGTCGAGAAGCTCGACACCTCGATCTATCTGTTCGGCTGGGGCGGCTCGATCACCGACCCCGAGAGCATCTTCACCTCGCACTACCGCAACCGCGGCGAGAAGGGCGTCGGCGAGTACAACCGCGGCAACTTCAAGGACGACGAACTCGACGCGCTGGCCGCCGCCTCCAGCGTCGAGCCCGATGCCGACAAGCGCAAGGCCCTGATCAAGCAGGTCTTCAAGCGCCAGGCCGAGCAGGTCCACTACATCCCGCTGCACCGCCAGTTCATCCCGTGGGCCGCGCGCAGCCATGTCGCGGTGGTGCACCGCCCCGACAACTGGCTGGAGGTGCGCTGGGTGACGGTGGGCGCAAAGTAAAAAGACCGGTCGGGCGGCACAATGGCGGTCCCGACCGCCCACAGGATCACCCTAAGATGACGCCCACCCCCGAGCAGTTCAATCAACGCGGCGAAGGCAAGCTGCCCGGCCATCTGGGCATCGTGATCACCGCCATCGCGCCGGGCGCGGTCAGCGCCGAGCTGGCCGTGGCCCCGCACCTGATGGCGCCCAACGGCTATCTGCATGCCGGCAGCCTCGTGACCCTGGCCGACACCGCCTGCGGCTATGGCTGCATCGCCAGCCTGCCCGAGGGCGCACAGAACTTCACCACCGTCGAGCTGAAGTCCAACCATCTGGGCACGGCGCGCGAGGGCATGCTGGACTGCCAGGCCACCGGCTTGCACCTGGGCCGCACAACCCAGGTCTGGGACGCCGTCGTCAAGCATCGCGACAGCGGCAAGACCCTGGCGGTCTTCCGCTGCACGCAGATGATTCTCTACCCCAAGGCCTGAGCGGTTCAGGCGCGTCGCAGCAGATCGCCGAACACCGTCAGCTCGCCGTCGCGGCGGTCCTCGCCCGGCGCGTCGTAGAGCACCAGCCAGTCGGCCTTCTTGCCGTCCAGCAGCTCGGGCGGCACGGCGCACAGCGCTTCGGCGCGGTTGCAGCCCTGGCCATGGGGCAAGGTGATGGCTTCGCTCAAGGCGGCCGCCTCGAAGCGCACCGGCACACTGTTGGCCGCCAGCGCGGCGCGCGCACCCGGCCATAGAAACAGGCGGATCTCCCCGTCCAGCACCATGGTCGGCCCGGCCAGGATGTAGAGATCATCGCCGCTGAAATGCAGATCGCGCACGCCCAGCCCCTGCAGCTGCAGGAAATGCTTGCGATACAGGCTGCCCTGCTCGTCCAAGGGCAGCAGCCGCAGCTGCTCGCCACGCGCCTCGACCTCGATCTCCAGCAGCGCCGACCAGCCGCGCAGCACCGGGCCGCGCAGGCCCAGCAGCAGGCGCTGGCCGGCAATCGCCAGGCCTTCGATATCGAAGCCGTTGTCCTTGCCCGGGATGGCCATGAAAGGGCCGATATGCGGGTCATCGGCCAGCAGCCGGCTCAGCTGGTTGCCTTCGGCATCGCCCTTCAGGCGCTGCGCGCGGCGGCCGTCGCGGGCCTCGCGCACCAGGCAGGGCGGGCCAGCAGGCGCCGGTTGCCGTCGAGCGAGAGCTTGGACAGGCGCTTGGCGTTCTCGACATCGTCGCGCCCGGGCTTGATGTTCTTGCGCTTGAGCCCGTGCGAGCCGACCAGCCAGAGCCAGTCGTCGGCCACGGCCAGGCCCTCCAGATCGGCCAGGGAGAAGTCGCGGGCCTCGCCGAAGCGCAGGCGCTCGGCCCCGACCGGCTGGAGCCGGCGCAGCCGGTCGATACCGCAGGCCTCATCGCCGGCCACCCACAGGAAATCACCGCTGAAGGCCGCACCGGAAAGATTGCTGTGAACCAGGGAGGCCGAGGCGAATTCCAGGCGAACGGCATTGGCGCTGCGGGATTGGGGCATGAGGAGGCTCCAGGAAACGAGGCCCCCATCATGCAACAGGCCCGCACGCGGGCCGCAGGCTTTCAGCGCAGGGTCAGCGCGAGGCTGGCCAGCAGCAGCAGCGCGTGCGGAAAGGCCACGGTCGGCTTGCAGGCGCTGCGCACATAGCCGCCCAGCAGGGCCAGCCCGCCGGGCCGGGACGCGGCCCATTCGCTGTGCAGCTGGAAGGCCGCCAGCGCTTGCCGATCCGGCGCGGTGGCCGGCAGCAGGCCCTGCTCGACGCACAGCAGGCGCGCAGCGATGCGGGCCTGGTAGGTCTTCAGCATCGCCTCCTGCCCCCACAGCAGCAGCGCCACCAGGCCCAGCCAGTGCGGGCCGAGCCGCCAGGCCAGACCGAGCGCGAACAGCGCGACGCCGGCCAGCTTGATCAGCAGCGCGCCGCGCTCGTATTGCTCGTGCTGCTGCTGCAGCAGGGTCCACTCTTGTTGCAACGGCGACATCATGCTCATCGCTCCGGCTTGCCGGCCACGCCAAGCTGGCGATACAGCGCATTGGCCCGCGTCAGGTGCTCGCGCATCGCCTGCTCGGCAGCGGCCGGTTGGCGGGCGGCAATCGCCTCTACGATGCGCCGATGCTCGCTCAAGGTCAGCTCCTCGGCGCCGGGGGCGCGCACCAGGGGCTGGTAGTACTCGCTGGCCCAGCCGAACAAGGCCTCGACGATGGCCGGGAAGATCGGGTTGCCGCTGATGCGGGCGATCTCGCGGTGGAAGGCCATGTCGAACTCAAGAAACTTGCCGAGATTGGCCATCGAGGCACGGTGCTCGTCCAGGCGCTGGCGCAGCCGCGCGATGTCGTCCTCGGTCGCCCGCTCGGCGGCCAGGCGGGCCATGCCGGTCTCCAGGAAGATGCGCGCCTCCTTCAGATGCTCCAGGCTGTCCGGCTGCATATGCAGCAGGTGACGGGCGCCGCCGGCGATCTGCTCGATCAGGCTGCCGGCCGTCGGCACGACGACGCGAGCCCGCTCGCCGTGGCTGATCTCGACGATGCCCGAGCGCTCCAGCGCCTGCAGGGCCTCGCGCACCGCCGGCCGGCCGACGCCGTAGAACTCCATCAGCTCGCGCTCGGCCGGCAGCTGCGCACCCGGCGCGATCTCGCCACTGCGGATGCGCTCCATCAGGCGGTCCAGCACCTCCTGGTAGAGCTTGCGACGGTGGATGGGGGATTCGGCGGCTGTCATGGCGCGGCGGAACTTAACACATGGCCACGCCGCACATCGGCGAAGACGTCGACGCCGCCCATCTGGCCGCCCTTCAGCACGATCTCCAAGCCATC
The DNA here is from genome assembly GCF_040187885.1 of Roseateles cavernae. Taxonomy (NCBI): domain Bacteria; kingdom Pseudomonadati; phylum Pseudomonadota; class Betaproteobacteria; order Burkholderiales; family Sphaerotilaceae; genus Roseateles; species Roseateles cavernae. The sequence goes on from NZ_JBDPLH010000010.1 coordinate 159,744, forward strand.
GCGTGCGCTGTGGTCGGACCAGGCGCGGCACAGCGGCGCACCGGGGGCAAGACCTGCCACCACGCTCAAGGCTGCGATGTCCAGCGCGCTGGCCACCGCGCCCGAGCTGTCGCCGCCGGCCACCGCGATGCGCGTCAGGCGCTGGGGCGCGCGGTCCAGCAGCCGGCGCATCAGCGCGGCCAGGCCGCGGCCCACCTGCTCGGCGGCCGCCGCGTCGAAGCTGAGCACGGCCGGGTCGTCCGGGCCGGTGGCCGAATAGACCAGCGGGCTCTGCCCCTCGGCCAGCGCCTTGAGCGCGGCGGCCACGGCGCGCTCGATCTCGGCCTCGGGCGAGGCCAGCAGGCGCGGCAGGTCCAGCCGCTCGCAGGCAAAGCCCTGCTGAGCGGCCCGCGCGATCTGGGCCGCGGTGACCGGCGAGCAACTGCCGCTGACCACGGCGATGCGGTCCACCGGTGCGGCCACCGGCAGCCCTGGCTGGGCCGGCAGCAGGCCCTCGCGGCGCCAGTGCGCGGCCAGCGCGTACTGCAGGCCCGAGGACGAGGCGCTGAACAGCCCCGCGCCGCGCTGCTGCCAGATCAGCCGGCCGGCCTCGGCCAGGGTCTCCTCGTCCAGCACATCGATCAGCACGACCGGCACATCTTCGGGCCTATCCTCGCCCAGCAGGCGCTGCAGATCCGCGCCCTGGCGCAGCCGCACCATATCGACCAGCTCGATGCGTCGGGCCGTCTGCGCGCCCAGATGCAAGCGCAGATCGGCCTCGGCCATCGGCGTGACCGGATGGCGCGACATGGTCGGGTGACGGTCCAGCCGGTGGCCGACACCGTTGACGGCCGCGAACAGATGGCCGAACACCTGGTAGCGCGCCAGCCGCGGCGCACCGACCACCATCGGCGACCAGCGGCCCTCGGGCATCAGCGGCACGCCGAGATCGATCGCGCGGCCTATCGAGCCGACGGCGGGCGAGGAGTCGAAGGTCGAGCAGATCTTGTATTGCAGCAGCGGTGCACCGAGCGCGGCCAGGCTGGCGAAGGCGGCCGGCAGGTTCGCATCCATCCAGGCGGGGCTCTGGCCGCGCGACTGGCCGGCCAGGCCGACGCAGCGCAGGCCCGGGAAGCGCTGCAACCACTCGGGCGTCGGCGGGCGCAGGAACAGCAGGGTCGGCACGCCGGCGGCCGTGAAGGCCTCCATCACATCGGTGGAGCCGGTGAAATCGTCGCCGTAGTAGCTCAGCAGCAGGCCAGGGGGCCAGGTCTTGCCTTCAGCCATCACGCTCACCAGAAGCCCAGCGCCTCGCGCAGCTCGGCGTGCTCGCGGGCATGGTCCTGCAAGGGCGTGCCGGCCATCGCCGCGGCCCAGGCCTGGCGGAAGGCGGTGACGCCGGCCGCGATGCCGCCGGGGTGGCCGAAGATGCCGCCGCCGGCGGCGTGGATCAGGTCGGCGGTGCCCAGCGCCGCATAGGTGCCCGGCGCCTGCAGGCCGGTCTGGCCCGAGCTGAAGACCGGCATCGCCGCCATAGCCGCCCGCTCGAACAGCGGCTGCAGCACCGCGCGCGCGGCCGCGATCACGCTGTCGTCGGGCTCGCTGAACTTGTTGGCCAGGCCGTTGACATGCAGATGGTCGGCGCCGGCCAGGCGCTGGATCTGCTGCCAGGGCGCGTAGTCCCAGCCCAGCGCCGGGCAGCGGCTCAGCCAACCCCAGCCGGCGCGGTGGCCGTGGATCGGCAGCTGGGCATGGCGGCGCAGCTCGGTCAGGCCGACCAGGCCCACCGCATTGAGGCTGACCATCACGCACGTGCCGCCCAGCTGCTGGACGAGATCGTGGCGGCGCCGCATCTGGTCCAGATCACCGGTCAGATTGAAGGCCACCATGGGCTTGCGGCCCAGCTTGTCGGCGGCCGCGTTGACGACGGCCATCACCGCGCGCACCCGCTCCTCGAAGGGGCAGTGCGGGCCATCGGCCTGCAGCTCGTCGTCCTTGATGAAGTCGATGCCGCCGGCCAGCAGCTGACGCACCTGTGCGGCCGTCTCTGCGGGGTTCAGACCGACGCTGGGCTTGATGATGGTGCCGATCAGCGGGCCGGCAGGCACACCGGCCAGCGCCCGCGTGCCGGCGATGCCGAAGGCCGGGCCGGCATAGGCGGCAGCAAAGGCCGGCGGCAGCCGCAGATCGGTGATGCGCAGACCCGAGACCTGGCGCAGCTCGAACAGATTGCCGGCAATCGTCGCGATCAGATTGGGTAGCGAAGGGCCCAGGTTCTCCAGCGGCCAGGACAGTTCCAGCCTGCAGCGGGTGTAGCGCTTGCTCGGCATGCCACCGGGCAGGCTGGGCTGATCGCTGGTATCGATGATCTCCAGCTGCTCGACCCGCGCGCCGGACCGCGCCTTCAGCGCGGGCGTCTCGGCCGCCAGCGCGAGAAAAGTGCCGCTGGACTGCTCGCCGGCGATGACCTCGGCCGCACGGCGCGGGTCATCGCCGGTCTCCAGCCAGTAGCTGGCGTGGATGCGTTCGCCGCTCATCAGATGCAGCGGCCGCCATCGACTTCGAGGGCGACGCCGGTGATGAACTCCGCGTCGTCGCTGGCCAGAAAGGCCGTGGCCTTGGCGATGTCCAGCGGGGTCGAGAGCCGGCCCATCGGGATGGTCGCGACGATCTTGGCGCGGGTGGCCTCGCTGTCTTCGCCGGGCAGGAAATCCTGGATCAGGCCGGTCGCCCCCATCACCGGATTGATCGCGCAGACGCGTATGCCCTCGGGCGCCAGCTCGACGGCCATGCCCTTGGTCAAGGTGATCGCCGCGCCCTTGGTACCGCTATACCAGCTCAGGCCCGGCCGCGGCCGCAGGCCCGCGGTCGACGCGATATTGATGATGACGCCGCGCTTTTGCTTCTTGAACAGCGGCACGGTGTGGATCGCGCCCAGATAGATGCTCTTCACATTGGTCGCATAGACCCGGTCGAAGGTCGCCTCGTCGACCTCCAGCATCGGCTGGTTCTTGTGCGTGGTGCCGGCGTTGTTGATCAGGATGTCGACGCGGCCGTACTGTTTCACGGTGGCGGCCACCATCGCGGCGACCGACTCGTTCTTCGTCACATCGGCATGCACGGGGATGGCCTGGCCACCGGCCGCCTCGATCTCGCCGGCCACCTTCTCGGCCGCGTCGAAGCGCCAGTCGGCCACGACCACCTTGGCACCCAGCTCGGCGAAGAGCTTGGCAATGCCCTCGCCGAAGCCGCTGCCGGCCCCGGTCACGATGGCCACGCGGTCCTGCAGTTTCTTGGTGTCGCTCATCTCGAAGTCTCCTCAGCCGTGTTGGATGGCAATGGTCTTGATGGTCGTGAAGCTGCGCAGCCCCTCAAAGGCCTTCTCGCGGCCATAGCCCGAATGCTTCATGCCGCCGAAGGGCAGCTCGATGCCGCCGCCGGCACCGTAGTTGTTGACAAAGACCTGGCCGGCCTCGATGCGGTGCGCGGCGCGCAGCTGGCGCGCGCCATCGCGGGTCCAGACCGCGGCGGTCAGGCCGAAGGGCGTGCCGTTGGCCAACTCGATCGCCTCGTCCTCGCCGTCGAAGGCGAAGGCGGCCAGCACCGGGCCGAAGACCTCGTTCTGCGCGACGTGGTGAGCGCTGGGCACGGCGTCCAAGAGCATGGGCGGGAAGTAGAAACCGCCGGCCGGCGCATCGGCGGCCAGCTTGGCGCGGGCCGCGAGCCTGACGCCATCGGCAAGGGCCGAATCGATCATTGCGGACACGCGGTCGAGCTGGCGGCGGTTGATCAGCGGGCCGCAGTCGGGGCCGGTCTTGCCGGCGCCGGTCGTCAGCGCCTCGAAGCGCGCCTTCAGCTGCGCGATCACCGTGTCGTAGATCGACCGCTCGATCAGCACGCGGCTGCCGGCCGCGCAGGTCTGGCCGGCGTTCTGCACGATGGCGTTGACCACCACCGGCAGGGCCTTGTCCAGATCGGCATCGGCGAACAGGAGTTGCGGCGACTTGCCACCCAGCTCCAGGGTCACCGGCACATGGTTGGCCGCAGCGGCCTGGGCCACCGCGGTGCCGGTCTGCGGCGAGCCGGTGAAGGAGATGTGGTTGATGCCGGTATGGGCGGCCAGCGCGGCACCGGCCTCGATGCCCAGCCCGCAGACGATGTTCAAGGCACCGGCCGGCAGGCCGGCTTCCAGCGCCAGCGCGGCAATGCGCAGCGGGCTCAGGCAGGCGTCCTCCGCCGGCTTGACGACGCAGGCATTGCCGGCCGCCAGCGCACCGCCGACCGAGCGGCCGAAGATCTGCGCCGGGTAGTTCCACGGAATGATGTGGCCGGTCACGCCATGCGGCACGCGCACCGCGATCACGGTGCTGCCGGCCGCATAGGGAATGCTCTCGCCATGCAGCTTGTCGGCCGCGCCGCCGTAGTACTCGAAGTAGCGCGCGCAGGCGGTGATGTCGGCCTTGGCCTGCTGGATAGGCTTGCCGGTGTCGGCGCACTCCAGCAGCGACAACTCCTCATGGTGCTGCAGGATCAAGGCCGACAGCTTGCTCAGGATGCGGCCGCGCTCGGTGGCCGTGCAGCGGCCCCAGGCGCCGTGGAAGGCGGCGCGCGCCGCCTGCACCGCGGCATCGATATCGCGCGCATCGCTGCGCGGCAGGCTGGTGAAGACCTGGCCGTCGGAGGGGTCCAGCACCTCGATGGTCTGGCCCGAGACCGCCGCACCGCGCTCGCCGGCGATCAGGTTCAGCTGGGGTTTCAGCGTGATCATCAGCGCACCGCCTGGATCGCCGCGATCTTGTCGGCACCGAACTCTTTCGCGAAGGCGGCATAGGCCGGCGCCACCGCCTTGCGGAAACTCTCGCCATCGACCTTCTCGATCACCTGCATGCCGTCCTTGCGCAGCTGGGCGATGCCATTCGCCTCGTCATCGTTGACCTTCTTGCGCTGCGCGATCGCACCCACCTGGGCGGCCGCGACGAAGACCTTCTTGTCGGCCTCGGACAGCTTGTTCCAGACCGCAGGTGACATCAGGATCACCGCCGGCGAGTAGACATGGCCGGTCAGCGACAGGTACTTCTGCACCTGGGCAAACTTGGCCGACAGGATCACCGGGATCGGGTTCTCCTGGCCGTCGACCGTGCCCTGCTGCAGCGCGCCGAACAGCTCGGGGAAGGCCATCGGCGTGGGCAGCAGGCCGAAGCTCTTGTAGCCGTCCATATGGACCTTGTTCTCCATCGTGCGCAGCTTCAGGCCGGCCGCGTCGCCGGCCGTCATGATGGGCCGCTTGTTATTGCTCATGTGGCGGAAGCCGTTCTCGGTCCAGGCCAGGCCGATCAGGCCCTTGGCCGGCATCTTCTTCAACAGCTCCTGGCCGATCGGCCCGTCCATCACCTTGCGCGCGTGGTCGTAGTCGCGGAACAGAAAGGGGATGTCGACGATCTTGGTCTCGGGCACGAAGTTGCCCAGCGCCCCGGTCGAGGCATTGACCAGGTCCTGCGTGCCGAGCTGCACCGCCTCGATCTGCTCGCGCTCGCCGCCCAGCGCCGAGGCCGGGAACTGCTGGCATTTGTAGCGGCCCTGCGTGCCCTTCTCGACCTCGTCGCAGAAGGTCACCGAACCGACCCAGTAATGCGAGTCCTTGGCCGGCGTGTAGCCGATCTTCAGGACGGTTTGCGCGCCGGCCATGCCGGTCAGGACGGCGAGGACCGCCAGCAGGGTGGCGCGGCAAAGACGGTGTTGTGCGTGCATGGCTGTCTCCGTGATGTAGGGGGCGTGGCGTCGTCAGGTGATGCGCTGGATGCTGTCGGCGATCTCGGGGCGATCGAACACGCCCTTCCAGTCCTCGCGCATCAATCGCGGCTTGCCGAAGGCGATGGCCTTGTTGCAGGCATCGGAGAACTGGCCCGGGATCTCCTTGAAGATCACCGCGGCGAGGATGGTCATATGGCCCAGCAGAAAGTCGCGCGCCGCCTCGGCCGGCACGCCGCGCTTGACGACCTCGTCCATGCCCTCGCGCATCACGTCCAGCAGGGTCGCGCAGACGGTCTCGGACAGGCCCGGCTCCAGCAGGGCCATCTGCTCGACGGTCAGCCGGTAGGAACGCAGGATGGGGGCATAAATGGTCTTGGCAATGTCCTCGCCCAGCGCGAAGTCGCCGTCGGTTCCCTGCATCAGCGCACTGACCACCGACTGCTTGGCATGCAGGCCGCCGAAGAAATCGCGCCGGCCCTCGGGCGTGCTCTCGTCGTTGAAGATCGGCGGGTGGCAGGGATGGGCGACGAAATAGACCAGGTCGGGCCGCTCGGGCAGATGGCCGGCGAAGGGCGCGGCGGCGTCCAGCGTCATCACCATCGTGCCGGGCTTGAGCAGCGGCGCGATCTCGTGCGAGAGCTTGCCGATCAAGGTGTCGGGCACCGCCAGGATCACGACCTCGGCCCCGTCCAGCGCGGCCTCGGCCGAGACGCAGGCGATGCCCAGCTCATCCTTGAGCCGCTGGCGGCCACCGGCGCCGGGCTCGACATGCCGCACCTCGTAGGCCGAGCCGATCAGGTTGCGGCTCAGGCGGTAGCCCATCTTGCCGCCGGCGCCGAACAGCGCGATTGTCGAAGTTGCTGCCGTCATGCCATGTCTCCAAGCTGTGTTGGCCCAATGGTATGATGAGTACATCAACACATAACTAGCATTTACCCGCGCACCGCCCGTTCTACTTGAAGCCCATCGCCCGTGGCAGCCAGGTACTCAGTGCCGGCACAAAGGTGATCGTCATCAGGATCACGCCGTGAGCCCACAGAAAGGGCTTGAGCTCGCGCACCAGGGCCCCCAGCGGCACCCGCGAGACGTTCGAGGTGACGAAGAGCAGGCCACCGACCGGCGGCGTGATCATCCCCAGCGTCAGGTTGAAGATCACCACCATCGCGAAATGCACCGGGTCGACGCCGATCTTGGCCGCCACCGGCGCCAGGATGGGCACCAGCACCATCACGCCCGGCAGCGGCTCGATGAAGATGCCGAACAGCAGCAGGAAGATGTTGACCACCAGCAAGAAGGTCACCGGCGAGAAGTTCTGCGCCGCCATCCACTCGGCCAGATGCTGGGGCAGGCCCTCGATCGTCAGCACCCAGGCGAAGGCCGCCGACATGCCGATGATGATCAGCACCGAGGCGGTCAGCAGGGCCGAGCGGGCCAGGATGTCGGGCAGGGCCTTCCACTCCAGGGTCCGGTAGATGAACTTGCCGCAGACCAGCGCATAGAACACCGCCACCACCGAAGCCTCGGTGGGCGTGAACCAGCCGGCCCGCATGCCGCCGAGGATGATGACCGGCAGCAGCAGGGCCGGCAGGGCCTTGAAGCTGGTGCTCATGATCTCGCGCCAGCCGGGGTGCTCGCCATCGCCGCGGTAGTTGCGTTTCGTCGAGATGCGCCAGTTGACGAAGCTCATGCCCACCGCGATCAGCAGGCCCGGCAGCAGGCCGGCGACGAAGAGCGCGCCGACCGACACGCTCTCGTCCTGCAGCGCATAGATGATCATGATGATGGACGGCGGGATGATGGGCCCGACGATGGCGGTCGCCGCGGTCAGCGCCGCCGCATAGGCGCGGTCGTAGCCGGCCTTGTCCATCATCTTGATCATCATCGAGCCCGGGCCGGCCGCATCGGCCAGGGCCGAGCCCGAGATGCCGGAGAAGAAGGTCAGGCCGACCACGTTCGTGTAGCCCAGGCCGCCGCGCTTGTGGCCGACGAACTGGCTGGCAAAGCGCAAGAGCACCTCGGTCAGCGAGCCGCCGCTCATTAGCTCGGCCGCCAGGATGAAGAAGGGCACGGCCATCAGCGGGAAGCTGTCGATGCCGGTGAAGGTTTCCTTCAGCAGCACGAACAAGGGAAAGCTCGTGCCCAGGGCCAAGGCGGTCAACGTGGACAAACCCAGCGCAAAAGCGACAGGCACGCCGATCGCCAGATAGATACAGGCACTCAACAGCAGGATTGCACTTGCACTCATAGGGAGGCACTCGCGTTGGCGTCGAAATGGGCGTCGGAGGCGAACACGCGCGCCGATAGATAGCCGCGCATGACCAGCAGCCAGTGCACGATCAGCAGCAGGCCACCAATAGGCATCGCGGCATAGACATAGGCAAACGAGATCTGGGTCGCGGCCGTGGTCTGGTACTGGGTGCGCTCCAGATAGAGCAGGCCGTACCAGATCATGAAGCCGAAGAAGCCCAGCATCAGCAGCGAGATCAGCCAGCGCAAGAGCACCGCCAGCGCCGGCGGCACGCCGTCCTGCAGGTTGTCCACCGCGATATGGCCGCCATAGCGCAGCACCGGCCCGGCGCCCAGAAAGGTCAGCCAGATCATCAGATGGCGCGACACTTCCTCGGCCCACTCGATCGACTCGCTGGTCAGGTAGCGCAGGCCGACATTGGCGAAGATGATCACGGCCATCGCCGCCAGCAGCAGGATCAGCACCCAGCGATTGGCCGCGAGGAAGTACTTCTCGAAAGTATTCAGCAACATGCACGTCTCCTGCGCGCGCTCCCGCCGCGCCCGGCGGCGGGGGCGCGGCTCAGTTACTTCACCGCCTGGATGGCCGCGATCTTGTCGGCGCCGAACTCCTTGGCGAAGTTCGCATAGGCCGGGGCCACGGCCTTGCGGAAGGCCTCGCCGTCGACCTTCTCGACCACCTGCATGCCGTCCTTGCGCAGCTGGGCGATGCCGCTGGCCTCGTCGTCATTGACCTTCTTGCGCTGGGCCGCCGCACCCTTGGCGGCCGCGTCGAGGAAGACCTTTTTGTCGGCCTCGCTCAGCTTGTTCCAGACCGTCGGCGACAGCAGCAGCACGGCCGGCGAGTAGACATGGCCGGTCAGCGACAGATGCTTCTGCACCTGGGCGAACTTGGACGACAGGATCACCGGGATCGGGTTCTCCTGCCCGTCGACCGTGCCCTGCTGCAAGGCGCCGAACAGCTCGGGGAAGGCCATCGGCGTGGGCAGCAGGCCGAAGGTCTTGTAGCCCTCCATATGGATCTTGTTCTCCATCGTGCGCAGCTTCAGGCCTTTCGCATCGGCCGGCGTCACGATGGCGTGCTTGTTATTGGTCATGTGGCGGAAGCCGTTCTCGGTCCAGGCCAGGCCGATCAGGCCCTTGCCCTGCAGCTTCTTCAGCACCTCCTGGCCGATGGGTCCGTCCATCGTGTGGCGCGCATGGTTGTAGTCGCGGAACAGGAAGGGAATGTCGAAGATCTTGGACTCGGGCAGGAAGTTGCCCAGCGGCCCGGTCGAGGTGTTGGTCAGGTCCTGCGTGCCCAGCTGCACCGCCTCGATCTGCTCACGCTCGCCGCCCAGCGCCGAGCTGGGGAACTGCTGGCATTTGTAGCGGCCTTGCGTGCCCTTCTCGATCTCGTCGCAGAAGGCGGTCGAACCGACGCCGTAATGCGATTCCTTGCTGGTCGCGTAGCCGATCTTCAGCACGGTCTGGGCCGAGGCCGCGCCGGTGAGGGCGGTCATGGCGATAAGGGCCAGTGCGGCCCCTTGGATAGCGTTCTTTGTCATGGTTTGTCTCCTGTTTTTCTATAGAGAAGGGTTGAAGAAATGGAAATCAGAGCCGCAGCGGCACGCTGGCGGGGTTGTCCTGCAGGTACTGCCGGACGATGCTGAGGAAATCGCGGTCGGGGGCGAGCCCCAGCCGCGCCTGGCGCTGCGACTCGAAGCGGGCCGGCCAGCCGCCCACCATGCGGGCCACGCCGGCATCGGGCCGGAAGCTGACGCGGGCCACGGCCTCGGGCCCGGCCACGGTGGCCAGCGCGTCCAGCATCTGCTGCACGGTGACGGTCAGCGCCGGCAGGTTCAGCGCGGTGCGTCCGCCGAAATCCTCGCGGCTGGCTTCATAGACCTTGATCAGCCCGGCGATGGTGGTGGCCGGCGAGGCCAGCGCAATCGCCGTGTCCGGCGCCACCGGACAGACCGCGTCCAGGCCCGCCAGCGGCTCGCGGATGATGGCCGACAGGAAACCCGAGGCCGCGCCATTGGGCCGGCCCGGCCGCACCGACACCGTCATCAGCCGCGCCGTGCGGCCATCGATGAAGCCCTTGCGGCTGTAGTCGGCCACCAGCTGCTCGCAGATGAATTTGTGGATGCCATAAGAAGACTGCGGCGTCGGCAGCGTGTCGTCGCGCACCACGGCCGGCAGCGGCAGCGCCGGGTCGGAGCCGAACACCGCCACCGAGCTGGCGAACACCAGGCGCGCCGGCCGTGGCGCGGCCCGCAGCGCGTCGAGCAGGGCCCGGGTCGTGTCGAGATTGGAGCGCAGGCCCAGCTCGAAATCGGCCTCGCATTCGGCCGACACGGCCGAGGCCAGGTGGAACACGCCGTCGAAGCCCTCGGCACCCAGCCCCGCGCACTGATCGAGCAAGGCACCGGTGCGGGCCTGCACGCGCGCATCGGCCAGCAGATCGGCCGGCGGCGAGAACAGATCGGCCAGCACCAGGGCCTCGATCGGCTGGCCGGCCAGGCTGCCGCGCGCCAGCAAGGTGCGCGCCAGACGCGCACCGAGGAAACCGGCACCGCCGGTGATCAAGAGCTTCATGTTTGGGAATCCTTGTAGGGGGCAAACCAGCCCAGGCCCGCCGAGGTCCCTGCCCGCGGCCGGTACTCGGCGCCGACATGGCCGGCGTAGCCCAGCTCGTCGAGCAGCGCGAACAGCCAGGGGTAGTTCAGCTCGCCGAGATCGGGCTCGTGCCGATCCGGCACGCCGGCGATCTGGATGTGGCCGACCGCGCCGCCGGGCACCAGGTACTGGCGCAGCTTCGTCGCCAGATCACCCTCGACGATCTGGCAGTGATAGAGGTCCATCTGCAGCTTCAGATTCGGCGCGCCGATCTCGGCGATCAGCGCATGGGCCTCGTCCTGGCGGTTCAAAAAGTAGCCGGGAATGTCGCGGGTGTTGATCGGCTCGATCAGCACCTCAAGGCCTTGCGCCCTCGCCTGCCCGGCCGCCCAGTCCAGATTGGCCAGATAGGTCTCGCGCACGGCACCGGCTGAGCGCAGGCCGGCCATCACATGGATGCGCGGGCAGGCCAGGGTCTCGGCATAGGGCAGGGCCTGCTCGACAAAGCCCCGCCGGAATTCATCCTCGCGGCCGGGCAGCGCCGCAATGCCGCGCTCGCCGGCCTCGAAGTCGCCCGGCGGGGCGTTGAACAGCACCTGGCGCAGGCCGGCGTCGCGCAGACGTGCGGCCAGCTCGGCACGCTCGAAGGCATAGGGAAACAGGTACTCGACCGCCTTGAAGCCATCGCGCGCGGCCGCCGCGAAGCGGTCCGCAAAGGCATGCTCCGTGTACATCATCGACAGATTGGCGGCGAAACGGGGCATGTGTTTTTTCCTCTTCCTTCTTACCAGCGCGCGCCGAAGTGCTGGCGCAGCTCGTCGATCTGCTGATCGCTCAGCGGTGCCGGCTTCGGATCGCTGATCAGCCAGAGCCGGGCGGTCTCTTCCAGCTCTTCCAGCACCGCCATCGCGTTGGCGGGCGAGTCGTGCCAGACATTGGGGCCCAGCCGATCCATCAGCAGCGCGCGAATCGGTGCGCCGCTGCGCTGGGCTCGCAGGATCGCGGCAGCGGCGGCCTCGGCCGCGGCCGGGTCGCCGGGCCGGTGGTAGCGGATCAGCGGCACATGACCGACCTTCATCACGTAATAGGGCGTGATCGGCGGCAGGATGTCCTGCTCGCGCCAGACACCGGCCAGGCTCAGCGCCACCAGATGGCTGCTGTGGGTGTGGATCACGCAGCCTGCCTGCGGCTCGGCCTCATAGATGCGCCGGTGCAGGGCCAGGGTCTTGCTGGCGCGCGCGCCGGAGACTTGCTCGCCATCCAGCCCCACCAGGGCCAGGTCTTGCGGATTCAGAAAGCCCAGGCAGGCGTCCGTGGGTGTGATCAGAAAGCCCTGCTCATCGGGCAGGCGCACGCTGATATTGCCGGCCGTCGCATGCACATAGCCACGCTCGAACAGCGAGCGGCCGACGCGGCAGATCTCGGTGCGCAAGCTGTCCATCATCAGCCCACCATTCCCAGCGCCTTGGCGAAGAAATCGACGCTGCCGAAATTGCCGGACTTCAGCGCCAGCAACAGCGCCCGGCTCTCGGCCTGCGTCCAGGGCACGCCCGGATCAATCGTCGCGCCGATGCGCAGCGAGCGCACGCCCAGGGCCTGCACCACCGCGCCCGAGGTCTCGCCGCCGGCCACCACCAGGCGGCGCACGCCGCCACGCTCGACCAGTCCCTGCGCGATCTGGGCCAGACAGTGTTCGACCAGCTGACCGGCCCGCGCCACGCCCAGGGCCTCTTGCACCGCCTTCACATCGGCGGGCTCCGCCGTCGCGTAGATCAGCACCGGATCGGGTTGCCGGGCCGCCCAGGCCAGCGCCTGCTCGGCTTGCGCTTCGCCGGCGGCCAATGCCAGCGCATCGATCTGGAAGCCCGGACGTCCATCACCAAGCCAGTGACAGACCTGCGCATTGGTCGCCGCCGAGCAGGAGCCCGACAGCACCGCCGCCGCGCCGCCGACCGCCGGCAACACGGCCGCGCCGGCATCGGGCTGGAGCCAGCCACGCGCGGCATAGACCTCGGGCAGGCCCAGCGCGACGCCGGAGCCGGCCGTGATCAGCGGCAGATCGTCGCAGGCCTGGGCCAGCACGCGCAGGTCCTCGTTGCCGATCGCATCGGCGACGGCCAGGCGCACGCCCTCGCCGCGCAGCGCCGCGATGCGCTCGCGCGTCGCGGCCACGCCCCGGGCGATGCTGTCGTAGCGCAGCAGGCCCACGCGGGACTGCGGCGCCTGCGACTGCAGCACACGCACCAGATTGGCATCCCGCATCGGCGTCAGCGGGTGATCGCGCATGGCCGAGTCGCTGAGCAGCTGGTCGGCCACGAAGAGATGACCGCGGAACACCGTGCGGCCGTTCTCCGGGAAGGCCGGGCAGGCGATCGCGAAGTCGGTGCCCAGCGCCGCCATCAGCGCCTGCGCCACCGGGCCGATATTGCCGGCCGCGGTGGAGTCGAAAGTGGAGCAGTATTTGAAATAGAACTGGCGCGCGCCGGCGGCCTGCAACCAGCGCAGCGCGGCCAGCGACTCGACCACCGCCTCGGCGGCCGGTGTCGTACGCGATTTCAAGGCGATGACCACCGCGTCGGCATCCGGCGCGGCCTCGCCATCGCCCGGCACGCCGATCAGCTGCAGCGTGCGCATGCCGGCGCGCACCAGCATGCTGGCCACATCGGTCGCGCCGGTGAAGTCATCGGCGATCACGCCGAGCACAATGCTGCTGCGTTGCGCCCTCATGCGCTCGCCTTCGGCAGCTCGATATCGGCCAGTTCGGCATAGAACTTGATCACCGCCGCATCGTCCTCGGCACCATGGCCGGCGGCGGCGGTGGCCAGATAGAGCTGGTGGGCCTGGGCCGCCAGCGGCAGCGGGAAGTGCAGCTTGCGCGCCGCGTCCAGCACGATGCCCAGGTCCTTGATGAAGATATTGACGGCCGACAGTGGCCGGTAGTCGCCGTCGAGGATATGAGGCACGCGGTTCTGGAACATCCAGCTGCTGCCGGCCGAGTTGCAGATCACCTCGTAGAGCTGGCGCGGGTCGGCGCCGGCCCGCATGCCCAGCGCCATCGCCTCGCAGGCCGCCGCGATATGCACGCCGGCCAGATGCTGGTTGACCATCTTGACGGTGGAGCCGACGCCGGCCTTGTCGCCGAGCCGGTAGACCTTGCCGGCGATCGCGTCCAGCGTCGCGCCGGCCGCCGCAAAGGCCTCGGGCTTGCCCGAGGCCATCACCGTCATCTGGCCCTCGGCCGCCTTCTTCGCGCCGCCCGAGACCGGGCCGTCGATCAGCCACAGGCCGCGCTCGGCCAGCCGTGCTTCCCACAGCGGCGGCAGCGTCGGGTCGACCGTGGCCGAGCTGACGACCACCGAGCCCGGCTTCAGCAGCTCGCACAAGCCCTTGGCCGCCCCATGGCCGAACAGCAGCTGCTCGGTCTGCACGGCGTTGACTACCAGCACCACGACCACATCGCAGTGCGCGGCCAGCTCGGCCAGCGACTCGGTGGCCGCGCCGCCCTCGGCCGCGAAGCGCTCGCGCGCGGCGGCCGTCAGATCCAGGCCCCAGGTCGGCACGCCGCGCCGCAGCGCCGATACGGCCGCGCCGAAGCCCATCGAGCCCAGACCAATCACGCCCAGGGTCTTCGCGCTTGTTGTCTGTGCTGCCGTCATTGCTTTGCCTTTGTTGACTTGCCGGCTTTCAGCACGCCGGCGATCTCGAGTCGCCGCGCCGCCTGTTCCATATGGCCGGTGGCCACGCGCCGCGCCGTCAGCGCATCGCGCGCCGCGATCGCCTCGACCAGGGCGCTGTGCTCCTGGCGCACTGCCTCGGCGAAATCGCGGTGGCGCGCCTCGTTACCGCGCGTGACCCGCATCGCCTCGCGCAGATACTGCTCCAGAAAGCCGAGCAAGCGGCCGAACTGCGGATTGCCCGAGGCCTCCGCGATCGCGCGGTGCAGGGCCAGGTCTTGATCGACCCCGTCGCCACCGGCGGCCACGGCCACCTCGATGGCCTGCAAGGCCTTGCGTATCGCCGCAATCTGGGCCCGCGAGGCCCGCTCGGCCGCCAGCGCCGCGATCTCGCCTTCCAGCGCGCGTCGCACCTCGACGATCTGCGCCACCGCCTGCAGCGACTCCAGCACCGTCGGATCAAAGGCCAGCGGCTTGTTGGCAGCCGGCGGCGCGACATAGACGCCCGAGCCCTGGCGCGAGATCAGGAGACCCTGCGACTTCAGCTGATGCACCGCCTCGCGCACCACGGTGCGCGACACGCCATGCAGTTCGCTGAGTTGCTGCTCGGTCGGCAGCCGGGCGCCGGGCGCCAGGCTGCCGGCCTCGATCTGCCCGGCCAGCAAGGCCGCCAGCCGGTCCGACAGGCGGCTGGCCTGCAGCCGTGGCGCACTGTGCGCTGCGGCGTTCAGTGACACGATGGGAAGAAGCTGAAATTCATCAGGTCATCCTACAACTTTGGAGAAGCAGCGTTCCTGGGGGATACCCTGGCGACCGAGCCGGCGCGGCACTCCAGATTTGCAAAGCGCTGCCGATACAGCAGACAAGGTCCGCACCGCGCCGCGGACCCAGAACAATCAGGGAGACTCCGACTCGCATGACACGCATCAGCTCAGCAGGCTTGAGCTTGCCGACACAACACCTCAGCGCCGTGCGCACGGCAACGCCGGCCCGGCCCACCGCCGTGGCGGTAGAAGGCAGTGCGTCGCCAGCGCCCACGCGGGTGACACTGGACACCGCGGCCGTCGCCACGGTGGTCTATGCCAAACCCAGGGCTGTCGACGAAGCGCCGTTCGCGCCGACCCGTTCCTGGGCTGCGCCGCAGCAAGACGCCATCAGCAGCCTGATGGCGCGCAATGGCAGCGCCGGCGGCTTGGCCGGGCGCTGGAGCGGGCTGGGCGGCGCGCTGCTGTCCCACCTCGCCAGCACGCAGTCGGACTACCGCCAGACCCTGGTCGATGACTCGGCACCGCCTGCGGCCGACGCGAGGGCCACAGATCGCACAGGCGCCCTTGCGGCCCCGGCGCTGGATGGCGCAGCCGCGGCCCAGGTCAGCCTGAAGATACGGACCCTCTCGGGGCAGACCGTGGCGCTGAAGATCGCCACGAGCGAGCATGAAGGCCGCAGCGGCCTTCAGGTCGAGATCGGCAGCTCGGGCCCGCTGAGCAAGGCCGAGCGCGAGGCCTTGGCCCGGCTCGCCGAGGGTCTGGACAAGGCGCTGGACGGCCTGGGCCAAGCCGGCGCGCTCAAGCTGGATCTGGCCGGGCTGATGGACTACGACAGCAGCGCGCTGACCAGCGTGGATCTCACGGTCAGCAACCCCAAGCCCTCGCAAGCCCTGGCTTCGTTCGCGCTGCATCTGGGGACGGACCGCAAGACGCTGGCGCTGGCGGGCCAGGCGGGCGAGATCGCAGTGGATCTCGACATGAGCACGCCCGTCGGTCGGGGCAGCGCGCAGCAGCGGCAGTCCGCGATTCAGCAGCATCTGCAGCAGTTCGATGCCGCCGCGCAGCGCAGCCGCGCCGACGCCGCGCTGGTGGCCCTGTTCAAGAACGCCTTCACCCAGCTGCATGCGCAGCCACCAAGCCAGGCGGCGTCCCGGGCCGAGGCCTTGAGCCCGGCGCTGGAGCGGCAGGTGCAGCCCCTGCTCAGCGGCTTGATGGATTTCCAGGCCAGTTTCGGCGGCGACTTCGAGAGAAGCAACCCGGCGGGCGCCGTCACCGAGGCCGGCCGCGCCGACTACCAGCTCAGCCAGAAGACCACGCTGCGCCGACACGGCGCCGCCGACGACAGGTCCATCACCCAGACGCAGAGTGAGAAGCTGGATGCGCATGCCAAGAAATCGCGCACCGGCGGCATGCTGGACACCCGAAGCGGCAACTACGACCTCCACAAGATCCAGGATCGCAACACGGTCACGACCTTGATCGAGGCGACCGAGGGCCAGCTGACCCGCGCGCTGAAGAAGACCGACCAGCATCAGCTGCACACCTACGAGAAGCTGGTGGACCACCGCGTCGAGGAACGGCGCAGCACGCCGCTGGCCAAGAACACGCTGGAACGGCTGCGCTAGCCGGCGCTGCCGGGCTGCTCGTCGGGCGCGAGACTTCATCTTGCGTCTTTGTAAGCCCGCCGCAATGTAGTCCAACAAAAGGCAACGCCGTGCGCCGAAGCGGGCCGGCGCCGTTAGATTGGCCGCTCCGAACCGCCCCCAATGAAAACATCAGGAGCAAGCCCGTGTCCCAAGCCATCGTCAAGCCGCAGTTCCGTCGGCAAGTCCTCCCCACGCTGATCACCCTGGTCCTCGGCACGCTGGCCGCCGCAGCCACTGCCCAGAGCCAGGAGTCGGCCGGCACCGAGGCCAAGGAGAAGCTGGACACGGTGGAGATCACCGGCGTGCGCGCGACGCTCAAGCGCAATCTGGCCGAGAAGCGCGAGTCGCTCAATATCGTCGACTCGATCAGTGCCGAGGATGTCGGCAAGTTCCCCGACAAGAACGTGGCCGATTCGCTGCAGCGCGTGCCCGGCATCTCGGTGGACCGCATCTGGGGCGAGGGCAAGGCCATCTTCGTGCGCGGCACCGACAAGAATCTCAATATGACCCAGCTCAACGGGCAGGCCGTCGCCTCGTCCGAGTGGTGGCTCAATGAACCGCAGACCCGCAGCTTCAACTACGACGTGCTGCCGTCCGAGATCGTCGGCAGCCTCGATGTCTACAAAAGCCCCTCGGCCGACCTCGACGAGGGCAGCATCGGCGGCCTGGTGATCGTCAAGACGCGCCGTCCGCTGGATTTCAAGCAGCGCCTGACGCTGCAGGCCGCCGCCGAAGCCATGCACAGCAAGCTGCCGGGCAAGACCGATCCGCAGCTGTCCGGCCTCTTGAACTGGCAGAACGAGGACCGCAGCTTCGGCGTGCTGCTGGCCATCAGCAGCCAGCGCCGCCATATGCGCCGCGACGGCCTGGAGATGTTCCCCGACGGCAAGTACGAGGTGGTCGACCAGAACGGCGCCATCACCACCGCCTACGCGCCCTGGGGCGGCGGCTCGGCCATCTTCCGCCAGGATCGCCGCCGCACCACCACCAATCTGTCGCTGCAGTTCCGACCCAACCCGGCCACCGATCTGGTGCTGAATCTGATGGATTCAGACATGAAGATGGACAACAACAACCAGAACTATCTGTGGCAGGCCGGCGGCCTGGCGGTGAACGGCCGCATCGCCGTCACCGACCCGAAGTTCATCAGCGTGTCGGACGGCTCCAAGGCCCTGGTGGGCGGCACGGTGGGGCCGAAGACCGGCGTTTCGTTCGAGCCTATCTATCGCAAGTCCTATATCAAGTCGCGCGTGGCCGATCTGGACGGCAACTACCAGGGCGGCAACTGGAAGCTGCACGGCCAGCTCGGCACGACCTCCAGCGAGGGCGGCAGCTCGCATGACCGCCATTTCTGGATGGAGGGCGACACCCGGGTGCAGCTCGATCTGGGCCCCGACAAATACGGCGTCAAGTACCTGGACATCAATCCGCTGGATCCGAAGGCGCTGACCCTGAAGGCCGGCGACGACCGCATCCGCCGCATGGAGAGCAAGGAGAACTATGCCCAGGGAGATCTGAGCTGGGAGTTCGACAACAGCCTGCTGCACACCGTCAAAGTGGGCCTGAAGCTGCGCGACAACACGCTGCGCAATAGCCGCATCCAGGGCACGGCCGGGCCGGGCTCGGCCGGCTGGCAATCGTTCTCGCTGGCCGAGCTGTCCAGCGGCGCCTCGCCGCACCTGAGCCAGCAGGCCGGCCACCCCGGCGCGCTGACCCAGTACGCCTGGTATGACGACGGCCTGGTGGCGAGCAAGGGCATCCCGATGTTCGACAAGGCCATGGTCTACAAGGACGTACCCAATGAGAACTACAAGATCCATGAGCGCATCAGTGCGGCCTATGTGAAGGCGGATTTCGGCCTGGACAAATGGCGCGGCGACGTGGGCCTGCGCCTGGTCCGCACCGCGCAGAGCTCGGAAGGCTTTCTCGGCGGCGCCAGCGGCAGCTTCACGCCGACCCGGGTCGAGCACAACTACACCGATGCCTTGCCCAATCTGAACCTGGTCTACCAGCTGCGCAAGGATGTGATGCTGCGCGGCGCCGTGGCCCGGACGATGGCGCGCCAGACCTTCGACCTGCTGAGCCCCGGCATGCGCCGCGACGGCACCGTGCTGAGCCGTGCCTATGCCGGCAACCCGCTGCTCAAGCCGGTGCATGCCAAGCAGGCCGAGATTGGCGCCGAGTGGTACTACGCCGACGCCGCGCTGGCCTCGGCCACCTTCTTCGTCAAGCGGCTCGACACCTTCACCTACAAGGCCTCGAAGCAGGAGCAGGTCGGCGGCGAGACCCTGACGGTGGAGCGCCCCTACAACGCCGACAACGGCGCCGACATCAAGGGCATCGAGCTGCAGTGGCAGCAGCCCTTCGGCCAGAGCGGCTTCGGCACGGTCGTCAACTACACCTTCACCGATGCCAAGGCCGGCGCGGTGGCGGGCCAGCCGCGCCTGAACGTGCTGGGCAACTCGCGCGACCAGTTCAATATCAGCGGCTACTACGAGCGCCACGGCATCAGCCTGCGCGTCTCCTACAACTACCGCTCCAAGAGCTATGGCGATGTGCAGATGGGTGGCCAGGTCGTCAACGGCGACTATGGCCAGTGGGACGCCTCGGCCAGCTGGGACATTAGCCCCAAGCTCGCGCTGTACGCCTCTGCCGTCAATATCAACAACGAGGTGATACGCGCCAACACCGCCGACGGCCTGCCGATCGGCGTCTACGAGAACGGGGCCCGCTACAGCATAGGCCTGCGCGCGAAGTTCTGAGAGCCGGGATGACACACACCATGAACCGATCCATCCCTGCGGCGGCCGCCTCGCGCGGCCAGGTGCTGCTGCCCATGCTCTTCATCGGCCTGATGTTCTTCGTCCTCGGCTTCGTCACCTGGCTGAACGGCTCGTTGATTCCGTTTCTGAAGCTGGTCTGCGATCTCAACAACTTCCAGGCCCTGTGGGTAACCTTCGCCTTCTACATCGCCTACACGGTGATGGCCCTGCCCTCGGCCGCCATCTTGGGCCGCATCGGCTACAAGAACGGCATGAGCCTGGGCCTGGCCGTGATGGCGCTGGGCGCGCTGCTCTTCATCCCGGCGGCGCAAAGCCGCCATTACGGCGTCTTCCTCGCGGCCCTGTTCACGCTGGCCAGCGGCATGACGCTGATGCAGACCGCGATCAACCCCTATATCGTCTGCATAGGCCCGCGCGAGAGCGCGGCCATGCGCATCAGCATCATGGGCCTGTTCAACAAGGGCGCCGGCATCATCGTGCCGCTGGTGTTCTCGGCCCTGGTGCTGTCCGGCGTCGGCCAGTACTCCGACGCGGCCCTGGCCACACTGGACGAGGCCGGGCGCGAGGCGCTGCGGGTGGAGCTGTCGGCCCGCCTGCTGCGGCCCTATCTCGTGATGGCCGGCGCGCTGGCGCTGTTCACCGCCATCATCCACTTCTCGGCGCTGCGCGAGCCGGTGCTGGACGAGGGTCGCGACGAGCCGGCCCGGGTGCAGCGCGGCGTGTTCCAGTTCCCCCAGGTGGTTCTGGGCGCGCTGGCGCTGTTCGCCTATGTCGGCGTCGAGGTGATCGCCGGCGACACCATAGGCCTGTACGGCCAGCAGCTGGGCGTGCCCAACTTCGCGGTGCTGACCTCCTACACCATGGGCTTCATGGTGCTGGGCTATCTGCTGGGCGTGCTGTGCATCCCGCGCCTGCTGTCGCAGCGCGCCGCGCTGCTGCTGTCGGCGCTGGCCGGCCTGGCGTGCACGGCCGGCGTGACCCTGGCGTCCAAGAGCTCGACGGGGCTGTCGCTGGCGCTGCTGGGCTGGGCGGGCGTGCCGCCGGTGCCGGACACGGTGATGTTCCTGGCCCTGCTGGGCCTGGCCAATGCCCTGGTCTGGCCGGCGATCTGGCCGCTGGCGCTGGACGGGCTGGGCCGCTACACCGCCAGCGGCTCGGCCCTGCTGATCATGGGCATTGCCGGCGGCGCGCTGCTGCCGATGGGCTATGGCCGGCTCGCCGACACGGGCCAGGCCCAGGCTGCCTACTGGCTGCTGCTGCCCTGCTACGGCTTCATCCTGTTCTATGCGCTGATCGGCCACCGGCTGCGGCGCTGGGGTCGGGCCTGAGGTCGGGGCATCAAGGCCGGGGCGCCGGCAGGGCCAGGCAGACCTCGAAGCCGCCCTGCGGATGATTGCGAAAGCGCAGCGAGCCGCCATGGTCGGCGACGATGTCGCGCACGATGGACAGGCCCAGGCCCAGCCCCTCCTCGCGCAGCCGCGCCCCATGGGCCAGCCGGGTATAGGGTTGGCCCAACTCGGCCAGCGCGGCCTCGGGCACGCCGGGCCCGTGGTCGCGCACCGTCAGCAAGACCTGACCCTCATCGGGACCGCCCGCCTCGCCCTCGCTCATCAGCAGCTCCGCGTGATGCCCGCTGGGTTCCGGTGTGCCGGCGCTGGCGCCGTAGAAGATCGCGTTGTCGAGCAGATTGCCGATCGCCCGCTTGAGCGCCAGCGGCTTGCCGAACACGGTCAGCGGGCGGTCCTGCAGCTCGATGCGCTGGCCGGCCATGCGGGCATCGCGCACCATCTTCTGCAGCACCAGGTCGATGCGCACCGGCACGCGGTTCTCGTGGATGTCGGTGTCCTTGACGATCTGCAGCGCGGTCTTGACCATCATGTCGAGCTCGTCCAGGTCTTCGTGGAAGGCGTCCTGCAGCGCCGGGTCGTCGAGCAGCTCGCTGCGCAGCCGCAGCCGGGTGATCGGGGTGCGCAGATCGTGCGAGATCGACGCGAACAGGCGCTCGCGGTCGCTCAGGTAGCGGCGGATGCGCTCCTGCATCTCGTTGAAGGCCTGGATCGCGCGCCGCACCTCCGAGGTGCCGCTGACGCGCAGCGGCGCGGGCGCGGCCTTGCGGCCGACACGCGCCGCCGCCCGGCTCAGGCCCGCCAGCGGCCGGGTCAGCGCACGCGCCGCGATCAGGGTCAGCAGCAGGGCCAGGCCCAGCGTCAACAGCTGCGGGGTCAGGCGTTGCCAGCTGAAGAACTCCAGCTGTTCGAGGAAATAAGGGTCGGGCAGCGCGCTGCTCAGATACAGCCACTGCCCCGGCTCGGTCTCGACCTGTATCACCAGAAAGGGCGCCGGCCGCTCCGGCGCCAGCAGCGAGGGATCGACCCAGCTGTCGGGCAGATCGGCCAGCAGCGCGCCGCCGGGCCCGACCTGCAGGCCCAGCGGCGAGGCCAGGGTCACGCGCAGCGCCGTGCCGGCGGCCAGCCGGGACTCCAGCTCCTCGCGCACCCGCGCCTCCAGCAGCCGCGCCAGCGCCTGCTCGGGCAGCGGCCGGATCGCCACCTCGGCCTGGTTGAAGAACACCAGAAAGCGCGTGCCGCCCATGGTGCGCAGCTGCTCGATCAGCAGCGGCCGGTAGGCCGCCGGCAGCTCGCGCAAGGCGCGCAGCGCCCCCAAGGCGCCGCTGGCCACATGGTGGGCGGCCTGCTCGGTCTGGCGCTTGGTGCGCTGCTCGATCTGGCTGTACCAGAGCAGATTGATCAGCAGCTGCACCAGGGCCAGCCCCCCCAGCATCGCCAGCACGAAGCGGCCCTGCAGGCTGTCGAACAAGAAGCCGCTGAAGCGCTGCGGCCAGCCGGTGCCGCGCCACCGGCCGGCCCCACGCCCCCGCTCAGGGCGCATGGCCCACCGTCACCGTGGTCGCGAACACATAGCCCGAGCCGCGCACCGTCTTGATCAGCGCCGGCTGCTTGCCGTCGTCCTGCAGGCGCTGGCGCAGCCGGCTCATCTGCACATCGAGCGAACGGTCCAGCGGGCCGAGGTCGCGGCCGCGCGTGACCTCGGCCAGGCGGCTGCGCTCCAGCACCTCGCCGGGATGCTCGACCAGCAGCTTGAGCAGCTGGAAGTCCATGCCCGACAACGCACTGGCGCTGCCGTCGGGGTCGATCAGGCTGCGCTCCAGCAGGTCCAGCGAGAAACCGTTGAAGCGGTAGTAGCGCGGCGCCTGGCTGCGCTCCTGGCCGGTACGCCGGGTAATGGCCTTGATGCGGGCCAGCAGCTCGCGCGGGTTGAAGGGCTTGCCGATGTAGTCGTCGGCGCCCAGCTCCAGGCCGATGATGCGGTCGGTCTCCTCGGCGCTGGCGGTCAGCATGATGACCGGCACCTCGGAGCGCCGCCGCACCGCCTGGCACAGCGCAAAGCCCTCGGTATCGGGCAGCATCACATCGAGGATGCACAGGCTGATCTCGTCGCGATGGCGCTCGAACTCGGCCATGAAGCTGGCGCCGTCATGGGCCAAGAGCACCGCGTACTGGTTCTTCTCCAGATAGGTCTTCAGCAGGGTGCGGATCTTCTGGTCGTCGTCGACGATCAGGATGGTGCGGGTCATGGCGCGGTTTTCCTGGGGTTCGGGGCCGCCGTGGCAGCGGCGGGGCTCAGCGCCCGCAGCAGGCCCTGCAGCTTGCGCTGCGCGGCGGCCGGTGTCTGGCTGGGGTCGAGAGCGAAGCGATGCACCGTCTCGATGATGGCGTTCTTGCCCACCTCGCCGAAGGCCATCCGGTGCACCAGGCTGGGCACGCGCGGCGTCGCGGGGTTGGCAAACAGGTGGAAGGACTGCTGGGCGCAGGGGTCGAGCTCGTCAACCGGCACATCGCGGCGCACCGGCACCGAGCCCTTGATGCGGTTGTAGCCCAGCTGCAGCGCGGCGCTGCCCAGCAGCTCGGCCATCTTTTCCTGCTCGGCCTGTGCCGGGCTGCCGCCGGCCAGCATCGCCAGCGTGTCGATGCTGAAGAGATGGACCTGGGCCGTGCCGGGCACGGCCTTGCACTCGAAATCCCGGCCGCCCTCCAGGCCCAGCATGCCCAGCTCGCCGCGCGCCCAGTCGCCCATGATCAGCATGGCCGAGCGCTCGGCCGCGAAGTCGGCCACCAGCTCGGTCCACGGACGCTCGCCGAGCGCGGCGACCGCGGCGCCGCTGGCCGGCGCGGTGACGGCCGGCGCCGGGCCGGCCAGACTGCGCCAGGCGCGCAGGCGCTTGAACGCCCGCTCCAGCGCCGGGTCGCCAAAAGCCGCCGGATCACGCTGCACCAGCATGCGCCGGTACAGCGCCGGCCCGGCCTCGCTGAGCAGCAAGGCCTCGAACACGGTGGCCACCTGCCAGGGCTCGTCGCTGAAGGCCACCGGGCTCACGCCGGCGGCACGCAGCCGGGCGGCGGCGCGCTCCAGCCCGTCCCAGTCGCTCGGCAGTTCGATCCTGTGCTGGCGGAACAGCGATTTGTTCAGATAGAGGTTGTTGATGCGGTGGATGCCCAGCGGTGCGGCCACCACATGCTCGCGCACCGTCAGCTGCGCCATCACCTGAGGGAACAGCACGCGGCTCCACTGGCGCCGCTGGGCCACGCCGTCGAGCTCCAGCAGCAGGCCCATATCGGCCCACTCGCTCATCGACTGGCCATTCAGCTGCGCCACCTTGGGCGCCATGCGGCGCAGCGTGCGCTCGTTGAGCACCTTGATGGCCGCGCCACCGCCGCCGCCGGCCACCGCGCCGTCGACCCAGCGCAGGCCGATCTCGGCCATGCGCGCCGCCACATGGTCGGCCGCCGCACGCTCGCTGGCCGAGGTCCACCAGTGCAAGACATTCAGCTCGGCCGCCGGCTTGTCCGCCAGCGCGCCGGCCGGCGCGGCCCAGGCCGGCGCCAGCCCGCCGAGCGCCAGGCAGGCACAGACCAGCGCACGGCCGCCCCGGCCGGTCGGCGGGTGGCGGCCTTGTGTCCCTGCTGCTGGGTCTGTCTGTTGTGGAAATCGCTGAGTCACCGAAAGCGTCCCTCGCTGCGCTTGGCAGCATTCTGGGAGCGCCCGCTCGGCGCTGGCGATTGGGAATAACGCCCTGGCGTCTCCCTCGCGCCCGCTATCTCCCATGAAACGGGGCCAGCGCTCGAATCTTAAAAAACGTAACACGATGCCTGCGCGCGACGATTCAAGTGCGCATCGAACTCCCAGCCACGCAGCACCACAGACCTCGGAAGTCAGCCCGCCGGCGGTGCTTCATCGCCATTGAGCTCAGCCCGAAGCTCCAAGCTAGCGCGAGCCTCCACCATTGCCTTGTGCAACTTCTGCTGCAGAACTTCCTTGGGCGGCAGTTGCAGCCAGTACTCGGCCACATGGATATGGTCTTGCTCCAGGCCCATCAACTCCACCACCTCTGCGTCTTTGTCGCTGCACAGGATGATGGCAATGGGAGGCGACTCCAGGGGCTGCTGCTCGTGCTTAGCCAGCCACTTCAGGTACAGCTCGACCTGACCTTTGTATTCGGGCTTGAATGCGCCCAGCTTCAATTCGATCAGCACCAGGCGACGCAAGCGGCGGTGGAAGAACAGCAAATCCATCACGTAATCGTGCCCACCCACCTGGATGCGCTTTTGCCGCCCCATAAACGCGAAGTCGCTGCCAAGCTCGAGAATGAAACGTTCCAACTCGGCAAGAATCGCGTCTTCCAGGTCTCTTTCGGTGAAGCCGTCCTTCAGGTCCAGAAAGTCCAGCAGATAGGGGTCTTTCAGGAACAGGGAGGGACTGGCGACGCCCCCCTGTTTGAGCTGTGCCAGTTCCTGCCGGATCAATAGCTCTGGCTGCTTGGCGATGGCGGTGCGCTGGAACAGCATGCCATCCATGCGCTCGCGCAGGGTTCGCACCGACCAGTGCGACTGGGCACACAAGTCGGCATAGAAGGCCCGCTGGGTCGGATCATCGAGTTTGATGATCTCCACGAAATGTGACCAACTCAATTGTTGCGACAGCGTCGCAACAATTGCTTCGTCGGGCAGATAGTCAAAGAACTTGGCCATGCGCGTCAGGCCCGAGTAGCTGAAGCCGCTGCCGTAATCCTGTGTCAGACGCTCGGCCAATTGTCTGAGAACACCTGCACCGTAGCGGGCCCGCTCGCCCTGCAAGACCTCGGTCTGGATGGTCTTGCCGATACTCCAGTAGGTCAGTACCAGGGCCTGATTGACCTGGGTGAGCACCTGCGCGCGCGCTTGTGCCACTCGTTGTTTGATGTCCAGATACAGCAGGTCCAGGGCCTGAGTAGCGGGCGGGACGGAGGGTTTGGCCATGAGTCTTTGGTGGGTCAAGAGGTGATGGCGACGAGCATCAGCAGCAACTGAATCAAGCGATTTATAGCGGATGCCCGGGCCGCTCAACCCATCTGCATCCTCAGCCGCCGCGCCGCCTCTTCGTCGCGCGCGTCGTCGATCTCGCGCAGCACCGCGCCGAGGTCGACCGCCGCCAGCCGGCGCTCGAAGCGGCCGCTCAGCGGGGTCTCGGGCGTCAGCGCGCCGCGCTGGAACAAGGCCCAGATCTCGGGGCCGTAATCGGTGCTCAAAAGCGCCGGCGCGAAGCGGCCGAAAAAGTCGCGCAGATTGCCGACATCGCGCAGCAGCATGCGCATCGCATGGTTGTTGCCGGCCGCGTCCACCGCCTGCGGCAGGTCGATGATGACCGGGCCGTCGGCCGCCAGCAGGATGTTGAACTCGGACAGATCGCCGTGCACGACGCCGGCGCAGAGCATGCGCACGACCTCGCCGATCAGGCTGGCGTGATGGGTCTGCGCCTCCTCGGCCGTGAACAGCACATCGTTCAGGCGCGGTGCGGCGTCACCGTCGGCATCGGTGACCAGCTCCATCAGCAGCACGCCCTCATGGAAGTTGTAGGGCCGGGGCACGCGCACGCCGGCACCGGCCAGGCGGTAGAGCGCGTCGACCTCGGCGCTCTGCCAGGCCGCTTCGGTGGCCTGACGGCCGTAGCGGGTGCCCTTGGCCATCGCGCGGGCCTGGCGGCTGTTCTTGACCTTGCGGTTCTCGGTGTAGTCGACGGCCTGGCGGAAGCTGCGCTCGCTGGCCTCCTTGTAGACCTTGGCGCAGCGGATCTCGTCGCCGCAGCGCACGACATAGACGGTCGCTTCCTTGCCGCTCATCAGCTGGCGCTGCACCGCATCGATCAGCCCCTCATCGATCAGGGCCTGCAGTCTCTTGGGTGCTTTCATCGGCGCATTGTCGCCGCAAGGCCCTCACTCGAAGGGATAGCGCACGCCCAGCTGGCGCCGGATCTCGTCCATCCAGGCGAGAGTCGCCAGGCTTTCGGCATGCGGCATCTGCGGGCTCTCTATCAGTCCGGCGCGTATGCAGCGCATCGCTTCCTCGATCTCGCCCTCGAAGCCGTTGATGCGAAACGGCGCGGCCACGGTCTGCGGCGCCTCGCCGTGCAGCTGCAGCCGCGCCTCGGTGGCCTGCCAGAAGTTGTGCGGCAAGGTGATGCTGCCGCGCGTGCCGAGGATGTGCAGCGCGTTGTCGGAGCTGCCGTCGATGCCGCAGATGAACTGCGAGACCAGGCCGCCTGGGAAGCTCAGCGTCGCGTTGACGCGCTGATCGACGCCGGTCGGCGCCAGCAGGCCCTCGGCACGCAGCACCAGCGGCTCGGGGCAGACGCCCAGCGCCTGCTGCAGCACCCAGCGCGTCACCGTCAGGTTGTAGATGCCGATGTCCAGCAGCGCCCCGCCGGCCAGGGCCGGGTCGAACAGGCGGCTGCCGCTCTGGTAGGGGGCGGGAAAGCAGAAGCTGGACTGGATGCCGCGCAGCTCGCCGATCAGCTGGGCGCGCAGCCAGCCCTGCAAGACCTCGTTGTAGACCGGCAGGAAGCGGGTCCACACCGCTTCCATCAGGAACAGGCCGCGCTCGCGCGCCAGCGCCACCAGCGGCTCGGCCTGGGCAAGACCTGGCACCAGCGGCTTCTCGCACAGCACCGGCTTGCCGGCCTCCAGGCAGGCGCGCACGATTTCGCCATGCTCGGAGTGCGGTGTGGCCACATAGACGCCGTCCACCGCCGGATCGGCCAGCAGCGCGGCCAGATCGGTGGTCGAGCGGGCGGCGGAGAACTCCCGGGCAAAGGCCTGGGCGCGGGCCGCGTCGCGGCCCAGCACGCTGTGCAAGCGGGTGCCGTCCAGCTGCTGCACGGCGGAGGCAAAACGGCGGGCGATCTTGCCGGGGCCGATCAGGGCCCATGCGAATTCGGTCATGAGTCAACGGGCGCGGATGATCAGCTCAGCATAGCCGGTGGCGGCGTCGGGCTCGCGGCGCAGCTGCCAGTCGGGCAGCAGGGCCAGCAGCACTTCGGCCGTCGTGTGGACGATGCAGCCGGGCGCCACATGGCCGCCCAGCACGCGGCCCTGGCGGTCCGACACGCTGATGTGCAGATGCGAGCCATTGGCCGCGAGGCTGCCGGCCAGGGTCAGGATCTCGACATCATCCGTCAGATCGATGATCTGCGCGGCACCGGCCAGGCGCAGCCGCGCGGGCTTCAGACTGCCGATGCCGCTCAGCACAAAGCCGGCACTGCCGCCCTGGGCGGCCAGCGCCGCCTCCAGCGCGGCACGCAGATCGTCGCCGGGGAACAAACGCACAGGCAGGGTATTCATCGGCTCAGCGTAACCGATGCATGCGTCATCTGCACTTGCCCTGCGGCGACGCAGCAGGCATAAAGAGCTCTTGATATGCGTCAAGGGGCCATTCATGAGCCAGAGCCTGTTGCAATGGACCGCCAGCCAGGGCTTCCTGCCCCATGGCGTGTGCTTCCAGTGGAGCCCCGACCTGCTCGGGCTGATGGTGGGCGCGGACGCGGTGACGGCATTGGCCTATTTCTCGATCCCGCTGGCGCTGATGGTCTTCGTCAAGCGGCGCAGCGACCTGAAGTTCAACTGGATCTTCGTGCTGTTCTCGGCCTTCATCTTCCTGTGCGGCAGCACCCATGTGGTGGACATCCTGACAATCTGGACACCGGCCTACTGGCTGCAGGGCTATGTCAAGGCGGCCACGGCGGCGGTCTCGCTGGTCACCGCGATCGGCCTGTGGTGGCTGATGCCGCAGGCGCTGCGCCTGCCCAGCACCGAGACGCTGGAGAAGATGGTCGATCGGCTGGCGCGCGAGGTGGCCGAGCGGCGCGCCGCCGAGGCCAGGCTGGAGCAGCTCAGCCAGGAGCTGGAGGCGCGCGTGCTGGAGCGCACCCACCAGCTGGAGCTGGAGACCGCCGAGCGCCTGCGCCTGCAGGACGCCGACCGTGCCCGCGAGACCGCCGAGCAGGCCAACCGCGCGAAGAGCGAGTTCCTCTCGCGCATGAGCCATGAGCTGCGCACGCCGCTGAACGCGGTGCTGGGTTTTGCCCAGTTGATGGGCAACCAGGCCGAGGCGATGACGAGCAAGCAGCGCGAATGGCTGCAGCACATCGAGACCGCCGGCTGGCATCTGCTGCGCCTGGTCGATGATGTGCTGGACATCGCCCGTATCGAGAGCGGTGTGATGCGCATCGAGCGCGAGCCGGTGAATCTGCAGACCGTGCTGCAGGACTGCCGCGACATGGTCTCGCAGTCGGCCCAGGCGCGCCAGGTCAGCCTGGACCTGGCGACCGAGAACGGCCACCATGTCGTCGTCTCGGATGGCAAGCGCCTGCGCCAGGTCTTGTCGAATCTGCTCAGCAATGCGATCAAGTACAACCGCCCCGGCGGCCATGTGCGGGCCCGGCTGTCGCTGCGCCAGGATCAGCTGCATATCGAGGTCGAGGACACCGGCGTCGGGCTGACGGCCGCTCAGCAGGCCCAGCTGTTCCAGCCCTTCAACCGGCTGGGCCGTGAGCGCGATGGCCATGTGCAGGGCACCGGCCTGGGTCTGGTGATCGTCAAGCAGATGATCGATGCGCTTCGCGGTCATATCCAGGTGCGCAGCCGGCCCGATGTCGGCACGACCTTTGTCGTCGAGTGGCCGGTGGCACGGGCCTGAGTGCTCGGGCGCGCGACAATGCCGCCGGCCCGAGGACAAACGAAGCTGATCAATGAAACTGGCGATAGATGTTCACCACCACAGCGCGGGCGGCGCCACCGCCGCCGCCGTGGCCTTCGAGGCCTGGGATGCGGTCGAGCCGCTGCGCAGCTTCAGCACCCGCATCGCCCATGTCGAGCCCGCGCCGCGCGGCGGGCAGCTTGACCTGCGCGATCTGCCCTGCATGCTGCAGCTGCTGCGCGAGCATGCGCTGGCGCCCGAGCTGATCGTGATCAACGGCGCCGTCCATCTCGACGCGCAGGAAACCGCGGGCCTGGGCCAGCATCTGTTCCACGCACTGGGCGGCCAGGTCGCCATCGTCGGCATCTCCAAGACCGCCCTGCCGGGCCTGCCCGCGCAGTTCGAGCTGATCCGGGAGGAAGAAACCCGCCCGCTGCTCATCAGCTGCGCCGGCATCGACCTCGGCGCCGCCAAGGCGCGGGTACGCGGCATGCATGGCAAGCGCCGCGTGCCGACCTTGATGAAGCTGGTGGCGAGGCTGGCGAAGGGGACGGCGGCGTGAGCGCTGGCCGCGCCTCAGAACGCGATCTCGACGCCGTCGATCTTCCAGCCGCCGCCTTCCTTGACCATCTTGTTCTTCTGCCGCTATCGCGCCGATGCGGCCGGGGCCTTGGTGCAGCGGTCGGTCGCCGAATACTCCAGATAGGCCGCCGCCTCGCGCGCCTCCAGCCGCTGCGCTGCCAAGCTCAAGACCTGGCACTTGGCCAACGCCCTGGAAACCTGCGGATAGAACGCGATCACCTCGGCCCGCTTGCGCGCCAAGTAATAGGCCGCATCGTCCGCAAAACTGATGCTCCGTACTACCCGGGCGGTGTACTCCGCATAAATCTCCGCCGGGGACTTCTCGGCCGCACCAGCGGCTAGCGGCACAAGCGCCAGGGCCAGCGCGACAGCCATAGCGACCCAGGCTTCTTTCCTCCATCATTTCGGTTCTCCCTTCCCGAGCCCGTGACATGGGTGCCGCGACGGCGGCAAAACCTGAGCCTGGCGGGTAGTGCGAGCGATCACGAGACAGCACGGGCCACTATCGGCACGTCGCCGCCCCCGTACCCGGCGAGCGGGGGGCATGACCGGTCAAACGATGAATGGCGCTCGTGCGGCCGTGCATGTGGGAGTTCGAGCACAGCGGGCGATGGCGTGGACTCGACCTTGAAGCGGGGCAGAGTGAAATCCCGGCGGGGGCAATAGCGTCGATTTCTGGAACCGCTTGGGGTCATGTCTTGACTAGAATAAGGTCTGACCCCGGAGACTCGAGACTCGATAATCTCCAGCTCCCGGCTAATTGGTATCCTGGGTCAAGCAAAGCTTGGGCTCCGTGAACAGGCGATGGCAGCAATGATGATGAAAACCTTTTCTATGCTGATCGCCTCTGCGCTATGCATTGGATGCGCCGCTCCACTTATGCGCGAAGACATCAATCAAGTGCCTGTTGAGTCGCGCGATGTGCCCCGAAGCACAGAGCCCTTGGCCCCCTCCTCTGCAAACAAACCATTGCCCCCAAATTGCTACATCGGTCCGAAGGGAGGGCGCTACACGATCACAAAGAGTGGCAAGAAAAACTACGGCGGCTGCTAGGTTCGCCAATGCAAGACGCCACCTTCTTTGCCAGTCAATCGCGGGACGCATAAATGTGCGATTTCTGGGTACCAGTCCATGTGGCTGAGCTAGTTCAAGTCTTTCCCTGAGCCGAACGATTCTCAAAAGGCGCGAGCCCCGGGAAACATGACGGGTAAGCACAAGTCTCGGCGTCCTCACGCCACCGCCCTCCCCGCCCCCACCCACCCATCCAGCCCGCCCACCAGCGCCCTTGCCCGCGTGACGCCTGCCTCGGCCAGCACCGTCACCGCCAGCGCCGCCGTGACCTCGTTGGGGCAGTTGCAGTAGAGGATAAGCTCGCGGTCGCGGGGCAGGCTGGCGGCGTGGCTTTTGATCTGATCGATCTCCAGCAGCAGGGCGCCGGGGATGTGGCGCGGGTCCACCGCGCGGCCGCCGGCGGCGCGCACGTCGATGAATACCGGCGCCTCGCCCCGGTCCTGCAGCGCGGCGGCCTCGGCAATGCTGATGCGACGGCCGCCACGGGTGCGGCGCGCGAAGCGGCGGCGCTGCCACCAGCGCCGCAAGATCAGACCGGCAACGATCAGGGCCAGGGCAGCCAGCGCAACATAGCCGGCGCCGGCCAGCATGTCCAGCACCTGCTGGATCTGGTCGGACAGCATCAGGCCCAACAGCACAAAGGCGCCGCTCCACAACAGGCCGGCGACGAAGTCATAGGCGATGAAGCGCCGCCAGCTCATGCCCAGGGCACCGGCCATCGGCGCGGCGACCACCGAGACGCCGGGCAGGAACTTGGCGGCCAGCAGGGCACGGCCGCCCCAGCGCAGGATCAGGCCCTCGCTCTGGCGCACGCAGGCGTCGGGCGACAGCGAGATGCGGCACAGCAGCTTCATCACGCGATGGCCCTGGCGCTGGCCGGCCACGAACCAGACCGCATCGCCGGCAATATTGGCCAGCACGGCGACGAGTAACACCGCCCAGCCCGACAGTGCGCCCTCGGCCGCCAGGCCGCCCGCCACCACCAGCAGCGGCGCGGCCGGCAGGGGTGCGCCGGCGCGCGCCGCCAGGGTCACGAGAAAGACCAGCAGCACGCCGTGGGTAATCAGGAGGTCGAGCAGTTCGCGCATGGGATCCAGAGAATGCAAAGGGCCGGGCGAATTTTCGCCCGGCCCGTCGCCCTGCGAGGCCCGCAAGGCCATTGTCGTGCGCGATTCTCAGGCCAGTTCGGCCCGCACCGCCTCCCAGGACAAACCATAGGCCTGGATGAAGACCGCGAAACGTTGCTCGCCGTCGCTGCGGTCCGCCCAGTCCTCAAGGCCGATCACATCCATACGGCCCGCCATGACCTGGCCGGGCGCCAGCGCCTGGGTGTCGAGTTGCTCGGCCAGCACGAAGCTGCCGTCGGCTTCGACACGCAGAGCGACCCTGCCGCCCGCCGCTTGCGTCAGCACGACCGTCGCTTGCTGCTGCGCGTCCATCTGATCGGCGCTCCGGCCACCCGGCTCAGCGAGCGTTGGCCTTGACCGTCGTGTAGCTGCCGATCAGGTTGCGATAGTCGGGGATGTGGTTGGAGAACAGCGCGCCCAGACCCTCGACATCGTTGCGCCAGTCGCGGTGCAGCTCGCAGGCCACGCCGAACCAGCTCATCAGCTGGGCGCCGGCCGCGCTCATGCGGTCCCAGGCGGCGTTGCGGGTGATCTCGTTGAAGGTGCCAGAGGCATCGGTGACGACAAAGACCTCATAGCCCTCAGCCAGCGCCGACAGCGCCGGGAAGGCCACGCAGACCTCGGTGACGACGCCGGCGATGATCAGCTGCTTCTTGCCGGTGGCTTTGACGGCCTTCAGGAAGTCCTCGTTGTCCCAGGCATTGATCTGGCCGGGGCGCGGGATGAAGGGGGCATCGGGGAAGATCTGCTTCAGCTCAGGCACCAGCGGGCCATTGGGGCCGTCCTCGAAGCTGGTGGTCAGCACGGTCGGCAACTTGAAGTACTTGGCCAGGTCGGCCAGGGCGAGCACATTGTTCTTGAACTTGTCCGGGTCGATATCGCGCACCAGGGACAGCAGGCCGGCCTGGTGGTCGACCAGCAGCACGGCGGCATTGTTCTTGTCCAGGCGGGTGTAGGGCTTGCTCATCATGAGTCCTTTCGAGAGGGGTGGGGTGACAGAGTTGCGCGCTCAGGCGCGCTGCGAGTCCAGCTTCTCGCCGCTCTTGGCGACGGCCTGGGCCTTGCCATAGCTTTCGATCAGCAGCTGGTATTCGGGGAAGATGCGGGTGTAGATCTCGGCCCATTGCAGCGCGTCGGCACGGTTCCAGCTGCGCTGGATCTCGGAGGCCACGGCTGCGGTGTCCATCGGCACGACGCCGGCCTGCACCACGCGGGCCAGCGTGATCTCCTGGGCCATCTTGGAATAGGTGCCTGAGGCATCGACCACCGCGAACACCTTGTAGCCGGCATGCACCGCGCTGATCGCCGGGAAGGCCATGCAGACGCTGGTGATCGTGCCGGCAATGATCAGAGTCTTGCGGCCGGTGGCCTCGACAGCGGCGACGAAGTCCGGGTTGTCCCAGGCATTGATCTCGCCCTTGCGCGAGACGTACTGCGCGTGCGGCGCGTTCTCATGGATCTCCGGGATCAGCGGGCCGTTCGGGCCTTGCGGCACCGAGGCGGTCGTGATCACCGGCATCTTGGCCAGGCTGGCCATCTTGGCCAACGCGCCGGCATGGGCGCGTAGCCGCGGCATCGGCATGTCGTTGACGGTCTGGAACAGGCCGCTCTGGTGGTCGATCAGCAGCATCACTGCGTCGTTGGGGTCGATCACGGGGCGCTGGCCGTTGAAGTTGGCGATGGTCATGGGGTCTCCTGCTTGTGAGAGGGGTTGAGAAGGGAGAGAAGGGCAGCTCAGGCGGGGATGCGGCCGAACTGACCACTGCGGAAATCGGCCGTGGCCCGGTCGATCTCGGCCTGGCTGTTCATCACAAACGGGCCCTGGCCGACGATGGGTTCGTTGATCGGTTCGCCGCCCAGCAGCAGCAGGGTCGCGTCGTTGTTGGCCTCGATCTCCAGCGCGTCGCCGGCCCGGTCCAGATGCAGCCACTGCGCCTCGCGCAGCAGTTGCTGGCCGTTCACCAGCACCGTGCCGTGCAGCGCCACCAGGGCGGTGGTGTGTCCCGCCGGCAGGCTCAGGCGTGCGGTGCCGCCTTGTGCCAGGCGCAGATCCCAGGCATTGATCGGCGTGTGGGTGCGGGCCGGGCCCCGGTGTCCTTCAAACTCGCCGGCGATCACGCGCACGCGGCCGGCCCCATCGGGCAGCGCGACGCTGGGGATCTGGGCATCAAGCAGGGTCTGGTAGCCGGGCGCGCCCATCTTGTCGCGCGCCGGCAGATTGACCCACAGCTGCACCATCTCCAGATTGCCACCGCGGCGCGTGAAGGCCTCGGAATGGAACTCCTCGTGCAGGATGCCGGACGCGGCCGTCATCCACTGCACATCGCCCGGACCGATCAGGCCGCCAGCACCGGTCGAGTCGCGGTGCTCGACCTCGCCCTCGTAGACGATGGTGACGGTCTCGAAGCCGCGATGCGGATGCTCGCCGACGCCACGCGGCTCGGCCGAGGGGCCAAAGTGTGCCGGGCCGGCATGGTCCAGCAACAGAAAGGGGCTCAGCGATTCGCCATGGCTGCCGTAGCTGAACAGAGAACGCACCGGGAAGCCATTGCCCACCCAATGGGGCCGGGGGGCGCTGTAAACGCCAAGGATCTGCTTCAGCATTTCATCGTCTCCTTCAAACAGGTCCCGGCTGCGCCAGAACATGGTTCAAAGAATAGAGATGGAACGCTGATCGCAGTAGTCGCTAATATTTCGCCTCAGAGTCCTACGAATAGAACAATGAAAGCCGGCACCGATCTCAACGACCTCTTCTATTTCGCCCAGGTGGTCGAGCATGGCGGCTTTGCGCCGGCCGGCCGGGTGCTGGGCATCCCGAAGTCCAAGCTGAGCCGGCGCATCGCGCTGCTGGAAGAACGGCTGGGCACCCGGCTGCTGCTGCGCTCGACGCGCAGCTTCGCAGTCACCGAGCTGGGCCGGGCCTACTACGCCCATTGCCGCGCGATGCTGGTTGAGGCCGAGGCGGCCGAGGAGGCGATCGCGCTGGCCCATGCCGAGCCGCGCGGCGTCGTGCGCATGGCCTGCCCGGTGGCCCTGCTGTCGGCCCGCATCGGCGAGATGCTGGCCGAGTTCCTGGCCGCGCATCCACGGGTCGAGCTGCATCTGGAGGAGACGAACCGGCGGGTCGACGTGATCGCCGAGGGCATCGATATCGCGATCCGGGTGCGGCCGCCGCCGTTGCAGGACAGCGAGCTGCTGATGCGGGCACTGTCCGACCGCGGCCAGTGCCTGGTGGCCAGTCCGGCACTGCTGGCGCAGGCCGGCATGCCTGCCCTGGGGCTGTCGGGCCCGGCCGAGCTGGCCCGGCTGCCCAGCATGGATCTGGGCCAGCCGCAGGACGAGCATCTGTGGGTGCTGCAGGGTCCGGACGGCGCGCGCGCCGAGCTGCGCCACAGCCCGCGCTATGTGACCCGCGCGATGCTGGCCCTGCGCGCCGCTGCGGTGGCCGGCGTCGGCGTCGTGCAGCTGCCGCGCATGATGGTCAGCGAGCAGTTCGCGCGCGGCGAGCTGGTGCCGGTGCTGCCCGGCTGGGAGCCGCGGCGCGAGATCATCCATGCGGTGTTCGCGTCGCGACGCGGCCAGTTGCCCGCGGTGCGGGCGCTGATCGACTTCCTGGCCCAGCGCTTTGCGGCGCTGGACGAGGACTGATCGATCAGCAAGGCAGGGTCAGCCCCAGCCGCCGCCCAGCGCCTTGATCAAACCCACCGTGGACTGGTACTGCGCCGCCCTCACCTGCAGCGCCTGGCGGCGATTCGCCAGCTCGCTGCGGCGCGCGTCCAGCAGCTCCAGCTGGCTGACCAGGCCGTTGCGGTAGCGCGAGTCGGAGAGCTGCAGCGCGCGCGTCGCCGAGGCCACGGCCTGGGCCTGCACCTCGGCCTGGGCCTGCAGCAGCGTCAGGGCCGAGAGCTGGTCCTCGACATCGCGGAAGGCCTGCAGCACCTGCTCGCGATAGCCGGCCGCCGCCAGGTCCAACTGGGCCGCCGCACTCTGCACGCCGGCCTCGCGGCGGCCGCCGTCCAGGATGGGCAGATTCAGCAGCGCGTTCAGGCCCCACAGGCCGGCCGAGCTCTTGAACAGATCGGACAGCTCGGGCGAGGCACCGCCGGCCGAGGCCGTCAGCGCCAGGCTGGGGAACCAGGCCGTCTGCGCGACACCCAGACGTGCCTGCGCGGCACGCATCGCGCTCTGCGCGGCCGCCACATCGGGGCGGCGCTCCAGCACCGTGCTGGGCAGGCCGGCCGGCACGTTCGGCAAGGTCTCGACCCAGACGCCCTCGGCCACGCTCAAGCTGCTGGGCAGCTCGCCGGCCAGCACGGCCAGCGCATGCTCCAGCTCGGCCCGGCGACGGTCCAGCGCCAGCGCCTGGGACTGCGTGGCCGCGACCTCGGTGCGCACCCGCACCACATCGAGCTCGGCAATGTCGCCGGCGGCATGGCGGCGCTCGGTCAGCCGCAAGGTGTCCTGGTAGGCGGCCACCGTCTCGCGCATCAGCGCGCGCTCGGCGTCCAGCGCGCGCAGCGCGAAGTAGGCCTGCGCCACATCGGCCTGCACCAGCAGGCGAGCGCTTTGCAGCAGCTGCTCGCTGGCCTGGGCGTCGAGCGCGGCCGCGCTGCTGGCCTTGCTGAGCCGGCCCATCACGTCGATCTCATAGGAGAGATTGACGCCGGCCGTGTAGACCGTGCCGGCATTGCCGGCCGCGCGCGCCGCATCACCGCCCTGGCGGCTGGCGCCGGCGCTGGCGCCGAGCTGCAGCGCCCGGTTCGCCTCGGTGCTGCGCAGCAGCGCCCGGGCCTGGGCCAGGCGCGCGGACGCCTGCTGCAGGCTGGTGTTGTGGGCCAGCGCGCGCTCGGTCAGTGCATCGAGCTGCGGGTCGGCAAAGGTCTTCCACCAGTCAGCCTGAGCCAGCGTGGCGCTGGCCGGCAGAGCCTTGTGCTTGAACGAGGCCGGCGTGGCCGGCAGCGCGTGCGGTTCGCTGACCGGCACGCTGGCGCAACCGGCCAGCACCAGCACGGCCAGCAGCGGGGTCAGCAGCAGTTTCTTGTTGAACATGATTTCGTTCTCCGTCTTCATCACTCGTGCTCGTGGCGCGGGGCCGCGGGCAGAGGCTTGGTCGAGGTGCCGGCGGCATGCGCCTGGTGCGTGAGCTTGTCGTGCATCTCTTCGGAGCCGGCAAAGGCTTCCAGATGCGCGTCGGCATCGCCATGCAGCTTCAGCGGTCGGTTGCCGGTCAGGCGGCGCAGCAGCACATAGAACACCGGCGTCAGGAACAGGCCGAAGGCCGTCACGCCTATCATCCCGGCGAACACCGCGACGCCCATTGCCGAGCGCATCTCGGCGCCGGCGCCGGTGGCCAGCACCAGGGGCAGCACGCCCATCACAAAGGCCAGCGAGGTCATCAGGATGGGACGCAGGCGCAGGCGGGCGGCCTCGATCGCGGCCTCCAGCGGGCTGCGGCCGGCGAACTCCAGCTCGCGGGCGAACTCGACGATCAGGATCGCGTTCTTCGCACTCAGCCCCACCAGCACCATCAGCCCGATCTGGGTGAAGACATTGTTGTCCCCGCCCGAGAGCCAGACGCCGGTCATCGCCGACAGCAGACCCATGGGCACGATCAGCAGGATGGCTAGCGGCAGGGTCAGGCTTTCGTACTGCGCGGCCAGCACCAGGAAGACCAGCAGGATGGCCAGCGGGAAGATCCACAGCGCCGAGTTGCCGGCAATGATTTCCTGGTAGGTCAGCTCGGTCCACTCATAAGTGATGCCGGGCGGCAGCGTCTCGGCCGCGATGCGCTTGATCGCATCCTGGGCCTGGCCCGAGCTGAAGCCCGGGGCCGGGCCGCCGTTGATGTCGGCCGACAGGAAGCCGTTGTAGCGCATCGCCCGCTCGGGGCCGAAGGAGTGCTGCACCGTCATCAGCGCCGACAGCGGCACCATCTCGCCGGTGTTGGAGCGCACCTTCAGCTGGCCCACATCCTCGGGCCGCGCACGATAGGCGGCATCGGCCTGCACGCGCACCGAATAGGTCCGGCCGAACTTGTTGAAGTCGTTGACATACAGACTGCCGAGGTAGATCTGCATGGTGTCGAACACATCGGTCACCGCGACGCCCAGCTGGCGCGCCTTGGTGCGATCGATGTCGGCATAGAGCTGGGGCACGTTGACCTGGTAGCTGGAGAACATGCCGGCCAGCTCAGGCGTCTGGTAGGCCTTGGCCATGAAGGCCTTGACCGCCTGATCCAGCGCCTCATAGCCGAGGCCGCCGCGGTCTTCCAGCTGCAGCTTGAAGCCGCCGGTCGTGCCCAGGCCCTGCACCGGCGGGGGCGGGAACATCACGACGAAGGCGTCCTGGATCTGGCCGAACTGCGCATTCATCGCGCCGGCAATCGCGCCGGCCGACAGTTCCTTGCTGGTGCGCTCCTCGAAAGGCTTCAGCGACACAAAGACGATGCCGGAGTTGGAGCTGTTGGTGAAGCCGTTGATCGACAGGCCCGGGAAAGCGATCGCATGCTCGACGCCGGGGGTCTTCAAGGTGATGTCGCTCATGCGGCGGATCACATCTTCGGTGCGGTCCAGCGTGGCGCCATCGGGCAGCTGGGCAAAGCCGATCAGGTATTGCTTGTCCTGCGCCGGCACAAAGCCGCCGGGCACGGCCTTGAACAGGCCCACGGTCAGCAGCACCAGGCCGCCGTACAGCGCCAGCATCACCGCCTTGCGGGCGATGGCGCGCTGCACGCCGCCGCCATAGGCCTCGGAGCCGCGCTTGAAGACGCGGTTGAAGGCGCGGAAGAAGCGGCCGAACACCTTGTCCATGCCGCGGGTCAGCGCGTCCTTGGGCGCGTCATGGCCACGCAGCAGCATCGCCGCCAGCGCCGGCGACAGGGTCAGCGAGTTGATCGCCGAGATCACCGTCGAGATCGCAATCGTCAGCGCGAACTGGCGGTAGAACTGGCCGGTCAGGCCGCTGATGAAGGCCAGCGGCACGAACACCGCGACCAGCACCAGGGCAATCGCGATGATGGGGCCGGAGACCTCGCGCATCGCGCGGTAGGTGGCGTCGCGCGGGCTCAGGCCGGCCTCGATATTGCGCTCGACGTTCTCGACCACGACGATGGCATCGTCGACCACGATGCCGATCGCCAGCACCAGGCCGAACAGGCTCAGCGCGTTGATGGAAAAGCCGAACAGATGCATCACCGCGAAGGTGCCCACCACCGACACCGGCACCGCCAGCAGCGGGATGATGGAGGCGCGCCAGGTCTGCAGGAACAGGATCACGACCAGCACCACCAGGGCCACGGCCTCCAGCAAGGTGTGCACCACCGATTCGATCGAGGCGCGCACGAACTGGGTCGGGTCATAGACGATGCTGTACTCGACACCCTCGGGCATGCTCTTCTGCAGCTCGGCCATCGTCGCGCGCACCTGGTCGGAGATCTGGATCGCGTTGGAACCGGGGGCCGCGAAGATGGGCACCGCCACCGCGTCCTTGTTGTCCAGCAGCGAGCGCAAGGCATAACCCGAGGCACCGAGTTCGATGCGGCCGAGCTCGCGCAAACGTGTCACCGCACCCGAGGCCTCGGTCTTGACGATGATGTCGCCGAATTCCTCTTCGTTCTGCAGCCGGCCCTGCGCGTTGATGGAGAGCTGCATGTCCACGCCCGGCAGACCCGGCGAGGCGCCGATCACGCCAGCGGCGGCCTGGATGTTCTGGCCACGGATCGCGGCGACCACGTCGCCGGCCGACAAGCTGTGCTGGGCCACCTTCTGCGGGTCGAGCCAGACGCGCATCGAGTAGTCACCCGAACCGAACAGCTGCACATCGCCGACGCCCTGCAGCCGCGCCAGCCGGTCCTTGACGTTCAGCAGCGCGTAGTTGCGCAGATAGGTCATGTCGTAGCGGCCGCTCGGCGACAGCAGGTGCACGACCATGGTCAGGTCGGGCGAACTCTTGATCGTCGTGACGCCCAGGCGCCGGACCTCCTCGGGCAGGCGCGGCTCGGCCTGCGAGACGCGGTTCTGCACCAGCTGCTGGGCCTTGTCCGGGTCGGTGCCCAGCTTGAAGGTGACGGTCAGGGTCATCAGGCCGTCGGTCGTCGCCTGGCTGCCCATATAGAGCATGTCCTCGACGCCGTTGAGCGCTTCCTCCAGCGGCGTGGCCACGGTTTCGGCGATCACCTTGGGGTTGGCGCCGGGATAGTTGGCGCGCACCACCACGGAGGGCGGCACGACCTCGGGATACTCGGAGATCGGCAGCGCACGCACGGCGATCAGGCCGGCCAGCACCATCAGCACCGAGATCACGCCGGCGAAGATCGGCCGGTCGATGAAGAATTTGGATAAGTTCATGGTCTTGTTTCCTGCCTGATCAGCTCTTGTCCGCTGTCTTGGCCTTGGCCTGTACTTCCGGCTTCGCATCCATCGCCACCGAACTCGGCGCCAGCAGCGAGCCGGGACGCACGCGCTGCAGGCCGTTGACGACGATGCGCTCATTGGCCTTCAGGCCGCTGCTGACGATGCGCAGCCCGCCGGCGGGCGCGCCCAGGGTCACCTCGCGGTACTCGGCCTTGTTGTCGGCGCCGACCACCATCACGAAGCGCTTGCTCTGGTCGGTGCCGACCGCGCGCTCATTGATCAAGAGGGCCTGCTGCTTGCCGGACTGTCCCAGGCGCACGCGGGCGAACTGGCCGGGCATCAGGCTGCCGTCCTTGTTGTCGAAGACCGCGCGCACCCGCACCGTGCCGCTCTTGGCATTGATCTGGTTGTCGATCAGCTGCAAACGGCCTTCCAGCGGCGTGCCGTCCTGGCCCAGCGTGCCCATCTGCACCGGGATGCGCTCGAGCTTGTTGCGCTCGGCGAGCGCCTTGGCGATCACGCGCTCGTCGGCGTCGAAGCTGGCATAGATCGGGCTGACCGACATCAAGGTGGTCAGCAGCGGCGCGCCGGGGCCGGCGGCCACCTGGTTGCCGACCGTGATCTCGAGCCGGCCGACCCGGCCCGACACCGGCGCGCGCACCTGGGTGTAAGAGAGATTCAGCTTGGCGGACTGCAGGCCGGCCTGGGCGGCGCGCAGATTGGCCTCGGCCTCGCGCAGCACCGAGCTGCGCTCATCGAACTCGCGCTGCGCGATCGCCTGCTCGGCCAGCAAGCGCTTGGCGCGGGCCAGCTCGGTCTGCGCGTTCAGCGCCCGGGCCTGCGCGGCGGCCACCTGGGCCTCGGCGCGCTCGGCCTCGGCCGCATAGGGGGCCGGATCGATGGTGATCAGCAGATCGCCCTTGCCGACCAGCGCCCCCTCGCGGAAATGCACGGCCTGCACGGTGCCGGGCACGCGCGGGCGCAGTTCGACGCGCTCGATCGCTTCGAGCCGGCCCGAGAACTCGTCCCAGGTGGCCACTTCGCTGGACTGAACGGCGGCCACCGAGACCGGGGTGGCCGGCGGCGCGGCCGGCGGGCTTTCGGCCTCAGCGGCCTGGTTGAGGCCGAAGAAGGCCGCGCTGACGGCGGCGATCGCGGTCAGCGCGGTGAAGGTGGAGCCGGCCAGCCACAGGCGGCGGCCACGAGACGGGGTGTGGTTCTGAGACATGGGATGAACTCCTGGCGGATGTTTTTGAGAAGCAATGCAGCGGCCTCACCCAGACCTCGGCGGGTCTGCGCGAAAACGACGAAACGGGAGCAAAAAGAGGGGGCTGGGCGACTAGGCTGAGACCCGGGGGCTCAGCCGGCTGCGGCCCTGGACCTCGTCAACAGCGGCGACAGGCGGG
Source organism: Roseateles cavernae (assembly GCF_040187885.1). NCBI lineage: Bacteria > Pseudomonadati > Pseudomonadota > Betaproteobacteria > Burkholderiales > Sphaerotilaceae > Roseateles > Roseateles cavernae. The sequence goes on from NZ_JBDPLH010000010.1 coordinate 201,754, forward strand.
GCGGTGAAAGCATGTCATGATGTGCGCTAAGTCCATATTCATAATGACCATTACGATTTATGGACTGCAATGTAGTCGCCTTGTTTTATGGCGTCAAGAGTTTTATTATCGATCACTATGGAAATCAACGACGCCAAGGTTTGCAAGCCACGCGGCCGGCCCCTGTCCTTCGATCGGGACAAGGCGCTGGAGCAAGCCATGCATGTGTTCTGGCAGCGTGGCTATGAGGCGGCCTCGATTGCCGAGCTGACCGCCGCGATGGGCATCACCGCGCCCAGCCTCTACACCGCCTTCGGCGACAAGGAGCGCCTGTTCCTGGAGGCCATCGAGCGCTATGCGCTGGGCCCGGCCGGCGGCTATCCGCGCGCGCTGGAAGAGGAACCGACCGCCCATGGCGCGATCAAGCGCCTGCTGGAGGAAGCCGCTGAGGAGCTGACCCGGCCCTGCCACCCGCGCGGCTGCATGGTCGTGATGGCCGCGACCAACTGCTCCGAGGCCTCGGCCCATATCCAGGCGGCGCTGGCCAAGCGCCGCGCCGCTGCCGACAGCGGCCTGCGCTGCCGCATCGAGCAGGGCATACGCGACGGCGAGCTGCCGGCCGACACCGACGCCGCCGCGCTGGCCAGCTTCTACAGCACGGTCTACCAGGGCATGTCCATCCAGGCCAAGGACGGCGCCAGCCATGAAAGCCTGCTGGCCACCGCCGCCGCCGCGATGCGCGCCTGGCCCAGCGCCGGGCCGGCAACAAAAGAAACAGCCTGAGCCGGGCCCGGAAACGCCGCTGAAGCCAGCGGCTCGCAGACTGCCTTCCAACGCGCCGATGCCGGCGCCGCGAAGGACAGACCATGCAACACCCCGCCCGACACCGCTGGCTTGCCACCATCCCGGCCCTGGCCGCCCTGGCTGCTGCGGCCTTCTTCTCCGCCTGGGCCGGCGCGCCGGCGCGCGATGAGCCGCAGCTGATCACGCAGATCGCCGAGTTCCCGCTGCGCCTGGACCGGCCCGGCCGCTACCGCCTGAGCGCCACCATCGACGTGCCGGCCGGCCGCAGCGGCATCGTGATCAGCGCCCCCGGCGTCGAGCTCGACCTGGGCGGCTTCAGCCTGCGCGGCCCGGTGCTGTGCAGCGTCGAGGTCGACGGCACCGAATGCGACACCGCGCCGCGCGCGGACCTGGCCGGCCTGCAGATCAGCGCGGCCGATGTGCGCGTGCACAACGGCCATGTGCGCGGCTTTGCCGGCACCGGCCTGCGCCTGGACGCGCGCGCCAGCGTCGACGATGTGCTGCTGAGCGACAACGCCGGCCCGGGCCTGCACGCCAACACCTCGGCCTCGCAGCCGGTGCGGCTGCGCCGCGTCCAGGCCCTGCGCAACGGCGGCGACGGTTTCTGGGTGCAGAACGGGCAGCTGGAACAATCCGGCGCGCGCGCCAACAAGGGCCAGGACTACGCGCTGGGCGCACTGGCGCGGCAGCTGTGAACCGCCCAGACGTCCGGCAACAGGCCCGGCAGCAGGCCCTGCCGGCCGATCTGCGCGGCATCGGCGCGGTCGCCTGCACCCTGCTGCTGCTGGCCGGCGCCGCCCTGCCCGGCTGGCGCTGGCTGCAAGGCCTCGCGCCGACACCCTGGCAGCTGGCGATCTGCGCGCTGCCACCGACCCTGGGCCTGGCGGCGATGGCGGCGGCGACATCGCCGCGCCGGACTCTTGTACATCTGTTCGCCTGCCTGCTGATGCTGCCCCTGCTGCTGCTGATGTGGGGCAGCAACCTGCCGGGCGCCAGCGCCGCAGCGCTGCTGCCCGGTCCCCGGCTGGCCGAAACGCGGCTGTTTGACGGCGCCCAGACCGAGCAGGAGATCGCGACCGGCGGGCCGAACCCGGTCGGCCTGGCGCGCATGCGCGGTGCCCACTTCGCCGACGGCAGCGAGCTGCGCCTGCTGCGCTTCGAGAGCGCCGAGGCGGCCGAGCGCTATCTGGACTTCATCGCCGCAGCGCTGCAGGGCCGTCGCGAGCGGCTGGGCGAGCGGCCGGTGCTGCGCCTGCACCAGCAGGTCTGGATGGAGCGCCACGGCGCCGATCTGCTGGAGCTGCGCGCCGCCTCCGCCGAGCAGGCGCTGGCCCGCTTGCAAGCCCAGGGCCTGCCGGCGCCGTCGACACCCGAGGCCGCCCCCGCCGACGGGCCGAGCTACTGGCCGTTCGCGCTGGTCTATGCCGGCGCACAACTGCTGTGCCTGCTGGCCTTTGTGCGCTGGGTCGGCCGGCGCGCCTAGCTCTTGAACAAGGCGGCGTCAGCCGCCTCGCGCAGATGGCGGTAGACGGTGGTGCGCGAGATGCCCAGCTGGCGCGAGGTGCGGCTGACGCTGCGGCCGCAGCGCTCGTACTCGCGCAGCACCAGCTCGGTTCCATGGCGCTGCAGCGCCGAGCCGGCCAGGCCGGCGACCGCCGGCAGCTGGGCGGCCACATCATCCGGCGTCAGGACCTGCCCCTGGCGATGCAGCAGCGCCCGCGTCAGCACCGCGCGCAGCTCGCGGAAATTACCCGGCCAGCCATGGCGCTGCAGGCGCGCTATGGCGGCCTCGCTGATCTGCGCCCGCGTGTCCAGCCCGGCCAGCACGCCGCGCACCGCCAGCGCGAAGTCGCTGCGGCAGCGCAGCGGCGGCAGCGCGATCTTGATGGTGTTGAGCCGGTACAGCAGGTCGTCGCGAAAGCGCCGCGCGGCCACCTCGGCCTCCAGGTCCACATGGCTGGCCGCCAGCAGCTGCACATCGACCTTGCGGGCCGCAATGCCGCCGACCGGGCGCAGCAGCTGGTCGTCGAGAAAACGCAAGAGCACGGCCTGCAGCGGCAGCGGCAGCTCGCCGACTTCGTCGAGCAGCAGGCTGCCGCCGTCGGCGCTGGCGATCAGGCCGGCATTGCCCTCGCGGCGTGCGCCGGTGAAGGCGCCGCCGACATAGCCGAACAGCTCGGCCTCGAACAGCTCGGCCGGCAGCGCGCCGCAATTGACCGCGACAAACTCGCCGCGCCGCCCGCTCAGCTCATGAGCGCGCCGCGCCAGCAGCTCCTTGCCGGTGCCGGTCTCGCCCTGGATCAGGATAGGCGCGCGCATGGCCACGGCGGCACGCAGCACGCGGCAGGCCTCGGCCACCGCCGCATCCTCGGCCAGCATGCCGGGCAGCGACGGCAACGCCGGTGCTGCTGCCGCCGCCGCTGCAGGCATGGGCCGGGGCGGCGGCGGCGGGCGGGCGATCACGCGCGCCACCAGCGAGCTGCCCAGCGCATCGCGCAGCTGCAGCTCGGGCTGGCGGTGCAGGCGCGCCAGCATCAGATCGAAGGGTTCGCCGAACAGCTCCTCGAACGAGACGCCACGGCGCGCCTCCAGCCCCGACAGCAGGACCGCGCCGCGCTGGTTCAGCGCCAGCAGCCGGCCGCGCTCGTCGAAGGCCAGCAGGCCGGCGCTGAGCGTGGCCAGGAACTCGGCGCGCGGATGCAAGGCCAGTATCAGATGGCTGCGCATCTGCTGCAGCAGCAGGCTGTTCTCGATCTGGGTGGCGGCCATCTTGACCAGCACCTGGGTGTGCTGCTGGCGCGAGGCGTAGTAGGACGAGGCATCGAGCACGCCGACGATCTCGCCCAGCGCATCGCGCACCGGCGCGGCGCTGCAGGAGATGTCGCCGAGCTTCAGGAAGTAGTGCTCCGGCCCGGTCACCGCGACCGGCGCACCGGTGGCCAGGGCCGTGCCCAGGCCGTTGGTGCCACAGAGCTGCTCGCTCCAGCAGCTGCCGGCCAGGATGCCGGCATCGGCATCGCTCATCGCGAAACGGTTGTCGGCATAGAGATCGAGGATGACGCCGTCCCGGTCGGCAAAGGCCAGCAGGAAGTTGGAGCCGGCGATCTGCTGCGACAGGGTCTCCAGCTCGGCCTGGGCCAGGCGCCGCACCAGCGCGGCATGCTCGCGCCGGCGCGCCAGCTCCATGCCCTCGACCACCTGGCGCTGCGGCGCGCCATCGATCGCCAGGCCGGCGCGCGCGCAGCGGGCCCAGCTGTCGAGGATGGTGGCCGGCGGCATGCCTTCCGGCGGCATCCAAGCCATGCCCCGCGAGCGCAAGGCCCGCGCGTGCGCCAACGTACGCTCGCTGTCTGCCATCGTCTGTCTCCTGGCTGACCGATCAGTGTCGGTTCTGGCTGGCGACGGTAGCAGGTCCGCCGGCGCAGCGGCAATTGCACAGAATCTGTACGGGTGTCAGGGCCACTGTGCCAAGACTGCACAGCTCGCCGGCGCTACGCCCTGGGAAGCCGGCCTGGTACGCGCTTTGCGGTGACCGAAGCGCCGTGCCCCGAGTGCGGCATCGACACCACAACAAACCGGAGACGACAACCATGCCCATCCAACAAGCGGCGCTCGCGGCCCTGGCGCTGATCGCCTCGGCGGCCCTGGCCCAGCCGAACATCGACAAGCTCAAGCAGTTCAAGGTGGCCACCACCGACCTCAACATCCCCACCGTGCCGCAGACCGGCCGCAATGCCGATGCGATCCGCGAGAACCTCAAGCGCATCAAGCTGCCGCCGGGTTTCAAGATCGAACTCTATGCGGTGGTGCCCGACGCCCGCCATATGGCGGTGGCGCCCAGCACCAATATGCTGTTCGTCGGCACCCGCAAGACCTCGGTCTGGGCCGTCACCGACCGCAACAGCGACGGCGTCGCCGACGAGGTCAAGTCCTTTGCCCCGTCGCTGAAGTTCACGAACCCGAACGGTGTCTGCTGGACCAAGGACGGCTTCCTGATCGTCGCCGAGCACAACCGCGTGCTGAACTTCCCGGCCGCCGAGTTCTTCTACGAGGGCCCGGATGTCGCGGTGATCGAGGTGGTCGGCCAAGGCAAGCTGATCCCGCCCGAGGAGGAGAGCTTCAACCATGGTGCCCGGGTCTGCAAGATCGGGCCGGACGGGATGCTCTATGTCTCGCTGGGCCAGCCCTTCAACGTGCCGCCGCGCGACAAGCTCAAGCTCTACAACGAGGTGGGCATCGGTGGCATGGTGCGCATGAACGCCTTTGACGGCAGCAAGCGCGAGGTCTATGCCACCGGCATCCGCAACTCGGTCGGCCATGATTTCAATCCCAAGGACGGCACACTCTGGTTCACCGACAACCAGACCGACGGCATGGGCGACGACATCCCGGCCGGCGAGATCAACCGCATCAGCAAGGCCGGCCAGTTCTTCGGCTACCCCTGGCGCCAGGGCAAGACCCGGATCACCGAACATGGCTATGACAAGGACCCGCTGCCGGCCAATATCACCGACCCGCAGGTCTACACCATCGCCCATGCGGCCGATCTGGGCATGAGCTTCTACACCGGCAAGCAGTTCCCGGCCAAGTACCAGGGCGGCTTCTTCTCGGCCCAGCATGGCTCGTGGAACCGGACCAAGCCGGTCGGCGCGCTGGTGCTGTTCACCGCGCTGAAGGCCGACGGCACGGCCGACAAGACCGAGGTCTTCGCCGAGGGCTGGCTGGACGAGAACGGCCTGTACCGCGGCCGGCCGGTCGATGTCGCGGTGATGAAGGACGGCTCGCTGCTGATCAGCGACGACTTCGCCGGTGCGCTCTACCGCGTCAGTTATTCTGCGCCCTGAGCTCTCGTGAACCGGGCCCACCTCGCGGTGGGCCCTCTACTTCCAAAGCCATGCGTTCACTCCTCTTCATCGCCTTGCTGGCCGCGCTGCCGGCCGGGGCCCAGGACATCGCGGCCGGCCGGGCCAAGGCGCAGGCCTGCGCGGTCTGCCATGGGCCGCTGGGCCTGTCCAGCCAGCCCGACGCCCCGCATCTGGCCGGCCAGAGCGCCATCTATCTGAGCGGCCAGCTGAAGGCCTACCGCAGCGGCGCGCGCCCGCATGAGGTGATGGCCGTGATGGCCAAGCCGCTCAGCGATACCGACATCGCCAATCTGGCCGCCTGGTACGCCGCCATCCGCATCGAAGCCCATGCGCCGAACTGAGATCGCCGCAGCCTGGCTGCTGCTGAGTGCCGGCGCGCAGGCCCAGACCCACACGCTGGAGCGTGTCGTGCTGGACAGCGGCGGCGTCGAGCAGCGCCTGTTCGACACGCCCTTCGCGGTCAGCGTCGTCGACGCCGAGCAGCTGCGCAATGCCGGCGCGATGGTCAATCTCAGCGAGGCGCTGCAGCGCGTGCCCGGCCTGGTCGCGAACCAGCGCCACAACTATGCCCAGGACCTGCAGCTGAGCTCGCGCGGCTTCGGTGCCCGCGCCACGTTCGGCGTGCGCGGCCTGCGGCTCTACAGCGACGGCATTCCCGCCAGCGGCCCGGACGGCCAGGGTCAGGTCTCGCACTTCGACCTGGCCGGGGCGCAGCGCGTCGAGGTGGTGCGCGGGCCGTTCTCGGCCCTCTATGGCAACAGCTCGGGCGGGGCCATCCTGCTGCACAGCGCCGCGCCGACCGAGCGCCGCCTGCTGCTGGACAGCGATATCGCCAGCAACGGCCTGCGCCAATGGCGCTTGGGTGTGGAGCTGCCGGCCAGCGAGGCGCGGCCCTTCAGCGTGCGCGCCCAGCTCTCCAGCTTCGAGACCGACGGCTTCCGGCGCCAGAGCGCCAGCCGCCGCGATCTGGCCAATCTGCGCCTGGCCTGGGACGGGGCCCAGGACCGCGTCGTGCTGATCTTCAACGCGATCGACCAGCCGGCCCAGGATCCGCTGGGCCTGAACCGGGCCCAGCTGACGGCCGACCCGCAGCAGACCATAGGCCTGGCCCTGCCGCAGGACGAGGCCGGCGAGCCGGACCGCTACAACACCCGCAAGAGCACCCGCCAGCAGCAGCTCGGCGCCAGCTGGCGGCACCGCTTCGTCGATGCCGGCGCGCTGCAGCAGCTGCTGCTCAGCGCCCATATCGGGCGCCGCGAGGTGAGGCAATGGCAGTCGATACCGGTCGCCACCCAGCTGGCCAGCGAGCGTCAGCCCGGCGGCGTGATTGCTTTCGAGCGCGACTACTACGGCATCGACGGCCGCCTGGTCTGGCAATGGAGTCTGGCCGACGAGCGCCGGGCCCGCCTGGTGCTGGGCGCCAATCTGGACGACAGCGACGAGGACCGGCGCGGCTACGAGAACTTCAGCGCCGGCCCGGCCGAGACCCGGCTGCTGGGCGTGACCGGCCGGCTGCGGCGCAATGAGCGCAACCGCCTGGGCGGCCGCGATCTCTATGCCCAGGCCGATATCGAGCTGAGCGCGCGCTGGCAGGCCAGCCTCGGCCTGCGCCGCGGCGAGACCGAGTTCAAGGCCCGCGACCGTTACATCGTCGGGGCCAACCCGGACGACTCGGGCCGCCAGAGCTACCGCTACACCAACCCCTTCGCCGCGCTGCAGTGGCGCGCGCTGCCCACGCTCAACACCTATCTGAGCCTGGGCCGCGGCTTCGAGTCGCCGACCCAGGGCGAGCTGGCCTACCGCAACGACGGCCAGGCCGGCTTCAACAGCGGCCTGCGGGCTCAGACCAGCCGCCAGCTGGAGCTGGGCGCCAAATGGCGGCCGGCGCCCGAGCTGGCCCTGGATGCGGCGCTGTTCCAGGCCAATAGCCGCGACGAGATCGGCGTGGCCAGCAATAGCGGCGGCCGCGCCAGCTTCCGCAATGTCGGCCGCACGCGCCGCGAGGGCGCCGAGCTGGACCTGCGCTGGCAGATCGCACGCGGCTGGCGCAGCCAGTTCGCGCTGAGCTGGCTGGACGCCCGCTACCGCGACGGCTTCACGATCTGCGCCGCCGCGCCCTGCACCAATCCAACCCTGCTCGTCGCGCCGGGCCGGCGCATCGCCGGCACGATCTCGCGCAGCGCCTATGCCGAGCTGGCCTGGGACGCAACGCCCGCCACCCAGCTGGCGCTGGAAGGCCGCGCCCAGGGCCGCCAGCAGGTCAATGACATCAACAGCGATGCGGCGGCCGGCTACGGCCTCTTGAACCTGCGCGCGCGCTGGCAGACCAGGCTGGGCCCGGGCCGGCTGGAGCTGCTGGGCCGCATCGAGAACCTGGCCGACCGTGACTATGTCGGCAGCGTCATCGTCAACGAGGGGAACGGCCGCTTCTTCGAGCCGGCGCCGGGGCGGACCTGGCTGCTGTCGGCGCGCTGGTCGCAGAATTGGTGAGGGCCGCCTCACGCAGGCAGGCCATCAGCTGCTCGCTGGCCGGCGTGCGCAGCCGGCCGCGCATCGTGATGAGGCCCACCGGCGGCAGCTCGATGCCGACCGCGATCTTCAGCACCTTGACCAGCCCCTGACGCTCGAAATGCAGGGCCACCGAGCGGGCCCAGAAGCCGAGCGCGCGGCGCTGCTGCATGAAGTTCAGGGTGACCAGGAAGGAGGCGGATTCGACGATGTCGGCCGGCGGGTTCAGCCCGTTCTTGTAGAACTGCTGGTTCAGCTTGATGCGCGACGAGGCCCAGGGCGGCGGCATCACCCAGGGCTCGCCAACCAGGTCCGCCCAGCGGGGTCGGGTCTTGCCTGCCAGCCCATGGCCGGCCGGCGCGACGATGCACATCGGCTCCTCGTACAAGGCCTCCATCTCCAGGTCCGGCGCCGCATAGCCGGGCTCGAGCCGGCCGACGAAGAGATCCAGCTCGCCAACCCGCAGACGCGGCAGCAAGCGGGTCAGGTCGCCCTCCTCGATCGCCACCGTGGTCTGGGCCGAGCGCGCCTTCAGCAGCGCCACCGCACGCGCCAGCAGCACCGGCGTGGCCACCACCATCGCACCGACGCTGGTGCGCCCGGCCGCGCCGCTGGCCACCGCAGCGATCTCGTCGCGGGTGCGCTCATAGTCCGACAGCACCGAGCGCGCGAAGCGCACCACGGCCAGGCCGTAGGCGGTGGGCTCGGTGCCACGGGTCGAGCGGACGAACAGGTCCAGCTCGAACAGGCGCTCGATCTCGGCCAGGGTCTTGGAGACGGCCGGCTGGGTCAGCGCGAGGAACTCCGCAGCCCGGCCCAGATGGCGGAACTGGTCCAGCGCCACCAGCAGCTGCAGATGGCGCAGCTTCAGGTTGGAGCGCATCACGCGGTCGATCTTGCTCATGGCTGTTTTCCGCTACATGCCGAATTCGGCAAGAAGACAGTCCTATTCCTCATTGGATCGCCATGATAAGAGCACCAACAATGGGCCGAAGCCAGATCACAAACCCAGCAGGAGACAAGCACCATGACGATCAAAGGATCCAGCCGCCGCCAGTTCGTTCTCGGCACCGCCGCCGCCCTGGCCCTGCCCTTCGGCCGCGCGCTGGCCAGCAGCTATCCCGAGCGACCGATCACCTTCGTCTGCCCCTGGCCCGCCGGTGGCACCGCCGACGCAACGATGCGCGCGCTCTGCGCCGTGGCCGCCAAGACCCTGGGCCAGACCATCGTCGTCGACAACAAGGCCGGCGCCTCCGGCATGCTGGGTCTGCGCAGCATGGCCTCGGCCAAGGCCGATGGCTACACCATCGGCCAGATCCCGATCTCGGTGGCCCGCTTCTCGCAGCTGGGCAGCGTGCCGCTGGATCCGCTGAAGGACCTGAGCTATATCGCCCGCGTCTCGGGCCAGACCTTCGGCATCGTCTGCCAGGCCTCGGCGCCGTGGAAGGACATCAAGGAGCTGGTGGCCTATGCCAAGGCCAATCCGGGCAAGCTCACCTATGCCAGCGCCGGTGTCGCCGGCGCCACCCATGTGGGCATGGAGGAGTTCGCACAGGCCGCCGGCATCGAGATGCTGCACATCCCCTACAAGGGCGGCGCGCCGGCGCTGCAGGGCGTGCTGGCCGGCGAGGTGAACCTCTTGATCGACTCGACCTCCTGGGCGCCCCATGTCCAGGCGGGCAAGCTGCGCCTGCTGGGCACCTTGGGCGCCAAGCGTACCAACGACTTCAAGGAAGTGCCCACGATCAGCGAGCAGGGCTATCCGGTCGTCGTCGATGCGCCCAATGGCATCGGCGGCCCGAAAGGCCTGGACCCGGCCATCCTGGCCAGGCTGCGCGCCGCCTTCAAGCAGGCGGCCGCCAGCCCCGAGTTCGCCGCAGCCTGCGACAAGATCGACGCGCCGCTGATGTATCTGGACGGCCCGGACTATGAGAAATACGTGGCCCAGACCGTGGTCAAGGAAAAGGTCTTGATCGAGCGGCTGAAGCTGCGCGAGCTGCTGGCCAAGGGCTGAACACCATGAACGATGCGCCGCTGATACGCCTGCACGCGCGGGACAATGTGCTGATCGCGCGCCGCGCCATCGCGCTGGGCGAGGCGCTGCCGGGTCTGGCCGCCCGGGCCCGTGCCCAGGTGCCGGCCGGCCACAAGATCGCCGCCCGGGCCATCGCCGAGGGCGAGGCCGTGCTGAAGTACGACACGGTGATCGGCTTCGCTGCACGCGCGGTCGAGGCCGGCGAGTACCTGCACACCCACAACATCCGCCACGAGGAGCGGCACGAGGGCTATGCCTACGAGTTCGGCACCGATCTGAAGCCGGTGGCCCTGCTGCCGCAGGACCAGCGTGCCAAGTTCATGGGCATCGTCCGCGCCGACGGCCGGGTCGCGACGCGCAACTACATCGGCCTGATCGCCTCGGTGAACTGCTCGTCCACCGTGATCCACAAGGTCGCCCAGTGGTTCACGCCGGAGCGGCTGGCGGCCTATCCGAATGTCGACGGCGTGGTCGCCTTCGCACAGACCAGCGGCTGCGGCATGTCCTCGCCCAGCGAGCATTTCGATGTGCTGCGCCGCACCTTGGCCGGCTATGCGCGCCACCCGAATCTGGGTGGCGTGATCGTCGTCGGCCTGGGCTGCGAGCGCAACCAGGTGCCGGAGCTGATGGCCTCGCAAGGCCTGGACGAAGGCCTGCAGCTGAAGAGCTTCGTGATGCAGCAGACCGGCGGCACGCGGGCCACCATCGCGGCCGGCATTGCGGCGGTCGAGGCCATGCTGCCGGCGGCCAACGACATCCGGCGCGAGCCGGTGCCGGCCAGCCATCTGAAGATTGGCCTGGAATGCGGCGGCTCGGACGGCTTCTCGGGCATCAGCGCCAATCCGGCGCTGGGCGCGGCGATGGACATCCTGGTGGCCCATGGCGGCACGGCCATCCTGTCGGAGACGCCGGAGATCCACGGTGTCGAGCATCTGCTGACACGCCGTGCGGTCAGCGAGGCCGTCGGCCGCAAGCTGCTGGACCGGCTGGACTGGTGGAAGCGCTACACGGCCGGCCACAACGGCCAGTTCAATGGCGTGGTCGGCCCGGGCAACCAGGCCGGCGGCCTGGCCAATATCGTCGAAAAATCGCTGGGCTCGGCGATGAAGGCCGGGACGACGCCGCTGCGCGCGGTCTACGAATACGCCGAGACCATCACCGAGCGCGGCTTCGTCTTCATGGACTCACCCGGCTACGACCCGGTGGCCACCACCGGCCAGATCGCCAGCGGCGCCAACGTCATCTGCTTCACCACCGGCCGCGGCTCGATGTTCGGCTCCAAGCCGGCGCCGACGATCAAGCTGGCCTCGAACACGCCGATGTTCGAGCGTCTCGGCGAAGACATGGACATCAACTGCGGCCAGGTGATCGACGGCCGGCTGAGCATCGAGCAGATGGGGCAGGCCATTTTTGAACACATCCTGCGCACGGCCTCCGGTGAAGCCACCTGCAGCGAGAAACTGGGCCTCGGCGACCATGAGTTCGTCCCCTGGCATCTGGGCATTGTGAGTTGAGACCCCATCGATGAGTCATGACCTGACCCTGCGCAATAGCGAGCTGCTGCGCTCCTGCAACTTCATCGCCGGCACCTGGTGCGCGGCGGCCTCCGCAGCGCGGCTGCCCGTTGTCAATCCGGCCGATCAAAGCCTGATCGCCGAGGTGCCGGACAGCGCCGCCGCCGACGCGCAAGCCGCCGCCGACGCCGCGCACGCGGCCTTCCCGGTCTGGCGTGCCACGCCGGCCAAGGCGCGCGCGCAGATCCTGAAGCGCTGGCTGGCGCTGATCCTGGAACACCAGGACGATCTGGGCCGGCTGATCTCGCGTGAACAGGGCAAGCCTTTCGCCGAGGGCAGGGGTGAGGTGCTGTATGCGGCCAGCTATGTCGAATGGTTTGCCGAGGAGGCCGTGCGCATCTGCGGCGATGTGATCGCCGCGCCGGTGGCGGGCCGGCAGATGCTGGCCATCAAGGAGCCGGTCGGCGTGGTCGCGGTGATCACACCCTGGAACTTCCCGGCCGCGATGATCGCCCGCAAGATCGCGCCGGCGCTGGCGGCCGGCTGCACCGTCGTCGCCAAGCCGGCCGAGGACACGCCGCTGACCGCGCTGGCGCTGGCGCGCCTGGCCGAGCTGGCCGGGCTGCCGGCGGGTGTCTTGAACATCGTCTGCGCCTCGCGCGCGCAGACGCCGGTGGTGGTGGACGCGTGGCTCAAGGACGGGCGCGTGCGCAAGATCAGCTTCACCGGCTCGACGCCGGTGGGCAAGCATCTGGCGCGCGAGTCGGCCGCTACCCTGAAGAAGCTGTCGCTGGAGCTGGGCGGCAACGCGCCCTTCATCGTCTTCGACGATGCCGATCTGGACGCCGCCGTCACGGGGCTGATGGCTGCGAAGTTCCGAAACGGCGGCCAGACCTGCGTCTGTCCGAACCGGGTCTATGTGCAGGACGGGGTGTTCGAGGCTTTTGCCGACAAGCTGNTACCCTGAAGAAGCTGTCGCTGGAGCTGGGCGGCAACGCGCCCTTCATCGTCTTCGACGATGCCGATCTGGACGCCGCCGTCACGGGGCTGATGGCTGCGAAGTTCCGAAACGGCGGCCAGACCTGCGTCTGTCCGAACCGGGTCTATGTGCAGGACGGGGTGTTCGAGGCTTTTGCCGACAAGCTGGTGGCTCGGGTCAGCGCGCTCAAGGTCGGCCCGGCCAGCGAGGCCGATGCGCAGATCGGCCCGATGATCAATGAGCGCGCGGTCGAGAAGATCCTGCTGCATATTGCCGATGCCGTGGCCCAGGGCGCGCGGCTGCTGACCGGCGGCACCCGCGTGCGCGAGGAGCTGGGCCCCAACTATGTGGCGCCCACCGTGCTGGCCGAGCCCTCGGGCGCGGCCCTGGTCTGCGGCGAAGAGACTTTTGGCCCGGTGGCGCCGCTGTTCCGTTTCAGGACCGAGGCGGAAGCGATCGCGCTGGCCAATGACACGCCCTTCGGCCTGGCCGCCTATTTCTATTCGCAGGGCGTACAGCGCATTCACCGTGTCGCGGCGGCGCTGGAAGCGGGTATCGTCGGCATCAACGAGGGTGCGGTGGCGGCGGAGGCTGCCCCCTTCGGCGGTGTCAAGGAATCGGGTTACGGCCGCGAGGGTTCGCGCCACGGCCTGGACGACTATATGCATCTCAAATATCTCTGCCAGGGTGGCCTGGCCTGATCGATCACACCATGAGCAACTCATTCAAGGCCGCGCTGCAGCGCGGCGACGCCCAGATCGGTCTGTGGCTGTCTATGGCCCAGTCCTACAGCGCCGAGATCTGCGCGACGGCCGGTTTTCAATGGCTGCTGATCGACGGCGAGCATGCGCCCAACGATGTGCGCTCGACCCTGGCCGCGCTGCAGGCGGTGGCCGCCTATCCGGCCCATCCGGTGGTGCGGGCGGTGCAGGGCGAGACCGCGCTGATCAAGCAGCTGCTGGACATCGGGGCCCAGACCTTGCTGGTGCCCATGGTGGACACGGCCGAGCAGGCGCAGGCCCTGGTCTCGGCCTGCCGCTATCCGCCGCAGGGCGTGCGCGGTGTCGGCTCGGCGATCGCCCGGGTCTCGCGCTGGAACGCGCGCAAGAACTATCTGGACGAGGCCAATGACGAGGTCTGCCTGCTGGTGCAGGCCGAGACCGTCACGGCGCTGCGCAATCTGCAAGCGATCTGCGCGGTGGACGGTGTCGACGGCGTCTTCATCGGCCCGGCCGATCTGGCCGCCTCGATGGGCCATCGCGGCAAGCCCGGCCACCCGGAGGTGCAGGCGGCGATCGAGCAGGCCATCCGCACGATCACGGCCAGCGGCAAGGCGGCCGGCACCCTGACCAGCGATGTGGCGGCGGCACGGCGCTATCTGGCGCTCGGCGCACGCTTTGTCGCAGTCGGTATCGATGTCAGCCTGCTGGCCCAGGCCAGCCGAGGTCTTGCCGCCGAGTTCGGCCTGGGCGAGGCGCCTCCGGCCCAGCCCAGCTCTGCCGCCTACTGAAACCAATAGCAAGAAAGCGAACGAACCCATGAAGACCTACAAGATCGCGGTGATTCCCGGCGACGGCA
>NZ_JBDPLH010000048.1:0-468 GCF_040187885.1 Roseateles cavernae
CCATGTCAGGCCTCGCTGTCTGCGTTGGTGTTGGCTGCGGCGGCGTCGGGCGTTTGCACCTCGTTGGCGGTAGCGGCCGGCGCCGGCGTGTCGTCAGACGCAGGGACCTCTTCCCCCTTGTCCCTGCCTTCCTGTGGAGGGTCTGTCGCATCCGATGGCGCGGCGGGCGACGGCGCAGCGGCCGGGCCAGCGGCGCGCTTGTTGGAGCGCGCAGCGGCGTTCAGATCGAGACGCTGCACGGTGGCGACGCCATCCTTGGTCTGCAGTACTCGGAAGGCGAAGCCCTTCTCGGTGGGCTCGCAGAAAGTGGCCAGCAGCTCGGCGGCGATCTTGACGCCGTCGAACTCGACCACCTGCGCCAGCTCGTCGACTTTCAAGCGCGAAGCGATGGGGCCGCGCTCCAGCGGCGCCAGCGACTGCCAGCCCTGGGGGCTGACATAGCCGGGCAGCGCGATGGGGCCATAGGCC
>NZ_JBDPLH010000049.1:0-468 GCF_040187885.1 Roseateles cavernae
CCATGTCAGGCCTCGCTGTCTGCGTTGGTGTTGGCTGCGGCGGCGCCGGGAGTTTGCACCTCGGTGGCGGTTGCGGCCGGCGCCGGCGTGTCGTCCGACGCAGGGGCCTCCTCCCCCTTGCCCCTGCCTTCCTGTGGAGGGTCTGTCGCCTCCGATCGCGCGGCGGGCGGCGGTGCTGCGGCCGGGCCAGCGGCGCGCTTGTTGGGGCGCGGAGTGTCGTTCAGCTGGACACGGCCGACCGAGGCAACGCCGTCCTTGGACTGAAGAATGCGGAAGGCCCAGCCTTGCGGGCTGGGTTCGCCAAAGGTGGCCAGCAGTTCGGCGGAGATCTTGACGCCGTCGAACTCGACCACCTGGGCCAGCTCGTCGACCTTCAAGCGCGAGGCGATGGGTCCGCGCTCCAGCGGCGCCAGCGACTGCCAACCCTGGGGGCTGACATAGCCGGGCAGCGCGATGGGGCCATAGGCC
>NZ_JBDPLH010000011.1:0-163685 GCF_040187885.1 Roseateles cavernae
GGTGAGGGCCGGGCTCAAATGCGGCGAATTTCAACAGCCTGCTAGGCGGCAGCCAACTTCTCCGCCAACGCAACAAGCCCCCGGTCACTGCCCGGCGGGCCGAGCAGCGACAGCCCCAGCGGCGCGCCCTCGCGCTTGAGCAGGGGCAGACTCAGCTGCGGGAAACCGGACAGGCCGGCGATGCACAGCATCTGGATGCTGCGGTTGCGGTAGTCCTCCAGCGTGCTCTCGGCGGCATTGCGCAGCGGTGCGATGTCCGGCATGGTCGGCATCAGCAGCACGCCGTCCTTGCCCAGCACGGCGGCCATGTGGGCACGGAAAGCGTCGCGGAAGGCGCGGGCGCCGGCGACCTGGGCGTCGCTCACCTGGCGAGACCAGGCAAAGCGCTCGGCCACACCCGGGCCCAGCGGCGGCGCATAGCGCTCGATCAGCGGACCGTCCACCAGCCAGGCCTCGCGGCCCTGGATGTAGCGGAACTGCCAGTACATGGTCTCCAGGCTGTCCTGCACCACGGCCACCGGCGCGGCCTCGCCCAGCCGGGCCTGGATCTGGGCCGAGGCACCGGCCGTGGCCTCGGCCACTTCGGCGGACAGCAGGCCCCAGAGCTCATGCGGCCACAGCAGGCGCGTCGGCGTGGGGGACAGGTCTTGCCCCAGCAGCACATCGGCGACCCGGGCCATCACGGCCGCGTCGCGGGCGAAGAAGCCGCAGGTGTCGAGGCTGGGCGCCAGGTCCAGCGCACCTTCGAGGCTGATGCGGCCGTGGCTGGGGCGCAGGCCGTAGAGGCCGCAGTGGCTGGCCGGCGCGCGCACCGAGCCGCCGGTGTCGGTGCCCAGCGCGAAATCGCACAGGCCGTTCGAGACCGCCGAGGCCGAGCCCGAAGAGGAGCCGCCGCTGATGCGCTCGGGCGCCGCGCCGTTGATCGGTGCGCCGAAATGGGCGTTGTTGCCGTTCATCGAGAAGGCCAGCTCGTCGGTGACGGTCTTGCCGACGAAGCGGGCGCCGGCGTCCAGCAGCTTCTGAACGGTGGGAGCCGTTCGGCTCTTGATGCCGGAGCGGGCCAGCACGATAGGGTTGCCGCCGCCGGTCGGGTAGCCGGCCACATCGAACAGATCCTTGACCGCGAAGGTCAGGCCGGCCAGGGGACCGGTGGCGGCGTGGGGGACGGGGGCTTCGGGGTAGGGAACGAAAGCGTGGGCCGGGTCGTGAACAGTCGTCATCAGGCGAGCGCGGTGGTGGCGGTTTCGATATGGTGGCAGCGGGCCAGATGGCCGACCGAGAACACCACCGGCTCGGGTTGCAGGCGCCGGCAGGTCTCGTTGGCACGAGCGCAGCGGTCGGCGAAGGCGCAGCCGGGCGGCAGGTTCGCCAAGTCTGGCGGGCTGCCGGCGATGGTGTCAAGTCTTGCCCCTTTGGCCAGCGCACCATGCGCACGGCTCTTCAGCAGCGCCAGCGTGTAGGGATGGCGCGGCGCGCGCATGATCTCGCGCACCGTGCCTTCCTCGACGATGCGACCGGCATACATCACCGCGATGCGGTCCGCCACCTCGACCGCCGCGCCGATATCGTGGGTGACGAAGAGCACCGACAGGCCCAGCTCGCGCTGCAGCTCGCGCAGCAGCAGCAGCACCTGGATCTGTACCGTGGCGTCCAGCGCGGTGGTCGGCTCGTCGGCCAGCAGCAGCTGGGGCCGGCAGGCCAGGGCCAGCGCGATCATCGCGCGCTGGCGCATGCCGCCGGACATCTCGTGCGCATAGGCGTCCAGACGCCGCTCGGGGCTGGGGATGCGGACCCGCTCGAACAGCGCCAGCGCGCGGGCCCGGGCCTCGGCCTCGCCGACACCGCGCTCGTGGCGGCGGATCGCCTCCTTGATCTGCGCGCCCACCGTGTAGACCGGGTCCAGCGCCAGCAGCGGCTCCTGGAAGATCATCGAGGCGACCTTGCCGCGGTAGTCGGCCAGCTCGCGCGCCGACATCGCCAGCACATCGCGCCCGCCGACCTGCATCTGGCCCTCGATGCGGCTGCGCTTCTCCGGGTGCAGGCGCAAGAGGCTGCGCATCGTCACGCTCTTGCCCGAGCCCGATTCGCCGATCAGCGCGAGCACCTCGCCGCGTTGCAGCTCCAGGCTGACGCCGCTGACCGCTTTGACCGGCTTCTTGCCGCCGGTGAAGGTGACGCTGAGGTTCTTCAGCGCCACCATAGGCTCTTGCTTGCCTGTCTTCATGCCGCGGCCTCCGGATGGCCGCTGCCGCGCTCGTGCATCAGGCAGGCGACGATGTGATCGGTGCCGGCGGCTGTGGGCAGCGGTACGCGCTGGGAACAGATGGGCGCGGCCTGGGCGCAGCGCGGATGAAAGCGGCAGCCGCTGGGCGGGTTGATCGGGTTGGGCGGGTCGCCGGCCAGCGGCGCCTCTTCGGTGCGCTGGTCCGGGTCCATCGCTGGCATCGAGGACAGCAGGGCCTTCGTATAGGGATGGGCCGGTGTCTCGAACAAGGCCTCGGAGGGCCCGATCTCGGCCACCTGGCCCAGATACATCACCATCACCCGGTCGCTGATGAAGCGCACGACGCCCAGGTCGTGGCTGATGAAGACATAGGTCAGGCCGAACTCCGCCTTCAGATCCAGGAGCAGGTTCAGCACCTGGGCCTCGACCGATTTGTCCAGCGCCGAGACGGCCTCGTCGAGGATCACCAGG
Source organism: Roseateles cavernae (assembly GCF_040187885.1). Taxonomy (NCBI): domain Bacteria; kingdom Pseudomonadati; phylum Pseudomonadota; class Betaproteobacteria; order Burkholderiales; family Sphaerotilaceae; genus Roseateles; species Roseateles cavernae. The sequence continues at coordinate 2,696 of NZ_JBDPLH010000011.1, forward strand.
CGCGGCTGCAGCGCCAGCGCGCGGGCGATATTGACGCGCTGGCGCTGACCGCCGGACAGCTCATGCGGATAGCGGCCGGCAAAGCGGGCCGGCTCCAGGCCGACGCGGGCCAGCAGGTCGTGCGAGCGCGCCCGCGCCTCGCGTCGGGGCAGGCCGTGCACCTGGGGCGCGAAGGCGATCGAGTCCTCGATGGTCAGGCGCGGGTTCAGCGAGGCATAGCTGTCCTGGAACACCATCTGCACCTGGCGGCGGAACTCCTTCAGTGGCAGCGCGCGGCTGCCGACGCTGCGGCCGTCGAAGACCACCTCGCCGGCGCTCGGGTTGATCAGCTGCATCAGCAGGCGTGCGGTCGTGCTCTTGCCGCAGCCCGATTCGCCGACCACGCCCAGGGTCTCGCCCTTCAGCACGCTGAAATCGACACCGTCGACCGCCCGCACCACGCCGCCGCCGCGGCCCAGCGGATCCTTCTTCAGCGGGAAATGCTTGCTCAGTCCCTTGATCGTCAGCAGCGGCTGGGCCGGACCGCCGACGTCGGCGGGCTGCTCCAGCAGTTCGTTCATGACGGCGCTCATTGCTTGATTTCCATCGCGCTGCGCAAGCCGTCGGACAGCAGGTTGAAGGCGATCGAGGTGATGAAGATCATCGCGCCGGGCAGGGCGGCGATCCAGGGCTGGACATAGATCGCGGTGCGCAAGGTGTTGAGCATCAGGCCCCACTCGGGCTCGGGCGGCTTGACGCCCAGGCCCAGGAAAGACAGGCCGGAGGCCAGGATCATCGAGACCGCGATCAGGCCGGTCGCGTACACAAAGATCGGCGACAGCACATTGCCCAGCACATGGACGCGCACGATGGTGAAGGCGCCGGCACCGGAGGCGCGCGCCGCCTCCACATAGTCGCGCCCGCGCACCTGGGTGGTGACGCTCTCGGCCACCCGCACGATCTGCGGAATGAAGACGATGGTCAGCGAGATCAGCGAGTTGGTGATGCCGGCACCCAAAGCGCCGGACAGCGCGATCGCCAGCAGCACCGAGGGGAAGGCGTAGAACACATCGACCGTGCGCATGATCAGCGTGTTGGTCAGCCCGCCGGCATAGCCGGCGATGATGCCGATCACGGTGCCGATCACAAAGGCGAACAGCACCGGCGTCAGGCCCATGAACAGCGACAGCCGGGCGCCGACGATCAGGCGCGACAGCATGTCGCGGCCCAGCTCGTCGCTGCCCAGCGGCAGGCCCTCGGTGCCTATGGGCTTCAGGCGCTTCATCATCGAGGCGGCATAGGGATCGGCGGGCGCCAGCCAGGGTCCGAACACCGCCAGCGCCAGCAGCGCCAGCACGACCACACCGGCACCGACCGCCACCGGATCGCGCAGCAGGCGCGCGAGCACGCCCTGCCAGTAGCCGGGCGAGCGCAGCGGCGCGGGCGCAGCGAGAGGGCTAGTCATCACGGCGGCCATGTCAGGATCTCGCGATACGGGGGTCGAGCAGGGTCTGCACCACATCGACCACCAGATTGAGCAGCACGAAGAACAGCGCCAGCACCAGGATGGTGCCCTGCAGCAGCGGCAGGTCGCGCTGGAAGATGGCCGAGTTCAAGAGGAAGCCGGTGCCGGGCCAGGAGAACACCGTCTCGATCAGGATGGAGCCACCCAGCAGATAGCCCAGCTGCAGGCCCATCACGGCCAGCGCGGTCGGCGCGGCGTTCTTGACGACGTGGCGGAAGATGCCCAGATCGGTCAGACCCTTGGCGCGCAGGCCGACGACGAACTCCTGCGACAGGATGTCGGCCACCAGGGCTCGCACCGTGCGCGCGATGATGCCCATCGGGATCACCGACATGGTCAGCGCCGGCAGCAGCATGTACTGGAAGTGGGCCCAGTCCCAGGCCCAGGTGCCCGAGCCGTCGGGGCCGGCGCCGGTGGCGGGCAGCCAGTTCAAGGTGGCGGCGAACACGATCACCATCACCATGCCCAGCCAGTAGTGCGGCACGCTGACGCCCAGCACGCTGAGCATCGAGGCCAGCCGGTCCAGCCAGCTGCCGCGGAAGTAGCCGGCGACGAAACCGAAGAAGCCGCCGAGGACGAAGCCGATCAGCGTCGCCAGCACGGCCAGCCGCAGCGTGTTGCCGACCGCCTTGATCACCTCGGCGGCCACCGGCCGGCCGCTGGCGATGCTGGTGCCCAGATCGCCCTGCAGCGCCCGCCAGACCCAGGCAAAGAACTGCTCGGGATAGCTGCGATTGAAGCCGTAGAGCTCGCGCAGCTGTTCCTGCAGATCGGCCGAGGCGTCCGGCGGCAGGATGGACACCAGCGGATCGCCGGGCGACAGATGAACCAGCGCAAAGCACACCAGGGCCACGCCCCCCATGATGGGCAGGGCGTAGATGATGCGTCTGAGCAGGTAGATCAGCATGGTCGGCGTTCAGTCCATGCTCATGGGCGCGATGTCGATGAACCAGCTGCGCGGCTGCACCACGCCCTTGACCTTGGCGCTCATCGCGCGCGGGCCGACATCGTGGGCGATCCACACAAAGGCCGCGTCCTCGACGATGCGGGCATGCAGCTTGGCCAGCGCGGCGTCGCGGGCCTTGTCGTCAAAGGCGGTGCGGGCGTCGGCGATCAGCTTGTCGACCTCGGCATTGCCGTAATAGCCCCAGTTGTTGGAGACCGGCGGGAAGGTCTTGGTGCTGGAGAAACGCACCATTGCGAAGAAGGGGTCCATCGCGGCGAAGCTGACATTGGTCGCGTGCGCGCCATTGGCCGAGGGGTCCTTGGCGCCCTTGCGCCAGTTGGTGAACAGCGTGTTCCATTCGATCACGTCGAAGTCGACATCGAAAAAGCACTGTTTCAGCGACTGCTGGACGAACTCGTTCATCGGCAGCGGCTGCATCTGGCCCGAGCCCGAGGCCGAGATCTGCACCTTGACCTTGACCGGCTTGGCGGCCGAGAAGCCGGCCTGCGCCATCAGCGCCTGCGCGGCCTTGACGTCGTACTTGATGTCGAACTTCGGATTGCCCCACCAGGGGTGGCCCGGCGGCACCGTGCCCTTGGGGATGGCCATCATGCCGCCCAGAAAGGTCTTCAGGCCCTCGCGGTCGACGCAGAGATTGGCGGCCTGGCGCACCCGCTTGTCCAGCCAGGGCGAGCCCTCGGCGAAGGACAGCTGCCAGGGCCAGACATGGGGCTGGGCATTGCTGTAGATCTTGTGGCCGCGCTGGGTGATCTGGGCCATCGCGTCGGGCGAGGGCGCCTCGATCCAGTCGACCTGGCCCGACAGCAGCGCGGCCGTGCGCGCATTGGCCTCGGGCATCGGCAGCATCACGACCTTGTCGATCTTGGGCACGCGCTTGGCATCCCAGTAGCCCTTGTTGGCCACCATCTCCAGGCGCTCGCGGGCGACGAAGCGGCTCATCTTGAAGGGGCCGGAGCCGGAGGCATCGGCGGCAAACGCGGTCCAGGCCTGCTTGCTGCGCTCGGCCGCGTCGGCGACGCCGGCCGGCACGGCCTTGAGCTTGGCCTCCCAGTGCGCCGGCGAGGCCATGAAGAGATTGGTCAGATTCAGCGGCAGGAAGGAGTCGGGCTCGCTGGTCGTCAGTTCGACCGTCAGCTCATCGATCTTGCGGGCGCTGCGCAGCGTGGGCATGCGCGAGGCGGTGACACCGACCTGGCTGGCGTCGAAATGCGTTGCGTCCTTGTCCAGCACCTTGCGGACATTCCAGACCACCGCATCGGCATTGAAGGCCGAGCCGTCATGGAACTTGACGCCCGGGCGCAGCTTGAACACCCATTTGGTCTTGTCCTTGGCGTCGACCGTCCAGCTGGTGGCCAGGCCCGGGACCAGCACGCTGGCGGCATCGGCCTTGGACAGGTCCCAGTGGGTCAGCGCGTCATACATCGGGATGCCGGTGAAGCGGTTGCCCTCGAAGCCCTGGTCTGGCTGGCCCAAGGTGCGCGGGATGTCGGCCGCAGTCATTGCGATGCGCAGGGTTTTTTCCTGGGCCAAGGCGCTGCTGGCGAGGGCCAGGGCGGCCAAGGCAAAAACGAGATGGGGACGCTTCATCGGGGCTCCTCGTGGGTTGTTTGCAGGCTCAGACGCAAGTCATGTGCCAGGCGCTGCGCAGGCCGCAGTCGACGCTGTCCAGCAGCGGCAGCGCAAACTCCGGCTGCAGCCGGGCGGCCCAGCCGGCCAGCGCCGCCCCGCCGACGATGATGCTGGCCACCCCGGGCAGTGCGGCCGCCTGCTGGCAGGCCTGGCGCAGCACGCGGCCGGCCATCTCGGGGTCGGCCGCCAGCTCGGCGCCGCTCGGCGCTACGCTGACGATGCCGGCCAGCGGGTCGAGCAGGTCCAGGCTCCAGGCCAGGCGTCGCAGCATCGGCACCCAGGCGGCGCCGCCGGTAACGATGGCATAGCGGCCGCGTGCGGCGGCCTCGCGCATCGAGGCTTCGGCCAGTGCACAGACCGGCACGCGGGCGCGCTCGCGCAGCGCCAGCAGTCCCGGGTCACCGAAACAGCCGAGCAGCACCACATTGGGGCTTGCTCCCTCCGATAGTGCGGTGTCGTAGGCGTCCAGCACCGCATGGCTGGCCAGGGCCAGGCCGTACTCGCTGCTGATATAGCGCAGACCGAAGCGGGCGGTGCGCGTCAAGACCTGGCCCCCGATGGGCGTCAGCGGGGCGGCGGCCTGCGCCAGCTGGCGGGTCACCGCCTCGCTGGTGTTGGGGTTGATCAGCAGCAGCAGGCTCATGGCCCGGGCCGCTGCAACTCCTGTGCCCGCTGTGGGGCGCCAACGCGGGGATCAGCGCGGGGATCAGCGCGGCGGCAGGTCGACGAAGGCCGAGGGTGCGAACTCGGCCGCCCCCGCCGGCCGCTGGCCGGCCGCCCAGTCCTGCAGGGCCGCCGCCGACATCGGGCGGGCGAAGAAATAGCCCTGCAGCTCATCGCAGCCCAGCGCCAGCAGCACATCGCGCTGGCCGGCGGTCTCGACACCCTCGGCCACCACGCTGAGGTCCAGCGCATGGGCCAGCTTGACGACCGCGTCGACCACGGCGCGCGCATCGGCGCTGGTCTCCAGGTCCTGGATGAAGCCGCGGTCGATCTTCAGCTGGCGGGCCGGCAACTGGCGCAGATAGCTGAGGCTGGAGTAGCCGGTGCCGAAGTCGTCGATCGACAGGAACACGCCGATGCGCGACAGGCCCTCGAAGGCGGCCTGGGTGGCGCTGATGTCTTCCATCGCCACCGATTCGGTGATCTCGCAGAGCAGGCGCTCCGGCGCGACGCGGTGGCGGCTCAGCGCCTGCTCGATGCGTGTGACCAGATCGCCCTGGCGCAGCTGGTGGACCGAGAGATTGATCGCGACGCGGATGCGCAGACCGTCCTGCTCCCAGGCCTGCATCTGGCGGCAGGCTTCGTTGATGACCCAGCCGCCCAGCTCGTTGATCAGGCCGAAGCGCTCGGCAATCGGGATGAAGACATCGGGCGGGATCATGCCGCGCTCCGGGTGCTGCCAGCGCAGCAAGGCCTCGACGCCGCGCAAGAGGCCGCGCTGGCCGTCGAACTTGGGCTGGTAGTGCAGGCTGATCTGGCCCTCGGCCAGGGCCTGGCGCAGCGCGTGCTGCAGGCTCAGCTGCTCGGCCGCGCCGGCATCCATATGGCTCTCGAACACCGCATAGGTGTTGCCGCCATTGCGCTTGGCCGCATACATCGCGGCGTCGGCATGGCCCATCAGCTTGTCACCCGGGCCATGCTCGGGGTAGACGGCGATGCCTACCGAGGCCGCCACATGCAGCTTGCGCCCGCCTATCACGAAGGCCTGGGTCAGCGACTGCACCAGGCGGTGCGCCAGCGCCGCGCTGTCGGCCACATCGGCCACGTCTTCGAGCAGCAGCACGAACTCGTCGCCGCCCAGCCGCGCCACCGTGTCGCTGTCGCGCGCCACCGCCAGCAGGCGCTGCGCCACCTCCTGCAGCAGCGCGTCGCCGGCGGCGTGGCCGTAGGAGTCGTTGACCGGCTTGAAGCCGTCCAGATCGACGAAGAGCACGGCCAGGCGCTTGATCTGGCGGCTGCTGCGCTCGCCGCCGCGCTCCAGCATCGCCAGCGCATGGCCGAGCCGGTCCTCGAACAGCAGGCGGTTCGGCAGCCCGGTCAGCGGGTCGAGGAAGGCGCGCTTTTGCAGCTCCTGGTTGGCCGATTGCAGCTGGCTGTTGGCGTCCTGCAGCGAGGCCGCCAGCGCGGCGGTCTTGCCCTGCATGCGCGCGTCCAGGCTGGAGGTCAGCAGGGTCATCGCCAGCAGCGCCAGCGAGGCCAGCATGATCAGCTCGCCGAGCTCGGCGCCGTCCAGCTGGTCGGCACTGAGGCAGACGCTGCCCTCGGGGAAACCGGCGGCAGCCATGCCGGTGTAGTGCATGCCGCTGATCGCCAGCCCCATCACCAGCGCGGCCAGGGCCTGGTAGCGCCGGCCATGCTGGGGCTTGACGCCGCGCAGCCAGAAGAAGATCAGCAGGGCCACGGCCGAGGCGCCGACCGCTATCGCGGCCGAGGCCGCCACCAGCAGCGGGTTCCAGACGATGCCCGGCGCCATGTCCAGCGCGGCCATGCCGGTGTAGTGCATCGCGCAGATGCCCACGCCCATCACCAGGGCGCCGCCGGCCAGCCGGCCGGCCGTCAGCGAGCCCTGGCTGGCCAGGCCCAGCGCCACCGCCGAGGCCGCCACGGCGGCCACCCAGGACAGCAGGGTCAGCAGGCCGGTGTAGCCCAGCGCGATCGGCAGCGTGTAGGCCTGCATGCCGATGAAATGCATGGACCAGATGCCCGAGCCCATCGCCACCGAGCCGCCCAGCCACCAGATGCGGGCGACCGCAGCGTCGGTGCTGCGCACCCGCTTGGCCAGATCCAGGGTCACATAGGACGCGAAGCAGGCGATCAGCACGGAGGCAAGGACGATGCCTGGATCGTAAAGCGGTGTCAGCAAGGGCATGGGGGGAGGGGACCGGTGGCGGCCACGCTGACCGCCTGGTCTGAATATAAGTCAAGGCAGGGACGGCATGGGCGAGTGCCGGTTAGAGTCGCGAGCATGAACAAGCCCGCGCTCATCCCTCCGACTGTTCTGACCCTGGCCTGGCGCCAGCTGTGGCGCGATTGGCGCGCCGGCGAGCTGCGCTTGCTGGTGCTGGCCGTCGCGCTGGCGGTGGCGGCGCTGTGCGCGGTGGGCTTTCTGGCCGACCGGATGGAGCAGGGGCTCAAGCGCGACGCGGCCCAGCTGCTGGGCGGTGATGCGGTGGTCAGCAGCGACCAGGTGACGCCGGCGCCGCTGCGCGAGCTGGCCGAACGTCTCGGGCTGGCGCGGGTCGGCACGGTCAGCTTCCCCAGCATGGCGCGGGCGCCGGGCGCGCAGGGCGGCGCCAGCCGGCTGGTGGCGGTCAAGGCGGTCGGCGCGGCCTATCCGCTGCGTGGCCAGGTCAGCCTGGCCGACGGCCGCAAGCTCGGCGCGCCGGCGCGCGGCGAGGTCTGGGTCGATGCCGGGGTGCTGGACGCGCTGGGACTGACGCTGGGCGAGCAGTTGCTGCTCGGCGAGTCCAGCCTGAAGCTGGCCGGCGTGATCGCCAACGAGCCCGACCGGGGGGCCGGATTCCTGAGCTTTGCGCCGCGGGTGATGCTGGCCGAGGCCGATCTGGCCGCCACCGGCCTGGTGCAGCCGGCCAGCCGCCTGAACTACCGTTTCGCGGTGATCGCACCGGCCGGGCGGGCGGCTGTCGCACGCGAGTTCGAGCAGCAGGCGGCGGCGCTGATCGAGGCCCAGGGCTTGCGCGGTGTGCGCCTGGAGTCGCTGGAGGGCGGCCGGCCCGAGATGCGCCAGACCATGGACCGGGCCAGCAAGTTCCTGAACCTGGTGGCGATGCTGTCGGCCCTGCTGGCGGCGGTGGCGGTGGCGCTGGCGGCGCGCGACTTCGCGGCCCGCCATCTGGACGACTGCGCGATGCTGCGGGTGCTGGGCCAGCCGCAGCGCCGCATCGCCTGGGCCTATGGCCTGGAGTTCGGCGTCGTCGGCCTGCTGGCCAGCTTGGTCGGCGTGGCCCTGGGCTTTGCGCTGCACTATGTCTTCGTCAGCCTGCTGGCCGGGCTGATCGCGGTCGACCTGCCGGCCGCCGGCCTGTGGCCGGTGGGCCTGGGCGTGGGGCTGGGCATGAGCCTGCTGCTGGGCTTCGGGCTGCCGCCGGTGCTGCAGCTGGCGGCGGTGCCGGCGCTGCGGGTGATGCGGCGCGATCTGGGCGCTATCAAGGCCGGCTCGCTGCTGGTGCTGGGCGCCGGGGTGCTGGGCTTTGGTGCCATCCTGGTGGCGCTGTCGGGCGATATCAAGCTGGGCCTGATCGCGGCCGGCGGCTTCGCCGCCGCGCTGGCCGTATTTGCGCTGCTGGCCTGGGGCGCGGTGCTGCTGCTGCGCCGCCTGGTGCCCGGGGCGGGCGCGCCGCGCTGGCTGCTGCTGGCGACCCGCCAGGTGGCGGCGCGGCCGGCCTTCGCGGTGGTCCAGGTCTCGGCGCTGGCGGTGGGCCTGCTGGCGCTGGCCCTGCTGGTGCTGCTGCGCACCGACCTGATCGCCAGCTGGCGGGCGGCCAGCCCGGCCGATGCGCCGAACCGCTTCGTCATCAATATCCAGCCCGATCAGGGCGAGGCCTTCCGGCAGCAGCTGAAGACGGCCGGCGTCAGCGGCTATGACTGGTATCCGATGATCCGCGGCCGGCTGGTGGCGATCAACGGCAAGACGGTGGCGCCCAAGCAGTTCAGCGAGGAGCGCTCGCAACGCCTGGTCGAGCGCGAATTCAATCTGAGCCATGGCGCCGCGCTGCCGGCCCACAACCAGCTGGTCGGCGGGCGCTGGACCGCCGACGAGGCTGATGGGCTCAGCGTCGAGGCCGGCCTGGCCAAGCAGCTGGGGCTCAAGCTTGGCGACAGCCTGAGCTTCGACATCGCCGGCAGCATCGTCAGCGGCCGTATCAGCAGCCTGCGCAAGGTCGACTGGAGCTCGATGCGGGTCAACTTCTTCGTGCTGTTCCCGCGCGCGGCCATGCCCGAGCTGCCCAGCACCTATATCGCGGCCTTCCGTGTGCCAGCAACGCCGGCGGGCGGCGAGCTGGACCGGCAGCTCAGCCATGACTTTCCCAACATCACCAATGTCGATGTCTCGGCGCAGATCCAGCAGGTCCAGCAGGTGCTGGACCAGGTGATACAGGCGGTGCAGTTCCTGTTCGCGTTCACCTTGGCCACCGGCCTGGTGGTGCTGCTCAGCGCGGTCAGCAGCACGCGCGAGTCGCGCATCCGCGAGTTCGGCCTGATGCGGGCGCTGGGCGCCAGCAAGCAGCTGCTGGCCCAGGTGCAGCGCGCCGAGCTGCTGGGCGTGGGCGCACTGGCCGGCGCGCTGGCCGGGCTGGTCGCGCTGGCGCTGGGCAGCCTGCTGGCGCGCTATGTGTTCGAATTCGACTGGGGCGGCAGCCCCTGGGTGCCGCTGGCCAGCGCCGCGCTGGGCGCGCTGCTGGCCCAGGCGGCCGGCTGGTGGAGCCTGCGCGGCGTGCTGCAGCGGCCGGTGATGGTGACCCTGCGCGAGGCGGACACCAACTGAGGCGCCGGCCGCCGCAGCCGGGTCTGTATCAGAAGGTTTCCCAATCGCTGTCATTGCCCTGCGGCTTGGGCGCCGGCTTCGGCGCGGCGGCCGCCGGGCGAGGGGCCTCGGTCTTGGCGGCCGGCTTGGGCGCGGCGGGCTTGGCGGCCACCGGCCGGTGCGCGGCCGGTGCCGCCGCTGGCTTGGGCTTGGACACAGCCTGGTAGGCCGGTGCCGCATCGTTGTTGGAGAGCCTGAACACCGACACCACCTCGGTCAGCTTGTGGGCCTGGTCCTTCAGGCTCTCGGCCGCCGCCGCCGACTCCTCGACCAGGGCGGCGTTCTGCTGGGTCATCTGGTCCAGGTGGACGACGGCATCGTTGACCAGGGCGATGCCGCTGCTCTGCTCGGTCGAGGCGGCGGTGATCTCGCCGATGATGTCGGTGACGCGCTGCACGCTGGAGACGATGTCGTTCATCGAGCTGCCGGCTTCCTGCACCAGGCGGCTGCCGGCCTCGACGCTGTCGACGCTGGCACCGATCAGCCCCTTGATCTCCTTGGCCGCGTCGGCGCTGCGCTGGGCCAGCGAGCGCACCTCCGAGGCCACCACCGCGAAGCCGCGGCCCTGCTCGCCGGCCCGCGCCGCTTCGACCGCCGCATTCAGCGCCAGGATATTGGTCTGGAAGGCGATGCCATCGATCACGCCGATGATGTCGCTGATCTTCTTCGAGCTGGTCGTGATCGCGTCCATCGTCGAGACCACCTGGCCGACCACGGTGCCGCCCTTGGCCGCGGCCGAGGAGGCCGAGGAGGCCAGCTGATTGGCCGTCAAGGCGGCATCGGCGGTCTGGCGCACGGTGGCGGTCAGCTCTTCCATCGACGAGGCGGCCTGTTCCAGATTGGCTGCCGTCTGCTCGGTGCGCTGTGACAGGTCTTGCGCGCCGACCGCGATCTCGCTGGACGCGGTGGTGATGGAGTTGCTGGCGGCCCGCACATCGAGCAGGATGTGCTGGATCTTCTCGGCAAAGGTGTTGAAGGAGCCGGCGATGCGGGCGATCTCGTCCTTGCCGGCCACCGGCAGGCGCTGGGTCAGGTCGCCGCCGCCGGCGCTGATCTCGTCGAGCGCGGCGCGCACCTTGTCGAGCCCGCCCAGCATCGCGGTCACCAGCCCGGCGACCAGCAGGCCCGCCAGCACCATCACGACGACCAGCGCGATCACCGAGGTATTGACCAGGGAGCTCAGCGAGGCCAGGGCCTCGCCCTTGTCGGCGGCCGTGACCAGCACCCAGTCGGTTTCGGCAATCGCTGCGGCGCGCATCAGCACGGTCTGATCGCCGACCTTGGCCTCGACCCAGCTGGCGCCGGGCTTCAGGCTGGCTTCCAGCGCGGCCGCGTCGAACTGCGGGCTCAGCTCGGTGCCGGGCTTCATCGCCAGATTGGCGTCGGGGTGGGCAATGATCTTGCCCTGGCGCGAGGTCAGAAAGGCCCAGCCGGCCGGTGTAGGCTTGATGGACTTGACGGTCTCGACCACGCCGTCCAGATAGACATCGGCGGCCACCACCGCCAGGGTCTTGCCGCCTTCCTTGACCGCCTGCGCAAAGGTCACGACTAGGCGCTTGGTGCCGGCATCGACATAGGGCTCGGTCAGCACCGCGCCGCTGGCGCCTTCCGCCTGCTTGTACCAAGGACGGGCGGTGGGGTCGTAGCCGGGCGGCAGGTCGTTTTGCGGGGTCGAGAAATGCACGCTCTTGTCGGCCAGACCGACATAGGCATTGTCCAGGCGCCCGGATTTGGCCGCCTGCACCAGCATCGGTATGGGGTCTGCAATCTTGGCCACAGGCTGTATCGAGCCGACGATGTCGCGCTGCGATCTGACCCATTGGGCAATAGTGGCGCCATGGGCCGCCGCCAGCGCATCCAGGCTGGCGTTGACCTGGGCATGGGTGTGCTTGCGCACGATCAGGTAGTCGGCGACGGTGACGATGCTCAGGGTCACCACCACCACCCCGACGCACAGGCTGATCAGCTTGGTCTTGATCGAATCAAACATTGTTGTGCTCCTCGAAAAACAAAAAGGGGGCCGGACCTCGCGGCCCGATCCCCCCTGAATTCGTTCGCCGGCGATCTGCTTCTGCGAGCATGTCCGGCGGCATCATTTGTCAACTCAGAACGTTTCCCAATCGCCGTCGTCCTTGGCCGCCTTGGGCGGGCTCAGCGCAGCGGCGGGCTTGCTGGATTGAGCCGCCTTGGCCAGCACCGTCTGCGCGACCTGCTTGGAACCGGGGCTGGCCGGGCTGCTCTTGGCGGGGATGTGCTTGGCGGCGGCCGTGCTCGCTTTCGTTGCGGGCGCGGGTGCGGGCTTGGGCAGCGGTGCGGCGGCCGACTGGCCCGGCGCGACCCGGAACACCGAGACCGCCTCGACCAGGCGATGGGCCTGCTCCTTGAGGCTCTCGGCGGCAGCGGCGGACTGTTCGACCAGGGCGGCGTTCTGCTGCGTCATCTGGTCGAGCTGCACGACCGACTGGTTGACATTGCCGATGCCGTCGCTCTGCTCGGCCGAGGCGGCGGTGATCTCGCCGATGATGTCGGAGACCCGGGCCACGCTGGCGACGATGTCCTGCATCGAGCTGCCGGCCTCCTGCACCAGGCGGCTGCCGACCTCGACCCGGTCGACGCTGGCGCCGATCAGGCCTTTGATCTCCTTGGCCGCCGCCGCCGAGCGCTGGGCCAGCGAGCGCACCTCGGCGGCCACGACCGCGAAGCCGCGACCCTGCTCGCCGGCGCGGGCCGCTTCGACGGCGGCGTTCAAGGCCAGGATATTGGTCTGGAAGGCGATGCCGTCGATCACGCCGATGATGTCGTTGATCTTCTTCGAGCTGGTGTTGATCTCGTCCATCGTCGAGACCACCTGGCTGACCACCTCGCCGCCCTTGGCGGCGGCGCTGGAGGCCGTCGACACCAGCTGGTTGGCGGTGCGGGCCGAGTCGGCGGTCTGCTTGACGGTGCCGGTCAGCTCCACCATCGAGGAGGCGGTGATCTGCAGATTCGAGGCGGTCTGCTCGGTGCGCTGGCTCAGGTCCTGATTGCCGGTGGCGATCTCGGCGCTGGCCGTGCCTATCGAGTCGACCGAGTTGCGCACCGTGCCGATGATGTCGGCCAGGCGCTGGCGCATGCTCTCGGTATCGCGCATCAGCGCGCCGAGCTCGTCCTGCCGGTCGCTGCGCACCGGCACGCTCAGGTCACCCTGGGCGATGGCGCGCACGCCCTCGCTGAGTGAGGCCAGCGGCTTGGCGACCCAGTTGCGCATCATCCAGAACAGGCCGAAGCCCAGCGCCACCGTCGTGCCACCCAGCATCAGCCAGAAGGGCACCAGCGTGGCCCAGTGCGAGGCCATCGCCTCGCCGCGCGAGACCTGGGCCACGACCCACAGCCCGGCCTTGTCGTTCTTGCGCACGACGGCGAAGTTGTCGCTGTGGCCATTGCCCAGCACATCGGGCGAATCGCTCAGATAGCCGTCCTCGCCGACCTCGCCGAGCTGCTTGATCAGCTTGGGTGCGATCTCGCTGACCAGCTTGCCCTTGGCCGTCGGATGCGAGGCGAAGCGGGCCTGGGTCGGGTCCTTGCCGACGCTGACCATATAGGTGCCGCCGCTGTCGAAGAACTTGGCGTCGCCGGCCATCTTGTTCATCGCCGCCTCGAAGGCATCGAGGTCGAAGCCGATGAAGAGCAGGCCGACCTGCTTGCCGGCATCGTTCTTGACCGGCTCGTAATAGGTCATATAGGCGCGGCCGAACAGATTGGCGCGGCCCGCATAGGGCTTGCCGGCGACCAGCGTGGCGTAGGCCGGGTGCTGCTTGCCCAGCAGCGTGCCCATCGCGCGCTCGCCCTTGTCGTTCTTCAGCGAGGTGGTGATGCGCAGGAAGTCGTCGCCCTTGGCGGCAAACACGGTGGCGACGCCGCCGCTGGTGGAAGCGAACTTGTCGACCTGGGTGAAATTGCCGTTCAGGGTCGGGCCCCAGTCGCGCAGCTCGCCGCTGGTCTCGTCCAAGGTGAAGCTGGGACCGAACTCCTGGCGGAAGGTGCCGAAGCTGCGCTCGACCAGGGTGCGCGAGGTGTCGTCCATCGCGTGCATCGTGTCGATCAGCGACTGGGTCTTGTCGCCGACCCAGCTGACCACACGTTCATGAGCGACCTTGGTCAGCATCACGCTGACGATCCCGCTGGTGCTCAGCAGGATCACGGAGAGGGAAACGACGCCGACCAGAGAGACGCGGCGTGCGATCGAAGTAATTCCGGTAGCCATATGGGGCAACTCCTTGGACCCAGAGTCCGTCCCTGTCAAAAGAAGGCCCGCTACGCTGGCGGGCCTGAGTGCTGTCAGCCGATCACGGAGTCCATCAGACCCATGTCGGCGCTGCTCATCAGCCCTTCGATGTCCATCAGGATCAGCATGCGGTCGTTGACCGCGCCGATGCCGGTGATGAAGCTGGTGTCGACCGCGCTGGCATTCAGTTCGGGCGCGGGGCGGATCGCGTCGCGGCTCAGCTCCAGCACATCGGACACCGAGTCGACGACCGCACCGACGACGCGGTTGCGCACATTCAGCACGATCACGACGGTGAAGCTGTTGTACTCGGCGCTCGGGCAGCCCAGCTTCAGGCGCAGATCGACGATGGGCACGATGACGCCGCGCAGATTGACCACGCCCTTGATGAAGTCGGGGGCGTTGGCGATGCGGGTGGGCGGCTCGTAGGAGCGGATTTCCTGCACCTTCAGGATGTCGATGCCGTATTCCTCGCCGCCGAGGCGGAAGGTCAGGTATTCGCCGCTGGCCGGGCCATGGGCTTTGACGGCCAGATTGCCGGCGGATTCACGGCGGACCAGCTGGGTCGTTTCGCTGATGGTTTCCATGGCTTACCTCGTTGTGGTGTGGGCTTGATGATCGAAAGGAGGGCGGGCGATGCCGGCAGGCATCAAAAGGTTTCCCAGTCGCCATCGGCGGCGGCCATGGCGGCAGGCTTGGGACTGGGCGCGGGCGGCTTGGGCGACGGACGCGGCGCGGCGATCGGCTTTGCGGCAGCGACAGTTCTGGGAGCGGCCTTGGCCGGCGCCGGCTTGGGTGGGCTGGACGCCTTGACCGGCGCGGCCGCCGGCGCCAGCATCGCGCTGGCCTGCTTGCTGATGCGGAACTTGTCGACCGCCAGGGCCAGGCGCTCGGCCTGGTCCTTCAGGCTCTCGGCCGCAGCGGCGGACTCCTCCACCAGCGCGGCGTTCTGCTGCGTCATCTGGTCGAGCTGCACCACCGACTGGTTGACCTGGCCGATGCCGTCGCTCTGCTCGGCCGAAGCGGCGGTGATCTCGCCGATGATGTCGGAGACACGCTGCACGCTGGAGACGATGTCGCTCATCGAGCTGCCGGCTTCCTGCACCAGGCGGGCGCCGGTCTCGACGCGCTCGACGCTGGCGCCGATCAGGGTCTTGATCTCGCGTGCGGCCTCGGCGCTGCGCTGGGCCAGCGAGCGCACCTCACCGGCCACGACCGCGAAGCCACGGCCCTGCTCGCCGGCACGGGCCGCCTCGACGGCCGCGTTCAGCGCCAGGATATTGGTCTGGAAGGCGATGCCATCGATCACGCCGATGATGTCGCTGATCTTCTTCGAGCTGGTGTTGATCTCGTCCATGGTCGAGACCACCTGGCCGACCACCTGGCCGCCCTTGGCGGCCGCATTCGAGGCCGAGGACACCAGCTGGTTGGCGGTGCGGGCCGAATCGGCGGTCTGCTTGACGGTGCCGGTCAGCTGCACCATCGAGGAGGCGGCCTGCTGCAGATTGGAGGCGGTCTGCTCGGTGCGCCCCGACAGATCCTGGTTGCCGGTGGCGATCTCGACCGAAGCGGTGCGGATGCTGTCGGCCGAGGTGCGCAGCTGGCCCACCAGATTCTGCAGGGAGGCCTGCATATTCTGCAGCGAGCGCATCAGATGCGAGGCCTCGTCCTGGCCCTCGACCACGGCGGCGCTGCTGGTCAGGTCGCCCTTGGCGATCGCTTCGGCCAGCAACTCGGCCTCGGCCAGCGGCTTGCAGATGCTCTGCATATTCAGCAGGGTCAGCGGCACGACCACGGCGGCGGCCAGGGCCAGCACGACGATGAAGGCGGTCAAGACCTGGCCCTGGGTGGCCTCGGCACGCTGCTGCGTGTCGGCGGCTTCCTGCTGCAGCGCGGCGCGCAGCTCATCGATCTGCTTCTCGGCCAGGGCCACATCTTCCTTGGCGCGGCCCAGCAGCTTGTCGGCCACGGCCGCGTTGTCATAGCCGCCGGCCTCCAGCTGGGTCAGCACCGGCTGGGCCTTGCTGGCATAGGCGTCCAGCAGGGTCAACACCTTGGCCATGCTGGCCTTGTCGCCGGCGCTTTCACCGCTGCGCATCGCCTTGGCGATCTCGGCGATGGCCTTGCGCGAGTCGTCCCATTTGGCGTGCATCGCCTTGACGGTCTCGGGCTTCTCGTAGTTGATGATCATGTCCTTCTCGAAGCGTCGCATCTCCCCCATGGCGTGAACCAGGCGGGTGACTTGGTTGGCTTCGCCGACGGACACTTCGGCGAACTGCTTGGTCTGGTCGCGCATCGAGTTCATGCCCAGCAGACCGACACTGCCCACGGCCAGCAGCAGCACCAGCACCATGGCGATCGCGCCAATCATGCGGGTGCGGATGCTGAAGCGGCGGAGCATTGCACTCATACTCATTCGGATACCTCTGTAGCTTCGACTTCAGTGACGCGAGCGCCTGACCAGGCTGCCCACATCGAGAATCAGCGCGACGCGGCCGTCGCCCATGATGGTGGCGCCCGAGACGTCGGGCACCTTGCGGTAATTGGCTTCCAGGTTCTTCACGACCACCTGCTGCTGGCCGAGCAATTCGTCCACCAGCATGGCCACGCGGCCCCCTTCGGCTTCCACCACCACCATGATGGAGCTGACATGCTCGAAATCGAAACGCGGAACATTGAAAACCTGCTCCAATTCCACGACCGGCATGTATTCGTCGCGCACCTCGACCACGCGGCCGGAGCCGCCGACGGTCTTGATGGTGTCGGCCTGGACCTGGAAGGACTCGACCACCGAGGCCAGCGGCAGGATGTAGACCTCGTCGCCGACGCCCACGCTCATGCCGTCCATGATGGCCAGGGTCAGCGGCAGACGCACCGAGACCTTCATGCCATAGCCTTCGGCCGAGTCGATCTCGACCGTGCCGCCCAGCTGGGTGATATTGCGCTTGACCACGTCCATGCCGACGCCGCGTCCCGAGACGTCGGTGACCTGGTCGGCGGTGGAGAAGCCGGGCGCGAAGATCAGGCCCCAGACCTCGGCGTCGCTCATCGAGTCGGGCGCATCGATGCCTTTCTCGCGCGCCTTCTTGATCAGCTTGTCGCGGTTCAGGCCGCGGCCGTCGTCGCGCACCTCGATCACGATGGAGCCGCCCTGGTGCGAGGCGACCAGGGTGATCGTGCCCTGCTCGGGCTTGCCCTTGGCGGTGCGTTCGGCCGGCAGCTCGATGCCGTGGTCGCAGCTATTGCGCACCAGATGGGTCAGCGGGTCGGTGATCTTCTCGACCAGACCCTTGTCCAGCTCGGTGGCTTCGCCCTGCGTGACCAGCTCGACCTTCTTGCCCAGCTTGGCGGCCAGGTCGCGCAGCATGCGCGGGAAGCGGTTGAACACGCCCGACATCGGAATCATGCGGATCGACATCACCGATTCCTGCAGATCCCGGGTGTTGCGTTCCAGATCGGCCAGGCCGGAGGCCAGCTGCTGATACAGGGCCGGGTCCAGCTGGCTGCTGTTCTGCGCCAGCATGGCCTGGGTGATGACCAGCTCGCCGACCAGATTGATCAGCTGGTCGACCTTCTCGACCGAGACGCGCAGCGTGGACTGGTCCATGCCGCCGGCCGGCGGGCGGGCCTCCGCCTTGGCAGCCGGCTTGGCCACCACGGTCTTCGGTGCCTCGGCGGGCAACTGGGCCTGGGCTTCGAGCTCGGTGCCGGTGGTGCCGCCGGGCAGGCCCGGGGCGTCATCGAAGAAGCCGTAACCCGGATCCTTGCTCGGCGCCTCGGCCGGCGGCGCGCCGGGCGCTCCCTCGTGGAAGCCGAAGCCCGGACCCAGCGGCAGCAGCTTGACCTGCTCACGGGCCACATGGAAGGTGAAGAGGTCCAGCAGATCGTTGTCGGTGCTGCCGGTCAGGATCTTGTAGCGGCGCATGCCGTCGGAGGACACGCCGCCGTCCAGCGGCTCTATCGTGCCCAGATCGGTGATTTCCTTGAACAGATCGACCAGGTTGTCGGCCAGGCTCAGGTCGGACAGCGGTCCGACCTGCAGCTCCAGCTCGCGTGCGGTCGGCTTGGCCGGCGCTGCGGCCGGCTTGGGCGCTGGTGCAGGCGCCGGCGCGGCGCTCTGCGCCACCGGAGCCGTCACCTCCTTGCCCTCGACCAGCGCACGGATGCTGGTCAGCAGATCGGTGGTGTCGACCGCCTCGGCCCCGGAGCCCTGGTGGCGGCCCAGCTGCGCGCGCAGCGCGTCGCCGGACTGCAGCAGGATGTCCACCATCGCGGCATTCGGTGCCAGCTCGTGGCGGCGCAGCTTGTCCAGCAGCGTCTCCATCTGGTGGGTCAGCTCGGCCACATCACCGAAGCCGAAGGTCGCCGCGCCACCCTTGATCGAGTGCGCGCAGCGGAAGATCGCGTTCAGCTCTTCATCGTCGGCGGTCTCGATATTCAGGTTCAGCAGCAGCTGTTCCATATTGTCGAGGTTCTCGCCGGCTTCCTCGAAGAAGACCTGGTAGAACTGACTCAGGTCAATGCCGGCACTCAGGCTTGCGCCTTCGGAGGTCATTTCTCCCATGCTTTACTCCTTGTTGTGGCGCCAGGCCTCAGCGAATCACTTTGCCGATCACCTCGATCAGCTTGGCCGGATCAAAAGGCTTGACCAGCCAGCCGGTGGCGCCAGCGGCACGGCCGGCCTGCTTCATCTGGTCGCTGGACTCGGTGGTCAGGATCAGGATGGGGGTGGTTTTGAACTTGGGGTTGTCGCGCAGTTTCTTGGTCAGGCTGATGCCGTCCATGCGCGGCATGTTCTGATCGGTCAGCACCAGATCGAAATCGCGCGAGCTGGACTTTTCCCAGGCATCCTGGCCATCGACCGCCTCAACCACATTGAAACCTGCGTTCTTGAGGGTGAAGGAGACCATCTGGCGCATCGAGGCCGAATCGTCCACAGCAAGAATTGAATGCATCGCTTTCTCTCCGGATAACAAGCTGATATCGGTTGAACTTGAGAACTCTTTAGAACAGTTCGATGGACCCTGCGTCCATTTCGTCCTGAGTCACGGGATTCGGGCGCAGCGGCGCGATCTCGACGACCGCCTCGCCGTCTTCGTCGTCGCCAAAGGTGTCGCGCGCCAGCTGGTCGGCGCAGTTGCGCAGGCGCTGGCTGGTGTGGGCGATCAGCTGGGTGGCCATGTCCTGGAACTGCAGCGCCGTGATGGCGCCGGCAATGTCTTCCATCACATGGTGCAGCGCGCCGCTGTCGGCGCCGGGGGTTTGAGCCGCCTGGCGCAGCAGGTTCTGGACCTGGCTGGAGGCGCTGTAGAAATGGCCGGACAAGGCCTCGCCGGCATCGTCGAGCAGGCGCTGCAGGCGCTCCAGATCATTGGTCACCGTCATCAGGTGGTCCTGCAACTCGGCGGCGGCCAGCAAAGGGAGCATGCCCGGCTCTTCGTCAGGGGTGGAGTTTTCGTTCATCGGCTTCGTCGCTCCATGCTTGTTATGTGCTGACCTGGCTCAGACGACCGGATGCTCCGGTCATATCCGGGATCTTCGGCATTTCTTGTGGGCATGTCGACAGGACAATCGGCCCGAACTGGGCCTATTTCTTGGAATCGACCCGAATCCAACAAACCTGATGCGGGTTAACGCCGGATTGTGGGCTGGGCCGCGCTGCCGCTGATAGATAGCGGCAGGGCTGCCGTGAGTTGTTGCACATTCTTGGCATACTCCCGCCCCATGACTGTTTCTAGCGCCGAGCGCCGCCTGCGTGTACTCCATGTTGAGGATTCGGAACTCGATCACCAACTGATCGTGGCCCAGCTGCGCCGCGCCGGCCTGGACCTGGACGTGCACCGGGTCGATACCCTGGCCGAGGTCGCGCAGGCGCTGACCGAGGCCTGGGATGCCATCGTGTCCGATTACAACCTGCCCGGTTTCTCCGGCCTGGTGGTGCTGGACATGCTCAAGGAGAGCAAGCGCCTGATTCCCTTCGTGCTGGTCTCCGGCGAGATCGGCGAAGACACGGCCGTGGCGGCGATGCGCACCGGCGCCTCCGACTATCTGCTGAAGAACAATCTGGCGCGGCTGGCGCCGGCCCTGCTGCATGCCATCGAGGCCAATGACATGCAGTGCGCCCGGCTGGAGGCCGACCGCGAGCTGCGCAAGAGCAAGCAGCGCCTGCACGAGCTGGCCGGCCATCTGCAGACCAGCGTCGAGATGGAGCGCGCGGCGATCGCGCGCGAGATCCACGACGATGTCGGCGGCTCGCTGACCGCGCTGAAATTCGACCTGGCCTGGATCGCCCGCCATGCGCAGGACGCGGCGGTGCGCCAGCGCGTGCAGTCGGCGCTGGAGACGGTCAGCTACGCGATCGAGGCCAGCCAGCGCATCATGCACAACCTGCGACCGGCCATCCTGGAGCAGGGCCTGGTCGCGGCGGTGCAGTGGATGAGCATGCGTTTCGAGCGCCGCACCGGCATCACGACGACGATGCGCACCAGCCATGAGCAGATCCAGCTGCCGGCCGGCGTGCCGCTGGTGGCCTACCGCACCGCGCAGGAGGCCTTGACCAATGTCAGCAAGCACGCAAATGCCAGCCGGGTCGATATCGAGCTGAGCGTCGACTCGGGCGTGCTGACCCTGGAGGTCAGCGACAATGGGCAGGGCGTGGCGCCGGGCGATCTTGCCAAGGCGCGATCATTCGGCATCCGTGGTCTGCATGAACGGGCCGCAACCGTTGGGGGATGGGTCGATTTGAGCAGCAATAGCAGAGGGACCAGCCTGATCCTGTCGGTGCCGCTCGAAGCGCCCGACGACAGCCTGGCCGACGACGAGGCCGGCCGCGCCGCCACCCATGATCCTTCCGCCTGGGGCTGCGCATGATCAAGGTGATCCTGTGTGACGACCATGCGCTGATACGCCGCGGCATCCGCGACACCCTGTCCGATGCGGCCGATATCGAGGTCATCGGCGAGGCCGGCGACTATGGCGAGCTGCGCACGCTGATGCGCCAGCCCGGCAAGGACTGCGATGTGCTGGTGCTGGACATCAATATGCCGGGCCGCAGCGGCCTCGACGTGCTGCATGTGCTGAAGGACGAGGGCAACCCGGTGCGGGTGCTGATCGTCTCGATGTATCCGGAGGACCAGTACGCGATCCGCGCACTGAAGGCCGGTGCCTTCGGCTATGTCAACAAGGGCGGCGACCCTCAGCTGCTGGTGGCGGCGGTGCGCACCGTGGCTCAGGGCCGCAAGTATGTGACGCCCGAGATCGCCCAGATGCTGGTCGAGAGCCTGACCGCGCCGTCCACCGAGCAGGCCCACCAGAAGCTCTCCGACCGCGAGCTGCAGACCCTGGTGATGATCGCCTCGGGCAAGCGCCTGTCGGACATCGCCGAGGAACTGACCCTGAGCCCCAAGACCGTCAGCGTCTACCGCGCCCGCGTGCTGGAGAAGCTGGCCCTGTCGAACAACTCCGAGCTGACGGTTTACGCGATCCGCAACGGCCTGGTCGAGAGCTAAAGCCGGCCGGCAGCGCGCCGATAAAGCGCTGATGGCAGACCAAGAACCGAGCGCCAAAGGTCGGCCGGCGCGGCCGCCCGAGCGCTCGCTGGTGCGTCGGCTGACGGCGCTCAATCTGACGGTGCTGGCCGCGACCCTGCTGCTGACCCTGGGCCTGATTGCCGGGGTCTCCTGGCTGGGCGCCCGCGAGCGCCAGGCCCAGGCCGCCGAGCAGGCCGCCCAGCTGCTGGCCCATGGCCTGGCGGCGATGCTGGTGTTCGAGGACCGCGCCGCTGCGGCCGCCGAGCTGGCCGCGTTCGCGCACCGCGCCGAGCTGCTGGAACTGCAGCTGCTGGACGCCCGGGGCCGGCTGTTCGCGCGCTGGCCGGTCGAAGGCGCCACACCGGCCGTCGTGCCGGCCTGGATCGGCCGTGTCATCGAGGGCGGTGAAATCCATGTCCATGCCCGGGTGCTGCAGCAGGGCGAGCCGGTCGGCCATCTGCTGCTGCGCGAGAGCCTGGCCGGTCTGGAGCAGGGGCTGCTGCGGCTGGCCGCGCTGACGGGCGTGCTGGCGCTGCTGGCCATCGTGCTGGCCGCTCAGGTGCTGAGGGCCGTGCAGCGGCGGGCGCTGGCGCCCATCGTCGAGCTGGCCGCGCTGGCCGAACAGGTGGCCGGTGACCATGACTATGGCCGGCGCGCGCCGGTGCGACGCCCTGATGAGGTGGGGCGTCTGAGCGAGCGCTTCAACGAGATGCTCAGCCGCATCGAGGCCGCCCAGCAGGGCCTGAACCAGCGCCTGCGCCAGGAGCAGGCCGCCGGCCAGCAGCTGCAGCAGCTGGCGCATCACGACAGCCTGACCGGCCTGCCCAACCGCCTGGCCTTCGAGCGCGCGCTGGCCGATCTGATGGCGCAAAGCCTGCAGCACGATGAGCTGATGGCCCTGGTCTTCATTGATCTGGACAACTTCAAGCTCGTCAACGACGGCCATGGCCATGAGGCCGGCGATGCGGTGCTGCGCGAGGTGGCGCGGCGTATGGGCGCGGTGCTGCGCGGCCATGACCGGCTGTGCCGCCTGGGCGGCGACGAGTTTGCGCTGCTGCTGCCCGAGTTGCCCGATGCCGCCGCCGCCGAAGCCCTGGCCCAGCGCCTGATCGCCGCCGTGCGCGAGCCGCTGTGGGTGGCCGGGGCACTGATGCCGGTCGGAGCGACCCTGGGCCTGGCCTTCTGCCCCGGTGATGCCGATACGCCGGCGACCCTGCTGGCGCGCGCCGATGCCGCGATGTATGCGGCCAAGCGGGCCGGCAAGAACTGCTACAGGCGGGCCACTGATGTCTAAGGCCGCTAAGACCGTTTTTGCCCTGCTGTATGTGCTGGCCGCTGCTGCGGCCGGTGCCGACGATCCACCGAGTCTGGAGGAACTGCTCAAACAGGGCCTGGACCAGCCCTCGCGCGGGGTCGAGGTCAGCGCGGCCTCGCGCTTCGCCCAGAGCGAGGCCCAGGCGCCGGCCGTCACCTATGTGCTGACCGCCCAGGACATCGCCCGGCTCGGTCTGCGCAGCCTGAGCGATGTGCTGCGCAGCTTGCCCGGGCTTTATGTCAGCAGCAACAGCATCTTCAGCTTTGTTTCGGCGCGCGGCCTGGGCCGGGCCGGCGAGTACAACTCGCGCCTGCTGGTGCTGCTGGACGGCATGCGGCTCAACGACAACATCCTCGACGCGGCCCAGGTCGGGCGCGACGCGCTGGTCGATATCGCGCTGATCGAGCGGGTCGAGTTCGCGCCCGGCCCTGGCTCCTCGGTCTATGGCAACAATGCCTTTTTCGGCGTGATCAATATCGTCACCCAGCGCGCCGACCGGCTGCAGGGCCTGCGCCTGGGGTTCAGCCAGGCCTCCAGCTCGGAGCGCCAGGCCTCGGTCTCGCTGGGCCGGCGCGCCGACGGCGGGGCCGAGGGCTGGGTCGGGCTGTCGAGTTTCGAGCAGGATCGCATGCCCGATGCGGTGCAACCGCCACCGGCCTTGGCGGCGCGCCACCGAGCGCTGGACCGCGACCGCGGCAGCCGTTTGCAGGCGGGTTTTTCCTATCGCGGTCTGAACCTGCGCCTGGGCGGCAGCGAGCGGCGCCGCCAGCTGCCGGTGTTCGTGTCACCGCTGCAGCCGGAGCGCCTGGAGCCCTCGCTGGATCTGACCCGCAATCACTTCGCCCAGCTGACACTGGAGCGTGCGCTGAGCGAGGACTGGGATCTGTATGCCGCGCTCGCGCTGCAGCGCGCGCTCTATCGCAATAGCGCGCCCTATGTCGCGGACGAGAACCAGGGCGCGCTGGCGCTGTACCGCAGTCAGTTCCTCGGCCGCTGGGGCCAGCTGGACCTGCGCCTGGGCTATCAGGGGATCGCGCAGCACTTCCTCAGCCTGGGCCTGGAGTACCAGCACGATGCGGCCCAGCAGGTCTGGGCCGGCACCGTGGGCGTGCCGCCCTGGGTGGAACGGGACGGCAGTGACCGGCGCCTGGGCCTGTTCGTGCAGGACGAATGGCGGCTGGCGCCGCGCCACACCCTGGTGCTGGGGCTGCGCCATGACCGCAGCCGCACCGCCGGTGCCAGCCTCAACCCGCGCCTGGCCTGGGTCTGGAGCCCGGCCGCACAGACCGGCGTCAAGCTGCTGTACGGCAGCGCCTTCCGGGCTGCCAACCGCGTCGAGGCCGGCAATAACGAGGAGCTGGGCGCACCGGCACTGCGCGCCGAGCGGGTGCGCAGCCTGGAGCTGGCCCTGGACCAGGGCCTGAGCGCGCAGTGGCGCTTGCGTGCCTCGCTGCACCTGAGCCGCATCAGCGGCCTGATACGGCTGAGCCCCGAGTTCCCGGTCTACGAGAACAGCGCCCGGTTGCTCAGCCGCGGTGTGGAGCTGGGGCTGGAAGGGCGCTGGGCCGGCGGCGGCGAGCTGTCGGCCAGCCTGAGCCTGAACCGGCAGCGCAGCGATGCCGCGACCGATGCGCTCAATACCCAGCCCGCCAGCCTGCTGAAGCTGCAGGCCAGCCAGCCGCTGGGGCCGCTGCGGCTGTCGGCCCAGTGGCTGTCGGCCGGCGCGCGGCGCGTGCTGGACCAGCGCCAGGGGGCTTACGGCATCGTCAATCTGCAGCTGCTGTGGCCCGTCGAGACGCGCAGCGAGCTGGCGCTGGGACTCTACAACCTGGCCGACAAGCGCTACGCCGAGTTCACCGAGCCCGGCAGCCTGCTGCCGCTGCGCCAGGAGGGTCGGGTCTTGCGCCTGAGTCTGAGCCGGCGTTTCGAGCCATGAGCAAGGTCTGGCTGCCGCTGGCCTGGCTGCTGGTGCTGGCGGCACCGGCCGCCGCGAACGAGCCGGTGCCCGACGATGCGCGGCTGAAGGCGGCCTTCATCTACCGCTTTGCCCAGTTCACCGGCTGGCCGCCACCGCCGCTGCGCAGCTTCACGCTGTGCCTGGCCGGCACGTCGCCGGAGCTGGCGGCGGCGCTGCGCGAGCAGTTGCGCAGGCCCTGGGGCGGGCTGCTGCCGGAGCTGGCGCTGCCGGAGCGGCCCGAGCAGGCACGCCACTGCCAGTTGCTGGTGCTGGGCGAGCTCGGGCGCGCCGAGCTGCGGCGCTGGATGCTGGCGCTGGACGCCAGTCCGGTGCTGCTGGTGGCCGACAGCCCCGAGGCCTTTCGCGCCGGCGCCGACATCGGCCTGATCCAGGAGCCCAACAACCTGGCGTTTCGCGTCAATCTCAGCGAAAGCCGGCGCCGTGGCCTGGTGCTGAGCGCGCAGATGCTGAAGCTGGCGCGCGAGGTGCGGTAGCGGGTTGCCCCCTAGGCCTAGGGGGGCATGCCGACATCCTGCATCCATCCGGGCCGGGCTGCGTACAGAGCCTGCAGCGCCGGTTCGAGAGCCTCGCGTCGGTGTGTCTGCGCATACGCACAGGAGTTCTTCCATGCCATTCTTCGCTCGCACCGGTGCCGCCTTGCTCGCCTTGAGCGCCGGCGCCGCCCAGGCCGTCACCCTGGTGGGCATCAACAGCCAGAACCAGCTCACCCGCTTCGACACCGCCAATATCGGCGCGGCCGTCAACAAGGACATCAGCGGCCTGGATGCCGGTGATCGCTTCGTCGGCATCGACACCCGGCCCTCGGACGGCAAGATCTATGGCGTGACCTTGTCCAACCGGCTCTACACGCTGGACGAGATGACGGGCGCGACCAGCTTTGTCGCCAATCTGAGCAGCGCCGTGGTCCAGGGCAATCTCGCCTATGGTCTGGACTTCAATCCGGTGGCCGATGCCGGCACCGGCGCCTCGCTGCGCCTGATCAGCTCGGCCGGCGGCAATTTCGCCGTCAATGCGCTGACCGGTGCGGTCGGCAATGCCGCCAACACCGTGGCGCCGGGCTATACCGCCGTGGCCTACACCAACTCGATGCCGGGGCAGGGCGGCGCGCCGGCCGGCGGCACCGCGCTGTACTACATCGACAGTGCCAATGACACGCTGGCGTTCGCCTCCTCGGCCTTCAATACGCCGACGATCACGACGGTCGGTTCGCTGGGCGTCGATGTGCTGCGGGCCAATGGCTTCGAGATCCTCGGCAACGGCCAGGCCTGGGCGGCGCTGAATGTCGATGCCGGCCCGGCGTTGAGCACATCGCTCTACAGCATCGATCTGCGCACCGGGCAGGCCAGCCTGGCCGGCGCCTACAACGGCACCTTGTCGGGCCTGACGGTCAGCGCGGTGCCCGAGCCGCAGACCTACGCGATGTTGCTGCTGGGCCTGCTGGCGGTCGGTGGGGTGGCGCGCAGGCGAGCGCGCGTCTGAGCCAGCGCCTCGCTCTGGCCGTCTTCAGCCGAAGGCGGCCAGCATGCGCTCCAGCGCCACCATAAAAGGCATCTGCATCAGCGGCAGCGTGGCCAGCATGCCCACCAGGCCGATGCTGACGGTCAGCGGAAAACCGACCGCGAAGACGGTGATCTGCGGCGCGACGCGGGCGATCACGCCCAGCACCAGATTGACGAACATCAGCATCGTGATCAACGGCAGCGCGATCCACAGGCCGATATGGAAGATCTGCGCGCCCCAGACCTGGGGCTGGGCCACGCGCAGGAAACGGAAGGGCTCGTCGCCGACCGGGAAGGCCGTGAAGCTCTGTATCAGCGCGTTGATCAGCAGTAGGTGGCCGTTGATCGCGATGAACAGAAAGGCCACCATCGCGCCGAAGAAGCGCGCGCTGGCCGTGCCTTGGCTGCCGGTCGCGGGGTCGAAGAAGCCGGCGAAGTTCAGGCCCATCTGCAGGCCCACCAGCTCGCCGGCGAACTCCAGCGCCGCGAACACGATGCGCACCGCGAAGCCCAGCGACAGGCCGATCAGCAGCTGCTGCGCGATCAGCATCAGCAGCAGCGGTGGCGAGTCCAGCGGCACCACCGGCATCGCCGGCAGCGAGGGCTGGGCCGCCAGCGAGATGAACAGCGCCAGACCCACGCGCACCCGCATCGGCACATTGCGCTGGCTGAAGATGGGCATGCCGGCAAACAGCGCCAAGGTGCGGATGAAGGGCCACAGCAGCGGCGTCAGCCACTGCAGCAGTTGGGCCTCGGTGAAAGAAAACATCGACGCCGTGTCAGCCGACGACCTGCGGAATCGTCTGCAAGGTGCGCTGGATGTACTCGACCAGCGTGGTCACCATCCAGGGGCCGGCCACCGCCATCACCAGCACGGCGGCGACGACCTTGGGCACGAAGCTCAGGGTCGCCTCGTTGATCTGGGTGGCGGCCTGGAACACGCTGACCAGCACGCCCACCGCCAGCACGGTCAGCAGGATGGGTGCGGCCACCAGCAGCAACATGTAGAGGCCTTCCTGGCCGAAGGTGAAGACTTGTTGTGCATCCATGGGCTTGTCTCTGGGCTCAGGTCACGAAGGAGGCGGCCAGCGAACCCAGCAGCAGGTTCCAGCCATCGGCCAGCACGAACAGCATCAGCTTGAAGGGCAGGGCCACCAGCACCGGGCTCAGCATCATCATGCCCAGGCTCATCAGCACGCTGGAGACGATCATGTCGATCACCAGAAAGGGAATGAAGATCAGAAAGGCGATCTGGAAGGCCGACTTCAGCTCGCTGGTGACAAAGGCCGGCACCAGCACCTTGAAGGGCACATCCTCGGGCTTGATGTCGCCTTCCAGCTTGGCCAGGCGCGAGAACAGCGCGACATCGGCCTGGCGGGTCTGCTTCAGCATGAAGCCGCGCATCGGCACCTCGGCGCGCTGCAGGGCCACATCGAAGCCGATGGTGCCGGCCGAGTAGGGTTGCCAGGCCTCGGCATAGACCTTGTCCAGCGTGGGACTCATCACGAAGAAGGTCAGGAACAGCGACAGGCCGACGATCACCTGATTCGGCGGCGCCGCCTGGGTGCCCAGGGCCTGGCGCATCAGCGAGAGCACGATGACGATGCGGGTGAAGCCGGTCATCATCAAGAGCACGGCCGGCAGGAAGCCCAGGGCGGTGAAGAACAGCAGGGTCTGGATCGGCACCGAGTAGCTGCTGCCGCCGGCACCCTGGCCGATGATCAGCGGCAAGGTCGCGGGCGCGCCGCCGGTCTGGGCCAGCGCTGCGGCGGCGCCGGACAGCAGAAACAGCAGGGTCAGGCCTTGCCTGAGCCGGGAATGTCGGCGGGGATCAGGGCGCACGCTGGTCTCCGCTGCCATCTTTCTTGAGTCGCGCCATCAGCATCTGCGCGAACGGGGCGGCGGCGGCCGGGCCCGCCGCACCCTCGGGCTGCGGCGGCAGCACATGCAGGGTGCTGATCTGCTGCGCGGTGACGCCCAGCACCAGCCAGCGGCGGTCCTCGCCCTGGCCGACCTCGACGGTCACCAGGCGCTGGTTCGGCGAGAGCTGCAGCACCGCGACGGTGCGCATCTGGCCGTGGGTGCCGGCTGCGCCGCCCAGCGGCGTGCGCTTGAGCAGCCACAGCAGGGCCGGTATCAGCGCCAGGATGGCGAAGAACCAGAAGATAGGCAGGAGGTTGTTGCTCATGCCGCCGATTGTGGGCCGGGCCAGGCCCGGTCAATCGTGCTTGGAAGCGGGGCTTTCGGCCCGAGTTCGGGCCTTGGGCTCGGTTCCTGGGGTCAGGCCTTGCTGAGGCGGCGCATGCGCTCCGAGGGCGTGACGATATCGGTCAGCCGGATGCCGAACTTGTCGTTCACCACCACGACCTCGCCCTGGGCGATCAGATAGCCGTTGACCAGCACATCCATCGGCTCGCCGGCCAGCGCGTCGAGCTCGACCACCGAGCCCTGGGCCAGCTGCAGGATGTTCTTGATCGGGATGCGGGTGCGCCCCAGCTCCACGGTCAGCTGGACCGGGATGTCCAGAATCATATTGATGTCGCTGCCCGGCATATTGCTGGGCGTCGGCGTGAAGTTCGCGAAGCTGGCCGGCGCCACCTGCTCGGCGGCGGCCTGCACCTCGTCGGCCACTTCGGCCGGCTTGGCTTCGGCCAGCGCGGCGGCCCATTCGGCCGCCATTGCGTCCTGTTCGTCTTGAGAGGGGCTATCAGGTGGCATCACGGGCTCCCAGCCAACCCGCATCCGGGGCGGTCAGCATCTTGTCTACTTTCAGGGCGTACTTGCCGTTCGAGGTGCCGTAGTGGCAGTCGAACACCGGCACGCCATCGATCTTGGTCTTGATGATGGGGTCCAGGTCCAGCTCGATGAAGTCGCCGGGCTTGAAGGCCAGCAACTGCTCGACGGTGGCCGGCGCATGGCCCAGCTCGGCCACCAGCTCGACCTCGGCCGCCTGGATCTGGTGCTTCAGCAGATTGACCCAGCGCCGGTCGGGCTCGGAGGAGTCGCCCTGCGTGGTGCTGTAGAGCACATCGCGAATCGGTTCCAGCGTCGAGTAGGGAATGCAGAAATAGACGGTGCCGCTGGTCTCGCCGATCTCCAGCGTGAACGAGGTCGAGACGACGATCTCGCTGGGCGTGGCGATATTGGCGAACTGCGGCTGCATCTCCGAGCGCTGGTAGTCCAGCTCCAGCGGGTAGATGCCCATCCAGGCCTTTTTGTACTCGGCGACGATCACCTCGACCAGGCGCAGGATCACGCGCTGCTCGGTGGCCGAGAAATCGCGACCCTCGATGCGGGCGTGGAACTTGCCGATGCCGCCGAACAGCGAATCGATCACCGCGAACACCAGCGTCGGGTCGCAGACGATCAGGCCATTGCCGCGCAGCGGCTTGACCGAGACGATGTTGAAGTTGGTCGGGACGACGATCTCACGCAGGAAGGCGCTGTACTTCTGCACCTTGATGCCGCCGATCGCGACCTCGGGGCTTTTGCGGATGAAGTTGAACAGGCCGATGCGGATATTGCGGGCGAAACGCTCGTTGATGATCTCCATCGTGGGCATGCGCCCACGCACGATGCGTTCCTGGCTGGCCAGGTTGTAGTCGCGTATGCCGCCGACCTGCTCCTCTTCCGCTTCGAGCTTCTGGCTCTCGCCGGTAATGCCTTGCAGCAGGGCATCGACTTCGTCTTGCGAAAGGATTTGCTGATTCATGATGGTGAATCGCTATTGGACGATGAAGCTGGAGAACAGCACATTGCTGATCGGGCTGACGACATTGCGTTTCTTCTTGCGCTTTTTCTTCGTCGTGTCCTCATCGTCCTCGTCATCGATCTCGATGCCCATCGGGCGCAGCGACTCGCGCATGATGTCGCGCGCCAGCTTTTCCTTGCCCTCCAGGGTCAGCAATTCGACCGAGGTCTTGTGCGACAGCACCATCAGCACATTGCTGCGGATCGCCGGCATATAGAGCTTGAGCTGCTCGGCGAACTTGGCGTCGGCCACTTCCAGCGTGATGCCGATCTGGGCAAAGCGGTCCACTTCCTTGTCGGCCAGATTGACGGTGAAGGGCTCCAGCGGCACGAACACCGGCGGCGTGCCGGGCTTGACTTCCGAGTGATGGGCGGCCGCCGGGGCGGCGGACTCGCCGTCTTCGTCCTCGGCCGGCTTCTTCTTCAGCAGCAGCAGCGCGGCAACACCCACCAAGGCCAGCACCAGCACGGCCACCACGATGATGACGAGCTTCTTCTTGCCCCCGCCTGCGGGGGCCGCATCGCCGGCGGCGGCTGTAGCCATATCAACTCCTTGTCAATGCGGCCCGTGCAGGCCGCCGATAACTCGCATTATTCGGCCATATGGGCCGGGCCAAGCTCCGAAAAGCCGGGTTTTGACGATCATGTTCACGCCCGCTCAGGCATAGAGGTCGAGCACGCCCCGGCTGGCCGTCGCGCGGATCGGCGTGCTGACGGGGGCGGCGCTGTCCTCGACGCTGGTGCGCACGGCGCTGCGGCCATCGGCCGGCTGCGCCCGCGCCTCGGGATCTCGGGCCTGCTGGAAGACGCCGCCGCCGCTCAAGGTCAGCCCGCTCTCGCGCAAGGCGGCCGCCAGCTCGGGCAGGCTGTTTTCCAGCACCGCACGGGTGTCGGCCTGGTCGCTGTGGAAGGAGATCTGTGCCTGCTGACCCTCGACGACGATCTGCACCGAGACCGGGCCCATCTCGGCCGGGTTCAGATGCAGCTGGGCCTGCTGGACGCCGTCGGCCGCCAGCAGACTCAGTCGCGCCGCCATCTCGGGTCCGAAGGCCGGGCTGTGCAAGGGCTGGGCCAGCTCCAGCCTGGCGGCCGGCGCGCTCGCGGCTGCGGGGCTGTTGGCGTCGATGCCGCCCTTGGCCAGCTGGGCCTGGGCCGCGTTTATCACGGCCTCGAAGGAGGGCGCGGCGCTGCCGGCGCTCGCCGGCGCGGCCGGCTTGGCGACGCTGGCCGGCATGCCATCGAGCGCGATGCCGGCGGCGCTGTCGCGCGCGCCGGTTGCTGCGCTGGCAGTTCCGCCGGTTGCGGCACCGGCTGCTGCATGGCCGCCGCCGATGTCGGCGAGCTGTGACTTGCCGCTCTTGGCCGTGGCGCTGCGGGCGTCGGTCTTGCCGTCCTCGCTCGCGCTGATCTTGATGGCCTTGATGTCGATGGGCAGCGCCGTCAGCATGGCAGCCACGGCCGGCTCGGCCGGCTGTGCGGTCTTCTGCTCGGTCTCGCTTGCAGCCTCGGCAGGGGCCGAGGCCGGCTTGTCGATCGCGTCCTTGCCCTCGGCGGCTGTCTTGGCGTCCTTGACGGTGGCCGTCTCGGGCTGGGCCACGCGCTCGGCGTTGCGGCCGGCTGCAGCCTCGCCGCGCGCCTGGGCGCTGCGGGCCTGGCTGTTGGCGCGGTCCAGCTTGGCCTGCACCTGAGCCTGGGTCGGACCGGCGTCCGTCTTGGGCGGCGGCACCGGCCGGCTGGGCGCCTGCTGGGCGGGGGGCGGCTGCTCGACCGGTGGGCTCATCGCCGCGGGCTTGGCGCCGCTGCCGCGCAGCAGTTCCGAGAAGCTGGCCGCGACATCGTTGGCCGAGGCCGAGAGCAGGGGGCTGTTGCCGGACACGACGGGCGGCTTGCCGCTGCCGCCCAGGAACGGCGTGCTGGTGGAGAGAAGACTGTTCATCACGGGCTCCCGGTCGCTCAGGCGCTCAGGCGCATCATCGGATTGAAGGCGGCCAGCGCCGCACGGGCGGCCTGTTCATCGGTGGCCTTCTGGTCCTGGCGGTTCAGCAGGCGGGCGCGTTCCGCGCTGCGCCGCTCCAGCAGCTTGCGCACCGAGGCCACGCGCATCTCCAGCTCGCGCAGGGTCTCGCGGGCGCGCTCGACGCGCTGCTCGGCATAGCGGCTGACCGAGCCTTGCTGGTCGATCGCCTGGTCCAGGCGCAGACCGAAGTTCTGGTAGCAGCCGACGATGTCGATGGTGGTCTTGCGCGCGAAGGTCTGGGTCCAGCGCTGCTGGTATTCGCTGCGGTACTGGCCCAGCTGGTCGGCCTGGCTGCGCGCGGCCTCGGCCTGGCGCATCAGCGCCTGCAGCTGCGACAAGGCGTCGTCGCGCTCGGCTTCGGCGCGCTCCAGCAGGATGGTGAGGGCTTGGGTGCTCATGAATAGCTCTCCGTATAACGCTTATCGGCCGGTTTCAGCCTTGGTTAACCACTGCTTCAAGCTGGCCCACGCTGGCTTGCAGCTGGGCGGGGCTGTGCATGTCTTGCTGCAGCAGGCGGTTCATATCGGTGTGCAGGCGCACGGCCAGATCGAGCTCATGGTCGTGGCCGGGGGCATAGGCACCCAGCTGTATCAGATCGCGCGCCTTGTTGTACTTGGCCAGCAGCTGGCGGAAACGCCGCGCGGCCTCCAGATGGGGTTTCTCGGCGACATTGCTCATCACCCTCGAGATCGAACGCTCGATGTCGATCGCCGGGTAGTGGCCGGCCTCGGCCAGCTCGCGGCTCAGCACGATGTGGCCGTCCAGGATGCCGCGTGCCGCGTCGGCAATCGGATCCTGCTGGTCGTCGCCCTCGGACAACACCGTGTAGAAGGCGGTGATCGAACCCTCGCCGGGCTGGCCGTTGCCGCTGCGCTCGACCAGCTGCGGCAGCTTGGCAAAGCAGGACGGCGGATAGCCCTTGGTGGCCGGCGGCTCGCCGATGGCCAGCGCGATCTCGCGCTGCGCCATCGCATAGCGGGTCAGCGAGTCCATCAGCAGCAGCACATGCTGGCCTTGGTCGCGGAAATGCTCGGCGATGGCCGTGGCATAGGTCGCGCCCTGCATGCGCACCAGCGGCGGCGCGTCGGCCGGCGCGGCGACGACGACCGAGCGCTTGATGCCGTCCTCGCCGAGGATATCCTCGATGAATTCCTTGACCTCGCGGCCGCGCTCGCCGATCAGGCCGACCACGATCACATCGGCCTGGGTGTAGCGCGCCATCATGCCCAGCAAGACTGATTTGCCGACGCCGGTGCCGGCGAACAGGCCCAGGCGCTGGCCGCGGCCCACCGTCAGCATCGCGTTGATCGAGCGCACGCCGGTGTCCAGCGGGGTGCGCACCGGGTCGCGGTCCATCGCATTGATGGGGCGGCGAATCATCGGCCGGTCCTGCACCCGCTCCAGCGGGCCCTTGCGGTCCAGCGGGTGGCCGTGCGAGTCGACCACGCGGCCCAAGAGGCCTTCGCCCATCGGCAGGTGCAGGCCGCGGTCTTCGTCGCGGCGCCAGGGGTGTTGCGGCTTGCCCAGCTGGGGCGCGCTGGGCGGCGACAGGCGCGGCAGCACCATCGCGCCGCTGGAGAGGCCCTGCACCTCGTCGGTGGGCATCAGATAGGCGCGGTCGCCCGAGAAGCCCACCACCTCGGCCTTGACCGGCGGGCTGCCGCGGCGCGAGTTGGCCGAACGGGGCAGGTGGATCTCGCAGACCGAGCCCACCGGCACACGCACGCCGGTGGCTTCCAGCACCATGCCGGCCACGCGCACCAGCTTGCCCTGCGGCTCCAGCGCCACCGGGGTGGCGGCAAAGGACTGCAGATCCTCCAGATAGCGGGTCCAGCGCTCGCGACGGCTTTCCTGCAGGTCCTGGCTCATTCCTGGGCCTCCGCTTCGGCGTCCGTCTGGCGGCGGTCTTCCCACAGCGTGCTCTGGCCCATCGCGCCGGTCACCTGCAGCCAGCGCGCGGCCAGGGTTGCGTCGACGCTGCCGATGTCGGACTCGACCTTGCAGCCGCCGCGCGGCACCTCGGGGTCGGGCAGCACCTGGGCCTCGCGGGCCTTCATTTCCTCGCCGGCGCCGTCCAGCACCAGCGGCAGATCGTCCGGATTGACGCGCACACGCACATGGCGGGCCGACATCTGCAAGGCCTCGACCGCGTCATGCGCGACCTGGGCGATGTGTTCGGGGCGCTGCTGGATCTCGCTGCGCAAGACCTGGCGCGCCAGCTCGACGGCCATCGCGGCCAGCGCCTCGGCCATCTGGTCTTCGAGCGCGCGGAATTCGGCGTCGAAGCTCTTCACCAGCGTGCCCAGCTGGGCGCTCATCTGCTGGGCGAAGCTCTTCTTGAAGGCATCCAGCGCGGCCATGCCGTCGCGGTAGCCGTCCTGGTAGCCGGACTGGCGCGCGGCATGCAGCAGGTCTTCGATCTGTGGCTCGGGCGCCGGCGGCGGCGCGGGCGCGGCGGCCGGGGCGGGCGGTGGCGCCGGCGCATAGATAGGCGGGCGCCGGGCTTCCGGGCCGCCTTGCAGCGCGTCGGGGTTCCAGGCGGCGAAGCCGGACAGCTCCTCGCGCGGGATGAAGCGGCTGTAGCTGCTGCGGCGCTCCTCGCCGTCGCGGCGTTCGGGCGGCGGCACCTGGCGGGGTGGTTGTCTGATGGCCATTGCGGGTCAGCCTCAGAGGAACTGGTCGTCGCCGCCGCCAGCCAGCATGATCTGACCCTCGTCGACCAGGCGGCGCACGATCTTGAGCATTTCCTTCTGCTCGCTCTCGACCTCGGAGAGCCGCACCGGGCCGCGCGATTCGAGATCCTCGCGCAGGGTCTCGGCCGCGCGGGTGGACATATTGCGGAAGATCTTCTCGCGCAGCTCGGGCGCCGCGCCCTTGAGCGCCACCACCAGGGATTCGCTCTGCACTTCCTTGAGCACGGCCTGGATGCCCTTGTCGTCGATCTTGTCCAGATCTTCGAAGGTGAACATATTGTCCATGATCTTCTGGGCCAGATCGGCATCGGCTTCGCGGATGTAGTCCAGCACCGAGGCCTCGACCGAGGAGCCCAGCATATTGATGATCTCGGCCGCGGTCTTGACGCCGCCCAGCGAGCTTTTCTTCATGCGCTCGCCGCCGGCCAGCACCTGGCTCATCACCTCGTTGAGGTCCTTCAAGGCCATAGGCTGGATGCCGTCCAGGGTCGCGATGCGCACCAGCACCTCGTTGCGCTGGCGCTCGGTGAAGACGCGCAGCACCGAGCTGGTCTGGTCGAAATCCAGATGCGCCAGGATGGCGGCAATGATCTGCGGATGCTCGTTACGCAGCAGCTCGGCCACCGAGGCGGCGTCCATCCACTTCAAACTCTCGATGCTGGAGACATCGCCGCCTTGCAGGATGCGGTCCAGCAGCAGATTGGCCTTGTCGTCGCCGAGGGCCTTGCGCAGCACATTGCGCACATATTCATCGGTGTCATTGACCAGGGTGCTCTGGGTCTCGGCGACCGCGTCGAAACGCTGCAGCACTTCCTCGACACGGCTGCGCGGGATCACCTTGAGCTTGGCGATGGTCTCGCCGAGCTTCTGCACTTCCTTGGGTTGCAGATGCTTGAAGACCTCGGAGGCTTCTTCCTCACCGAGGGACATCAGCAGGATGGCTGCGTCTTCTACGCCTTGATCGTCCATGAGGGTTCTCGTTCGTCAAGTCGTGGCGAGTTCTTCGCCGTTGATCCAGGAGCGCATGATGTTGGCCACCGCCACCGGGTTGTCGCGGGCGAGCTGGCGGGCCCGCTCCAGCTTGTCATTCGAGATCGGGGCTTCCAGGGCCGGCAGGCCGCCCATGCCGGGCAGTTCATGCTGGTCGTCGACCATCGCGTTGAGCTGGCCGGCCTCGTCGGTCTTGGTCTCGGCCGGCGCCGGGTTGGCGGCGCGGATCGCCGGGCGCACCAGGCCGAACACCGCGATCAGCGCCACCAGCACCAGGGCCAGCGGCACGGCGGCCGTGCGCAGCAGCTCCAGCAGCCAGGGCTGCTTCCACAGCGGCACGTCGACGATCTCGGGCTTGCTGTCCATGAAGGGCGCGCTGACCACCTTGATCGAATCGCCGCGCTCCTGGCTGAAGCCCATGGCCTCGCGCACCAGTTCGTTGAGCTTGGTCAGTTCCTCGGCCGAGACCGGCTGGCTGCTGGTCTTGCCCTTGGCGTCGGTGACCTGGCGGTGGTTGATCACGACGGCGGCGTTCAGGCGCCGCACCGTGCCGGTGGCGTTGCGTGTCACGCGCACGGTCTTGTCGAGTTCGTAATTGGTGACGGCCTCGCGGCGCGTGCTCTGCTGGCCGTTGCCCGCTCCTTGAGCGGTCTGCAGCGGGGCGGCCTGGCCGTTGATCGGTGCGGTGGCCGGCACCGGCGGCTGGTTGGTGGCCGCGCCCGGCACGCCGGTGGGCAGGGCCGGTGTCGCGTTGATCGATTCCTGGGTCTGGTTGCTGCGCACCGAGGCCTGGGCATTGGCGCCCTGGTTGGGCTTGTATTCCTCGGCGGTCGATTCGACCTGCGAGAAATCGACATCGGCGGTGATGGTAGCGCGCAGGTTTTCGCGGCCCACCACCGGCTCCAGCAGCTCGTAGATGCGCTTGTTGTAGTTGGCCTCGATCTGCTGCTTGTATTGCAGCTGCTGGCTGTCCAGGCCGGAACCGTTGTCGCCGGCGTTGGACAGCAGGGCGCCGGTATGGTCCAGCACGCTGACGGCCTTGGGATTCAGCTCGGGCACCGAGGCCGAAACCAGATGGACGATGCCGGCCACCTGGGCGCGGTCCAGCGTGCGCCCGGCCCGCAGGGTCAGCATCACCGAGGCGCTGGGCTTTTGCTGCTCGCGGAAGAAGCCGTTCTGCTGCGGCATCGCCAGATGCACGCGGGCGTCGGCGACGTCATTGAGCGCGGTGATGGTGCGGGTCAGCTCGCCTTCCAGCGCGCGCTGGAAGTTCAGGCGTTCATTGAACTGGGTCTGGCCGATCGAGGTCTTGTCCATCAGCTCGAAGCCCACCGTGCTGCCCTTGGGCAGGCCGGCCGAGGCCAGCTTCATGCGCACGTCGTAGACCTGGTTGGCCGGCACCAGAATCGTGCCGCCGGGCTCGTGGCGGTAAGGCACGTTGAGGGTGGCGAGCTGGGCGATCACCGCACCGCCGTCCTTGTCCGACAGGCCGGTGAAGACCGGGCGATAGTCGCCCTGGCCGCTCCACAGGGTCATGGCCAGCACCACGCCGGCCAGCGCCGCCAGGCCCACGCCCAGGCTCAGCTTGCTGCGCATCGGCAGGGCCGCCATGCGGGCCGCAAAGCCAGCCGGCGCGGCCGGCTGCGCCGGATCGGCCAGGGCGGTGGGAGCGGGTGTGGCGAGGGCGTTGTCCATGGGGCGGCGGGTTCTCTGTGCGCTGTGTTTGTGCAGTTCTTCACGGACCACCGACAGATGACCCGTTGCCTGCAATTATTCGGATTTGGGCCCTCAAGAAAGCCGCGAACAGGCCGATGAACCGAGCGCAGTTCCCTCCTTAGGATGGCGCGAGCATGCGTAGCATTCGCTGCCATGGACCTCAAGCTCAAGCCCTTTGATTTCGCCCAGGCCGCCGCCCGCGCCGGCATGGCTGTCAATGGTCAGCCGCTGGCCAAGCCCAAGGCGGTCGGTGGTGCCAGCTTCGGCGATGCGATGGCCCAGGCGATGAAGGGCGTCAGCCAGCAGCAGACCGAGGCGACGCGGCTGCAGCGCGAGGTCCAGCTGGACAACCCTAATGTCAGCCTGGAAGAGACCATGGTGGCGATGCAGAAGGCCCAGATCGGCTTTCAGGCCACCTTGCAGGTGCGCAACCGCCTGGTCTCGGCCTATTCCGAAGTGATGAATATGCAGGTGTAGCCGGCCGCCTTGGCCGGCGCGGCCGTCAGGGCTTTTTCAGCAGCCGCTGGCGTTTCTGGGTCTGGTCGATGTAGAGCTGCAGCGCGCGCTCGGCGCCGCTGGGCAGGGTGCCAAAGGCACAGCCCAGGCGCAGACCATGGCTGATGCCCTGAGCGTCGGGGCTGCAGGGGCCGACATGCTGCAGGCGCAGCGCGGTCTCGAAATGCACATCGCCATCGAGTTCGACGCGGGCTGCGTTCAGGCTGAGCCCGGCCTGCAGCGGCGGCACATCGGCCGGCAGCAGCAGG
This sequence comes from Roseateles cavernae, assembly GCF_040187885.1. Taxonomy (NCBI): domain Bacteria; kingdom Pseudomonadati; phylum Pseudomonadota; class Betaproteobacteria; order Burkholderiales; family Sphaerotilaceae; genus Roseateles; species Roseateles cavernae. The sequence goes on from NZ_JBDPLH010000011.1 coordinate 40,859, forward strand.
GCCAGGCCGCTGACGCTCAGATCCAGCACGCGCAGGCGCAGCGCCATATCGGGCTGGTTCGGATGCTGCACCAGCACCCGTGGATAGCTGTGGCCCAGCGGCTCGACGCGAAAGGCCTGGCGGCGCTGGAAGCGGTAGAGCTCGGCCGGCCAGGGGGCGCGCAAAGTGCTCAGCGCGGCGCCTTGCACCAGCACCAGGGCATCGAGCTCGAACTCGAGCCGGATATGGTCCAGATAGGCCACCGCGACCAGCTCGGCGCTGTCGAGCAGGGCCTGCAGCTGCTGCAGCGAGTCGGGCATGACCTCGAAGCCCAGGCTGTGGTGCTCGGCATCGACGCTGCACAGCTGGGTCAGCAGGCTGGCGCCGGCCGGGGTGCTCAGCTGCAGGCGCACCTGGCGGTCCAGCAAACGGCGCAGCCAGGCCTCGATCTCGGGCCTGGCTGCGATGCGAAACTCGTCGAGCTGTCGGGTCGTCATGCGAAGCAGGGGTCGAGGCCCGCAGGCCCCGGGCCTTGTTCAGTGCACCATCTTGCTCTTGCCGCTGAGCACCAGGTCCAGGTCTTCCAGCCAGGGCTCGGCCAGGTGCCGGATCTCGGCGTCGTTGAGCAGGATGCGCTGCATGATGCGGGTCTTCAGCTGGTTCTCCTCGGGCGGCAGCTGGTCCTGCGAGGCGGCACGCTTGAGTTGCGAGATCAGCAGCACGCAAGCGCCTTCGAGCTTGACGACCTGGTCCCAATTGCCCGAGCGGGCAGCCGACAGCATGTCGGCACTGGCTTGCTCAATGGCTTCGTAATAGCTCAGCAGGTGGGTGTTCATGGTGATACCTATCATTCGCGGCGTTGCTGTGAGGTGGCGGCGGCTCAGCGGCTGTCGGCCTGGGGGGCGATGGCCAGCCATGCTTCGCGCAGGGGTTCGATGACTTTTCGGCAGTCCTCCAGCGCATCGACATCGGAGTGCAGATTGGCTTCGGTCAGGCGGTGGATCACATAGCCGTACAGATCGGACAGGTCCGCCGCCAGATTGCCGCCCTGGTTCAGGTCCAGCGCGCTCTTCAGGCCCTCGTCGACGATGCGCACCGCCCGACCGATGGCACGGCACTTCAGCTCGACATTGCCCGAGGCGATCGCGCCGCGGGCCTGGGCCATGGCCTCCATCAACCCGTCAAACAGCATCACCACCAGGCGGTGCGGCGAAGCGGCTTCCAGGCCCGTCTGCACGCCGGTCTGGCGGTAGAAGTTGCTCGCCATGGTGTTGTGCGTGCGGGCCGGTTCGAAGAAGGTGGCGATGGCGTTCATGATGTGATGAGGGCCGGTTGGATGCTGCTATGTAGTCCTTATCGGCCATCCCCGGTGCCGACTTGAGCCTCAGGATGTGACAGATTCGCCTTGTTACACCGGGATTGCAGGGCCCAGAACGACGCATGCCCGCGGGCGGCGGGCATGGGCGGGCGAAGCAGGGGGCTCTCAGGAGGATTTGTTCCAGTTCGCGACCTGCTGGTTGATGTAGTTCTGCAGCGAGCTCAGGCCGGCCATGCGGTTGTCCAGCGCCTGGTACTGCTTGTTGAGCCGGTCGGTCAGCCGGGCGATGCGGTCCTCGGCCTTGTCCTGGTCTTTCTCGTTGAGCTTGAGCTTCTGGTTCAGGCCCTCGGTGCGGCTGCTCAGCGAGCCCTTGCTGCCGGTCAGCCCGGTCGTGAAATCGGCCAGGCGCTTGGCCATGCCGGTGATATTGGCCGAGGCGTCGCCGGCGAAGAGCTTGGCCAGCTTGCCGGGGTCGGCAATGGCCTTGTCCAGCGCGCCGATGTCCAGCGTGATCGTGCCGTCGGTCGGTGCGTCGGCATCCTTGCTGGTCATGCTGAGGAAATTGAACTGGCCGGCGCCGGTCTCGCGCAGGATGTTGCGCATCTGGTTGCGCAGGTTCAGCACCGTGCTGTCGCCCTGCAGCGCGCCGCCGATCTTGGCCTTCTCGTCGTACTTGGTCTGCTCGACCAGAAAGCTGTTCAGCGCGTTGTAGGCGGTGACGAAGTCCTGCACCACCTTCTTCTGCGCCGCACCGTCATTGGCGACATTGATCGTGGCCGGCGTCGTCGTCAGTGCCGAGACGGTGAAGCTGACATTCTCGATCGCGCCGCTGAAGGTATTGGATTCGGACACCACATCCAGGCCGTTGACGGTGGCCAGCGCATTCTTGGCCGCCACCGTTTGCTGCATCGTCGTGTTGCCGCTGTCGGGGCTGTAGCCCAGGGCCCCCAGGCCGGTGGCCAGCGGGGCGTCGGCCAGGTCGGTGGCGCTGATGCGCAGCGCGCTCAGCTCGCCGGTGGTGTCGCTGCGTATCGTCAGGCGCGCGCCGCTGGCATCCTTGACGATGCTGGCGGTGACGCCGGACTTGGCGTCGTTGATGGCCTTGCGCACATCTTCCAGCGTCGTGCCCTCCGCGCTGAACTCGAGGTTGATGGTCTTGGCGCCGTCCTTGGGCGTGAAGCTCGGGTTCGCGGGCGCGGTCTGTTCGGTGTACTTGCCCAGCTCGATCTTCAGCTTGCCGCTGCCCAGTACCGCAGCGCCGGAGGCATAGGCGCCCGAGGCCAGGCTGTGGGCGCTGGCCAGCTGGGTCACGTTGACGCTGTAGTTGCCCGCGCTGGCGCCGGCGCTGGCGGTGGCGGACAGCGCGGTCGGATTGCTGCTGCCGGCCGAGGTCTGGCCCCACAGCGAGGCCTTGGCCATCGCATTGGCGGCCGAGGTCACGCCCGACAGCAGGCTTTGCACCTTGCCATAGGTCGAGATCTGGGTCTGGATGAAGGTGGCCGAGGTCTGCAGGCTCTGCAGCGGCTTCTTCTCCAGCGCGACCAGCTTGTCGATGATTTCGGCGACCGGCAGATTGCTGCCAATGCCTGTCGATGAAATGCCCATGTCCGTATCCTTGGAGCCGTGATCTGTTGTCGGTCCCTTGAGCCAATAACTGAAGGCCCGTTACGTTTGCATGCAACGGGCCTCGCCAGCGGGGAAGGGAGGGCGCTTAGCCTTGCAGCAGCTGCAGCACCTGCTGCGGCAGCTGGTTGGCCTGGGCCACCATCGCGGTGCCGGCCTGCTGCAGGATCTGGGCGCGCGACAGGTTGGCGGTTTCCTGGGCAAAGTCGGCGTCCATGATGCGACCGCGGGCGGCCGACACGTTCTCGCTCTGGATCTGGATATTGGCGACCGCCGTCTCGAAGCGGCTTTGCACCGCGCCGAGCTGGGCGCGCGCGCCATTGACCTGGTCCAGCGCGCTGTCGATCTTCATGATGGCCTTCCACACGCCGACCTCGGTCTCGATGCTCAGGCTGTCGATGCCGATCTCGGGGTTGACCGCCGGCGGCACGATCAGGGCGCCGTCGCCGGCGTCCACACCGGTGGTGGCCGTCGTGAAGCCCGCCAGCGTGACCGCGCCGGGCAGGCCGGTCGTCGAGTCGATGCGGGAGGACATCATCGTGATCTTAAAGGCACCAGCCACGGCCGGGTCTTCCACCAGATAGGCCGAGATGCCGGTGTCGGTGGTCTTGCGGTTGATCGCCTCGATGACCTCGCCCAGGCGCTCCTTCTCGGAGCTGGATGCCGGGATCGTGCCGATATCGATGGGCGTGACGCTGGGCGCCACCGTGATGGTCAGCGGGCCGGGATTGGCGGCGCCGGGGATGGCCGCCAGATTGGTGCCGGTGATCTGAGCGCCATCGAAGGAGGCGGCGGTATTGCCTTCCGCGTACTGGACCGTCGAGATGGCGGCGGTCGTCGTGTTGGCCAGGCTGCCGATCGTGATGCCGTCACCCGAGTTGGCGCCGATCTGGAAAGTCGCGGCGGTGAAGGACCCGTCCAGCAGACGCTTGCCGTTGAACGAGGTCTGCTTCGAGACGCGGTCGATTTCGTCGCGCAGCTGCACCACTTCGGCATGCAGGGCCTTGCGATCGTCCGGGCTGTTGGTCGCGTTGGCCGATTGCACGGCCAGCTCGCGCATGCGCTGCAGCATGTCGCCGACCTTGCCGAGCGCGCCCTCACCGGTCTGCGCCAGCGAGATGCCGTCATTGGCATTGCGGGCCGCGACATTGAGGCCGCGCACCTGGGTGTTCATGCGCTCGGCGATCGCCAGACCGGCCGCATCGTCCTTGGCACTGTTGACACGCAGGCCCGAGGACAGGCGCTGCATCGAGGTGGCCAGAGAACTCTGGCTGTTGTTCAGGTTTCGTTGCGCGTTCAGCGAAACGATGTTGGTATTGATGGTTTGAGGCATCGCGGCTCTCCTACTGAAATCGATGATTCCGGCTTGGAGCCGGCGTACCTACTCGGTAGCTGCATTCTTCGGCAGAACTTAAATGTCGGAAGACTCGATAAGCAGGGTGTTCGATGCCTTATTCGATGCCGTCAATGAAGAGCCCCGGCGCATGGCCGGGGCTTGGTTGGAGGACTCAACCGAGCGCTTGCGCGCCCGGTGTCTGGCCGATCAGCGCAGCAGCGACAGCACTTGCTGCGGCAGCTGGTTGGCCTGGGCCACCATTGCCGTGCCGGCCTGCTGCAGGATCTGCGTGCGCGACAGATTGGAGGTTTCCGTCGCGAAGTCGGCGTCCATGATGCGGCCGCGGGCCGCCGAGGTGTTCTCGCTCTGGATCATGATGTTGCCGACCGCGCTCTCGAAGCGGCTTTGCACGGCGCCCAGCTTGGCACGGGCGCTGTTGACCTGGTTCAGCGCGCTGTCGAGCTGCTTCATCGCAACCCAGGAGTCCTTCTCGGTTTCCACCGAGATATCGTCGATGCCGACCTCGTTCTGCTTGGCGGTCTGGGCCATATCGGCCACGGCCATGCCGGTGTCGGCGGCGGTGAAGCCGGCGAAGGTGATGGTCTCGGGGGCCGGCGGGGTGGCCGAGTCCAGCTTGGAGCTGACCACTTCCAGGCGCATCGTGCCGTCGGCATTGGCGGTCGCGAAAGCCGAGACGCCGGTGTCGGCCGTCTTGCGGTTGATCGCCTCGATGACCTGGCCGAAACGCTCCTTGCCCGAGCCGGCGGCCTCGATCTTGCCGAGGTCGATCGCGGTGCCGGTGCCGACCTGGATGGTCAGCGTGCCGGCCGCGATTTCGGCGTTGTAGCCGGTCACGACGGCGTCAGTCACCACCACCGCACCGGTATCGCCAGCGGCCGACAGCGTCGAGTTGTCGCCATAGGTGATGTTGGACAGACCGGCGGTGGTGGTGTCGGTCAGGCTGCCGACCGTGATGTTCTGGCCCGAGTCGGAGCCGACCTGGAAGTTGGCCGAACCGAAGGAGCCGTCGAGCAGCTTGCGGCCGTTGAACGAGGTGTTCTTGGCGACGCGGTCGATTTCATCACGCAGCTGCGTGACTTCGGCCTGCAGGGCCTTGCGGTCATCGGAGCTGTTGGTCGCGTTGGCCGACTGCACGGCCAGTTCACGCATACGCTGCATCATGTCGCCGACCTTGCCCAGCGCGCCTTCAGCGGTCTGGGCCAGCGAGATGCCGTCGTTGGCATTGCGGGCCGCGACGTTCAGGCCGCGGGTCTGGGCGCTCATGCGCTCGGCGATCGCCAGGCCGGCGGCATCGTCCTTGGCGCTGTTGACGCGCAGACCGGACGACAGACGCTGCATCGATGTGGCCAGCGAGTTTTGCGAAGAGGACAGATTGCGCTGGGCGTTCAGCGAAACCGAGTTGGTGTTGACAGACATTGACATGATCGATCTCCAAAGTGTTACAGGTGCTCCCGGCAGACGCCGGCTCTTGCCTCGGGGCTCGCCATCGGGTGATGGCGCTCCCCGCGTCTGCGGCAAGCCGCAGACTGCGTCCGGCGGCAGCTAGTCGATGAAGACTTGAGAGGTCGTCTGAGTTGATCCACTCAAAATCCACCGGTCGGCTGTTCCGGACCACGGAGCCGAAGCTTCGATTCCGTTGGGATGTTTATCGATCTGGCCTGACAGAACTTTAGGCATGTTTCACACGCTGTTACGTGGGGCAGGTGCTCGCCGGAACAAAACGGTAATTCTTGGTCTGCAGCAGGCTTGTAGGAATTTGCCTGACACGGCCCTGCTCGGAAGAGAGACGCAACGCGCGGATTTGGCCTGATGTTGGGGTCCTGTTCCGGTCTTCACAATCCGTTTCACGTTGGAACCAAACCGAAACAACAGGAGCGCCAGATGAACGCAGACCAAATCCTCGCCGAGATCCGTGAAGCGAATCTGTCCTACCTGATGCTGGCGCAGAGCCTGATCCGTAGCGACCGTGAGCAGGCCCTGTACCGCCTGGGCATCTCTGAAGAGACCGCTACCCTGATCGGCACGCTGAGCCCGGCTCAGATGATGAAGATCGCCTCGGGCAATACCTTGCTGTGCCGCTTCCGCATGGACGACGACATGGTCTGGGGCCTGCTGACCAGCCACGGCAAGACCGCCGCCAACGACCAGGTCTCCCGCCTGCATGCCAGCATCCTGATGGCCGGTCGCCACCAAGAAGCCGCCTGATCAGCCCCCCATACCTAGCGAGACTCATCATGCGCCAGAAAAGCATCCTGACCGAAGCCCGCCAGATCGAACGTGCGGTGACCCTGATCAACCTGGGCGCGCGCCTGCAGGTGCTGGAGTCGGAGACCGATCTGAGCTATGAGCGTCTGCTGCGCCTGTACAAGGAAGTCTCGGGCAAGTCGCCGTCCAAGGGCCAGCTGCCGTTCTCGACCGACTGGTTCATGACTTGGCAGCCCAATATCCACGCCTCGCTGTTCCTCAACATCCACGAGTACCTGAACAAGGTCGCCGAGATGGACGAGATCGACACCGTCATCAAGGCCTTCCAGCTCTATCGCGAGCAGACCCAGGCCCAGGGTCTGGAGGAGCAGCTCTCGGTGACGCGCGCCTGGCGCCTGGTGAAGTTCATCGACAACGGCATGCTGACGATGACCAAGTGCAGCAAGTGCGGCGGCCACTTCGTGACCCACCCGCACGAGATCGCCCGTCACTATGTCTGCGGCCTGTGCAACCCGCCGGCACGCGCCGGCAAGGGCAAGGCGCAGGGCGGCATCCACATGCATTGAGGCCTGTCGTGCCAGCCTCGGCCATGCCTTCACCGATGGCCGCGCTGCACCGCGTCTGGCCCTTGCCGGCCCTGCTGAGCTGGGGTGCTGCCTGGTTGCTGTTTCTGACACTGGCTCGCCTGGGCCTGGGGCCGCTGCCCGCCGCGCTGGGGGCAGGTCTTGCCGGCCTGCTGCTGGCGCTGACCCAGACCAGCCGCTGGCGCCGCCTGATGGTGGCGCTGGGCTTTCCGCTCTCATTCTTTATCAGCGGCGCGGCGTCCGGCCTGCCGGCCTGGGCCTGGTTGCTGCCGCTGCTGCTGCTGGCCCTGGCTTATCCGCAGCGGCTCTGGCGCGATGCGCCGCTCTATCCCACCCCGCAGGGTGCCCTGCAAACCCTGGCCGAGATCGCGCCGCTGCGTCCGGGGGCGCGCGTGCTTGACGCCGGCTGCGGCCTGGGTCACGGCCTGCGCGAGCTGCGTCGGGTCTACCCGCAGGCCCGCATCGAAGGGGTCGAATGGAGCGCTTTGCTGGCCCGTCTGGCGGCCTGGCGTTGCCCCTGGGCACGGGTGCGGCGCGGCGATATGTGGGCCGATGACTGGCGCGACTACGATCTGATCTATCTGTTCCAGCGCCCCGAGTCGATGCCTCAGGCGCTGGCCAAGATGCGCGAGCAGCTGCGCCCCGACGCCTGGCTGGTCAGCCTTGATTTCGAGCTGCCGGCGCTGGCAGCGCGGGCCTGCATCGAGTTGGGCGGGCGGCACCGTTTGTGGGTCTATGCGCCCGGTGCCGCTCAAGAGCGCGAGATTGCCGCCGATATGACTAGCAACTGAGGGCCGGGCCGACAAGCCCAAGCCCGCCACAAGCGAATACAAAACGGAATCCATCCATGTTTGTCATCATTGGCTGGGTGCTGGCCATGGCCTGCATCTTCGGGGTGTACATCGCCCACGGAGGCAATATCGGGGTGATCTTGAAGGCTTTGCCCTTCGAGATGACCACGATCTTCGGCGCGGCCATCGGCGCGATGCTGGCGACCAATCCACCCAAGGTCATGAAGGCCACGATGAAGGGCCTGGGCGCCTGCTTCAAGGGCAGCAAGTACACCAAGGCCCGCTATATGGAGCTGCTGGCCCTGCTCTACGACATCCTGCAGAAGGCCCGCAAGGAGGGCCTGATGTCGATCGAGAAGGATGTCGAAGATCCGCACAGCTCGCCGCTGTTCCAGAAGTATCCGGTGGTCGGCAACGATCACCATGTGGCCGAATTCATCACCGACTATCTGCGCATGATGGTCTCGGGCAACCTGAACGCCCATGAGATCGAATCGCTGATGGACAACGAGATCGATACCCACCATCACGAGGCCTATATGGCCGTGCAGGCCATCCAGCGCCTGGCCGGCGGCCTGCCGGCCTTCGGCATCGTGGCGGCGGTGCTGGGTGTGGTCAACACCATGGGCTCGGTCGGCCAGCCGCCGGCGGTGCTGGGCGGCATGATCGGCTCGGCCCTGGTCGGCACCTTCCTGGGGATCTTGCTGGCCTATGCCTTCGCCGAGCCGCTGGCCGGTCTGCTGGAGAGCAAGGTCGACGAGGACGGCAAGGAGCTGCAGTGCATCAAGACCACCTTGCTGGCCTCGATGCAGGGCTACGCGCCCCAGGTTGCTATCGAATTCGGACGCAAGGTGCTGTACTCTACGGAACGCCCAACCTTTGCCGAACTCGAAGGCCATGTGAAGAAGAAGTGAGGGTAGACGGTCATGGCAGGTGACGCCAAAAAGCTCCAGCCCATCATCATCAAGCGCGTCAAGAAGGGCGGTCACGCCTCGCATGGCGGCGCCTGGAAGATCGCCTACGCCGACTTCGTGACGGCCATGATGGCCTTCTTCCTCCTGATGTGGCTGCTGGGCTCGACCACCGAGGGCGACAAGAAGGGCATCTCCGACTACTTCTCCTCGCCGCTGAAGGTGGCGATGCTGGGCGGCTCGGGCTCGGGTGACTCCTCCCATGTGATACGCGGCGGCGGCCAGGACCTGACGCGCCAGACCGGCCAGGTCAAGGCCGGCGAGGTCGAGGCCCAACGCCGCGCCGTCAATCTGCGCGCGCTCAAGGAAGAGCAGCGCAAGGCCGAGCGCACCCGTCTGCAGCAGCTCAAGGCCAAGGTCGAGGAAGTGCTGGCCGAGAATCCGCGCCTGGCCGCGCTGGGCGGCCAGATCCGCCTGGACATGACCCGCGAGGGTCTGCGCATCCAGATCGTCGACGAGGGCAACCGCCCGATGTTCGACAGCGGCAGCGCGATCGTGAAGCCCTATATGCGTGAACTCCTGCGCGAACTCGGTGAGGTTCTGACCGAAGTGCCGAATCGCCTGACGCTGGAGGGCCATACTGACGCCCAGCCATTTTCTTCCGGGGATCGCGGCTACAGCAATTGGGAGCTTTCCAGCGACCGTGCCAACGCCTCGCGCCGCGAGCTGGTGGCCGGTGGTCTGCCCGAAGCGCGCATGCTGAGGGTGCAGGGCCTGGCCTCCAGCAAGCTGCTCGATGCCAAGGACCCCGCCAGCCCCGCGAACCGCCGCATCAGCATCATCGTGATGAACCGTGACGCCGAGGATGCGGTGCTGAAGAATCTGCCCGAAATTGAAGATGAGGAGCCGGCGGCAGCGCCCGAAAACCTTGCCAGCCAGCCCTCAAGTCCTGCCCCCACAAGCCGATAAGACCCTCTAGACCTGCGAGGAAAGCCATGAGCACTGACATGAAATTCTTGGTTGTTGACGATTTCTCCACCATGCGCCGCATCGTGCGCGGGCTGCTGAAGGAGATCGGCTACAACAATTGCGAAGAAGCCGAGGACGGGGTCGAGGCCCTGAATATGCTCAAGCAGGCAAAGTACGACTTCGTCGTCAGCGACATCAATATGCCCAATATGACGGGCTTCGAGCTGCTGAAGGCCATCAAGGAAGATCCCAATCTGAAGCACCTGCCGGTGCTGATGGTGACGGCCGAGGCCCGCAAGGAAGACATCGTGCTGGCCGCCCAGACCGGTGCGGCGGGCTATATCGTCAAGCCCTTCACCAAGGCCACGCTGGAAGAAAAAGTCCAGAAGATCATGCAGAAACTGGCCGCTGCGGCCTGAGGCGGGGACAAGACCATGAAGATGGAAGAACTCGCCAAACTGGGCAGTGGCACCGACCCGCTGATGGTCTCGCCCGAAGTGTTCCAGCAGCTCGGCACCATCACCCGGGTGTTGCACGACACCATGCAGCAGCTGGGCGTGATGCCCAAGCTGCAGACCGCCACCGACGGCCTGCCCGACGCGCGCAGCCGCCTGACCTATATCGCCAGCAAGACCGCCGAGGCCGCCAACAAGGTGCTGAACTCGGTCGACCAGGCCAAGGCCGAACACGCCCGCATCACCGAGGCGGCCAACGCGATGGCCAAGGCCATCACGGCCGATCCGGTCAAGGCCGTGGCCAGCGGCGCGGTGTTCAACTTCGTCAAGCAGGTCGAGGCCTCGACCGGCCATATCGACCAGCACCTGACCGACATCATGATGGCCCAGGACTTCCATGACCTGACCGGCCAGGTGGTCGCCAAGGTCGTGACCCTGGCCAATGATCTGGAAGACAGCCTGGTCAAGCTGCTGGTGCAGGTGGTGCCGCCCGAGCAGCGCGAGAAGGTCGACGCCAGCATCCTGCAGGGTCCGGTCGTCAACGCGGAAGGGCGCACCGATGTGGTGACCAACCAGGGCGAGGTCGACGACCTGCTGGCCAGCCTGGGCTTCTAGTCCGCAGCCGGCCCCATCCGCCCCGAACCCGCCCGAACCCGCCTCCAGAGGCGGGTTTGTCGTTTCTCGGGGCCGGATCACCGCCGGTTTCCCCCCCTTTATCCGGCTTAAGTTCGCGGCCTTGGCGGCCAACAATGGCATAGCGCTCATCGGAGCGCCTCATCCGCCATGGCCGACCAAGACGCACAAGACAAGAACTTACCGGCCTCAGCCAAGAAGATCCAGCGATCTCGGGCCGAGGGCCAGGTGCCGCGTTCGCGCGATCTGGGCCATTTCGCCGTCATCCTGACCGGCGGCGCGCTGCTGGCGGCCGGCGGGCCCGAGGGCGTGGCCTGGTTGCAGCAGCTGATGGACTTCAGCCTGCGCTTTGACGCCGAGCTGCTGGCCAAGCCCGGCGTGATGACCGAGCGTTTTCTCGACGTTGGCCTGCGCGGCCTGCTGCTGAGCCTGGGCGTGGGCCTGTGCCTGAGCCTGGTCGCGGTGCTCAGCAGCGTGGCGCTGGGCGGCTGGAACTTCACGATGAAGGCCGTCGCCCCCAAGTTCTCCAATCTCAATCCGCTCACCGGCATCGCCCGGCTGTTCCAGTGGCAGGGCCTGGGCCAGGCACTGAAGGCCTGTGGGCTGGCCCTGGTGCTGGCGCTGATCGCCGGCCTGGTGATGAAGAACCGCATCGCCAACTATGTCGGCATCATGTCGGTGCCGCTGCCGGCCGCGCTGGCCTATGCCGGCGAGCAGCTGATGGGCGGCCTGGCCTTTCTGGGCCTGGGCCTGGCGCTGTTCGCCATCATCGATGTGCCGCTGCAGTACCAGCTCTATATGAAGCGGCTGAAGATGTCGCGCGAAGAGGTCAAGCAGGAGTTCAAGGAGCTCGAAGGCAACCAGGAAGTGAAGTCGCGCATGCGCGCCAAGATGCGCGAGATGGCCAAGCGCCGCATGCTGGCCGCCGTGCCGACCGCCGACCTGGTCGTGATGAACCCGACCCACTATGCGGTCGCGCTCAAGTATGAAGAGGGCAGGATGGCCGCCCCCCAGGTGGTGGCCAAGGGCGCCGACCTGCTGGCGATGAAGATCCGCGACCTGGCCAAAGACGCCAAGGTGCCGGTGCTGCAGTCGCCGATGCTGGCCCGCGCCCTCTATGCCCATGCCGAGCTGGACCGCGAGATCCCGGCCGCGCTGTTCGCCGCCGTGGCCCAGGTGCTGGCCTATGTCTACCAGCTGCGTGCGGCCCTGGCCGGGCGCGGCGTCGCACCGGCCCTGCCCGATCCGGTCGTGCCGCCCGAGCTGGACCCCCACAACAAGCCTGCCGCCCAGCGCAGCGGCGCCCCTGAGGACGACGAGCAATGAACGCGCTGATGGCCCGACTGCAAACCCTGCTGGGCCCGCGGGCCGGCATCGTCGCGGCGCTGGGCGCGCCGATGGCGGTGCTGCTGATCCTGTCGATGATGGTGCTGCCGCTGCCGCCCTTCATCCTGGACCTGCTGTTCACCTTCAATATCGCGATGGCCGTGATGGTGATGATGGTGGCCGCCAATATGGTCAAGCCGCTGGACTTCGCGGCCTTTCCGACCGTGCTGCTGCTGACCACCTTGCTGCGCCTGTCGCTGAACGTGGCCTCGACCCGGGTCGTGCTGCTGGAGGGCCATACCGGCCCCGGCGCGGCCGGCAAGGTGATCGAGTCCTTCGGCCACTTCCTGATCGGCGGCAATTTCGCGGTCGGCCTGATCGTGTTCGCGATCCTGGTGGTGATCAACTTCATCGTCGTGACCAAGGGCGCGGAGCGCATCGCCGAGGTCGGCGCGCGCTTCACCCTCGATGCGATGCCCGGCAAGCAGATGGCGGTGGACGCCGACCTGAACGCCGGCCTGATCAACGAGGCCGAGGCCAAGCGCCGGCGCGCCGAGCTCGGCGACGAGGCCGACTTCTTCGGCTCGATGGACGGTGCCAGCAAATTCGTGCGCGGCGATGCGATCGCCGGCATCCTGATCCTGTTCATCAACATCATCGGCGGCTTCATCATCGGCGTGGCCCAGCACGGCCTGTCCGCCGGTCAGGCGGCCGATTCCTATGTGTTGCTGGCGGTCGGCGATGCGCTGGTGGCCCAGATTCCGGCGCTGCTGATCTCGGTGGCCGCAGCCATGGTGGTGTCGCGGGTCGGTTCGGACAAGGACATCGGCAGCCAGATCGGCCGCCAGGTCTTCGGCTCGGCCAAGTCGCTGGCCGTCACGGCCGGCGTGATCGGCGCGCTGGGCCTGATTCCCGGCATGCCGCATCTGGTCTTTCTGCTGATCGCCAGCGGCCTGGGCTATCTGGCCTGGTGGCTGCGTACCCGCGACCAACAGCAGGCCAGGACCGCCGCAGCGGCCGCCGCCAAGCCCTCGGCCGCCGCGGCCGCCGCCGAGCCCAATGCCGAGGCCAGCTGGGACGATCTGGTGCCCATCGACACGCTGGGCCTGGAGGTCGGCTACCGGCTGATCACGCTGGTGGACAAGAACCGCGAGGGCGATCTGCTCAGCCGCATCAAGGGCGTGCGGCGCAAGTTTGCGCAGGATGTGGGCTTTCTGCCGCCGCCGGTGCATATTCGCGACAACCTGGAGCTGCGCCCCAGCCAGTACCGGCTGACCCTGCGCGGCGCCGTGGTCGGCGAGGCCGAGGCCTTCCCGGGCATGTGGCTGGCGATCAACCCGGGGCATGCCAGCCAGAAGCTGATCGGCACCCAGACCACCGATCCGGCCTTCGGCCTGCCGGCCACCTGGATCGAGGACCGCCAGCGCGAAATGGCCCAAATGGCGGGATTTACCGTGGTTGATTGCTCGACCGTGATTGCCACCCATCTTTCACACTTGATGCAAGTCCACGCGGCCAAGCTGCTGGGCCGAGTGGAGACCCAGCAACTGGTGGATCACCTCACCAAGCAAGCCCCGCAACTGATCGAAGACGTGATACCCAAGATGGTCGGCATCTCATCCCTGCAACGAGTTCTCCAGCTGCTGCTGGAGGAGGGCGTGCACATCCGCGATATGCGCTCCATCGTCGAGTCCATCGCCGAGAACGCCGCCACCATCGCTGACCCGGCTGAGCTGGCCCGCCGCATCCGCACCCATATCGCCCCGGCCATCGTGCAGCAGATCTACGGCCCGGTGAAGGAGCTGGACGTGATCGCGCTGGAGCCCGAGCTGGAGCGCCTGGTCACGCAAGCCCTGAATTCCCCCCACGGCGCCGCGCTGGACCCCGGTGTCGCCGACACCCTGGCCCGCAGCGCCGCCGAGACCGCCCAGGCCCAGGAGGACCGTGGCGTGCCGGCCTGCCTGCTGGTGCCCGACCTGATCCGCGCCCCGATGGCACGCCTGCTGCGCCGCGCCGCGCCGCGCCTGAAGGTGCTGGGCCATAGCGAAATTCCTGAAACTCATTCGATCCGCATCGGCTCGGTGATCGGAGGCACTGTATGAACGTCAAACGCTTCACCGCCCGTTCCGCCCGCGAGGCCATGGCCCTGGTGCGCCAGGCCTTTGGCGATGACGCCGTCGTGCTCTCCAACAAGCCGTGCAAGGAAGGCGTCGAGGTGCTGGCGATGGCCCCCGAGGGCATGTCGCAGATCGAGAAGGTGGCCGCCACGGCGCCCAAGGTCAGCGCGCCCAGCCGTGTGCAGGCCCGCCCCAAGGAGGCTCCGCTGAGCGAGCGCGCCGCGCGCCAGGCGCCGGTGCTGTTCGGCGACGCCGGCGTCAACGCCGATGTGCAGGCGCTGGCGATGAGCACGCTGTCCTTCCAGGACTATGTGCGCGAGCGCATGCTCAAGCGCCGCCATGCCGAGCTCAACGGTGGCCGCACCGAACCCAGCATGGACATGCTGCCGGCCGAGCCCGAGCAGCCGCAGGACACCGGCGTGGCCTCGCTGACGGCCGCCCGCCAGCAGCGCGCCCAGGCGGCGCTGCAGGCGATGGCGCCGCGTCGCCCCGAGCCGGAACCCGCGCCGCCGGCCCCGGCTCCGCGTCGCAGCCCGCCGGTGCTGCGCGACGAGATCCGCGTCAGCGCCCCGGCCGTGCCCGATCTGGCCGCCGGCGCCAGCCGCCGCGACCAGCAAGACATGATGAACGAGCTGCGCTCGATGAAGGGCCTGATCGAGGAGCGCTTCGGCGCGCTGGCCTTCATGGAGAAGCTGCAGCGCCAGCCGGCCCAGGCCCGGCTGACGCAGAAGCTGCTGGATGCCGGCTTCTCGCCCGCGCTGACCCGCAAGCTGGTCGAAGGCTTGCCGGCCGACTTCAAGCAGCAGACCGCCGACGAGAGCAGCTGGGCCGCCAATGTGCTGTCGCGCAATCTGCAGACCGACGAGCAGAACCCGGCGCTGGAAGAGCAGGGCGGCGTGTTCGCGCTGATCGGCTCCACCGGTGTTGGCAAGACCACCACCACGGCCAAGATCGCCGCCGCCTTCGCGACCCGCCACGGCGCCGGCCAGCTGGGCCTGATCACCTTGGACGCCTATCGCGTCGGTGCCCACGAGCAGCTGCGCGCCTATGGCCGCATCCTCGGCGTGCCGGTGCACACCGCCCATGACCGGACCTCGCTGGAAGACCTGCTGGAGCTGCTGTCGGGCAAGAAGATGGTGCTGATCGACACGGCCGGCATGGCCCAGCGCGACAGCCGTACCACCGAGCTGCTGGACATGCTGTCGCATCCCAGCCTGCGCAAGATCCTGGTGCTCAACGCCGCCCAGCAGGGCGAGACCATCGAGGACGTGGCCCAGGCCTGGCGCGCCAGCGAGTGCATGGGCGTGGTGCTGTCCAAGATCGACGAAGCCGTCAAGCTGGCCCCGGCGCTGGACACGCTGATTCGCCACAAACTCAAGGTGCTGGGCGTGACCAACGGCCAGCGCGTGCCCGAGGACTGGCACCGCCTGTCGGCCCCGGCCCTGGTGCAGCGCGCGCTGCGCAATGCCGCCGCCCCGGCCTGGCGTGTCGACAGCGCCGATGTGAACCTGATCTTCGCCGGTGGCCCTGCGCTGGCCGCCGCCAATAACGCTCAGGCCGCCCGTCCGGCCGCCTTCGGCGCTTACTGAGCCCCTCCCATCATGCGCAACTCCTATCGCCACACCGCCCCGCAAGACCAGGCCGACGGCTTGCGCCGCCTGTTCGCGGCCTCGCGCGTGCGCTTCATCCCGGTGCTGAGCAACCCCCATGTGGTCAATGGCGGCGCGCTGCTGGAAGGCCTGTGCGCCGCCTTCGCCGAGCTGGGTCTGCACACGCTGGTGGTCGATGCCGGCGAGCTCTCGCCGCAGCCGGCCGAGCTGGCGGCGGTGGATCTGGCCGCCTGCGTCGAGCGCCTGTCCGATCAGGTCTCCTATCTGGCCGCCCGCGGCCTGCCGCTGCGCCATATCAATGCCCATGGCTCGGCCGCCCAGTTTCTCGAAGCGGTCACCGACGCGGCGCCTTTTGCCGATGTCGTGATCCTGCACGCCAGCGCGGCCGAGCTGGCCCGCATGGTGGCCCAGCGCGAGCTGCGCCCGGTGCTGCTGGCCGATACCGATTCGCAAAGCGTCACCCATGCCTATGCCGGCATGAAGTGGCTGACCCAGCGGGCCGGCCTGATGGTCTACAGCCTGCTGCTGGCCTGCCCGCCGCAGCTGCGCCTGGCCGAGCGCATCGCCCAGCAGATCAGCAGCTGCGCCGACGGTTTCCTCGGTGCGGTGCTGCGCGACTGGGCCTGCCTGGACCCGCGCCAGCCGGCCAGCGCGCCGATGGCGCCCGAGCTGCGCCATCTGGCGCGCGAGCTGCTGATGGCCGCGCCGCCCGGCGCCTTGCTGGAATCCGCCGCCGACACCTTGCCGCTGCGCCCGATGCTGCGCGGCGCGCGTGCCGCCATGGCCGTTGTTTGAACAGTCGCTGGAGCAGATGATGTACACCGCCAAAGGTCGACTCGATAACTCCTCCCTGATCCGGCAGTACAGCCCGCTGGTGCGGCGCCTGGCGCATCAGATGATTGCCAAGCTGCCGGCCAATGTGGAGCTGGATGACCTGATCCAGGTGGGCCTGATCGGCCTGACCGACGCGCTGAGCCGCTTCGACACCGGCCAGGGCGTGCAGTTCGAAACCTTTGCCACCCAGCGCATCCGCGGCGCCATGCTCGACGAGCTGCGCGGCGGCGACTGGATGAGCCGCGGCACACGCCGCCAGCAGCGCTCGATCGAGAGCGCCGTCCACAAGCTGGAGCAAAAGCTCGGCCGGGCGCCGCAGGAAAGCGAGATCGCGGTCGAGATGGGCATCAGCCTGCTCGAATACCAGGAGCTGCTCGGCAAGGTGCGCGGCACCCAGCTGGTGTTTCTGGAGGACATGAGCGGCGACGAGGGCGACGAGGACTATCTGGACCGCCATGTCGTCGACGACAGCAACAACCCGGTGGCCCTGCTGCAGGACCACCGCATGCGCGAGGCCCTGGTCGCGGCCATCAAGAACCTGCCCGAGCGCGAGCAGTTCGTGATGAGCATGTACTACGAGCACGACATGAATCTCAAGGAGATCGCGGCCGTGCTCAAGGTCACGGAGTCGCGCGTTTGCCAGCTGCACAGCCAGTCGATCGCCCGTTTGCGCGTTAAGCTGCGCGACTGGTAATACAAAACGACGCCGCCGCGAGCGGCACCGACGGCAGGCCGCCACACGATGCGGCCGGAGGGGACTCTGCATGTTCGACTGGTTGCGTCGGCACCCCGACGCTGCAATGCCCGAGCCTGGCCCGGCCGCGCCCGGCGCTGGCCTGGAGGTGGTCAAGCGCCTGTCGCGCTCGGTCTCGACCCTGGGCCGCGATGCCGCCGAGGTGCGCGGCGTGCTCGAAGACACCCAGAAGATCGTCGAGGCCCAGGGCCAGGCCATGCAGGCCCTGGCCGGCCAGCTCGGCCAGGTCCAGCAATCCCAGCAAGCCATCGGTGACTCGACCCGGCTGACCCGCGAGGCGGTCGGCCGCGCCCGCAGTGCGCTGGCCGGTGTCGGCGCCGAGGTCGGTGGCATCGTCCAGACCCTGCGCGATGTCTCGGACGCCGCCGGCCAGATCACCCAGATCGCGCTGCAGACCCGTCTCGTCGCCTTCAATGCCTCGGTCGAGGCCAAGCGCGCCGGCGAGGCCGGGCGCGGTTTCGGCGTCGTGGCCGATGCGGTCAAGGACCTGGCGGGCCGGGTCGAGTCGTCCTCCAAATCCATCATCGGTTCGATCGCCGCGCTCGATGCGCGCATCGACGCCTTCAGCCGCGAGCTGGCCAGCGACGGTGCCCATGCCGGCAAGAGCAGCATCCATGCGGCCTTCGGCGATGTCGAGAAGGATGTCGGCCTGATCTCGAGCTCGGCCGAGCAGAGCCGCCTCACCACGGCCAGCCTCAACGAGCGCGCCGCCGTGCTGGAGGGCGAGGTCAAGCAGGCCGTGGCCGGCCTGAGCAAGGCCTATGCCTGCAGCGAGCGTTTTCTGCGCCTGTCGGAAGAGCTGATCGAGCAGATCGCCGAGTCCGGCGTCGAGGTCGAGGACTCGCCGCTGATCCGCGGCGCCCAGCAGGCCGCCGCCGAGATCGCCGCGCTGCTGGAGCAGGCGGTGGCTTCCGGCGCGATCCGCATCGAGCAGCTGTTCGATGAGCACTACCGCCCGATCAACGGCAGCAACCCGCCGCAACACCTGACCCCCTTCACCGAGCTGGCCGACCGTCTGTTCCCGGCGGTGCAGGAGCGGCTGCTGAGCCTGAGCGACAAGGTGGTCTACTGCATCGCGGTGGACCGCAACGGTTATGTGGCCACCCACAACAAGAAGTACAACCAGCCGCAGCGCAGCGGCGACGTGGTCTGGAACACCGCCAACAGCCGCTACCGCCGCATCTTCAACGACCGCACCGGCCTGGCCTCCGCCCGCAACCAGCGCCCCTTCCTGCTACAGACCTACCGCCGCGACATGGGTGGTGGCCGCTTCGTCCTCCTCAAGGAAGTCGCCGCGCCGATCATGGTGGCGGGGCGGCATTGGGGGGGATTGAGGTTGGCGTTTAATTTTTGAAGGGGTGGGTGGTTGATAGGTAGTTGGCTGCGGAGACAGTCTGTCGATCCCATCGGATGAATGCACGGTTACCACCAAATTGCGATCGACTCTCAGGCGACTTCCGAGAATGCATTTATTGATTTTTGGGCATGGCTTGCCGCCGTGGTGCGTTCTTTCTAGCGGGGGACGCCGAAGGTGTTGATTAGCAAGTGAATTAGGTTCTCGCGCTTGCGCGCTTCTTCAAAAACGTCACGGGGGAACGAAGTTTCAAGCACGCCGACATCCTGGATGCGCCCGCCGAATCGTCGCGAGAACTCGGCCTTGTGTTGTTCCGATATGCGGATCTTGACATCGCCGTGTATACGAAGAAGCAATGCCTCGAGGCATGGATCCGAAGGAACCTCAATCAGAGATGACGCTTTTGCTAAGGCCTTGACGTCGGCGGTGTAGTCTGTGTCAGTGTCAAAAAGGGCAATGCAGCGGTCGTAGCCCTGTCCTTGTCCATAGCGGATGGCATGGCGCACTACATTGCCAGCCCCCTTGCCGTAAGCCTGTTGGATCCTCAATGTAGAGCCGCAGGAGCGAGCGATGTAAATTGTTTTCAGATGCTGGAGCAGCGCCACTTCTGCATCGCCTTCGCCCACAGCAAGTACTGCCCACTTAACTCTGCGGATGACCATACGTGTTAAATCTGCGGTACGGCACCCAGAGCGCCAGAAAGGTACTTGTTGTACAAGTTGTGCTGACTGGTAAGGCCTTCGATTGCGTCGCCGCGATAGGCCTCACTCATGCACTGGTCCTTCTCAACGAATGTCACCTGCGCGCGATGGAGGCTGCGCAGCATTTCGGGCGAGTGGCATGTAAAGACGAGTTGCGCCCCATGCGGATTTGTTTCGGTGTCGTGGAAGAGCCGAACGAGCGGCTCAACCATGTGAGGATGGAGGTCCGCTTCGAACTCGTCCATTAGCGCGAGGCCGCCTCGTTCGAGAACGGGTAAGAGTCGCCACAGTAAAACAAAGGCCGTCTGTGTACCGCTCGATTCCAGCATGAGAGGAAGCTCGAACTTTTGGTTATCTGCCTGATGGAGGCCGATGGCAAACCATGTTGTTGTGGGTTCGCCGGCACCAGTTCGTGGCATTGCCGAAAAACGCTCGATGCGAATGTCGGACAGGCCAAAGTCCCAGTGGGTCATGAGGCGTCTCATCGACTCGCGATGTGACTCGTTCTGCCCAAAGTACTCAGCAGCATCGAGATGACCACTCGCCTCTTGCTGCTTCCTCCCCCACATATCCAAATTGGTGGCAAGGCTGATCGTAGCAACGCGCAATGCACTCTCCGAGCCGTACTGTTTGGCCCATGAAATCAGTGACACATTTGGGCGTACTTTGGCCGCCTCGCTGTCCGCGAGTCCAAAGGCCTGGGAGACGATGTATGTGTCTCCCTCGACCTGGCGAGTGAAGACCCTCGCAGGGCGCGAACCCGGTGAAGCGTCTTTCTTGTGCAGACTCTCGTACTCAACGCGATCCGAGCGAACTTTGAGTTCGTACGTCCACTCTGCACCCTCGTCGTCTTCGTAAGTGACCTTGAACTCCGAAGGCTTGTTGGTGCGAGCCATATGCGGCATGAACTGCATTCGGCCTTCCGGCGGTAGCGAGAAGGAGTCGCTGATGAACCATGCAAGGAAGTTGCCAACTTTCAGAAGATTGGACTTGCCGGCGCCATTGGCGCCCATCACAGCCATTGCCGTCGATACACGCTTGCCGGATTTCGTTGTGCGAAACCAGCCATCTGCTGTATCTCGCTGTGTCAAGACGAACGAGACTTCGGCCCTATCGGCAAAGGAGTGAAAGTTACTAAATGAGTATGAGAGCAGCATGTGCGCCCCTCGTTCCGCCGGATTGGCTGTTGAATCTATTTTGAGGCATGTTTCGACGAATTTGGCTGAAAAAAGTCAGCCAAAAACAAGATAGTATGAGCTTTACATTTGAAATGAGCGAAGTGCTCGGCCCAATGCTGGCTGGCACTTCTGCCACTCCGTTTAGCAGGCTGCGAACGGCAGGTTTCGGCAGCGGCTGGTTCCAATCTCAGGACATGATCGGTTGCAGCCAGCCGGGCGCCGCATCCTCCGCACGCCTGCCCACTCCCGACAGCCTCACGGCGCCACACACGCCTTGTTCTTCCCCGTGTGCTTGGCCTCATACAGCGCCACATCGGCGCGGTCGAGCGCGGCTTCCAGGGTTTCGCCGGGGCGGTAGGGGGTGACGCCGGCGGAGAAGGTGACGAAGACGTCC
Organism: Roseateles cavernae; assembly: GCF_040187885.1. Classification (NCBI taxonomy): domain Bacteria; kingdom Pseudomonadati; phylum Pseudomonadota; class Betaproteobacteria; order Burkholderiales; family Sphaerotilaceae; genus Roseateles; species Roseateles cavernae. The sequence goes on from NZ_JBDPLH010000011.1 coordinate 61,952, forward strand.
TTGCCTTCGTGCATGAACAGCGCCATCGACAGCGCGCGCTGCAGTCGGGTCAGCACCTGCTGGGCCTCGTCCAGCGGGGTGTTGGGCAGCATCAGCACGAACTCCTCGCCGCCGTAGCGGGCCACCATGTCACCGGGGCGCAGCGAGGCCGAGACGCGCTCGGCCAGTGATTTCAGCGCCATATCGCCGGCGGCGTGGCCCAGCGAGTCGTTGAGCTTCTTGAAGTTGTCAATGTCCAGCAGGGCCAGGGCCAGCTGGCTGGGTTCCTGATCGGACTGGCGCTCCAGCTTGGCCTGCTCGATGCCGAAGGCGGCGATCAGGCCGCGGCGGTTGGCGATCTGGGTCAGCTGGTCGGTCTGCACCTCGTCGGACAGGCGCTTGAGCTCGCTCTCCAGCTCATTGACACGCTTGCTGAGGCTGCTGGCCTTGTCGTGCTCGGCACTCAGCCGCGCCTGGGTCTGCTGCACCAGCGACTGCACGCTGCGGCTTTCCTCCACCATCTCGCGCACCACGCCGGCCAGGCTCTCCAGGCTGTCGGCCTTCTCGATCACATCGGCATAGCGGCCCACGCTGTGCTGGAAGCGGTCGGTGTGCTCGCCCAGTTCGCCGAGCTCGGCCAGCATCTTGTGGATCAGCGACTTCAGCGAATCGCGGGCCCGGCCGCGCTCCTCGCGCAGCGCGCGCTGGCGCTCGCGCGTGCCGCTGAGCATCTCGGCCACCGAGCGCACGCCGCGCGCCGACAGACCCAGCTCCAGCGTGTTGTTCATCGCCTCGCACTGGCCATGGGCCCAGGAGTCATCCTCGGCCAGCTCCACCAGGCTGGCGCTGAGCTCGCGGCACAGGCCGCCGAGTGCGCCGAACACATGGTGGCGATGGTCCAGCAGGCGGCGCGCGCGCACGCACAAGGCCTCCATCGCCTCGGCACGCGGGGCATCGGCGCCATGGATGCTGAGCTCCAGCTGGGCGGCCTGCAGCTGGCCCAGCAGCTCGCCGACCATCGCGTCCTCGGCATCGGGCAGGCGCAGCGCATGCTCGACCGTGCCCTGCAGGCTGCCGCCGATCGCGCCCCAGGCCTGCAGCGCGGCGCTGTTGTTGCCGGCGGATGCGGGTGCCGGCGCGGCGGCGTCCAGATCGGTGCCGAACTCGCTGTCGGTGAAGAACTGGCTGGGCGTGCCGCCCGGTTCTTCTTCTTCTTCGGCGTCGAACTGGGTGTCTATGCTGGCGTCGGCGACATCGGAGTCCCAGCTGCGCACCAGCTGCTGCAGGCGCGCCAGCAGGCGCTGCGGGTCGCTGCGGTTGCTGCTCAGCACGCGCTGCAGCCCGTCCTTCTTGCGCGCCACCGTCCATTGCCGGCCGCCGCGCTCCAGGCCGCGCACCATGCGCTCCATCAGCGCGGCCATGGCCTCGGCCTGGGCGCCGGGCCCATCGCTTTGCTGCAGCTTCTCGAGCCGGCGCAAGGCCTCGTCCCAGCGCGACTCGCGCAAGAGCTTGTTGATGTCCAGCCGGCTCTGCGCGTCGGTCACGCCGATGGCCATCAGCTTGTTCATCAAGGCCTGCACCCGCTCGGGCAGGGCCTCGGCCGCAGCCGGCGGCGCGGCGCCCGACTCGGCGGCATAGGCGGCGGCGTAGTTCTCCGGCGTCGGTTCCTGCTTGGACAGCGCCAGCCTATGCAGCGCCGCCTTGGCCACCTGGGCCGGTGGCAGGGTGGTGCTGGCCGCGCGCGGGGGGCTGGGGCGTCGCTCGTCCATGGCGGGCGGCTCGCTCAGCGCAGCAGGCCGCCGGTGGGCCGCGCGGCGGCCTGGGCCTCGGCGCCGAACTCGGCGCTGGCCTGGGCGATCCAGGGGGCCTTGCGCGGCAGCACGGTCTGGGCCAGCCAGCGCTCCAGATCATCGGGCGGCAAGGGCTTGCTGAACAGAAAGCCCTGCATCACCGAGCAGCCCAGGCGGTGCAGCACTTCCATCTGGCGCAGGGTCTCGACGCCCTCGGCAATCACCCGCAGGCCCAGCGAGCGGGCCAGCGCGATGATGGCGGTGACCACGGCCGAGCTCTGCGGCGTGATGCCCAGATCGCGCACAAAGCTGCGGTCGATCTTGACCTCGGAGATCGGCAGCGTGGTCAGATAGGCCAGCGAGCTGTAGCCGGTGCCGAAGTCGTCGATCGAGATCTCGACGCCGACCTCGTTGAGCCGGTGCAGGGCCGGGATCACGTTCTGCAGGTCCTTCATCAGCCCGGTCTCGGTGATTTCCAGCTGGATCGCGCGGTGCGGGATGCCATAGGCGCTGACGCACTGGTGGATGTGCTCGACCAGATCGGAGCGCTCGAATAGCCGGTTCGGCAGGTTCACCGCGATCGAGTCCGAGAAGCCGAAATTCAGCTGCCAGACCTTGGCCTGGCGGGCCGCCTCGCGCAGCGCCCATTCGGACAGCGGCACGATCAGCCCGGTCTCCTCGGCCAGCGGGATGAAGTCGCCCGGCGGCACCAGCACATTGCCGCGCTGCCAGCGCATCAGCGCCTCGGCGCCGACCATGCGGGCCGCGCGCACATCGATCTTGGGCTGGTAGTGCAGCACCAGCTCGCCGCGCTCGATGGCCTTGTGCAGCGCGCTCTCCAGCTCCAGGTTCTCGCGGCCGCGGCCCGAGAGCTGGGGCGTGTAGACGGCCGAGGCATTGCGGCCCTGACTCTTGACCGCATACATCGCGACGTCGGAGTTGCGCAGCAGATCGGCCATGGTCAGGCCGTCGCGCGGATAGATCGCGATGCCGACGCTGGCGGTGACAAAGCACTCCTGGCCGGCGATGAAGATGGGCTCGCGCAAGGCCTCCAGCACCCGCTGCGCGACGCGCTCGGCATCGCGCTCGTCGACCACCTCGGGCAGCAGCGCGACGAACTCGTCGCCGCCCAGGCGGCCGACCGCCTCCAGCGTGCGGTGCGAGCGCCCGCCGACCGACTCCAGCATGCCCTCGATGACCTGGTCCGAGTGCCGCACGCAGCCGCGCAGACGCCGGCCGACCTCGATCAGCAGCTCGTCGCCGGCGGCGTGTCCGAGGGTGTCGTTGATGACCTTGAAGCGGTCCAGATCGATCAGCAGCAGGCCCACCTCATGGCCCATGCGGCGCGCCTGCTCGATCGCGCGCTCGGTGCGCCAGATCAGCTGGCGGCGGTTCGGCAGGCCGGTCAGCGCGTCGAAATTGGCGAGCTGGCGGATCCGGTCCTCGGCCATGCGGCGGTCGGTCACGTCCTGCAGCACGCCGGTATAGCCGCTGGCATTGCCATGCTCGTTGAACTCGGGCTCGGCCTCGATATGGATGACGCGCTGGCGCCCGTCCAGCAGCGTGACCGACAGATCGGTCACCAGCACCGAGTTGTGCGCGATCACATCGCGCAGCAGGTGCAGGAAGAGCTTGCGCTCCTCGCGCGGCACCATGCGCATCGCGCCGATGAAGTCCAGCGCCTCGTGATTGCCCAGGCCGAACACCCGCAGCGCCTCGGCCGCCAGCACAAAGCCGCCCGAGCCGCGGTGCCACTCGAAGCTGCCCATGCGTGCCAGGTCTTGCGCGCGCGCCAGGCGCGCCTTGCTGCGCTCCAGCTCGATGCGGGTGCGCGAGCTGCGCAGGAGATAGCGCAGCCGGCCGGCCAGCAGGCTCCACTGCGGCGACTTGACGAAGAAATCGGTGGCGCCGACCTGGTAGGCGCGGTTGATCGAGGCCTCATCGTCCAGGCCGGTCAGCATCAGCACCGGGGTCGACTCGAAGCCCGGCATCTCGCGCAGGCGGCGGCAGGTGTCGAAGCCGTCGAGCTCGGGCATCATCGCGTCGAGCACGATCACGTCGGGGCTCCACTCGGCCATCATGCGCAGCGCGTCCTCGCCGCCGGTGGCCTCGGTGATGTCAAAGCCGCGCTCGCGCAAGGCGATGGCGGTCAGCAAGAGATTGACCTCGTCGTCGTCCACCAGCAGCACACGCGGCTGCTCGGGCAGGTCATCATCCAGGTTTTGACTCACGGCATTCATCAAGGGTTCGCCAATAACTCGTTCAAAGCCCCACGCACACGCGCCACTTCATCATGCATGCCGTCCAGCAAGATGTCCAAACCTTCTGTTTGACCGTTGCGCGCCATGGTTTCGATATCGGCACAGAGCTTGGAGAGCTTGAGCGCCCCGAGACTGGCCGAGGATGATTTTAGGGTGTGCGTGACATGGCGCACCGCCGCCAGATCGAGGCCGCCGTTGGCGCGCGCCTGGCCCAGCTCGGGCAGCAGCCGCTCCAGCGACTTCATGAAGGCGGCGATGACGCGCTCCAGCAGCTTGTTGCCGCCGCCGGGGTCGAGCTCGCGCAGGCGGGCGATGGCCTGCGGGTCGAGGACGGGCGTGGCGGGAGTGGCGGGAGTGGCGGGGCTCTGAGTAGACATGGTGCTTCCATCGCGCGGCATCAGTGGGTCCTTGGGCTCGGTCGGCGCGGCGTCCTGCTGGACCCTATTGTCAATCGGGAGACGGCGGACCAGCATGTCCTGCAACTGGCCGAGTCGGAAGGGTTTGGGCAAATAGTCATCAAAACCATGGTGGCGCAGCTTCTGCTCATCGCCTTCGAGCGCATTGGCGGTGACCGCGACCACCGGGGTGTCGGACGGACTGACGAAGGCGTGATTCTCGCTGGCGCCGCGCCGAAACAGGCTCAGGGCCTGCATGCCGTCCATGCCGGGCATGTGGATGTCCATCATCACCAGGTCGAATCGCTGTTCGCACAAGGCTTGCAGGCCGCTGGCCGCATCGGCGCAGACCCGCACCCGGCAGCCCAGCCGGGCCAGCATCTCGGCGCTGACCTGCTGGTTGACCGGGTTGTCCTCGACCACCAGCACCAGCGCGCCGGGCCGGCCGCTGGTGTCCGGCGGCAGCCGCAGCGGCAGGCTCAGCGTGAAGCGCGAACCCAGGCCGGGGCTGCTGTCGGCCAGCAGCTCGGCCCCCATCAGCCGGGCCAGCTCGGCGGCCATCGCCAGGCCCAGGCCGGTGCCGCCATGCGGGCGGGCCAGGCTGGCATCGGCCTGGGTGAAGGGCTTGAGCATGGCCGGCAGGGCGGCCGCGCTCATGCCGACGCCGGAGTCGCTGACGCTCCAGCACAGCCGCCCGTCCCGCAGCGCCAGGTCCAGCGTCACCCAGCCGCTGCTGGTGAACTTGAGCGCGTTGACCAGCAACTCGTCGAGCACCTGGCGGATCCGGCCGGCATCGCCGAGCACCTGGGCCGGCAGCCCGGCCGGCTCTTGCAGGTGCTTTTCCAGGCTCAGCCGCAGGCCCTTGGCAGTGGCCTGGGCCTCGAAGGGCTGCAGGCAGTCGCGCGCCAGCTGGGCCGGGTCGAAGGGCAGGCTGTCGATGTCGAGCCGGCCGGCCTGGGCGCTGGCGAAGTCCAGCACGCCGTCGACCAGGCGCAGGAGGTCCTGACCCGAGCGCAGCGCCGCATCGGCATAGACGCGCTGGGCCGGCCTCAGCTCGGTGCCCAGCAGCAGCTCGGTCATGCCCAGCATGCCGTTGAGCGGCGTGCGGATCTCGTGGCTCATATTGGCCATGAACTCGCTCTTGGCCAGGCTGGCGGCCTCGGCCTGATCGCGCGCCTGGGCCAGCTCGCGATGGCGCTGATGCTCGTCGCTGATGTCGGCCAGGATGCCGTAGACCAGGTCCTGGCCGTTGGGGTGGCGCTGCGGGCGGCAGCGCAGCCGCAGCCAGCGCAGGCCCTTGGCCGGATGCTGGATGCGAAGCACCATATCGCTGGCCTCGCCCTGGGCCTGGGCCAGCAGGCGGCGCGCATACAGGGGCCGGTCCTCGGGATGGATGCGCGGCTCGAACAGCCGCGGGCCCTGGCTGAGGTCCACCGTGCTGAGCCCCAAGAGGTCCAGCAGCAGCGGCGAGCTGAAGTGCAGCCGGTCCCAGTCCGGCGTCGTGACGAACAGGCATTCGCTGACGGCCTCGGTGACCTCGCGAAAGCGCGTGTCGCTCTCCTGCAGCGCGCGCTCGAGCTGGCGCTGCTGGCTGCCGTCCTGCAGGCTCAGCACGCCGGCCGGCCGGCGCAGCCCCGACCAGGCGATCAGGCTGCGCTGCAGCTGCAGCCAGCGCGGGCCCAGCGGCGTGTTCAGGCGCAGGCCCTCGCGCGGCGCATGGTGGCCGTTCTCCAGCGCGCGCCAGCGCGGTGCCTGGCACAGCTCGGCCAGCGCGGCCGGCAGCGCCTGTGCGGCGGGCCGCCCCAGCACCTGGCCGCGCCGCAGCCCCAGCAGGCGCTCGGCCTCGCGGTTGATGTGCAGCAGCCGGCCCTGGCCGGTCTCCAGCACCAGCAGGCCTATGGGCAGTTGGTCGGTCAGGGCCTGGACATCGCCCGCTGGCAGCAGCGAGGGCCAGCCCGGTTGTGCGTCGACGTCGTCGGTGTCGGCCTCAAGCAAGGTCATGGTGGGGCGGCGGCGGTTTCATGCTGGCTGTCATGGGGGGCGCACTGCTGTCGGGGGAGGCAGCGCGGGGCAAGGCTCGACTGATCCTGCCTCGGATATCGGCCCGGGACGGACAGACTTGAGTGTTGTTTGGCGGCGATCTTGCCCCTCGGGCGCCTACATACAATGCAGCGCATGAACAGCCTCAGTGACGCTCGCTCCGCCTCGCGCCGCTGGCCATGGATGGGTGCCGCCGCGCTGGCGGCGCTGCTGCTGGCCTGGCTGGCCTGGCCCGATGCGTCGAGCAACGGCCAGTCCTGGCTGCTGCTCGGCGGCGCGCTGGCTCTGGGCCTGCTGCTGCTCACGGTGGCGGCCTTGGGCTGGCATATCGGTGTGCGCCTGACCCGCCAGCGCCTGGGCGAGGTGCTGCGCGAGGCGCGCAGCCAGGCCCAGCTGCTCTCGCAGCTGCAGAGCGACTGGCAGTGGCAGACCGATGCGCAGCACCATCTTGTGCGCTGGCGCGCGCCGCAGGCGGCGCCGGCCTCCAGCTGGGTCGGTGCGGCCGCGACCGAAACCCTGTGGGAGCGTTTCGCGCTGACCGAAGGCGAGGGCCATGCCAGCCTGCTGCAGCGTCTGCAGGAGGAGGCGCCGTTCAACGATGTCGAGGTCAGCGCGCGCCTGGAGAGTGGCGCGGCGGCGCAGTTCTCGGGTCGCTGGCTCTTGCGAGCCCAAGTCTGCCTGGATGGGCAGGGCCGGTTTGCCGGGCATATCGGCACGGCGCGACCGCTGGGCTCGCCGCAGAACTCGCCGCTAAGTTCACCGGTACTGCAGGACCAGCAGGCCGCCGGCCTGCTGGCCGCGCCGGCGCCGCGCGAGGTGTTCGACACCGGCTGGATTCAATCGCTGCCGGGCCCGGCCTGGCTGCTGCGCGGACCGGCCGGCCAGAGCCCGCAGCTGGCGGACCTGAATGCGGCGGCGGCGCAGCTGATGGGTCGGCCGGCCGAGCAGCTGCGCGGCCAGCCCTGGCTGGCCTGTTTGGACGGCCTGCCGGCCGAGATCCGCGAGACCGCGCTGGCGCCCGGCGCGGCCACCGGCCTGGCCTGCGGGCCCTGGTGGCTGTGCCTGTCGCCGGTGCCAGGTCATGCCGGCATGAGCCTGCTGAGCCTGTGGCCGCAGGGCGCGCTGGACACCGTGCCGGCCACCCTGGCGGTCGAGGCGGCCGAGGTCGCGCGGGCCGAGCATGAATCGTTCAGCTATACGGTCTCGCATGATCTGCGTGCGCCGCTGCGGGTGGTCGAGGGCTTTGCCCGCATCCTGAAGGAGGACTACGGCCGCCTGCTGGACCGCATCGGCAACGACCATCTGGACCGGGTGATGGGCGCGGCCACGCGCATGAACAGCATGATCGATGCGCTGCTGTCGCTGACCCAGCTGGCGGCCCAGCCGCTGCAGCGCCAGCCGGTCAATCTGTCGCAGCTGGCCGCGCTGGTGGTGGAGGAGCTGCGCCGGGCCGCGCCGGAGCGCCGCGCGCTGGTGCGCATTCAGCCCGATCTGCTGGTGCAGGGCGATCCGACCCTGCTGCGCATGGTGCTGGAGAACCTGCTCAGCAATGCCTGGAAGTACAGCGGCAAATGCGAGCACACCGAGATCAGCTTCGAGCGCCAGCAGCAGGGCGGCGAGCTGGTCTATATGGTGGCCGACAACGGCGCCGGCTTCGATATGCGTTTCGCCGAGCGCCTGTTCGGCGTGTTCCAGCGCCTGCACAGCGCCAGCGATTTCCAGGGCACCGGCGTCGGCCTGGCCTCGGTGCGCCGCATCGTGCACCGCCATGGCGGCGAGATCTGGGCCGAGTCCGAGGTCGGCCAGGGCGCGCGCTTCTACTTCACCTTGGCACGCTGAGCGTTCAGCGTTCAGCGTCCCGGCAGCGCCAGCAGCTCGACCGCCTCGATCAGGCGCAGCGCCGAATCGGCCAGCGCGCGGCCTTCTGAGTCGGCCAGCTTCTGCAGGCGCACCAGCGCCTCCTGGCGCGACAGCGAGTAGCGGTGCATTAGCACGCCCACCGCCAGCGGCACGACCTGCTCCAGCACCGATTCGAGCGGCAGCAGCGGGCGCAGCGGCGCGGCACTGCGCTCGGGCCGGTTCGCGAACGCGGCCTCGACGGCCGGCACGATCTGATGGATGTCCAGCGGCTTGACCAGATAGGCCACCGCGCCCAGCGCCTTGACCTTGGCCACCGTCTCTTCGTCGGCAAAGGCCGACAGGAACATGAAGGGCAGCTGCAGGTATTCGCGCAGATAGGCGGCGACATCGAAGCCGCTCATGCCTTCCATGCGGATGTCCAGCAGGGCCAGGTCAGGGCGGTGCTCGCGGGCCAGCAGGATGGCGTCGTCGCCGTTGTCGGCGTCGATGACCTCGTAGCCGGCCTGCGCCAAGCCATGGGTCAAGGTGGCCAGCACCAGCCGGTCATCATCGACCACAAGAATCTTGCCCTTCGAACTCACCAGGAAGTCCCCCCGCCCGCGCACCGCGCTGTTTGACGCATTGTCACTCAACTCACAAAGGCGCCATCAGGTTGACACTGGGCGGCAGCAGATCGACCTGACAGACCACCTGATCGCCCGCCTGCTCCAGGCTCAGCTTGGCGCTGCGCCGCGGCAGCAGGGCCCGCACCAGGCCCAGGCCGGACACGCCGCCGGGCACATTGGCCAGCTTGAAGCCCTCGGGCAGATGGCCCTCGTTGACGATGCGCAGGCTAACCCGGTCGGCCTGGCAGACCAGCGCGCAATGCAGGGCCTGCTGGCTGCCGTGCTTGATCGCATTGCTGAGCAGCTCGTTGAGGGTCAGGGCGATCGGGATCGACTCGGCCTCGGGCAGGGCCCAGCGATGCACGTCCTCGGCCAGCGGTCCTTCGATGCTGAGCGCGATCGTGCGTCCCGACATGCGCTGCACCGAGCCGATGATGGCCTCGACCACCTTGCGCACGCGCAAGGGCCCGGTCGAGCCGACCTGCAGGCCGTAGACCTGGGCGATCGCCTGCACCTGGCCGACTGCCTCGCTGATCACGCCCGCCACCTCGGGGCGGCGCGAGGCGATCTGCTGCAGCAGGCCGGCCACGCCTTGCAGATTGTTCTTGATGCGGTGATGCACCTCGCGCACCAGCAGCTCGCGCTGCGCGATCGCAGCGGCCAGGCGCGCCTCCTCGGCCGCGCGGTGCTCGGTCACGTCGCTGGCCACCAGCAGCAGCTGCTCGGGCTCGCTGAGGCCAGCGGCATCGGCCACATCGGCCAGGTGCAGATAGCGGGCGTCCCAGACGCGCGACTCGCCGCGCAGGCTGATGCGGTACTCGCGCTGCGTCACATCGTCGACGCGCAGCGCCGCCTCCATATCGCCGCGGATGATGGCGCCCTGATCGGCGCCGAACATCATCTCGGGGCTGGCGCCGATCAGCTCGGCCTCGCTGCGGCCGGCCAGCGCGGCAGCCGCCTGGTTGATCTGCTCGACCGCCAGGGTCTTGGCGTCGTGCAGGCTGATGGCCAGCGGCGCGGCCTCGATGATGCGGCGCAGCGAGACCTGGGCCTGCAGGGTCTGGGCCTCGGCCTGGCGGCGCCGCTCGATGTCCAGCAGCGCATAGGTCAGCTGGCGGCCGCTGTGCTCGGCGCCGGTCACGACCGCATTGCCGACCACCCAGAACTCGCGCCCGTCGCGCGCCTTCAGCCGGCACTCGAAGGTCTCGGCCTGGCCCTCGGTCAGCTCGTCGAGGTAATGGGTCTGGCGGAAGGGGTGATCGGGGTCAGGAGTTGCCACCATGCTCATCGGCTGGCCGGCAAAGGCGACCAGATCGCCGCCGAACATGCGCCGCGCCGAGCGGTTCATCCACTCGATGCCGCCACGGCCGACGGTGACGATGCCCACCAGCACCGAGTCCAGCACCGCGCGCTCGCGCTCGGTCTGCAGCATCAGTGACTGCTGGGCGCGCCAGCGGTCGTCGACGTTGACATAGGTCGCGATCAGGCCCTCGTCCGGCGCGCCGGGCCGCATCACCCGCTTGCTGACCTGCATCCACAGGCCCGCACCGTCGCGCCGGCGCAGGCGCCGCTCGCCGCGCCATTGGCCGCTGCTGGCCAGCGCCTGGCGCATCGCCTGGTTCTGGCGCTCGTAGTCGAATTCGGAGTCGAACAGCTCGCGGTGGTCCAGGCCGTTGAGCTCGCCGATGCGGTAGCCGCTCATGCTGGCCAGCGCCTCGTTGGCGCGGGCGATCTTGCCCTGGCGCAGGATGGCCATGCCGACATCGGACAGGCTGAACATCAGCTCGCGGTCCTGCACCAGGGTTTCCAGCTCGGCCTGCTGGGCCTTGAGCCGGCTGATGTCGCTGATGACCGCCACAGCCTCGTCGGCCGGGCCCTGCACCTTGCGCAGGCTCAGCGACAGCCAGCGGTCCGAACCGACCTGGACGAACTCGGCCTCGAAGCTCTGGCTGGCGTCCAGCGCCGACAGCGCATCCTGCACCTGCTCGGCCAGGCTGGGCAGGGCCGCGAACAGGCGCGCCACCGGCGTGCCCGGCGCGGTGCCGCTGTCCAGGCCCAGCATCTGCTCGAAGCCGCCATTGCAGCGCAGCAGCTGGGCGCCGCGCAGATAGGCCATGCCGACACCCGAGCTGTCCATGATGGTGGAGAGCTCGCGCAGCAGTTGTTCGTTGCGCCGCTCGGCCTGCTGCTGGGCCGTCACGTCCAGGGTCACGACCGAGGTGGTGCGCTGACCCGAGGCCAGTTTGCCGGGCTCGACCCGGGTCAGCAGCCAGCGCCGGCCCAGCTCGGGATGGCGCACCGCATAGCGCACCTCGACCCGGTCGCCGGTCTTCAGCGCGCGTTGCAGGCGCTCGAACTCGGGCAGCGAATCGGGCTCGACGATGTCGCGGCCCACGCCCTGCAGGCCGGCCAGGCTGTTGCGCTTGCTGCCCTCACCGCTGCCGCCGCCGCTGCGCGGGCGCAGCCAGCCGGCATCCTGCTGGAAGGTGGCCAGGCCGACGCCGGCGGTGTCCATCAGGGCGTCGAGCTGCTGGTGGGCCAGGTCGCGCTCCTGCTCCAGGCTGCGGTCCTCCAGCACCGCCATGAAGCGGCGCTGCGCCTGCGTGGCCGACCAGCTCAGCGGCCGCAGCCGGCCCTGCATCCAGCGCGTGCGGCCCGAGGGGTCGATCAGCACGGCCTGGGTCTGCAGGGTCTGCTGGGCCTGCAGCAGCTCGGGCAGCGGGCGGCCGGCGCTCCAGGCCAGCAGCTGCTGCAGCGCCGGCGCGGCCTCGTGCAGGCTGGCCGGGTTGGCCAGGCTCAGCTCGGCAAAGGCGCTGTTGGCGCGCAAGAGCAGGCCGCTCTCGTCGAACAGCACCATGGGCAGCGGGCTCAGTTCGAACCATTGTTCCATCTCGGTCTGGGCGCGTTCGGCCTGCTCGCGGGCGGCCTGCTCGGCGGTGCGGTCCTGCAGCACATTCAGGCTCAGCTCGGGGGCGTCGGCGGCGCTGAGCCGGTGCTGGGTGCAGCGCATCCAGCGTTCGCGGCCGCTGCCGTCGATCAGCCTGAATTCGTCCGGCATGGCCACCGCGCGCGCCAGCGAGCGGGCCAGGGCCCGGTTCGGCCGCGCCGGGCGCAGGCCGGCGCGGTCGCCCGGCGCCAGCAGCTCGGCCAGCGGCAGACCTTGCAGGGCCGAGGGCTGGCGGCCGCACAGCTCGGCAAAGGCCGCATTGGCGGCCTGCAGGCGCTGCTGGCCGTCGAGCAGATAGGCCGGGAAGGGCGAGGACCAGAAGATATGCACCAGCTCGCGGGCCCAGGCCGCGCCGATCTCGGTGCCCGGCGGATCGGCGGCCGGCGCGGCCGTCGCCGGGCGTTTCAGCGCCTTGACCGGCGGGCTGATAGGCACCACGGCCTGCTGCACCCGGGCGTGCAGCAGCCAGCGGGCCGGATCCTCCTCCTCGGCCTGCAGCGCCAGCAGGCTCAGATGGGCGCGGCCGCCGCCGTTCAGGGCCAGGGCCGGGGTCGGCGGGGCGCGGCGGCCCTGCGCCTGGGCCGCGCTGGCCAGCCGCAGCCAGTCGTGCAGGCGGCCGCCCAGGCTGGCCTGCAGGCCATGGCCGATCACGACATCGAGGTGTTGCTGGGCCGGCGTGTTGGCCTCCAGCACGCACAGCCCGGCGTCCAGCACCAGCACCGGGTCGCTGAGCAAGCCCATCAGGCCGCGCAAGGCGGCCAGGTCCTGGGGCAGCAGCGAGAGCTGGGCGGGTGAGGTGGGCATGGCGCCCGCAGTGTAGCGAGGCCTGCCGCTCACTCCAGCTGGCGGGCCTTGGCCAGCGCGCGCAGCAGCGCGTGGTTGATCTCCTCGGCGCCCAGCATCAGCTGCTCGGCGGCGTGGCGGTAATCGAACACCGACTCGGACTCGATCGCCTGCACCAGATCCAGATAGGGCTTGTAGGGGCCGGTCTGCTCGACCAGGGCCTGGCGCACGCGCTCGGGCACCGGGATCGACTGCAGCAGGCGCGAGAAGGGCTGCTTGAGCATATGGTCCAGCAGCGAGAACAGGCCGCAGATGAACATTTCGTCGCGCGCCTCGGCATCGCCCATGCCCTTGGACAGCTCCTCCAGCAGCAGGCCGCGGCGCAGCGCGCCGTACATCACCGGACGCATGCTGTGGTCCTTGCTGGCCGTCGTCAGCAGCAGGGCCAGCCAGCGCTTCAGGCGGGCAAAGCCCAGCAGCATGATGGCGTGGCGGAACGAGGACACCTCGACCGGCAGGCCGAAGGCCGCCGAGTTCATATAGCGCAAGAGCTTGAAGGCCAGGCTGGGGTCGCGCTTGAGCGTGGCTTCCATCTTGTCGATGTCCTCGCCCTGGTCGACCTGGCTCATCAGCTGGACGATGACCTGCAGATCGGCCTGGATCTCGGTCTTGGCGCTGCCGGCCGGCGCGTCATAGGCGCCCGCCAGCGGCCAGCCCAGCACGCCGACGGCACCGCTGGCGAAGCCGGCCTCGACATCCTCGGCGCCGCGCAGGCCCGAGATCAGCTTGGGCAGTGCGCCGACCGGGGCCGGGTTGCTGCGCTGGTCCTCCAGATCGAGAGCCACGTATTTGAAGCAGGCCTGCAGCTCGGCGGGCAAGTCGTTGAGCGGCCGGCCTTTGAGCAGCAGGGTGTTGCCGTTCTTCTTCAGCGCCAGCAAGGCCTCGGCATGGGCCGGGTCGGTGGCCATGAAGGCCGGCAGCTCCAGCATCAGATTGGCGCTGGGCGGGCTGGCCAGCAGGCCTTGCAAGAGGCTTTCGCTGAGCACATTGAGCACGGCCGGGCCGCCATCGGCGGGCCAGGCCTCGGCCACGGCGGCCAGCAGCTCGCCGGCATCGAGCCGGGCATCGGGGCGCAGCGGGAAGACGGTCAGCCGGGTCGCGGTGACCATGCGCTGCCGGTCGATCATGGGGGCGTAGCCGAGGGCCAGGCTGCCGAGAATGCTGTGGGAGTTGGTGGTCATCGAGGCTCAGAGATTGAGATACTGGAACAGCGACATGCGCTGCACCGAGGCATAGGTCTTCAGGGCCGCATCGTAGCCGGCTTGCTGGTTCTGGAAATCGGAAATGCCCTGGATCATGTCCAGGTCCTCGGCGGCCGACTGCTCGGTCTGGTTATAGAGTTTCAGCGAGCTCATGCGCGACTGGCTGCCGTCCAGATTGTTCAGGCGCTCACCGACTTCGGTGCGCATGTTCTGCATATTGCCGATCACCGAGTCGAGGTCGCGCAGCCGCATCGCATTGGTCTGGGCGATCTGCGTATCGCCGCGCAGCGGCGTGCGCAACTCGGCGATGGTGCCATCCAGCACATCGAACACGCCCAGGCCGACCGCAGACGGCTCGATGCTGAACATATCGCCATCGGCGGCCTGGCCGGTCAGCGTCACGCTGATGCCCTCGAAGTCTATGGTCTTGCCCGAGGCGAAGGGGCCGGTGGCGACGGTCGTGCCATTGGTGATGTCCAGCACCGAGTAGGTGGCCGTGGCGCCGCTGCCGCTGACCTGGACCTGGTAGCTGGCGCCGGTCAGCAGGGCCGGGTTGCTGACGCGGCCGGCATCGATCCAGCTCTTGGCCGGCGGGTTGGTGGGGTCAATGGTATTGGGCTGCACCGCGGTGACGAAGCTGCCATTGCCGCTGCGGGCCTGCTCCCAGGCCATGCGGCCGTCGATGCTCAGCGCGTACTGTTCCAGATTGCCGCTTTGCACCGAACCGGGCGTGCCGATGTAAGTCACGCCGCCGGGCGCGTCGATGAAGGGCGCGCCCTCGGCGCCCTGACCGGCGAAGACAAATCCGCCCGAGCCGTCGGGGCGGTTGGCGATCGACAGCAGCTGGTCGCGCAGCCCGGTGATCTTCTTGGCCAGGCCTTCGCGCTCGGGATCGCTATAGGTGGCATTGCCGGCGGCCACCATGGCCTCGCGGATCTGCTGCAGGATCTCGTTGGCATCGCCCAGCGCCGACTCGCCCAGCGACATATTGTTGCGGCTGGCCTCCAGCGCCCGCTGGTTGGCATCGACCCGCTCGATCGAGGACAGCGCGCGCTCGGCGCGGGCCGCGCCGGTGGGGTCGTCGCTGGCGTACTCGATGCGCTTGCCCGAGGTCAGCTTCTGCTGGCTCTCCTGCATGCTTTGCTGGCGCCGCTGCAGCGTCGAGATGCTGCTGTCGAACATATTGGCGGTACTGACGCGCATGCTGGATTCTCCGAAAGGGACGGCTAGAGGGGGCGGGGCGCGCTTCAGCGCGCCGCGATCCTGAGCAACTCGTCAAAAATGGTCTGGCCGGCCTGCAGCACTTTGGCGGCGGCCTGGTAGCCCTGCTGGTACTGCATCAGCCGCGCGGCTTCCTCATCGAGGTTGACGCCGGCCTGGCTGCTGCGCACCGACTCGGCATTGCTGGCCACGCTGGTGGAGACTTCGGACAGATAGGCCGCGCCCTGCACGCGCGAGCCGATATCGGACATCGCGGTGGCATAGGCGTCGGTCAGCGTCGCGCCGACGCCGTTCTGGCCGCGGCCGATGAAGGCCTCTTTCTGCAGGCCGAGGAAGGCCTGGGCATTGCCGTTGTTGGTGGCGACCGACTTGGTGGGGTCGATATTGACGGTGTCGCCGGCCTTGGGCACGCCGTTGAGCGCGAGACGGAAGCCGAAGTCGCCGGCCGGCAGCGGGTAGTTGCCCATCGCCTCGCCCGGATACCAGGTGCCGTTGACAATGGTGCCGTCGTTCATCGTCATCACATAGTCGACGCCCGGCGGCTTGCTCGGGTCCGTGTTGTTGACGCCCTGGAACACGATGGCCACCGGATACTGGGCCGGCGCGAAATTGCTGTTGGCCACCGACAGCGAGGCGATCGTCGCGGTGCCGGTATTGGTGGTGCCGGTCACGGCGGTGATCGGCGAGGCGGCGGCGATGCCGCTGGGGGCATCGAGTTCGCGCTTCATCGTCACGGCGGCCTGAGCCACCGGCTCCAGCAGGAAGCTGTCGTTCGGGCCCATCGGCGCACCGCCGGCGGTGATCGTGAAGCCGTACTGCTGCTCGATCTGGGTGTCGCTGAGGCTGACGCTGGTGCCACCCGGCCGGGTCGTCATCACATACTGGCCGGGCGCACCACCGGGGTCGGCCTTCAGCACATAGGACTCGGCACGCAGCAGGGTCGCGTCCTTGATCGACAGGCTCAGCGTCGAGGCGAAGCTGCCGTCCGGATTGCGGGCATTGGTGTTCGAGGGCAGCGCGCGTGGCTGGGCGTAGGAGAAGATATTGGAGCCGGCCGTGCCGGACAGATCCAGGCCCAGCTTCTGCTGGCCGTTGACGCGCTCGGCCATCGCGACGGCCATCTGGCCGACCAGGTTGCGGGCGTCCTGCAAATCCTTGTTCTGGTACTTCAGCAAGGCGCTCAGCGAGCCGCCGGTCAGGCTGCTCTCGTCCAGCACGCGGGCGCCGTTGGCCTCGTCGATGCTCAGCTGCACGCGCGAGCCGTCATAGGGATCGGGCGTCAGCGACAGATCCTGGGCCTGCGAGCCCAGCACCAGGCGCTGGCCGCCGCCGATGAAGACGCCGACGGTGCCGTCGCTGGAGGGCAGGGTGCTGAGCTTGACATACTGGCTCAGCTCGGAGATCAGCTGGTCGCGCTTGTCGAGCAGGTCGTTGGAGGTGTGGCCCGAGCCGTTGGCGCGGGCGATCTGGTCATTGGCCGCCGCGATCTGCTTGCTGAGCTGGTTGACGACATCGACATTGGCACGCAGATCGCTGACCACGCCGGCCTGCAGATCGGCCAGCTGCTGGCCGGTGCTGGCGAAGCGCGAGGCCAGCTCATTGGCCCGGCCCAGCACCACCTGGCGGGCCGACAGATCGGAGGGCCGGCTGGAGACGTCGACCATCGCATTGAGGAACTGGTTGGCGGCCTGACCCAGACCGCGCTCGCCCGGGGGGAAGAGCTTCTCCAGCTGGATCAGCTGGGTGGCGTGGGTGGCGTCCATGAAGGCCACCGACTTGCTGCCGGCCGCCTCCTTGCTGAGGAACTCGTTGTGGGCGCGCGTGACGGTCTGGACATTGACGCCCTTGCCGAAGTAGCCCGAGCCGGTGAACTGGCCTTCGGGGGTGGTCAGCGTGACGCTCTGGCGCGAGTAGCCGGGCGTGTTGGCATTGGCGATGTTCTGGCCAATGGTCTGCAGCGCGGCCTGGTTGGCGAACATGGCGCGCATGCCCAGCGATAACAGTGCGGAGGTTCCCATGGCTTGACTCTCTTCTTACGCTGGTAGGCGCATCAGGCCAGCGCGCGCTGCACGCGCACGGTGGTGTTGATGACACGGGCCAGCTTGCTGGCGTAGTCGGGATCGGTGGCGTAGCCGGCCTTCTGCAGGCCGCGAGCGAAACCTTCGGCAGTGTCGGCCTTGGCGACCACATCCTTGTAGCGGGCGTTGGTGCCGATCAGGCGTGCATAGTCCTTGAACGAGTCCTCGTAGCTGTCGTAGGCGCGGAACTTGGCCATCACCTTCTGCGGCTTGCCGTTGATGTATTCGGTAGTTTGCACCTCGGCGACCTTGCCGGTCCAGCCGGCGGTGGCCTTGATGCCGAAGACGTTGAAGGACGGCGTGCCGTCCTTGCCGGTGATCTCGCGCTTGCCCCAGCCCGATTCGTGGGCGGCCTGGGCGATCATGAAGCTGGCCGGGATGCCGGTCTGCTGCTCGGCGGCCTTGGCGGCGTCATCGTGCTTCTGGATGAAGCCCTGCACATGGGGGGCGATGTTCTTCTTGGCCAGCGCCGGCAGCGGCTGCAGCGGCTTGGCGGGCTCGGCGGCCACGCCCATCTGGCGCTGCAGCTGGCGCGTGATCGCGTCGGTCAGGCCGCCGGGCAGACCGGTCATCTTGCCGGCGAACTGGGTGTCCAGCATCTCGGTGCCCAGCTGGGTGGCCGAGTTCTCCAGCATGCCCGAGGACAGCGTCGAGGCGCGCATGCTCTTCATCACTTCCTGCATGAACAGCGATTCGAACTGCTTGGCGGTCTCGCGGATGCTGGCCTTGGGGTCGCGCGCGGCGGCCGCGCGCAGCGACTCGATGCTGCGGTTGTCGCTGACCGAACCGGCGCTGCTGCGGGTGCTCAGGGGCAGGGGATTGAAAGACATCTCAAATCACCTCCAGCTCGGCGGTGATCGCGCCGGCGCTCTTCATCGCTTGCAAAATCGCCAGCAGATCCTGGGGCGTGGCGCCCAGCGCGTTCAGCGCCTTCACCACCTCGGACAGCTGGGCCCCGGCCGGCAGCTGAATCAGCGCGCCGGGGGCCTGGTTGATCGCGATATCGGTCTTCTGGGCCACCACGGTCTGGCCGCCCGACAGGGCGTTGGGCTGGCTGATCACCGGGGTCGAGCTGATCGTGACCGACAGATTGCCATGGGCCACCGCACAGGCGGCCAGCGTGACGGCCTGGTTCATCACGACCGAACCGGTGCGGGCATTGATGACGACGCGGGCGGCCGGCACGGCCAGATCCAGCGGCAGGTTTTCCATATCGGCCAGGAAGCTGACGCGCTCATCCGGATTGCTGGGGGCGCGCACGCGCACGACCCGGCCGTCAAGGGCCTGGGCGGTGCCCGGGCCCTTGGCGCGGTTGATCGCGGCGGCCACCGCGCGGGCGGTGGTGTAGTCGATCGCGTTCAGGTCGAGCTGGATGAAGTCGCCGGTCTGCAGCGCGGTCGGCACCGAACGCTCGACCAGGGCGCCGCCCGGGATGCGGCCGGCACTCAGATGATTGATCTGCACCTTGGAGCCGCCGGCCGAGGCGCCGGCGCCGCCGACCACCAGATTGCCCTGGGCGATCGCATAGACCTGGCCATCGGCGCCGCGCAAGGGCGTGGCGATCAGCGTGCCGCCGCGCAGGCTCTTGGAATTGCCGATCGAGGAGACCGCGATGTCCAGTGGCTGGCCCGGTTGGGCGAAAGCCGGCAGCTGGGCGGTCACCATCACGGCGGCGATATTGCGGGGCTGCATGGTCACGCCCGGCGGCAGGATCACGCCGAACTGCTGCAGCATCGCGGCCAGGCTCTGGCCGGTGAAGGGGGCTTGGGTGGTCTGGTCGCCGGTGCCGTCCAGACCGACGACAAGTCCGTAGCCACTCAATGGATTGCTGCGCACGCCGGCCACGGCGGCCACTTCCTTGATGCGGGCCGCCTCGGCCGGGCCAACCAGCAGCGCAGCCATCAGCAATGGCAGCAGCGCGAGCAGCGGCTTGAAGGGGGTCAGGAAGAGGGTTTGCATGGCGGTCGCATCAAAGACTTATGCGACCGATTCTGGGCAAACTTAAGTCGGTGAAAGGCTTAAAAAGAAGCGTGACAACCAGCCTATTCCGTGCGCTTGGTCGGTTGCGCCCCGGCCGCGCTGCTCGATGCGCACATTGGCCACCGCCGCCGAGGACACGCTATTGCCCTGCTGGATGGCGCGCGGGTCGACCTGGCCGGAAAAACGCAGCACGTCGACGTTGTTGTTGACGCCGATCTGCTTCTCGCCGGTGATCATCAGGTGGCCGTTGGGCAGCACGCCGGTGACCACGGCCGTGATGCTGCCGCTGAATTCATTGGTGTTCTGGTTGCTGCCCTTGCCGGCCGAGGTGTTGGCCGAGCTGGCACCGACGGTGGCGCGGCCCAGCGAGCCGGGGTTGATCGCGGGCAGGGCGGTGATGGCGCCCGTCAGGCTGCCGCTCTTGTCCAGCGCGCTGCTGGAGCTCTGGCTGGCGCTGATGCGCTCGACGATCTGTATCGTGACCGTGTCGCCGACCAGGCGGGCGCGGTGGTCCTCGAACAGCGGTCGGTAGCTGGCCGACTGGTAGATCGCGCCATTGGCCGCCGCAGCGGGCGGCAGCAGCGGCAGCTGCACCACCGGGGTGCTTTGCAGCTCGACGCGCGGCTGTTGCAGGCTGGCGCAGCCGCCCAGCAGCAGGGCGATGGCCAGGGAAGAGATCGGCGAGATCAATGGCATGCGCATGGTGGATCTCCCGGGCCTTAGATCTGGGTGAGCTTTTGCAGCATCTGATCCGAGGTCTGCACCGCCTTGGAGTTCAGCTCGTAGGCGCGCTGGGTCTGGATCATCTGCACCAGCTCCTCCACCACATTGACGTTGGAGGTCTCGACAAAACCCTGCTGCAGCGCGCCCAGGCCGTTGGCATTGGGGGCGCCGGCATTGGGCGTGCCGGAGGAGGCGGTTTCGGCGAACAGGTTCTGGCCCTTGGGGTCCAGGCCGGCCGGATTGACGAAATTGGCCACCTGGATCTGCCCCAGGGTTTGCGGCTGCGGATTGCCCGGCACCGTGACGCTGACGGTGCCGTCCTGGCCGATCGTCAGGGTCTGGGCGTTGTTGGGCACGGTGATGCCGGGCAGCACCGTGTAGCCGTTGTTGGTGACGATCTGACCGTTGGCGTCGAGCTGGAAGCTGCCGTCGCGGGTGTAGTTGGTCGTGCCGTCGGGCATCTGGATCTGGAAGAAGCCATTGCCCTTGATCGCCAGGTCCAGGTTGTTGCTGGTCTGCTGCAGATTGCCCTGGCTGAAGTTGCGCGAGGTGGCCACCGGGCGCACGCCCAGGCCCACCTGCAGGCCGGTCGGCAGCACGGTCTGCTCGGTGGTGTTGGCACCGGTCTGGCGCAGGTTCTGATAGATCAGATCCTCGAACACCGCATGCGAGCGCTTGAAGCCGTTGGTGGCGACGTTGGAGAGGTTGTGCGAGATGGTGTCCAGCTGCATTTGCTGGGCTTCCATCCCGGTCTTGGCAATCCAGAGTGAGCGGATCATGGCGCGCGTCCTTATTGAGTCGTGCCAAGCAGCTTGGCGGATTGCTGGCCCTGGGTCTGGGCGATCTGCAGGAGCTTCATCTGCTGCTCGAACTGGCGGGCCGCAGCGATCATGCTGACCATGGTCTCGACCGGGCTGACATTGCTGCCTTCCAGCGCGCCGTCCTGCAGCCGGGCATTCGGGTCGGCCGGCAGGTCGCCATCGGCGGCGCGGAACAGGCCGTCGCTGCCGCGCGTCAGCGGTGCCTCGGGCGTGACCAGCTTGAGCCGGCCGATATTGATCGGGTTGCCGGTCGGCAGCTTGGCGGTGACGGTGCCGTCGCCGCCGATCTGCACGCCGCTGTCCGGCGGCACCGTGATGGGCCCGCCGTCGCCGAGCACCTGCAGGCCGTTGCGCAGCACCAGCAGGCCTTCGGCATTGACATCGATGGCACCGGCCCGGGTGTAGGCCTCGGTGCCGTCCAGGCCCTGCACGGCGAGCCAGGCATTGCCTTGCATCGCCACGTCCAGATTGCGGCCGGTGGTGTTGATGACGCCGGGCTGGTCGCTGTGGCCTATCGTGGTTTCCAGTGCGTAGGCGCGGGTGCTGGCGCCGTCGCCGCGCACCGGCACGGCCCGGAAGGCCTGCAGCTCGGCGCGAAAGCCATTGGTCGAGACATTGGCCAGATTGTTGGCCAGCACATCCTGGCGCTGCATCGACGCCTTCGCGCCGGCCATCGACAGGTAAATCATGCGGTCCATGGTCTGGCCTCAGTCGGGGGCTAGTCGGGGATTAGCGCAGGTTCACCAGGGTCTGCAGCACCTGGTCCTGGGTCTTGATGGTCTGGGCATTGGCCTGGTAGGTGCGCTGCGCGGTCACCATATTCACCAGCTCGGCGGTCAGGTCCACATTCGACTCTTCCAGTGCGCCGGGCTGCAGCGCGCCCATATTGCCGTCGCCGGGCGTGCCCACCACCGGGTCGCCCGAGGTGTTGGTGCGGGCCCAGATATTGCCGCCCAGCGGCTGCAGGCCCTGCATATTGCGGAAGTTGGCCAGCTCCAGCTGGCCGGCCGGCTTGGATTCGCCGTTCGAGTAGCGGGCGGTGACGACGCCGGTTTCCTCGACCACGATGCCGGTCAGCTGGCCCGGCGCATAGCCGTCCTGGGTCAGATCGGTGACGGCGAAGCTGGAGCCGTTCTCGGTGGCGCCCAGCACATCGAAGCGGATCGCCGGACCGGCGGGGTCGAAGGGGATGGGCAGGGTCGGCGCGCCGGCCGAGTTGGTGCCGGCCGGAATGCGCAGATCCAGCAGGGTGCCGGGTGGCGGGAACACCGGGCTGCCGCCGGTCGGCGGGAAGGTCAGCTGGGTGTAGGGCAGCGGCGGCTCGTTCTTGTTGGGCGCGGTGATGTCGGAGCCGTCGGCGGCGACGCTGACCGGCTCGCCATTGGCCGTCACATAGACGTTCCAGACCGTGTTGCCGCTGGCATCGGGGTTGTGGGCGCGCTGGTAGTACAGCGTCACCGCGACCGGCTGGCCCTTCTGGTCATAGACGGTCAGCGAGGTGGCGTTGTTGTAGGTGGTCGGGTCCTTGAGCTTGACGCCCAGGCCGTCGACCTTGGAGTTCGGGTCGGCCGGGTCGGACAGGGTGTAGGGCGCGGTCGGCTTGGCGCGCGAGTCCAGATTGAACTCCATCTTGATATTGGCCGTGGTCTGCGGCTCGATGCCCTTGGTGGGCAGCTGCAGCGGCTGGGCCAGGCCCGGCTGGATCACGCCGGTACCGTCGGCCGGGTAGCCGAGCAGCTTGAGCTTGTCGTTGTTGACGATGAAGCCTTCGCGGTCGACCTTGAACTGGCCGTTGCGGCTGTAGACCACCGGGCTCTTGCCGTCGCTGAGCTGGAAGAAGCCGCCACCGTTGATTGCCAGGTCCATCGGGTTCTCGGTGATCGAGATATTGCCCTGGGTGAACTGCTGGGCCACGGCCGCCAGCTGCACGCCGATGCCCACATTGTTGGCGCCGGCACCGTTCAGCGCGGTGGCATACATATCGGAGAACTCGGCCCGCGAGGACTTGGTGCCATAGGTGTTGGCATTGGCGATGTTGTTGCCGATGACATCGAGGTTCTTGCTCGAGGCATTCAGACCGGAGAGACCTTGTTGGAAGCCCATGATGCTTTTCCTTGAAACTGTGCGGTATCGGTATCGGGAGGGCGGTCGTCAGTCGACCATCTTGATCAGGCTGTAGTCGACGATGCCCATGCCTTCGAGCTTGACCTGCAGCTTGGCGCCATTGGTGCTGACGGCGACCACCTTGTCGGTGGCGTAGGGCGTCGAGGCGACCTGGGCCGTGCCGCGGCTGGCGGTGATGCGGAAATTCAGGCTGTCGTAACCGACCGCCTTGTCGGCCGGCCAGGTGAATTTGTGCAGGCCCGCGCTCTGGGCGCCGAGCTCCACCGTGTCGACCACCAGGCCGGCCGGGCTCAGCACCTCGAGCTTGACCTTGTCGGCGGCGCCGGTCAGGTCGTAGGAGCCCTTGCCGGTGGCGACGCCATCGGCGCCCTTGCTGATCACCAGATTGTTGCTGGCCAGCGCCACATCGTGGCCGACCAGGGCCACCGATTGCAGCGCCTGCAGCTGGGTGAACTGCGAGGTCAGGCCCTGGATCGTGGTGTTCAGACCCTGCACGCCGGTGACCGTCTGGATCTGCGCCATCTGGCTGGTCACCTGCGCGTTGTCCATCGGGTTCATCGGGTCCTGGTTCTGCATTTGCGCGACCAGCAGCTTCAGGAAGCGGTCCTGGGTATCGGCCGCGTTCTTGGTGGCCGAGGCGGTGCCGCTGCCACCGTTGAGCTTGTTGAGCGTTGCGACGTCCATCAGGAGTCCTCCCGGCCCGGGCTCAGCCCTGGCCCAGTTGCAAGGTCTTGAGCAGCAGGCTCTTGGCCGTGCTCATCACCTCGATATTGTTTTGATAGGAACGCGAGGCCGAGATCATGTTGACCATCTCTTCCACCGTGTTGACGTTGCTGTAGGTCACATAGCCCTCGGCGTCGGCCTTGGGGTGTTTGGGGTCGTGCACGCGCCGGCCCTCGGTCTGGTCTTCGCTGATCTGGGCCACCCGCACGCCGGCGGCGCCGAGGTTCTCGCCGGCGCCCATCAGCGCGGTCTGGAACACCACCTGGCGCGCCTTGTAGGCCTGGCCGTCTGGGCCGGCCACGGTGTCGGCATTGGCCAGATTGCTGGCGACGATGTTGAGGCGCTGGCTTTGCGCGCTGACCGCGCTGCCGGAGACGCTGAAGATCTGGAACATCGACATGGGCTTCTCCTGTGGATCAGGCCGCGTTGTGCGACTTCATCGCGTCCATCGTGGTGCGCACGCTGCCATTGATGAAGCGCAGCGTGGCCTCGTACTTCACCGCGTTGTCGGCGAAGTTGGCGCGTTCGCGGTCCATGTCGACCGAGTTGCTGTCCAGATTGGTCTGGGCGGCGGTGGAATAGAGCTTGTTGCCGTCGGCGCGGGCGCCGGCCAGCGGCGCCATATGACTCTTGCTGGTGGTCGCCATCGCGCCGGGCACCGCGCTGGAGCCGGTCGCTTCGCGCAGCGCCCGCGCAAAGTCCATGTCCCGGGCCTGGTAGCCCGGGGTGTCGGCATTGGCGATATTGCTGGCGAGCTGGCGCTGGCGCTCCGACCGCAGGCTCAGGGCCTGGGTCTGGAAGTTCAGCGTGTCGGTCAGTCGGTTGATCATGATGGGGACCTCGGTGGCAGTCCGGGCAGTTGAGATGGATTGTGTTGGGCAGGTCGAAAAACATTAGCGGGAATAGAGCGGGCTTTGCTGCGCATTTCGACCCTCAGGAGTCGGCGGCGCGGGCCTACAGTCGCCCCATGCTCCAACAAGCCTGCCTTCCCGCTGCCCTCGTGGCCAGCCGCACCCGCGCCCTCGGCGCTGGGCTTGCGCTGTGCCTGGCCGCGACGGGTGGGGCGGCGCAGACGCCTTCCAGCCTGAGCCCCGAGCTGCTGAGCCGGGTCCAGGCGCTGGCGCTGGCCGGTGCCCAGGCCGGCGCGCCGCCCGAGGCGCGCATCGAGGTGCAGCTGGGCCAGCTCGACGCGCGGCTGCGGCTGGCGCCTTGCGCCCAGGTCCAGCCCTATCTGCCCAGCGGCATGAAGATGTGGGGGCGCAGCCGCATCGGCCTGCGCTGTGTCGATGGCCAGGCGCGCTGGAATGTCAGCCTACCGGTTCAGGTGCAGGTCTATGCCCGGGTGCTGGTGGCCACCACCGCCTTGCCGGCCGGCACGGTCTTGTCTCAAGCCCAGCTGCAAGCGGCCGACATTGATATAGCTGCCGAGTCCGGCCAGGTCTTCACCGACGCCAGCCTGCTCGACGGGCGCAGCCTGCAACGACCCCTGGTGGTCGGTGAGGCGGTGCGCAGCACGGATCTGAAACAGCGGCGCTGGTTTGCCGCCGGCGAGCGCGTGCAGGTGCTGGCCAGCGGTGCCGGTTATGCGATCGCCAGCGAAGGCCAGGCCATGGAGCCGGGCCTGGAAGGCCAGGATGTCAGGATCCGTTTCGAGAATGGCCGTACCGTGACCGGCCGCGCCGTCGGTGAGCGTCGTGTGGAGGTGCTGCTATGAGGCAGGCACAGGGGGGCGTTTGGCCCCGCAGTTTCGCGATAGTCCTAAAGTCCCGCCGGGAAGGGTCGATACACCGAAAAACCTGGACAGCTTCGGGCGATGCCCTGAGCTATGGAGAGCAGCATGAAAATCGGTAACAGCCCAGAAACGATGGCGCCAGTGACGGCCGGCACGGATAGGCCCGCCGCCGCTGACGCCGGCCGCGCCAAGACGGCCGAGGCCGCCGGCGGCAAGACGCCGGAAGCCAGCGCCAAGATCGCCTTGTCAAGCAATGCCAGCGCCTTGCTCGCCGGTGTGTCCGAGGAAGGCAGCTTCGACGCCGAGAAGGTCGGACGGATTTCCCAGGCCATCACCGAAGGCAAGTTCGGCATCAATGCCGAGGCGGTGGCCGACAAACTGATAGCCAATGCCCAGGAAATGCTGAGCCGAGTGGCGCCTCACTGAGCGGCGGCCGGCGCGAGCCGGCGCTGCTTGACTGTTTTTGCTGACCGAATATCAACGCCTTGCGGCGGGTACCGCTATGCACGCCTTGCCCACTTCTGAAATGACGAGCTTGCCAGACGCGGCCTTGGGCCAGGCGCTGGAGCAGCCCTTGCTGGCCGTCGAAGGCTGCCTGAATCTGCTGGGCGAGGCCTTGCTGCGGCGCGACAGCCAGGCGATCGAGCTGCATGCCAGCGCGCTGCACCAGGCCCTGGCCGAGGCGATCGCGATGTTCAGCGAAGCCGCCCGCAGCGGCCAGGTGCCGCCCAATCTGCGCCATCGTCTGGTGCAGGCCGGCGGCCGGGTCGCCGCGCAGCGCGAGTCGCTGGCACGCGCCACCGCCGCACTGGACCGTGCCATCGATGTGCTGATGCCGGGCGAGGCCAGTGGCCTGTACTCGGCCTTGGGCAAGAACGAGCGCAAGTCGCTGGGGGGCGGGTCCTACCAGGCCTGACCCGAGCTCATCCCAGCTGCCAAAGCCACCTCAAGAGGTGGCTTTCTTGCGTACGCATTCCAGATAGGCATGGCCATCGGGCGGCAGGCCGCTGCGCTGCGAGGCCCAGATCATCTCGCCCAGGCAGTCCATCGCGGCATGCTGGGCCTCGTGCATCGATTGGCGCTTGGCCGCCAGCAGCGCGATGGCCTGACAGATGCCGGTGGGCTGGTCGATCGACTGCTGCTCGGTGATGGTCAGGTGCATCGAGAGATGCAAAAAAGGGTTGGTCCTACCTTCTTCCACCGTGTAGACGGTGTTGACGGCGGTTTCCTCGTCCGCCAGCTCGGCGTGGTACTCGGGATGCTCGTCAATCCACTGCGCGGCAATGGCTTCCATCGGGATCAGCGGCGCACCGTCGCGCAGCTTGCGGTAGGTGGCGCAGAAAAAGCGGCGCACCTCGATTTGGGAGGGGGCAAACATCGCGCTATTGTCGCTGTTCACCCGCATTGCGGTGCGCGGCGCGGCGCGGCTACGATGGTTTCCCCGTGATTGCTCAGGAGACTTCATGCCCGTGATCCTGGTCGCCAACCCCAAGGGGGGCGTCGGAAAAAGCACACTGGCCAGCAATATTGCCGGCTACTACGCCCGCCAAGGGCATGCGGTGATGCTGGGCGATGTCGACAGCCAGCAGTCGGCGCGCCAGTGGCTGGCGCTGCGAGCGGCGCAGCTGCCGCTCATCCAGAGCTGGGATGTCGAAGCCAAGGGCCTGCTGAAGCCGCCCAAGGGCGTCAGCCATGTGGTGCTGGACACGCCGGCCGGCCTGCATGGCAAGAAGCTCGCTTCGCTCTACGCTTTGGCCGACAAGCTGCTGATTCCGCTGCAACCCAGCCTTTTTGACATCCAGGCGACATACGGATTCCTGCAGACCCTGCAAGATCTGCGCGCGCAGTCGGGCGGCAAGAGCCCGCAGCTGGCCTTGGTGGGCATGCGCGCGCGCGAGGGCACGCTGTCGGCCCAGCAACTGCAGCAGTTTGTGCAGGGGCTGGCGCTGCCGGTGCTGGGCATGCTGCGCGACACCCAGAACTATGTGCAACTGGCGGCCCGCGGTCTGACCCTGTGGGACGTCGCTCCCAGCCGGGTCGAG
This sequence comes from Roseateles cavernae, assembly GCF_040187885.1. Lineage (NCBI taxonomy): Bacteria > Pseudomonadati > Pseudomonadota > Betaproteobacteria > Burkholderiales > Sphaerotilaceae > Roseateles > Roseateles cavernae. Next base: position 89,318 of record NZ_JBDPLH010000011.1, read on the forward strand.
CGCGATCTGGCGCAATGGCAGGCGCTGGGAGACTGGCTGGACCACTAGACGATGCGGACTTTCGAACGCCTGGCCGATCTGGCCGGCCTGCAGGGGCAGGAAATCGGCCTGAGCGACTGGATCGAGGTCGACCAGGCCCGGATCCAGCGCTTTGCCGATGCCACCGACGACCAGCAATGGATACATACCGACCCCGCCCGGGCGGCGGCCGGGCCGTTCGGCGCGCCCATCGCCCATGGTTTCCTGACGCTGAGCCTGCTGCCGGCCTTTTTCGACAGCGGCTTTCGCGTGGCAGACAGCCGCATGGGCATCAACTACGGCCTTAACAAAGTGCGTTTTCCGGCGCCGGTGCCGGTGGGCAGCCGCTTGCGGGCGCGTTTCACGCTGCTGTCCTACGAGCCCATCGAGGGCGGGGCCCAGCTGGCGGTGCAGGTCAGCGTCGAAGGCGAGGGCTTGGCCAAGCCGGTCTGCGTGGCGGAGTCGCTGACGCGACGCTACCGCTGATTTGTCCGCATTGCGAACTGGCGTGACAACGATATCCCCCATGAGGGTTGTGCCCAAGCCCAAGGCACTTGCCTATGATCCAGCCCCAACACCATGCATACCGCTAAGCATTTCGCCAAGTTTGAGGCATCGAGAAGAAAGGGCCGAGCATGAAAGTACTGCTCATTGATGATCACCCGCTGATCCTGTCGGCCCTGCAGACCGTCATCGAAGGTTTGGGTGACGATGTCCAGGTGGTCGGCGCCGACAGCGCCGCCGCTGCCCGGCTGACCCTGAAACAGCAGGATGATTTCGATCTGGTGCTGCTGGACCTGCAACTGGGCGACGCCAGCGGCTTCGATCTGCTGGAAGAGTTCCGCGCCGCCTACCCGGCCCTGCCGGTGGTGGTGATCTCGGCCTCGGACCGCGCCAGCGATGTGATCCGCTCGATCGACCAGGGCGCGATGGGCTTTGTGCCCAAGCGCAGCAGTACCGAGATGCTGTCGCAGGCGCTGCGTCTGGTGATGTCGGGTGGCATCTATGTGCCGCCGATGAGCCTGGGCAATGAGATGTCCTCCGCCCCCGAGCCGGCACCGGCCCAGCAGCGCATGCAGCAGATCCAGCAGGCCGCCAGCGAGTCGGCCTACCAGACCACCGGCGGGCTCGAAGGCCTGTCGCTGACGCCGCGCCAGACCGATGTGCTGGCCCTGCTGCTGCAAGGCAAGCCCAACAAGATCATCGCCCGCGAGCTGGGCGTCTCGGTCGAGACGATCAAGGACCATGTGGCCGCCGTGCTGAAGGCCTTGGGGGTCAGCTCACGCACCCAGGCGGTGCTGGCGGTGGGGCAGATGATGCAGCGCCAGCCCGAGGCGCACTTTTCAACCTGGCGCGCCGCTCAGGCCTGATCGGTCTCGAACAGCGGCTCGGGCAGCGGCTCGGCCACACTCGGTGAGTAGGCCAGGCGCACATAGATGGGCGCGAAGGCCTCGGCCTGCGTGATCTCCAGCAGGCGCTCGCGTGCCAGTTCCAGCAGCGCGATAAAGGTCACGACCAGCACCTGCGGCCCGCGGCTGACTTCGAACAGCTGCTCGAACTCGACGAAGCGCTGGCCCTGCAGCCGGCGCAGCACGATGCTCATATGCTCGCGCACCGACAGCTGTTCGCGGGTGATGCGGTGGTGCTGGTTCAGCTTCGCGCGCTTGAGGATGTCCAGCCAGGCCTCGCGCAGATCATTGGGCTCGACATCGGGAAAGCGCGGCTGTAGCGACTGCTCGATATGCACCTGCGCACGCAGGAAGTCGCGCCCCAGCACCGGCAGCGCGTCCAGCTGGGCGGCGGCCAGCTTGATGCGCTCGTACTCCAGCAGGCGCCGCACCAGTTCGGCGCGCGGGTCTTCAGGCTCGGCGCCGTCCTCGGTCTTCTTGGGCGGCAAGAGCATGCGCGACTTGATCTCGATCAGCATCGCCGCCATCAGCAGATATTCGCTGGCCAGCTCCAGATTGCTCTTGCGCAGCTGGTCGACATAGCTGAGGTACTGGCGCGTCACATCGGCCAGCGGGATGTCGAGGATGTTGAAGTTCTGTCGCCTGATCAGGTAGAGCAGCAGGTCCAGCGGACCCTGGAAGGCCTCGAGAAATACCTCCAGCGCATCCGGCGGGATGTAGAGGTCCAGCGGCATCTGGAACAACGGCTCGCCGTAGAGGCGGGCCACGGCGACGCCGTCCACCGTCAGCGGCGTCGCGGCGGCGGCCGGCTCGGCCGGCAGGGGGGGCAGCGGCGTGTCGCTCAAGCCGGCGCTCCTGGACGGGCGGGGTTTCAGTCGCCCTTGGTCTGGTAGACGTAAGGCTGCTGGGCGATCTTGGCGGCGCGGAAATCGGCCTGGGCCTGGCGGTCCACCGGCTTGTCCCACAGCAGGGCACGGCCGGCGCGCTGTTCTTGTTCCAGCGTCGGCTTCTTGGCCTTCAGCTCATCGATGAAGCTGCTGACTTCGGACTTGTAAGGCTTCCAGAACAGGGGCATGGCGGGGCGCTATCGGCTGCAAAAAAGGTGATTTTACAGGCCCGCTTGCCGGCAGGCGCCGCGCCAGGCGGTCAAATCGGCATGAATGCCGTCCGGCCCCAGCGCCTCGGCCAGCCCGCCGCGTGCAATCAGGCTGGCCGGCTGCTCGTTGAGACCGCACAGCACCAGGCGTTGGCCCTGCCGTGCCAGTGTGCGCTGCAGCTGGACCAGCGCGTCCAGCCCCGAGGTGTCGATCGAGATCAGCTGATGCAGGTCCAGCACCAGGGTGTGGCAGCCGGCCGGCAGGGACTCGGCCAGGCCCTCGACCTTGCCGACCGCGCCGAAGAACAGCGCGCCATAGACCCGCATCAGCTGGGTGCCGGCGATCTCGCTGCTCAGCCGCTCGACGCGAAACAGCGTGCTCATCCGGTAGATGAAGAACAGGCAGGCCAGCACCAGGCCGACCTCGACCGCCACCGTCAGATCGAACACCACGGTCAGCACAAAGGTGCCGAGCAGAATGGTGCGGTAGGGCAGGCTGAAGCGGCGCAGCCGCGCGAACTCATGCCACTCGCCCATATTCCAGGCCACCACCAGCAGGATGCCGGCCAGCGCCGCCAGCGGCACGTATTCGGCCAGCGGCGCGGCCAGCAGCACGATCAGCAGCAGGGTGGCGGCATGCACCATGCCGGAGACCGGGCTGTTGCCGCCGGCACGCACATTGGTGACGGTGCGGGCGATCGTGCCGGTGGCCGGGATGCCGCCGAAAAAGGGCACGACCATATTGGCCACACCCTGGGCCATCAGCTCCTGGTTCGGGTCGTGGCGGGGCAATGCCGTCATATTGTCGGCCACCCGGGCGCACAGCAGCGACTCGATCGCGCCGAGCAGGGCGATCGTCACGGTGGGGATGAAGAGCTGCTTGGCACTGCTCCAGCTGAACTCGGGCAGGGCAAAGCCGGGCAGGCTTTGCGGGATGCCGCCAAAGCGGCTGCCTATGGTCTCCAGCGGCAGGCTCAGGCCCTGGGCCAGCAGCGTCGCGCCGACCAGCGCGATCACCGTGCCCGGCAGCTGGGCCATCATCCGGTACAGGCGCTGGCGCCAGGGGCCATGGCCGCGCTGCATCTGGTAGGTCTTGGGCCACAGCAGCACCACGCCCATGCAGCCCAGGCCCAGCAGCAGGGCCCAGGGGTTGAAGCTGTGCAGATGGCGGCTCATCGTGTCGAGCTGGCCGAAGAGGTCGGCCGGCATCTGCGCGATGTCCAGCCCCAGCAGATCCTTCAGCTGCGACAGCGCGATCAGCACCGCGATGCCGTTGGTGAAGCCGATCACGATGGACACCGGGATGTAGCGCACCAACGCGCCCAGGCGCAGCAGGCCCATCAGCACCAGCAGGCCGCCGGCCAGCACGGTGGCGATCAGCAGATTGGCCAGGCCGTAGCGCTGCACGATGCCGTAGACGATCACGATAAAGGCGCCGGCCGGCCCGCCGATCTGCACATTCGAGCCGCCCAGGGCCGAGATCAGAAAGCCCGCGATGATGGCGGTGACCAGGCCCTGCTCGGGCTTGACGCCCGAGGCGATCGCGAAGGCAATGGCCAGCGGCAGCGCGACGATGCCTACCGTGATGCCGGCGCCGAGGTCGGCGATGAAGCGCTGGCGGCTGTAGGCGCGCAGCGCGCTCAGTGCGCGCGGGTGAAAGCGGTGCAGCGGCGGCATCGTGTGATGTCGGCCGCCCGTGGTTCAGCGCACCCGCATGCCGGGTTGGGCGCCGGGGAAGGGCTCCAGCACAAAGATGCCGGGGTGGGCCTTCTCGTCGGCGTGGCTGGCGGCCAGCACCATGCCTTCGCTGATGCCGAACTTCATCTTGCGCGGGGCCAGGTTGGCGACCATCACGGTCAGCTTGCCTTCGAGGTCTTCCGGCTTGTAAGCGCTCTTGATGCCGGAGAAGACATTGCGCAGGCGACCCTCGCCGACGTCCAGCGTCAGGCGCAAGAGCTTGTCCGAACCCTCGACATGCTCGGCCTTGACGATCTTGGCGATGCGCAGATCGACCTTGGTGAAATCGTCGATCTTGATCTCGGGGGCCAGGTCCTCGCCACCGGGCACGACCTTGGGGGCGGCGGGGGGCTCGAACAGGGCTTCCAGCAGCTTGGGGTCGACACGCTGCATCAGATGTTCGTAAGTGCCGATCTGGTGGGCACCGAGTGCGCGGGCACTGTCGGCGAACTGCATCGGCTCGACCTTCAGGAAGGCCTCGACCTTGGCGGCCAGCGCCGGCAGCACCGGCTTCAGATAGATGGTCAGCAGACGGAAGGCTTCGATGCAGACGCTGCAGACATCCTGCAGCACCGCGTCGGCGCCTTCCTTCTTGGCCAGCTCCCAGGGCTTGTTCTGGTCCACATACTCGTTGACCTTGTCGGCCAGCAGCATGATCTCGCGCAGCGCCTTGCCGAGCTCGCGCTCCTCGTAGAGCTCGGCGATGGTGTCGGCATGGGCGCGCAGCGTGTCCAGCAGCGCGCGGCCCTCGACGCCCAGGTCGGCCGAAAGCCGGCCGCCAAAGCGCTTGGCCAGGAAGCCGGCCGCGCGGCTGGCGATATTGATGTACTTGCCGACCAGATCGCTGTTGACGCGTGCAACGAAGTCCTCGGGGTTGAAGTCCACGTCCTCGACCTTGGCGTTGAGCTTGGCAGCCAGGTAGTAGCGCAGCCACTCGGCATTCATACCCAGGTTCAGGTACTTCAGCGGGTCCAGGCCGGTGCCGCGGCTCTTGCTCATCTTCTCGCCGTTGTTGACGGTCAGGAAGCCATGCACATAGACATGGTTGGGCGTCTTGCGGCCGCTGAAATGAAGCATCGCCGGCCAGAACAGCGTGTGGAAATAGGTGATGTCCTTGCCGATGAAATGGATCTGCTCCACCGACTCGTCGGCCATGAAGGCGTCGAAGTCGCGGCCCAGCTTGCCGAAGTAGTTCTTCAGCGAGGCCAGGTAGCCGATCGGCGCGTCCAGCCAGACATAGAAATACTTGCCCGGCGCATCGGGAATCTCGATGCCGAAGTAGGGCGCGTCGCGGCTGATGTCCCAGTCGCCGAGGCCGCCCTTGCCCTCCTCATCCTTGGTGAACCATTCCTTGATCTTGTTCAGCACCTCGCTTTGCAGCCGACCCGGGGTCTGGGTCCATTGCTCCAGGAACTCGATGCAGCGCGGATCGCTGAGCTTGAAGAAGTAGTGCTCCGAGCTCTTCATCACCGGCGTCGCGCCGGTCAGCACCGAGAACGGGTTCTTCAGCTCGGTGGGCGTGTAGACCGCGCCGCAGACCTCGCAGGAGTCGCCGTACTGGTCCTTGGCGCCGCACTTCGGGCACTCACCCTTGATGAAACGGTCGGGCAGGAACATCGCCTTCTCGGGGTCGAAGAACTGCTCGATGGTCTTCACCGAGATCAGCTCATTGGCACGCAAGGCCTTGTAGATTTCCTTGGAGAGCTCGTGGTTCTCCGCGCCATCGGTCGAGTGCCAGTTGTCGAAGCTGATGTGGAAGCCGTCCAGATAGGTCTTGCGGCCGGCCGCGATGTCGGCCACGAACTGCTGCGGCGTCTTGCCGGCCTTCTCGGCGGCAATCATGATGGGCGCACCATGGGCGTCGTCCGCGCCGACGAAATGCACCTCCTGCCCGCGCATGCGCTGGAAGCGCACCCAGATATCGGCCTGGGTGTATTCCATGATGTGGCCAATATGGAAGTTGGCGTTCGCGTAGGGCAGGGCGGTGGTGACGAAGAGCTTGCGGGTCATGGCGGGCGAGTACGGGCAAAAACGGGCAGAGGGAAACAGGGCCGGCATCGCATGGCGACTGCCATGCGGGAGCGAGATTTTAGGTGCCGGCGCCGCGCGGCTGGGCGCGGCCTGCGGCCAGTACCAGGTCAGCCCTTGTTGGGCTCGGCGGCGGCCTCGCCGTCGGCCGGGGCTGCCGGGGCATCGGCGCCACCCGCATCGGGCTCATCCTGGCCGCCTTGAGCACCACTGCTGAGCTTGCGCTGGCGCTTTTCTTCGTTCTTGCGTTTCTTTGCCAGCTCGCGTTGCCGTTTTTCGTATGAGTAATTGGGTGTTGCCAAGGCCGACTCCTTCGGTGGCTTGCGACATGCAAGCCCAGTCGCCACTGTAACCGCAGCGCCGATCCCCATCGCGCCCGCCACGCTGAGGCTCGCGCCAGCCATGTGGATAACTTTGTGGGCAAGCGGGGCTGTTTTCGCTAAGTGCTTGAATTTGCTGGTGATGCCTGCTTGCTGCCGTGGCTTGCGGCGGCCCGGCATCGTATGCAAATCAAGGACTTGGCCCGGCTTGGCCGTGCTGCTCGCCGGCTTGCACTGCGACGCAGGCGGCTGTCACGCAGTCGCAACAATTGGGGATAAGTCAAGGGCCTGCCGATATTTTTCTTGTCCTCAGCAGGGGTTGCGGCCTTGGGCGTCGGACTGTCGCCTCGTATGCGCTTCGTTGACGATATATGACATGCCAGTTAGCACCAGAAGCTCAATTCGACATCAAAGATCACGCTTAAGGTCTTGATTTGTAAGGCTTGGTGAAGCTATCCACTTCTTCTGTGGATAACTTTGTGGAGAACATCGGTGCAGCGGCGCTAAACCCTTGATATGCCGCGCTTGCGCTTGGCTTGCCGATTTTTTGAGCAGGCGATACGGCTCTATATGAATCAACGGCTTAGCGCGCTTTCGGGGAAACGCGCAGATGCAGTGCAGCATGCGCGCCGGCATCCGGCAGCGACCCGCGAGGTGCTGGGTGTTTGGGGATAAGTCAAGCCCTGATGTTGAAATAGCTCATGCGCTGTCCACCGCTGATGTGGACAAGTTTGTGAACACCGCTTCGATAGCCGGGCTAAGTGCTTGATTTGCCTGTCTTGTTCTTGCTCTGCCTGCTTTTTGAGCAGGCTGCGGGTGTGCCCCGAAAGAGGCCTGCCTCGCCTCCCGCTAAAATCACCGCTTTTGCACAAGAGATAAGCCACTGCTCATGGTCCAGGCACTAGAGGGAAACAACAAAGCCGGCAAACCTGCGTCCAGGGCCCATGAGGTGTTTGAACTCAAGAGCGCGTCCCTGAGTCTTCTCACGTTGGTGCTGAAGACCGGCGATCTGACGCAGCTGTCGGCCGAGTTGCGCCAGCGTCTGGGCGGCACGCCCGAGGTGTTCAACCATGACCCGCTGCTGATCGATTTCTCGCCGCTGCCCCAGACCGAGCCCGGCAACGAGCCGGGTCAGGCCCAGCTGAGCCTGGACGCCGAGCCGGCGATCGATCTGCCCGCCCTGCTGGCCTTGCTGCGCGAGTACCGCATGCAACCGGTGGCCGTGGTGGGCGCCGGCCCGGGCCTGCTGGCGCGCGCGCTGGCTCTGGGACTGGCCGAGGCGCCGGAGCCCGAGCCGGTGGCGCCGCGCGCCGAAGCGCGGGTCGAGACCGTGGTGCAGGAAGTGGTGCGCGAGGTCGTGCACGAGGTGGTGCGCGAGGTGCCCGGCGACGCGGTCAAGACCCTGGTGATCGACAAGCCGCTGCGCTCCGGTCAGCAGGTCTATGCCAAGGGCGGCGATCTGGTCGTGCTGGCCCTGGTCAACCATGGCGCCGAGGTGATCGCCGACGGTCATATCCATGTCTATGCGCCGCTGCGCGGCAAGGCCATCGCCGGTGCGCGCGGCAACACCGACGCGCGCATCTTCGCCACCAGTATGGAGGCCGAGCTGATCGCGATCGCCGGCATCTACCGCACCACCGAGAACCCGCTGCCCGACACCGTGTTCGCCAAGCCGGCGCAGATCCGGCTGGAGGGCGAGAAGCTGGTGATGGAGCCGCTGAAGCTGTGATGGATGTTGAAAATCTTCCGGGCCAGGCAAGACCTGACCCTTTACTGAAAAGGACTTGAATCGATGAGCAAGATCGTCGTAGTGACTTCCGGCAAGGGTGGGGTCGGCAAGACCACCACCAGCGCCAGCTTTGCAACCGGCCTGGCCCTGCGCGGCTACAAGACGGTGGTGATCGACTTCGACGTGGGCCTGCGCAATCTCGACCTGATCATGGGTTGCGAGCGCCGCGTGGTCTATGACCTGATCAATGTCATCAATGACGAGATCAAGCTGAGCCAGGCCCTGATCAAGGACAAGCAGCTTGACAAGCTCTTCATCCTGGCCGCCTCGCAGACCCGCGACAAGGACGCGCTGAAGCAGGAGGGCGTCGAGCGCGTGCTCGAAGAGCTCAAGGCGATGGAGTTCGACTACATCATCTGCGACTCGCCGGCCGGCATCGAGACCGGCGCGCTGATGGCCATGCACTTCGCCGACGAGGCCCTGGTCGTGACCAATCCCGAGGTCTCCTCCGTGCGTGACTCCGACCGCATCCTGGGCATGCTCAACAGCAAGACCAAGCGCGCGATCGAGGGCAAGGAGCCGATCAAGGAGCATCTGCTGATCACGCGCTACAACCCCAGCCGGGTCGAGGGCGGCCAGATGCTGTCGCTGGAAGACATACACGAGATCCTGCGTACGCCGCTGATCGGCGTGATTCCCGAGTCCGAGGTGGTGCTGCAGGCCTCCAACCAGGGCCTGCCCGCCATCCATATGAAGGGCAGCGAGGTGGCCGAGGCCTATGCCGATGTGGTGGCGCGCTTCCTGGGCGAGGACAAGCCGATGCGCTTCATCGAGGCGGTCAAGCCCGGCTTCTTCAAACGCCTGTTCGGCAGCAAGTGAGGGAGGCCACGATGGGATTCCTGTCCTTCTTCCTCGGTGAGAAAAAGAACACCGCCAGCGTCGCCAAGGAGCGGCTGCAGCTGATCCTGGCGCATGAGCGCAACGGCCGCAGCACCAGCCCCGACTACCTGCCCCAGCTGCAGCGCGAGCTGGTCGCGGTGATCTCGAAGTACGTCTCCATCAACCCGGACGACATCAAGGTGCATATGGAGCGCGAGGGCAACTTCGAGGTGCTCGAAGTCAAGATCGAGCTGCCCGAGCCGAATCGAGCTTGAATCCAGGCCGCCGAAGCGGCATCAGGCCTGCCGGTGGCGGGCCTGCTCGCGCAGCATGAAGAGGTAGAGGCTCTCGACCTTGGCGCGCGCCCAGGGCGTCTTGCGCAGGAACTTCAGGCTGGAGGCCACGCTGGGATCGCTCTGGAAGCAGCGGATCGCGATGCGCTCACCGAGCTCCTGCCAGCCGAAATAGTCGGCCAGCGCGGTGACGATCATCTCCAGGGTCTTGCCTTGCAGCGGATCCTTGTTGGGCGCGTCACTCATGGTCGAATTGCTGCCAGTTCTTGCCCTTGAACTGGGCGTAGTAGATCTTGATCTTGCGCATATCGGCCTCGACATCGCCGCTCGGCGTGAATACCGGCCCGAGGCCGCTGAGCTTGCGCGGGTAGTCCATATAGGCCATCACGATGGGCACCTGGGCCTGGTGGGCGATCCAGTAGAAGCCGGTCTTCCAGTAGCGAGTCTTGCTGCGCGTGCCCTCGGGCGGCACGATCAGCTGCACCGGCCCGTCGGCCCGGCGCAGCGCCTCGGCCGAGGCCGCGACCAGATTGCTGGACTGCTCGCGGTTCACCGCGATACCGCCCAGCCAGCGCATCAGGCCACCGAACGGCCAGCGAAAAATCTGCTGCTTGCCCATCCAGTAGATGTTCAGGCGCAGCGCGAACGCCACCATCAGCGTGTAGGGTAGGTCCCAGTTGCTGGTGTGGGGGGCTGCGATCAGCACGCATTTGGGCTGCTCGGCCGGCAGCGCGCCGTCGAGTTTCCAGCCGCGCAGCCTCAGCCATGCCAGAGACAGGGCGCGCAGCGCGGTGTTGACGACAGGCGTGGTGAAGATCGTGCGGTGCATGAGGGGCCGTGATGCCGGCAAAGCCAGCGATTGTCCTATGCCTGTGCACTTTTATTGAGCAGCCTAGCGCAAAGCCTGTGAAATCAATCACTTGGCGCCGGCGTGCGCAGGCTGTGCACGGACTTGTCCACAGTTCACAGGGACAGTTCAGGCGCGCAGCCGGAAACTGGCCACCGCGTCCACCAGTTGCGCGGCCTGGTCCTTCAGGCTCTCGGCGGCCGAGGCCGACTGCTCGACCAGCGCGGCGTTCTGCTGCGTCATCTGGTCCAGCTGATGCACGGCCTGGCCGATCTCGGACAGGGTCAGGGCCTGGTTGGCACTGGAGCTGGAGATCTCGCCGATGATGTCGGTCACGCGCTTGACGCTGTCGACCACCTCGCGCATCGTGCTGCCGGTCTCACCGACCAGCCGGCTGCCGCCCTCGACCCGCTCGACCGAGGCCGAGATCAGGGTCTTGATCTCGCGCGCCGCCTGGGCGCTGCGCTGTGCCAGCGCGCGCACCTCGCTGGCCACCACCGCGAAGCCGCGGCCCTGCTCGCCGGCGCGGGCTGCTTCAACGGCCGCATTCAGCGCCAGGATATTGGTCTGGAAGGCGATGCCGTCGATCACGCCGATGATGTCGGCGATTTTGCTGGACGATTGCTGGATCTCGCTCATCGTGCTGATGACCTGCTCGACCATTGCGCCGCCGCGGCCGGCTACGTCCGAGGCTGTCTTGGCCAGGCCGTCGGCCTGGCGCGCTGCCTCGGCATTGAGCTTGACGCCTTCGCCCAGCTGGGCCATCGCCGCGCCGGTCTGCTCCAGGCTGCTGGCGGCCTGCTCGGTGCGGTTGGACAGGTCCAGATTGCCGCTGGCGATCTCGGTGGAGGCCAGCCGCACCTGCTCGGCCGCGCGGCGCACGCCGGTGATGGTCGTCGACAGGCTGCCCTGCATATGGAGTAGCGCGCCATTGAGCTCGGCCAGCTCGTCGCTGCCCTCGGCGCGCGTGGTCGCGGTCAGGTCGCCCTCGGCGATGGCCCGGGTCAGGCTCTGCGCCCGGGCCAGCGGTGCGGTCACCGAGCGGGTGATGGCCACCGCCACGCCCAGGCCCAGCAGCACGGCCAGCAGCATCAGGCCGGTCACCAGCTGGCGGGTGGTCTGGGCCTCGGCCTCGGCCTCGCGGCGCGCGGTCTGCAGCACCTCGCGGGTGTAGTCGGCATAGCTGTTGATGGCCGCCAGATAGGTCTCCATCGCCGGGATCAGCTCGGCCGCGACGCGGGCCTGGATGTTCTCGCCGGCCTTCTTCAGCTTCATCAGGTCCTCGCGCGAGGCCTGGTATTTCTTGCGCGTCTCGGCGATCACATCGGTCAGCCGGTCGGCCTCGGGCGTCTTGCTGATCTTGTCGAGCTCGGCCTGGACCTTGTCGATGCGCTCGGACACTTCCTTGGAGCGACGCGTCAGCGCCTTGACGAAGACCTCGTCATCGACCGCCATCGAGACGATGCGGCGCTGGATGCTGCCCTCGCTCATGCCGGCCCATTGACGCGACAGGTCCAGCGCCTGCATATCGACCTCGACCAGGCGCTCGATGCGCTGGTTCAGCATCGCGACCCGCACGATGCCGACGGTGGAGGCCACCATCATCAGCAAAATGACCAGGGCAAAGCCGGCCAGCACGCGGGTGCGCAGGCGCCAATTATTGAGTTTGAGCATGGGAGGGGCTGGGGCGGGGTTTGAATACCGCCATGCTGACCCAGCCGCCGCCGCTTCGATCGGCGGAACAAAGGGTTAACCAGAGGGTAGTCCGGCGCTACAGCGGGGCATCGAACAGATTGACGGTGGCCGGCGCCTCCAGCGTCAGCGCGCTGCGCGCGCATGCCACGCAGGGCAGGATCCAGCCTTCGGCCTTTTCCTCGCGGCTCAGTCCGGGCCACTCGATGCGGTAGTCGATCTGCCCGTCCAGCAAACGGGCGATGCAGGCCCGGCAGGTCCCGTTGCGGCAGGAATGGGGCATGCGCAGGCCCATCTCCAGCGCGGCCAGCAGCAGGGTTTGTTCGGGCGCGGCATCGAATTGCCAGCCCTGCGGCCGGATCTCGACCGGGAATGCAGCAGTCATGCTGGCATGATGCCTGCTCCCCGACCGTCAGAGCGCCATGAACGAAACCCCGAAGACCTTTTTTGCCACCGAAGCGCGCCGCCATGTGCTGCGCACCTTCGTCACTGGTTTCCTGACCGTGCTGCCGCTGCTGGCCACCTTGGCCCTGATCGGCTGGGTGGGATCAATGCTCTTGAGCTTCATCGGCCCGGACAGCTGGCTGGGCCACGGTATCGGCCTGCTGACCCTGGGCCTGATCGAGTCCCAGGGCATGGCTTATCTGCTGGGGCTGGCGCTGGCGATGGGTCTGATCTATCTGCTGGGCCTCTTGGTCGAGACCCAGTTGCAGCGCCGGCTGAAGACCGGTATCGAGGCGCTGATCGCGCGCATCCCGGTCATCAGCACGGTCTACGACCTGCTCAAGCGCATGATAGAGATGCTGTCCAAGCGCGATGAGGCCGGCGTGCGCTCGATGGCGCCGGTGTGGTGCCATTTCGGCGGCGTCAAGCCCGAGGGCGGGGCCCTGGTGCTGGGCCTGCTGTCCAATCCCGAGCCGGTGCTGATCGACGGCATCGCCTATGTCGCGGTGATCGTGCCGACCGCGCCGGTGCCGGTTGGCGGCGGCCTGCTGTTCCTGCCCACCGAGTGGGTGCGGCCGGCCGAGATCGGCATGGACGGGCTGACCAGCCTCTATGTCTCGATGGGGGTCACCAGCTCCGAGGTGCTGGGGGCGAAGGCGGCGGCCAAGCCCGTGGCCACGGTGGATGCCTGAGACAATACGGGGCTGTCTCCACAAGAGCCTCCCATGATGCAAGCCCAAGAATTCTTCGACGCGCTCAATCGCGACTACCTGCGGGTCCACAAGACCAAGGAAGACCTGTTCTGGTCCACCTATATGGCCACCAGCGAGGACCACGCCGGCTTCGCGGCCGCCGAAGCGCGTTACAAGGACTTCATCTCCGACCCGGCGCGGCTTGCCGCGACGCGCGCCCATCTGGCTGCCGTGCAGGCCGAGCCGGCCGGGCCCGCGCGCGACGCGCTGCTGCACGGGCTGCGGGGCTGGCTGGCGCTGTTCGAGGCCCATATCGTCGACAAGGCCGAGGGCCAGGCCTTGATGCGTGAGCTGATCGCGGCCGAGGCCGTGCTGTTCGCAAAGAAGAAAGAGCTCGCGCCCACCCATCTGAACGAGCGCGGCGAGCGCGAGGTGGCCACGCTGAGCATGCTGGCCACCAATATGGCCAGCAACCCCAGCGAGGCCGCGCGCCGCAGTTCCTACGAGGCCTATGGCGAGATCGAGCGCTGGGTGCTGGACCATGGCTTCCTGGATCTGGTGCGGCTGCGCAACCGCTTCGCGCGCGCGCTCGGCTTTGCCAACTACTTCGAGCTGAAGCTGCGCAAGAACGAGCGCATGACGCCGCCGGCCTTGTTCGAGATCCTCGACGACTTCGTCGCCCGCACCCAGGCCGCCAATGACCGGGCCCTGGCGGCCCTGGTCGCCGCGCATGGCGAAGCGGCGCTGCAGCCCTGGAATCTGCGCTACTTCAGCGGCGGCGATGTGCTGCGGCGCATGGACGAGTACATGCCCTTCGGCCCGGCGCTGCGCCGCTGGGTGCAGAGCTTCCGGCGCCTGGGCATCAGCTATCGTGGCGCCACGATGCAGCTGGACCTGCTGGCGCGCGAGGGCAAATACCAGAATGGCTTCTGCCATGGCCCGATCCCGACCTATGTCGACGAGGCGGGACGCTGGGTGGCCGGTCAGATCAATTTCACCGCCGAGGCCAAGCCCGACCAGGTCGGCAGCGGCCTGCGCGCGATCAACACCCTGTTCCACGAGGGCGGCCATGCCGCGCACTTTGCCAATGTGGTGCAGAACTCGCCCTGTTTCTCGCAGGAGTTCGCGCCCACCTCGATGGCCTATGCCGAGACACAGTCGATGTTCTGCGACAGCCTCTTGAACGATGCCGACTGGCTCAAGCGCTATGCCCACAATGCTGCCGGCGAGGCCATCCCCGATGCACTGATCCGCGAGCGCATCGCCAGCCAGCAGCCGATGCGGGCCTTCGACGAGCGCGCGATCGCCGTCGTGCCTTATTTCGAGGCCGCGCTCTATGCGATGGACGATGCCGCGCTGACGGCCGAGGCCGTGCTGGCGCTGGCCCGCGCCACCGAGCTGCGCATCCAGGGCGTGGCCGCCGGCCCGCGGCCGCTGCTGGCGATTCCGCATCTGCTGAACCAGGAATCGGCCGCCTCCTACCAGGGCTATCTGCTGGCCCATATGGCGGTCTACCAGACCCGCGCCCACTTCCTGCGCGAGCATGGCTATCTGGCCGACAACCCGGCCATCGGCCCGGCGCTGGCCGAGCACTACTGGGCGCCCGGCAACAGCATCGACCACGACGCCACGCTGCGCCGCCTGACCGGCGAGGGCTTCTCGGCCCGCTATCTGGCCGAGGCCTGCAACGAGTCGGTCGACGAGGCCTGGGCGCGGGCGCAGCAGGCCATGGCCGCGGCCAGCGCGCGCGGCGAACCCGCAGCCGGCTTGCCGGCACTGGACGCCACGATACGCATCGTCCACGGCGCCGAACTGCTGGCTGACAGCAGCGAGGGTGAGGACGCGATGTGCGAGCGCTTCGAGCGCTGGGTCGGCGAGCATTACGCGAGGCCCGCGCTGCAGTGAACCCGCCGTTGAAGTACCTGGCCGGCTACCCGGCCGAGCTGCAGGCCCAGGTGCAGGGCATGATAGCCGCCGGCAAGCTCGGCGAGTATCTGCAGCGCCGCTATGCCGACACGCACGAGGTGCGCAGCGACAAGGCCTTGTTCGACTACACCCAGGATTTGAAGCAGCGCTTCATGCGCAATGCCGAGCCGCTGAACAAGGTCTGCTATGACGCCAAGCTCAAGATCATCCAGCACGCGCTGGGCACCCATACCCGCGCGCAGAACGTGCAGGGCGCCAAGCTGAAGACGCGCCGCGAGATCCGCATCGCCACCTTGTTCCGCGAGGCCCCGGCCGATTTCCTGCGCATGATCGTCGTCCACGAACTGGCCCATATCAAGGAGCTGGAGCACAACAAGGCCTTCTATTCGCTGTGCCAGCATATGGAGCCGAACTACGGGCAGCTGGAGTTCGATCTGCGCTTGTGGCTGACGAATCAGGAGTTGGTCCAGTGATTCTTCTTGCACCGATGGAAGGTCTGCTGGACCACATGCTCAGAGACGCGCTGACCCGCGTCGGCGGCATCGACCGCTGCGTCTCCGAGTTCATCCGCATCACCGACATGCTGATGCCCAACCGCGTCTTCACCCGCATCGTGCCGGAGCTGCTCAATGGCAGCCGGACCGCCGCCGGTGTGCCGGTGCGGCCGCAGCTGCTGGGCTCCGATGCGGTCTGCATGGCCGAGAACGCGGCCAAGCTGGCGGCGCTGGACCCGGAGGGCATCGATCTGAACTTCGGCTGCCCGGCCAAATGCGTGAACCGCCATCGCGGCGGCGCGGTGCTGCTGGACGAGCCCGAGCTGATCGCCCGTATCGTCGGTGCGGTGCGCCGCGCCGTGCCGGCCCATCTGCCGGTCTCGGCCAAGATGCGGCTGGGCTATCTGGACGACTCGAAGACGCTGGACTGCGCGCTGGCCATGGTCGAGTCCGGCGCCGAGGAGCTGGTGATCCATGCCCGCACCAAGGCCGATGGCTACAAGCCGCCGGCCTACTGGGACCGCATCGCGGCGGTGCGTGCCGCGGTCCAGGTGCCGGTGATCGCCAATGGCGAGATCTGGACCGCCGCTGATGCCGAGAACTGCCGCGCCCAGTCGCGGTGCGAGGACTTGATGGTGGGCCGGGGCATGGTGGCCGATCCGGGGCTGGCGCTGGCGATACGCAGCGCTGCAGCGCTGCCGCTGCCCTGGGCTGAGCTGCTGCCGCTGATGGAGGTCTTCTGGGGCCAGGTTCGCCGCCATGTCGAGACCCGCCATCAGGCCGGCCGGCTCAAGCAATGGCTGAACTATCTGAAGCGCCGCTACCCCGAGGCCGAGCAGGCCTACTGGCGGGTGCGCACGATCAACGAGCCCGGGCAGCTGGAGCGAGAGTTCTTCGGCTGGGCGCCGATCAAAGAGGCCGCATGAGAGTCGCCCTGCACCCACTGCTGCTGGCCTGGCTGCTGCTGATCGCGGCCGCCGCCTGGGCCCAGGAGACGGTCGACACCACACTGGACAGCGCGCGCACCCAGCTGGAGCAGATCCGCAAGCGACTGGGGGGCGATGTCCGTGACGGCAAGCCGCTGGGCGATGCCGAGCTGGCCGACTTTCGCCGCCAGCTGCTGACGCTGCAGCAGCGCGCCGAGGCGATTGCCCTGGAGCAGGCGCCGCAGTTCGACAGCGCGCAGGCGCGTCTGGCCGAGCTCGGCCCGGTGCCGGCCGAGGGCAGCGAGGCCGGCGATGTGGCCGAGCAGCGCCGTGCGCTGAAGAAAAGTAGCGAGCTGCTGGACACCCGGATGAAGCTGGCACGGCTGCTGGCGCTGGAGAGCGAGCAGTTGTCCGACGAGGTCGGCGGGCAGCGGCGGGCGCGCTTTCGGGCCGAGCTGTTCGAGCGCACCGACTCGGTGCTGGCGCCGAGTTTCTGGAACGATTTGCGCAGCGGGCTGACGCGCGATACCGCGCGGCTGCAGCAGTTCAAGCAGCGCCTGAGCGACGCGGTCGCGGGCAGCTCGGGGGCGCGCTGGCTGGCCCTGGCGGGCGTGCTGCTGGCGGCACTGGCGCTGCGCGTGTGGCTGGGCCGCTGGCTGACCGAACTGGCCTCGCAGCGCACGCCGCCGGGCCGCGTGCGGCGCTCGCTTTACGCGGTGCTGCAGACCCTGCTGGCCATGCTGGTGCCAGGTGTTGCCGCCTATGCGCTGGCCCTGGGCCTGAGCGAGAACCTGGCCGACGGCGACCCGCTGCGCCCGCTCTTGGCCAGCAGTGTCGGCGCGGTATGTTTTGCCGCCTATATCGCCGGCCTGGGCCACGCGCTGCTGACGCCGCGCCGGCCCTCCTGGCGCCTGCTGCCATTGCCCGACTCGGTGGCCTTGGGCCTGCGCTGGTACCCGACCCTGATCGGTGCGGTCACCTTCGTCGGCTGGTTCATGCAGCGCCTGAGCGGCGGCCTGTCGCTGAGCCTGGCCATCGAGGTGGCGGTCAACGGCGCGTATGCGCTGGCCCTCGGTGCGGTGCTGGTGCGCACCGTGCATCGCGGCGAGCAGCTGCGCCGTCGCGCGATGGCCGAAGCCGACGCCGAGCAGGCGACCGATGACGCGCGACCGACCTGGCTGACGCTGAGCCTGGTGGCTGTCTGGGGCATTCTGGTGCTGGCCTTGCTGGGCATCGTGGTGGGCTATGTCGCGCTGGGCAGTTTTGTCGTGCGCCAGATCACCTGGATTGCGGTGCTGGCGCTGAGCGCCTATCTGCTGAGCCTGCTGATCGACGATGCCGCCACCACCTGGCTGATCGACGACGACGAGTCCTTGGGCGAGACCCGGCCCCGGCCCGGCCGCGCGCTGCGCAACCAGGCGGTCGTGCTGGGCTCCGGTGCGCTGCGGCTGACGATCTGGCTGCTGGTGCTGGTGCTGATACTGGCGCCGTTCGGCGAGAGCCCGGCCGATCTCCTGCAGCGCACCGACCAGCTGCGCGAGGGCATCGCCGTCGGCGAGCTGCAGCTCAAGCCCACCGCGCTGCTGCAGTCGCTGCTGGTCTTCCTGCTGGCCTTGCTGGCGCTGCGGGCGCTGAAGTCCTGGCTCAGCGAGCGCTTCCTGCCGACCACCTCGCTGGATGCCGGCATGCGCAGCTCGGTCACCACCTTGCTGAGCTTTCTGGGCACCGTGGTGGCCATCGGCCTGGGGCTGTCTGCCATCGGCCTGGAGCTGGAGAAGGTGGCCTGGATCGCCAGCGCGCTGTCGGTGGGCATAGGCTTCGGCCTGCAGGCCGTGGTGTCGAACTTCGTGTCCGGGTTGATCCTCCTGGCCGAGCGGCCGGTCAAGGTCGGTGACTGGGTGGTGCTGGGCGGGCCGGGGCCCGGCTTCGAGGGCGATATCCGCCGCATCAATGTGCGCGCTACCGAGATCCAGATGGGCGACCGTTCCACCGTGATCGTGCCGAACTCCGAGTTCATCACCAAGATCGTGCGCAATGTGACGCATCAGAACCCGGTCGGCCTGGTGCAGATCAAGCTGCCGATGCCGCTGGACTGCGACACCGCCAAGGTCAGCGAGATCCTGCGCCGCGCCTTCGAAGAACACGATGATGTGATGGACACGCCGGCACCCAATGTCCAGCTCGACGGCATCGACAAGGGCCAGCTGGTGTTCAATGCCACCGGCTTCGTCGCCTCGCCGCGCCAGAGCTATGGCGTGCGCAGCGCCCTGCTGTTCCGGGTGCTGCAGGACCTGCGCGAGGCCGGGGTGCCGCTGTGGCAGGCGCCGGGCCTGGTGCTGCGCGAGGCCCCGCCGCCCGAACCCCCGCCTTCCGAACTTCCTCCCAAGCAAGAGTCATGAGCACCTCTTCGAGCAACAGCCGCCTGGTCTATTCCACCGACAGCGGCCGCACCTGCCCCAGCTGCCGCCAGGCCGCCGCCGACTGCCGCTGCAGCAAGACCAAGCCCATCCCGGCCGGCGACGGCATCGTGCGCGTCTCGCGCGAGACCAAGGGCCGCAAGGGCAAGGGCGTGACCCTGATCAAGGGCCTGGCGCTGGACGAGGCCGGGCTGAGCACGCTGGCCAAGCAGCTCAAGGCCAGCTGCGGTTCCGGCGGCACGGTCAAGGACGGCGTCATCGAGATCCAGGGCGACCATCTCGAGACCGTGATGGCCCGGCTCACGCAGGCCGGCCACAAGGTCAAGAAGGCCGGCGGCTGAGGGCTATCTGCCCCTGAAGATGCGCGCCGCCAGCACGCTGGCCACCAGCACCAGCAGCGCGCCGGCCATCGCGCTGAGCTGCAGCGATTCGGTGAAGACGGCCCGGGCCGCGCCCAGCAGCTGCTCGCCGGCCTGGCCGCCGTGCTGGCTGGACAGGGCCTCGGCCGCCGCGATGGCGCCGCCCAGCGTGGCCAGGCTGGCCTCGCCCTCGCGCGCCGACAGGCCGGCCGGCAGCGCGCCGGCGAGCTGGGCCCGGTAATAGAGGCCGCCCAGGCTGCCGAACACCGCCACGCCGAGCGCGGCACTGAATTCCGAGACGGTTTCCGAGATCGCCGAGGCCGCGCCGGCCCGCTCCGGCGGTGCCGAGCTGATGATCATTTCATTGCCTATCGTGAACACCGGCGCCAGTCCCAGGCTCATCACGATGGTGCCCGGTATCAGCCAGAGCAGGCCGCCACTGGCCAGGCCGACCAGGCCGAAGCCCAGCGCCGCCACCACCAGGCTCCACACCACCACGGCCACCGGTGGCCAGTGCCGGGCCAGCCGCGGCGCCAGCAACGAGCCGGCGACGAAGGACAGGGCCCAGGGCAGCGTGGCCAGGCCGGCCTGCAGCGGCGCCAGGCCCAGCACCAGCTGCAGATACTGGGTGATGAAGATATAGACCCCCATCATCGCCAGGCAGGACAGGCCGTAAGCCGTGATCGCGGCCGAAAAGCGCGGCAGCGCGAACAGCTTCAGGTCCAGCAGCGGATAGCTGAGCCGGCGCTGGCGCCGCACAAAGGCCCAGGCGATGGCCAGCCCGCCCAGCAGCAGTGCGGCCGCCGGCCAGCTGGGGCCATGCTCGGCCGTCCACTTCAGCGCCAGCACCAGGCTCAGCGCGGCCAGCAGCGACTGCGCCGCACTGAGCAGGTCCAGCGGCCCGGCGTCCGGATCGCGATACTCGGGCAGCAGGCTGGGGCCCAGCAGCAGCAGCAAGAGCATCACCGGCACCGCGACCAGAAACACCGAGCCCCACCAGAAGAACTGCAGCAGCACGCCACCGACCAGCGGGCCGACGGCCGCGCCGACCGAGAAGCTGGCGATCCAGATGCCGATCGCGAACTGGCGCTCCTGCGGGTCGTGGAACATATTGCGTATCAGCGACATGGTCGATGGCGCCAAGGTCGCGCCGGCCACGCCCAGCAGAGCCCGCATCGCGATCAGCATCGCGGTGCTGTTCGAGAAGGCCGCGATGATGGAGGCCAGACCGAAGGCGGCCGCGCCGATCAAGAGCAGCTTGCGCCGGCCGATGCGGTCGCCCAAGGTGCCCATGGTGATCAGAAAGCCCGCCACCATGAAGCCGTAGATGTCGACGATCCACAACAGCTCGGAGGCCGAGGGTTTGAGCTCGGTGCTGAGCGAGGGCAGGGCCAGATTGAGCACCGTCAGGTCCATCGAGTAGACCAGGCAGGGCAGGGCGATCACGGCCAGGCCGGTCCATTCGCGGCGGCCGGCTTTGGGGGGAGCGGTATCGATGGGGTTCATGGCGCTTCTTGTTCGTACACCAGCATCGCGGCGGCCAGGTCTTCCAGCGCGCTGCCGACCGATTTGAAGACCGTGCGCTCATTGGCGCTGTGCCGGCCGCTGCGCAGCCGGCACAGCGCGGCCAGGTCGCCGCGCACATGGTCGGGGCTGATGACGCCGCTGGCCAGCGGCTGCAACAGATCGCCGCTCTTGCGCAGCGCCTCGTCGGTATCGACCCATAGCGAGGCGCCGGCGAAGCAGGCGTCGTCGGCCTCGCGCATGGCCGGGGTGAAGCTGCCGATCAGGTCCAGATGGCTGCCGGGGCGCAGCCATTCGCCGCGTATCAGCGGCTCGGTGGCGAGGGTGGCGCAGCTGACGATGTCGGCCTCGGCCACCGCGCGGGCCAGGTCCGGCACCGCCTCAATGTCGATGCCCGCGCCGAGCTGCCCGGCCAAGGCCGCCGCTGCCTCGGGCCGGCGTGTCCAGACCCGCACCCGTTCGAGGGTGGGCAGCACGGCGCGATAGGCCTCGGGCAGCAGGGCGGCCACCCGGCCGGCGCCGACCACCAGCAGGCTGCGCGCATCCGGCCGGGCCAGCCTTGATGCCGCCAGTGCCGAGGCGGCGGCGGTGCGGCGCGAGGTAATCTCGTCACCGGCCATGCTGGCCAGCGGCCGGCCGGTGCTGGCGTCATACAGCAGATAGCTGGAGAACAGGCCGGGCAGGCCCAGCGCCGTGTTGCCCGGCGCGATATTGACGGTCTTGATGCCCAGGTAGCGGCCCGGCAGCCAGGCCGGCATGATCAGCGTGGTCAGCGAGCCCTGACCCTGCTCACCGGCGATGCTGTGCACATGGCGCGGTGGCACCTCGCAGCCGCTGATGAAGAGGCGCTCCAGCGCTGCGATCAGCGGCGCAAAGGCCAGGGCGCGGCGGGTGGCATGGTCGTCAAAGGTCTGGATCATCATCGTCCTGCTGTTGCCGGCGCATTCTCGCCCCGGCCCCGCCTGGATTTGTCAGCAGCCGGGCCTCAGCGCGAAGCGCCGGGCGCTGGGCGGCACATCGCCCATTCGTCCGGCTCGACACCGCACAGCGCGCCCAGGTCCGCATCGGCGGGCGTGAAGCCCAGGCGCTGCAGCAGGCGCAGCGAGCGGACATTGGGTTTCTTCAGCACGGCCGTCAGCAGCTGCACCCGGTAGTGCCCGGCCAGCTCGTCCAGCATCAGGCTGACCGCCGCATGGGCCAGGCCACGGCCCCAGAAGCGGCTGGCCATTTCATAGGCGATGGCGGCGCGGCCGTCGGGGTAGACGGTGGCCTGCACATAGCCGGCCAGCTCCTCGCTGGGCCGCAGCCGTATCACCCAGTTGAGCCACAGCTGCTGGCCGTCCGCCGACTGCCGGCTCTCCAGCCAGGCAAAGCGCTCGCTCAGCCAGGCCAGCGAGCTCGGCGGCGCATTCTCGTGGGCGTAGATGGCCGGGTCGCAGAGCAGCGCAAACATCTCGGGCGCATGGGCCCGGACTTGCGGCTCCAGGCGCAGCAGTTCGGTCTCGAGGGTTCGCATCGGCTCAGAACAGCTGCTGGCCACGGCCATAGGGGGCCGAGCGGCGCCCCATCACCCAGTCGCCGATCAGGCGGTAGTAGCCCTCGGTCACCTGGGTGTAGTGGCGGCTGCCGTCGGCCGCCTGCGTGAACTCCCACATGCCGTGGTCGGTGTCGGGGAAGAGATAGAGATTGATGGTCTTGCCCTCGCGCTTGAGCCGGCCCAGGCGCTCGCGTGTCACCTCGCCGGGAGCCTCACGGTCGGCCCCGGCCATGATCCACAGCAGCGGCGCCTGCAGCGCACGCAGCTCGCGCATCGCGTCGTAGTGCCAGATCAGGCCCAGATTGTCGTGCAGGGCCGGGCCGAGCCGGCGCAGCGTCGCCTCGTCGCTGGCCAGCAGCGCGCCGGTGAATTCGCCCTTGATCTGGGCCAACCAGGGTTCCTTCGCATAGCGCCGCTTCAAGGTCGCCAGCCGCTGATAGCCGCTGCTGAAGTGCGAGGCCACCAGCGCCCCGGTGGCCTCGGTCAGCTCGCGCGCCTTGGCCAGCGTGGCCGGGCCATAGCCGGCTTCACGCAGCTCGGCCATCACCTGGTCGCGGTCCTCCTCTAGCGGCGAGAGCATCAGGCCGAAACCCACCACCACATAGTCGGCGCCGCTGCGCCGCGCGGCCAGCGGCGCGACCCAGCCGCCCTGGCTGAAGCCGGCATAGCCGAAGCGGCCATACCGGCCCGCCGCGAGCCGGCGCGCCTCGGCCGCGGCGGCCATTGCGTCCTCGGCCAGCAGCTCGAAGTTCTGCGTGTACTGGCCCTCGGAGCTGCCGGTGCCGCGCTTGTCGTAGACGAATACCGACATGCCCTGCGAGGCCAGCAGATAGGGATAGGCCGAGCCTACAGCTGCGGTCTTCTCCGAGCCATGCACATGGACGGTCAGCGGCGGTCGCGTCGTGGCGGCATCGGGCGGCTCGATCAGCATGCCGGCGAGCTCGCTACCCTGGCTCTTGAAGCGCAGGGCCGTCTGCCGGTAGTCGATTCGCGGCCAGATCTGCCAGCCCTCGGCGCCCGCGCCGCCGCTACGCACCTGCAGCCCCTCGGTCGTGCAGCGCAGCAGTGCACCCGCCGCGCCGACGCCGCCCCGGCGGCCGTCGACAAAGACATAGCGCTGCGCCGTCGCGCCCTGCGGCGTGTCGGTGACGACGACGCGCTCGGGCGTCGCGTCACCGTAGATGCCGGCCGGGCAGGCGGCCAGCGCCGTCGTGGTGGAGAAAGCGGCGAGGCTGCTCAGCAGCAGAGTGGCGGCGGAGGTCGTCATGGCGAAGCTGTGGTCAACGCGGGAGGCCAGTGTGGCTGGCTTGTGCCGGCCGGTGGGCATCGGTGCGATGAAGTGCGGTGCCCTGGTGACGAATAGCGGGCGCGCCCGCCTTGCCTATCAATCGACCGAGAACTCCGCGACGAAGTCGGCGGCACCCTGGGCCGCTGCGGCGATGTTGCGTGCATGAGCGATCGCCCCCTTCGCCGTGGCCTTGGCCTGCGTCTCGAAACTGTGATCGCCGCCTATCACCGCGACACGCGCCTTGCCACCGGCATTCAAGGCCGCAAAGCGGTAAAGAAAGGCCGGTGCACACAGCGGATCGCGGTCCCCGGCGATGAAGCTCGTCGGCCGCGACTCCTCGGCCAGGCCCGGATAGTTGGCCTCGGCCACTCCGTGTGGCATGGTCTCGTCCTTGGCCTGGGGGCTGCAGATGGGCGTCAGGAAGAGTCCGCTGCGCAGGGCCGGGTCGGCGCGCAAGGTGCGCCAGGCCACCACCGAGCCCATCGACTTGCCGCCGACCGAGATCCGGCCTTTGTCGACGCGGGCATCGGCTCGCGCCAGCGCGAGCACGCTGGCCATGTCCTCCAGCTCAAGACTCAGATCCTCGGAAGGCCGCCCGGGCTTGCCGTCGGAGGGGCTGAAGTAGGCCCAGTTGAAACGGTAGACCGCGATACCTGCAACGTTCAGGCGGCGCGCGCTTTGCTCCAGGACGGGCAGGGCCATGTGATAGCCGGTGCCGCTGGCGAGCACCACAGCCGGGAACGGCCCGGGGCCAGCAGGGAAGTCGGCCTGGACCTGGAGCGTGGCACCGCGTGGTGTGCGTGCCGTCAGTGTTTGTGCATTGACGGACAAGGTGAGGGCCAGCATCAGGGCGAGGCCTGTGGCGAGTCGACGCGTTTTCATCGGTGGGCAGCTTGAGAAGGTGTCATTGACAGGCGGGGACCTGAGGCGGGAGCTCCTGCTCTGTGCGATTCTCCGTGCGAAGGCTGGGCTCATCCACCACCCGAAACGGCGGCTACGAACTCGGCCTTCGCCTGGGTGTACAGCTCCCGATCAGCTGCATGCTGCAGCGCCAGCCGGCCTTTCAGCGCGAGGTAGCGATCCGCCAGCTTCGGGTCGGCCCGCAGCGCATCCCGAAAGTGCAGGCGCTGGCGCCAGACGGCTTCGCCGAGGACCACGAGATGCAGGTGATGGGTCCGGCGGCCCTGCGCATGCCGCATCAGCCAGCGGCGGTCCGACAGTGTGGCGTTGAACTCGGCCGAGCTCGTGTAGCCGCTGCGGGTCAGCGGGTCGACGAGCGAGTCGGCCACGGCCATCGAGGCCACACCGGCCAGGATGTCGATGATGGGTTTGGCGCTCATGCCCTCGACAGCGGTGCTGCCGAAGTGCTGCACATCCAGCAGCAGGTCGGGAAACAAGGCCAGCAGTCGCTGCCGCTCGGCCTCGAAAAGCACGGGCCAGTTCGGGTCATAGGGCCGCAGGCTCACCGCCATCATCGATGGCCTGTTGCAGCGATTCATCGTCGGTCACTGGGTCCACTCCCGCAGATCGTTGCTCATTGCCTCTGCGCCAGCATGGCCCACAGAAAGCCCTCGCCGAACAGCCCGCTTTCAGCCGGCCGCTGCGGCTTCATCTGGCGCAGCTGGCGGATGCGAAACAATGTGCTGCCTTCCCAGATCTCGCGCAGCGCGGGCTCGCTATAGCCGAGCCCGCCGCCCAGGCTGCGGCGCTCATAGACTTCGGCATCCGACAGGCCGCTGCCGCCCTCGGGCCGAAAGCAGACCATGCCGAAGTGCCCGGCCGGCTTCAGGGCGGCGGCGACCAGCTGCAGATAGCTGTCCCGGCGGTGCGGTGGCAGGTGATGGAACAGGCCCGAGTCATAGACCAGGTCGTAGCCACCGGGTGCCAGCTCGAGGTCGAAGACCGAGGTCTGCTGCAGCCGCAGGCTGACACCGGCTTCGCTTGCGCGCTGCGTGGCCCAGGAAATCGCCGCCTGCGAATAATCGACCGCTGTGACCTCGGCGAAACCCGAGCGCGCCAGCAAGACGGCATTGCGCCCATTGCCGCAACCCAGATCCAGCGCCGTGCCGCGCGGCGCGATCAGGCCGTCTGCGAGCCATTCATGCAGACACTCGTCCGGCGCGCTGCCGAAGAAGGGCACCGGCCTGGCCCGGTCAGCGTAGAAGCCGTCCCACCAGGCGCTGTGCCGGTCGGCCAGCAGCGCGTCGAGGGCGGCGAGCTCGGCTGGGGATTGCGGATGCTGAAGGAAGTTCATGGTGTGGCGCTGGGCTTTGACAGGACTTGCAAGAGATCAGCCCGGCTGCTGCGGCAAACTCAGCACCACACTCAAGCCCCCATCGCGACGGTTGCTCAGCGCGATGCGCCCGCCGTGGGCCTCGGCGATCTCGCGGGCCAGGGCCAGGCCCAGGCCGGAGCCGCTGCGCTTGGTCGAGTAGAAGGGCAAGAGGGCCTGGCTCAGCACGGTCTCGCTCATGCCGGGGCCGCCATCGGAGACGGTCAGGCGCAAGTCCTGACCCTCATGGGCAACGCCCAGCGTGATGGCCTCGGGCGGGCCGCCGGCCTCGTGGGCGTTCTTCAGCAAGTTGATCAAGGCCTGCTCGATCTGCGCCGCGTCGAAGTGACCGGGCCGCTGCGGCAGCGCGCCGTTCAGGTGGAAGCTGTAGTGCGCGCCCAGGCGCTCCAGCAGGGTGGCCCAGTCGACCTCGGCGGGCTGCGGCGCCGGCAGCTTGGCGAAGCGGGCATAGCCGTCGAGGAACTGGTGCAGATGGCGGGCGCGGTCGCCGATGCTGGCGAACACGCCGGGCAGGCGGGCGAGGTGCTCGGCACCGCCCCGGCGCGCCAGCTCGGCACCGCTGTGGGCCAGCGAGGAGATCGGCGCCAGCGAGTTGTTCAGCTCGTGGCTGATCACCCGTATCACCCGCTTCCAGCTCGCCACCTCCTGGCGCGACAGCTCGCGGGTCATGCGACGCAGCAGGCGCAGGCGGTGCGGTCGGCCCTGCAGACGGAACTCGCGCTGCGACAGATGGAAGCTCTCCTCGGCGCCGTCCAGCTCCAGGCTGAACAGGCCGTCCTGCTGGGTCTGCATGGCCTCGCGCAGCGCGGCCGGCGCCTCGGCTAGCAGCGCGCTGAAGTCCGCGCCCTGGATACTGCGGCCCTCGGCCAGCAGCTGGCGGGCGGCGATATTGGCATAGACCACGCGCTCGCCGGCATCGCTGAGCACCAACGCGACGGGGGTGTTCTGCACCACGGTGTCCAGCAGCAGCTCGCGCTGGGCCAGGTGCTGGCGCTGCTCGCGCAGCGCATGGCCCAGTTCCTGGTGCAGGCGCATCAGCGCCTGCATCTCGATGCTGGCGCCGGGCGCATCGGCTGCGATCGAGCTGCCGAACTCGCCGTCGCGATAGCTCAGCACCGCGCCCTCGAGCGCACGCAGCAGGCGCGCCAGCGGCGCGCTGAGCCCATGGGCGATCAACCAGGCCAGCGGCAGCAGCAGCGCCGCGGTCAGCGCCAGCGCGGCCGGCGCGCTCAACGCGGGCTGGCCCAGCAGGGCCAGCAGCTGCGGCAGCGGCCAGACGCTCAGGCCGGCATGCAGGGCCAGCGTGCCCAGGCCCGTGGCGACCAGGCCCAGCGTCAGCCGCATGGCCAGCGTGTTCAGCCGCGTCATTTCAGCCACATCAGGCCGCGTCCATGCCGTAGCGCTCCATGCGCCGATAGAGGGCCTGGCGCGACAGGCCCAGCGCCTGGGCCGCGCGGCTGACCACGCCGCCGGCGCTGTTCAGCGCGGCCTGCACGGCTTCGCGGCTGGGCTCGTCCAGATTGCGGTGGGCCGCCGGCGCCGGCAGGGCCAGCAGCTCCGGCCCTATGGTCTGCCCGCCGGCCAGCAGGGCGGCTCGCTCGATGACATTCTTCAGCTCGCGCACATTGCCGGGCCAGGCATGGGCCAGCAGCGCGGCACGGGCGCCCTCGCTGAGCGTGGCGCGCCCGGCCAGAAAATGCTCGGCCAGCGGCAGGATGTCCTCGCCGCGCTCGGCCAGGGCCGGCAGCGCGATCTCGATGACATTGAGCCGGTAGTACAGGTCCTCGCGGAAGCTGCCGGCGCGCACCATCGCGCGCAGATCGGCATTGGTGGCGCTTAGCACGCGGACCTTGACCTCGCGCGTGCGGCTCGATCCGAGGCGCTCGAAGCGGCCGGTCTCGAGCACGCGCAGAAGCTTGACCTGGCCGGCCAGCGGCAGGTTGCCGATCTCGTCGAGAAACAGCGTGCCGCCGTCGGCCGCTTCGAAGCGGCCCTCGCGGGCCCGGGTCGAGCCGGTGAAGGCGCCGCTCTCGGAGCCAAACAGCTCGGCCTCGATCAGCTCGCCGGGCAGGGCGCCGCAGTTGACCGCGACAAAAGGTGCGTCGGTCAGGCCCGAGTTCGCATGCACGATGGCCGCGACCCGCTCCTTGCCGCTGCCATTGGGGCCGGTGATCAGCACCGGCGCCGCCGAGCGGGCCACCTGGCAGGCCAGCTCCAGGCAGCGCAGCATCGCGTCGGACGCGAACACCAGGCCGTCGAGCCGGTAGCGGCCGGCCAGCGCCTCGTGCCGGCGGCGCCGCTCGCGGCGGCCGCTGTGCAGGGCGCGGCTGCTCTCGGCCAGCTCCAGCAGGTTCTCCACCGTGGCCAGCAGCTTGGCGTCGTCCCAGGGCTTGGCCAGGTAGTCGGCGGCCCCGGCCTTGACCAGGGCCACCGCGCTCTCCAGATGGGTCCAGGCGGTCAGCAGTATCACCGGCAGGTCGGGCCGGGCCGCACGCAGCGCCTTGAACAAGACCTGACCCTCAAGCCCGGAGGTGGTGTCGGCCTGGAAGTTCATGTCCTGTATCACCAGGTCCACGTCCTCGCGTTCGAGCAGGGCCAGGCCCTGGGCCGGGTCCGGCGCCACCAGCGCGCGGATGTCGTGCAGCGAGAGCAGCAGGGCCAGGGCCTCGCCCACGCCGGGGTGGTCATCGATGATCAGAACGGTGCGCATTGGGAGCGGACTTTAATTCAGCCCCCGCATCACCAGCATCGGCGGCAGCGCCGCGGCGCGGCGCGCCGGGCCCAGCACGGCCAGCTGGCCCAGGGCCCACAGCAGCAGCGCGCCGATGGGCAGGTAGAGCAGCGGCAGGCGCGGCAGCTCGTACTGCGTCATCAGGAGCAGATTGATGCCGTAGGCCAGTGCCATGCCCAGCGTGATGCCTATGCTGGAGAGCAGGAAGTTCTCGGTCTGGAAATAGCGCAGGATCTGAGCCCGGCTGGCGCCCAGGGCGCGGCGCGTGCCTATCATGCGGCTGCGCTGCTGCACCCAGAAGCTGGCCAGGCCGACGATGCCGAAGGCCGTCACCACCAGCATGGCCGCGCAGACCGCCAGCAGCAGGCCCACCATGAAGCGGTCCTGGCGGTAGTAGTCGGCGCGCATATCGGCCAGGCTGCGCTGGTTGCGCACCACTCGCTTGGTGCCGACGCTGCCCTTGACCAGGGTATCGACCGCGGTCTTCAGCACCGCGTCGCGCTGCTCGGGGGCGACGCGCAGCACATAGCTGCCGCCGCGGTAGCTGCTGCGTATCGGCAGCATCACCGCGTGCAGGTCGGTTTCGTCGCGGCCTCGCAGATAGGGCGAGGGCAGCCGCTCCAGCACGCCCACGACGCGCTGCGGCGCATCCGGACCGTAGAGATAGACCAGTTGCCCCAGTGCCGAGCGACCCGGCACCAGGCGTTCGGCCAGGCGCTGGTTGATGATGACGGCCGGCACCTTGGGCTCGGCGTCGTCGCGGAACACCGCCGAGGCATCGGCATACTCGGCCGGCTCGAAGTCGCGGCCCTCGACCAGGCGCAGGCCCAGGGTTTCCAGCCAGCCCTCGCCGGCGTTGTAGGCGCTGACGCTGATGCCGCGTTTGTTGGGATCGGGCGTGGTGCGCAGGCCGCTGCCGTAGGAGCTGGCGCCGAAGGGAATCTGGTTGACCAGCACGGCGCTCTTGACGCCGGCCAGGTCGCGCAGCGCGCGCAGATCGCTGCGGGTCTGCACCTCGGCATTGTCGGCGCGCACGACGCCGGCCATGCCGATCACCAGCAGCTCCTGGTCGGCCATGCCGGTGGGCGCGCCGATCAGGTCCAGGCGCTCGCTGATCAGGAATAGCGCGTTGGCGACGATGGCGCAGGTCAGCGCGATCTGCAGCACGATCAGGCCGGCCGCAGTCTTGTGGCGCTTCAGCGTCGAGAGAATCGGCAGGATGTCCATCATTGAGCCTTCAGCTGGATTGCGGGAGTGATCTGGCAGGCCCGCCAGGCCGGCAGCAGGCCGGCGATCAGGCTGGCCAGCAGGGCCAGGGCCAGGGTTGTGGCCAGCATGACCGGGTCGAGCCGGGCCAGCTCGGCATGGGCACTGCCATCCTGGCGCACGGCCCACAGCCCGGCCCAGGTCAGCGCCAGGCCCAGCAGACCGCCGACCAGACCCAGGCTGCCGGCCTCGACCAGGAACTGCGCGAAGATTGCGCGCTTGGACGCCCCCAGCGCGCGCCGCACGCCGATCTCGCCGCTGCGGCGCAGGCATTTGGCCAGCAGCAGGCCGACGGTGTTGGTCAGGCAGACCAGCAGGAAACCGAAGGCCAGCCAGAGCTGCAGCCGGATGTCGCTGGGCACGGCCTTGCGCACCAGCAGCCAGTCCATCACCGACAGCAGGCGGGCATTGGCGGGCCGCTCGAAGCGCCCGGCGCTGCGCTGCTGTTCGCTGTAGTGGTTCAGATGGCTGCGGTAGGCCTCGCGCTGCTCGGCCGTGTCGAGCTGGACCCAGTACTGGACCCAGGCACAGGGAGCGTTCAGCTCGCGCGGGTCGTTGACGCTGCTGTTGCCCCAGCAATTGGTATTGCCCGAGGTGCCGAAGCGCAGCGCCACCGCGGTCTGGAACGGCGCATAGACCTGGGCCGCCTCGCTATAGGCGCCCAGCGTCAGGTCGAAGAAGTGGGGCGCCGGGCGCCAGCTGTCGAGCACGCCGACGATGGTCAGGTCCTTGTCGCCGATGCGCAGCAGCTTGCCGACGCTCATGCTGCTGCCGAACAGACGCTCGCTGAGCTCGCGCGAGATCACCGCGACGCGGGCCTGGGCGCTGTCATCGGCGGCGCTCCAGCCCTGGCCCTGCAGAAAGCGCGGCTCGAACATCGCGAAGAAATCGCTGCTGGCCCAGCGGGCGCGCACGTTGAACGGGGTCTGCTCGGGGCGGCCCGAGCCGGCCGGGTCCAGCGCCACATCGCCGCCGCTCATCATCACCTGGTGCACGCCGCGCGCCTCGCGCAGCAGGGCCTCGGCATCGAAGCGGGTCAGCTGCAGGCCGGGCTCTTCGCCGGGCGTGTAGTCGCGCATGCCCTCGGCATCGAGCTGCACATTGAAGAGCCGCGCGCTCTTGTGCGGGATCGGGTCGCCGGCCAGCACGCGGAACACCGTCAAGGTGGTCATGCAGGCGCCGACGCCCAGCGCGATCGCGATCACCATCAGCGCGCTGAGGGCTTTGCTGCGCCTGAAGCTGCGCAGCGCCAGGGAGAGGTAGTAGCTGAACATGATGTCTTCCTTCACTCCTGCAGCAGCGTGTTGACGGCCGCCAAGTGGGTTTCGTCGATGGCCCCCGCCGCCTGCCGGAGTTGCAGGCGGGCCAGCACATACTGGTGGCGGGCCTGGGAGTAAGCACCCTGGGCGGCCGCCTGGTTCTGGATCGCGAGCAGCAGATCGGTCATGCTGCGGGTGCCCAGCTCCTGGCCGGTCTGGGTGGCGGCCAGGGCCCGGCCGGCGGCCTCGACCGCACTGCGGGTGCTGTCCATCTGGGCGGCGCCCAGCTGCACCGCGTCGAACTGCGCCAGCGTCTCGCGCACCACGCGGCGGCGGCGCTGCTCCAGCGCCTCGCGGGCGCCGTCGCGCTGGTAGGCGGCCTGGCGGCGCTGTGCTTCGGTGGCGCCGCCGGCGAACAGTGGCAGGCTCAGGCTCAGGCCCAGCGTGGTGTCGCTGCGGCCCGAACCAGCGCCCGCGCCGGCGCCCAAGCTTTGCGGCCAGTGGCGGCCGCTCTCCAGCGCCAGGCTCAGGGTCGGCAGATGGGCGGCGCGGGCCGCGTCCAGCGCCTGCTCGCTGGCGGACAGGGCCAGTTGCTCGGCGCGCAGCGCCGGGTTGTCGCGCAGCGCCTGCGTCACCCAGGCCTCGCGCTCGGCCGCTTCGGGCGGCAGCGCGGCCAGGTCCTGAGCCAGGGGCTTGAGAGGGCCGGGCGGGCTGCCGGTGATCTCGGCCAGGGCCTCGCGGGCGTCGAGCAGGGCCTTGCGCGCCGCCACGGTGTTGGCGCGGGCCAGGGCGTGGTAGGTGCGGGCCTGCTCGATATCGACCTGGGCGCCCAGACTGGCGGCGAAGCGGGCCTGGGCCTGCTGGACCTGGCGGGCGAAGGCGTCTTCATTGGCCTGTACGGTGGCCAGCGCGTCGCTGGCGCTCAGCACGCCGAAGTAAGCCTGGGCCACCCGCACCAGCAAGGCCTGCCGGGCCGCCTGCAGCAGGGCCTGCTGGCCCTCGTCACGGGCCTGGGCCGAGCGCAGCCGGGCCATGCGGGCGAAGTCCAGCAGCACCTGGCTGATGCGGTGCTGCAGCTCGCGCGAGCGCTGCTCGCTGCCGCCCGCCAGGCGTTGGTGCTCCTGGGTCCACGCCAGCGTCCATTGCGGCAGCAGCGGCGCGCGCGCCTGGCCGAGCTCCTCGCGGACGCCGCCGCGCGCGGCCTCGGCGGCGGCCAGCACCGGGTCGCTGGCGCGGGCCTGGGCATAGGCCTGCAGCAGATCCTCGGCGGCCCCGGCAAGACCTGGCGTCAGCGCCAGCATCATCAGAAACAGTGTTCCGGTCTTAGGCCGCATGACGTTCCAGGGCCGACAGATCGCTGGTGATGTCGACCACCTGGCCGTCAATCACATGCACATTGCGCTGGGCGCGGGCGGCCAGCTGGGGGTCGTGGGTGACCATCACGATGGTGGCGCCCTCGCGGTGCAGCTCCTCCAGCAGCTCCATCACGCTGCGGGCCATCTGGCTGTCGAGGTTGCCGGTCGGCTCGTCGGCCAGCAGCAGGCGCGGGCCGCCGGCCAGCGCGCGGGCGATCGCGACGCGCTGCTGCTGGCCGCCCGACAGCTCGGCCGGGTAGTGGCGGGCCCGCGAGGCCAGGCCGACCCGCTCCAGCGAGTCGCGCACCCGCTGGGCCCGCTCGGCGCTGTTGAAGCCGCGGTAGCGCAGCGGCACCTCGATGTTGTCGGCCACATTGAGGTCGCCGATCAGGTTGAAGGCCTGGAAGATGAAACCGATCTTCTCGTTGCGCAGGCGCGAGCGCTGCGCGTCGCCGAGGCCGCTGACGTCGACGCCGTCGAGCTCGTAGCGGCCGCTGCTGTGCGCTTCCAGCAGGCCGGCAATGGTCAGGAAGGTGGTCTTGCCCGAGCCCGAGGGGCCGGTGACGGCGACGAACTCGCCCTCCCTGACGGTCAGATTGAAGTCGCGCAGCGCATAGGTCTCGACCATCTCGGTGCGGTAGACCTTGGCCAGGCCGGTCATCTTGAGCATTCTTGTGTCCCTTCAGTTGGCAATCGTCACCCGGTCCGCGCCCTGGAAGGCGTCGGTACCGGCAATCACGACCCGGTCGCCTGCCTTCAGGCCGGCCAGGATCTCGATCTTGTCGAGGCTGCGCGCACCCAGGCGCACCACCACCTTCTCGGCCACGCCCTCGCGCAGCACATAGGCATGGGTGCCGCCGGCCTCGTCGGCAAAGCTGCCGCGTGCGACGCCGAGCACCTGCTCGCGCTGGTCCAGCAGCACGCGCACCGACAGGCGCTGGTTCTGGCGCAGCTGCTCCGGCGCCTCGCCGTCAAAGCGCAGCCGCGCCGCGACCTCGCCGTTGACCACCTCGGGCGAGATGCTGCTGACCCGGCCGCGCCAGCTGCGGCCGTTGCCCTTGATCTCGCCGGGCATGCCGATCGCCAGCTCGCGGGCAAAGCTCTCGCCGACCTGCATCTGCAGCTCCAGCGCCGAGAGGTCGACCACGGTCAGCAGCTGCGCGTCGCGCGCCACCTGGGCCTGCTGCGCCACCAGCAGCTGGCCCACCTGGCCGTCCACCGGCGAGCGCAGTTCCAGCTCGGCGAGCTGGCGCCGCAGGTCCTGCACCAGCAGGCTCTGGCGTTCCAGCGCCTGGCGCCTGGCCTGGACATCGAACTTCAGGCTGTCCTCGGTCAGGCCGAGGCCGGACTCGGCATGGGCCAGCGTGATGCGCGCCTTCTCCAGCGCGTCGCGCGCCTGCTCGACCTGCATGCCGGCGGTCGCGCCGGCCTCGAAGGCCTGGGTCTGGCGGGCCAGATGGTTCTGCGCCGTCTGCCGGTCGATCTTGGCGTTCTCCCAGGCGCTTTGCAGCGCGGCGCGCTGCTGGCGGGCCTGGACCTCGGCGCGCAGCAGCTCGGTGCGCATCGCGTCGGCATTGCTTTGCTCCTGGGCCAGGCGGGCGCTCAGCTCGGGGCTGGCGATGCGGCCGAGCAGCTGGCCGCGCTTGACGCCGTCGCCGGCGCGCACCTCCAGGCTCAGGCTGCCGGCCTGCGGGGCATAGAGGGTCGGGCTGTTGGCCGCGACGACCCGGCCCTCGCCGGCCACATCGCGCACCAGCGGCCCCAGGGCCACGGTGGCCACGGTCAGGCGCGACAGGCTGACCGAGGCCTGGCCGGCGGCCAGGCGTTGCACCGAAGGCCAGACGGCCACGGCCGCCGCCAGGGCGATCAAGGGCAGGGCCAGCATCAGCAGGCGGCGTCGGCCCGAGCGGCTTGGCAGGGGACGGTCTTGGGCGGAGGTGTCGCGGATCATGCCGCTCTTGATTGCAAAGCCCGTGCCTGCCGCTGGTGAAGGGGGAAATTATTGAAAATCAATGACTTAATGCGCGGGGCATGGACTGCTTCGGTGTCCGCGGACAGCTGTCCGGACGGCCGGCGGACAGTCGGGCAGGGGATAATCCGTCGATGAACGCCCCCCAAAACGACAAGCTCTCCTTTGCCCAGCTGCCGCTGAGCCCCGCGATGCAGGCCAATCTGGCCCAGCTCGGCTACACCCAGATGACCCCGATCCAGGCCGCCAGCCTGCCGCTGGCCCTGGCCGGCCAGGACGTGATCGCCCAGGCCCAGACCGGCAGCGGCAAGACCGCCGCCTTCGCGCTGTCACTGCTGCACCGGCTGGACGCGGCGGACCTGCGCGTGCAGACCCTGGTGCTGTGCCCGACCCGCGAGCTGGCCGAGCAGGTGACGCAGGAGATCCGCCGGCTGGCGCGCGCGGCCGACAACATCAAGATCCTGACCCTGTGCGGCGGTTCGCCGATGAAGCCCCAGATGGACAGCCTGGGCTTTGGCTGCCATATCGCGGTGGGCACGCCGGGCCGGGTGATGGACCATCTGGAGCGCGGCAGCCTGAGCCTGGGCAAGCTGAACACCCTGGTGCTCGACGAGGCCGACCGCATGCTGGACATGGGCTTCATCGACGACATCAAGACCATCGCCAAGCAGGCGCCCAAGACCCGCCAGACCCTGCTGTTCTCGGCCACCTATCCGGAGGCCATCCTCGAGCTGAGCCGCCAGTTCATGCGCGAGCCCAAGGAAGTGAAACTCGGCGCCACCGATGTGACCCGGGCTCCGGCGCAGATCCGCCAGCTGGCCTATGAGGTGGCCGAGAGCGAGCGCCTGCATGCGGTGTCGCTGCTGCTGAATCATTTCCGCCCGGCCAGCACGATCGCCTTCTGCAATACCAAGGCACAATGCCGAGACTTGGTCGATGTGCTGCAGGGCCAGGGCTTTGTCGCGATGGCCCTGCACGGCGATCTGGAGCAGCGCGACCGCGACCAGGTGCTGATCCAGTTCGCCAACAAGAGCTGCTCGGTGCTGGTGGCCACCGATGTGGCGGCGCGCGGCCTGGACATCGCGCAGCTGGAGTGCGTGATCAATGTCGACACCACGCCCGATGCCGAGGTCCATGTGCACCGCATAGGCCGCACCGGCCGGGCCGGCGCTGAGGGCCTGGCGCTGACCCTGGCCAGCCTGGATGAGATGGGCCGCATCGGCCGCATCGAACAGATGCTGGGCAAGGAGTCGAACTGGCAGTCGCTGGACACCTTGACGCCCACGCCCGGCCCGGTGATGCAACCGCCGATGGAGACCCTGCAGATCCTCGGCGGCCGCAAGGACAAGATCCGCCCCGGCGATATCGTCGGCGCGCTGACCGGCGAGGCCGGCTATGCCTTCGAGCAGATCGGCAAGATCAATGTGACCGAGTTCCACAGCTATGTGGCGGTCGAGCGCAGCATCGCCCGCGAAGCGGTCGTGCGCCTGTCCAACGGCAAGCTCAAGGGCCGCAAGGTCAAGGTGCGGCGCATGGCGGACCTGGCGGAGCTGTAAGCGGCGTGAATAGCTGGCGTTCCATCCCCCGATCGCAGGAGCCGGGGCGCTGAAACGAGACCTTTGCACGCGCAGTCCGCGTGGGGCCGCCTAGGCTTGATCCGTGCAACGCCTCAGGAGCCCATCATGGACAGCTCACGCAGCCCCTTCGAACTGCGTTTTCAGTCACTTTTCGACACCGGCAAGGCCCTGGCCTTTCCTTGCGACGAGCGCGGCAATGTGGCGCTGGACCAGCTGAGCCCGCGGGCGCTGACCAACTATCTGTTTGCCCGCACCGTGATCGGGCGGGAGTACGCGACTCCCGCCGTGCTCCTTACTTGCCCCAGCCGTCCCTCAGCCCGGTGACCTTGTTGAAGACCGGCTGGCCAGCCTTGTGGTCGACCGAGTCGGCGATGAAGTAGCCGTGGCGCTCGAACTGGAAGTGGGTGTCGGCCGGCACGGCGGCCAGTGAGGGCTCCAGATAGGCCTGGACGATCTTGCAGCTGTTCGGGTTGATCTCGGTGATGAAGTCGATATCGCCCGCGCCCGGCTGCGGCACGGTGAACAGGCGGTCGTACAGTCGCACCTCGGCCGCGACGGCCTCGTGGGCGCCCACCCAGGTGATCACGCCCTTGACCTTGATTGCATCGGCGCCTGGCGTGCCGCTCTTGGTGTCGGGAACGATGGTTGCCAGCACGGCTGTGATGTTGCCGTCCGCGTCCTTCTCGCAGCCCGTGCACTCGACCACATAGCCGTACTTGAGCCGCGTCTTGTTGCCGGGGAACAGGCGGTGGTAGCCCTTGCTGGGCACCTCCATGAAGTCCTCGCGCTCGACCCACAGCTCGGGGCCGAAGGTGAAGTCACGCTGGCCCAGCTCGGGCAGATGCGGGTGGGCCGGGGCGTGGCAGGGCTCGCGGTGCTCGATGGAACCGAAGATCTCGGTGAAGTTCGTCAGCTTCAGCTTGAGCGGCTCCAGCACCACGCTGGCGCGCGCCGCCTTGCCTTCCAGATCGGCGCGCAGATAGCCGTCCAGCACGGAGTAGTCCAGCCAGCTATTGGTCTTGGTGGTGCCGGAGCCGTCCACCATCGCGCGGATGCTCTCGGGCGTGTAGCCGCGCCGGCGCATGCCCACCAGGGTCGGCATGCGCGGGTCGTCCCAGCCGCTCACATGGCCTTCCTCGACCAGCTGGCGCAGCTTGCGCTTGCTGGTGACCACATAGCTGAGGTTCAGGCGGCCGAACTCGTACTGGCGGGGCAGCGGGCGGGCCAGCAGGCCGCCATCGGCCAGGTGCTCCAGCAGCCAGTCGTAGAAGGGCCGCTGGTCCTCGAACTCCAGCGTGCAGATCGAGTGGGTGATGCGCTCCAGCGCGTCCTCGATCGGATGGGCGTAGGTGTACATCGGGTAGATGCACCAGGTGTCGCCGGTGTTGTGGTGGGTGGCGCGGCGGATACGGTACAGCGCCGGGTCACGCAGATTGATATTGGGCGAGGCCATATCGATCTTGGCGCGCAAGACCATCGCGCCGTCCGGATGCTTGCCGTCGCGCATCTCGCGGAAGCGCGCCAGGTTCTCTGCGGGCGTGCGCTCGCGGAAGGGGCTGTTGGTGCCGGGTGTCGTGAAGTCGCCGCGGTTGGCGCGCATCTGTTCCGGCGTCTGCTCGTCCACATAGGCGTCGCCGGCCGTGATCAGGTGCTCGGCCGCGCGGTACATGAAGTCGAAGTAGTCGCTGGCGTAGAACAGATGCGAGGTGGTCTTGCCCTCGGACTCGGCATCCCAGCTCCAGCCCAGCCAGGCCACCATCTCCTTGATCGCGTCGACGTACTCCTGCTCTTCCTTCTCCGGGTTGGTGTCGTCGAAGCGCAGATGGCAGATGCCGCCATAGTCGCGCGCCAGGCCGAAGTTCAGGCAGATGGCCTTGGCATGGCCGACGTGCAGATAGCCGTTGGGCTCGGGCGGGAAGCGGGTGCGGATCTTGGCCGGATCCAGCGGGCCGGCGCCATGGTGCAGGGCATCGCCCGGGCTGCCGGCAAAACGGCGCTCGCCCTGCAGCTGGCCCTGGCCTTCGAGATCGCGCTCGATGATGGCGCGCAGGAAGTTATGGGGTTTCAGGGTTTCGTCGGGCTGGGACATCGGGGGGCAGCGCGCGGGCGCTGTCGGGGTTGGTGTTATTGGTGGGCGATTTTATCGGCAGGCTGGATCGCGATCTTGCGGCCCAGCAGTCGGATGGGCGCCTCGGCCCGGGCGCGCAGCTGGCCACAGCCGCCATCGACATCCTGACCGGCCGAATCGCGCAATTTGGTCAGCACGCCGCGCTGGTGCAGGCGCCGGGCGATGTCCCGGGCCTTGTCCCAGCTGGGGCGGGTGAAGGGCAGCTCGGGCACGCTGTTGTAGGGAATCATGTTCAGCAGGCCGAACTTGCCCTTCAGCAGCGCGACGATGCCGTCCAACTCGTCCTCGCCATCATTGATGCCGTCCAGCAGGGTCCATTGGTACTGGATCGGATAGCCGCTGGCGCGGGCATAGGCCTCGCCGGCGTCGACCAACTGCTGCGGCGTCAGGCGCGGCGCGCGCGGCAGCAGCTGTTCACGCAAGGCCGGCTTGCTGGTGTGCAGGCTCAGCGCCAGCGCCGGCTTGACCGGACCTTCCAGCAGGCGCTCGAAGACGCGCGGGTCGCCGACGGTCGAGAACACCAGGTTCTTGTGGCCGATATTGCCGGCCGTGCCCAGCAACTCGATCGCCTCGACGACGTTGTCGAGGTTGTGGGCCGGCTCACCCATGCCCATGAAGACCACCTTCTTGACCGGTCGCAGGGTGCGCGCCAGTGCCACCTGGGCGACGATCTCGCCACTTGTCACCTGGCGGATCAGCCCGTCGCGCCCGGTCATGCAGAACTGGCAGCCGACCGCGCAACCAACCTGGCTGGACACACACAGCCCGTCGCGCGGCAGCAGCACGCTCTCGATCATCTGGCCATCGACGAGATCGACCAGCAGCCGCGCCGAGCCGTCCTCGCCGGGGTGGCTGGAGCGCAGCCGGGCCAGGCCTTGCAGCTCGGCCATCAGCGCCGGCAAGACCTCGCGCACCGTCAGCGGCAGGAAGTCCTCGATGGCGCGCCGGCCCTGGTCCAGCGGCAGGGCCTGGACCCAGTGCCGCAGCAGCCGCTGCACATGGGGCGGCTTGGCGCCCAGGGCGTGCAGCCGGTGTTGAATGTCTTGAATGCGCATCGCGAGAATTGCCAGGGGAGTCAGTGTTAACCCTGATATTGGGCTAAGCTGCGCGGCATTGCCGCCGCTGCCCGATTGTCCTCCATGCCTTCTTCTGTCTCTCGTATCCAGAACCCGCTGCTGCTGCAGCGCCTGATGTCGGCCGAGGCTGCCGCCGCGCTGATACCGGCCGGTGCCCATGTGGGCATGAGCGGCTTCACCGGTGCCGGCTATCCCAAGGCCGTGCCGCAGGCGCTGGCCGCGCGCATTGCCGCCGAGAACGCCGCCGGGCGGGAGTTCCGCATCGGCCTGTGGACCGGCGCTTCGACCGCGCCCGAGCTTGACGGCGCGCTGGCCAAGGTCAACGGCGTCGAGATGCGCCTGCCCTACCAGTCCGACCCGACCAGCCGCAAGCGCATCAATGCCGGCGAGATGGAGTACACCGACATCCACCTCAGCCATGTGGCCCAGTACGTCTGGTTCGGCTTCTTCGGCAAGCTGGACGTCGCGGTGATCGAGGTGGCCGGCATCCTGCCGGACGGCCGCTTGATCCCGTCCACCTCGGTGGGCAATAACAAGACCTGGCTGGACCAGGCCGACCAGATCATCCTCGAGGTCAATCACCGCCAGCCGGCCGCGCTGGAGGGCATGCACGACATCTATTACGGCACCGAGCGGCCGCCGCACCGGGTGCCGATCCCGCTGACCCAGGTCAGCGACCGCATCGGCGAGCCCTGGCTGCGCTGCGATCCGAGCAAGGTGGTGGCCGTGGTCGAGACCGGGCAGGGCGACCGCAACAGCGTCTTCGCCGAGCCCGATGCGGTCTCGCGGGCGATTGCCGGCCATCTGATCGAGTTCCTGCAGCAGGAGGTGGAGCGCGGGCGCCTGACGCCGGCCCTGCTGCCGCTGCAGTCGGGCGTCGGCAATATCGCCAATGCGGTGCTGGACGGGCTCAACGAAGGGCCATTCGAGGGGCTGACGGCCTATACCGAGGTGCTGCAGGACGGCATGCTGGCGATGCTGCGTTCGGGCAAGCTGAGCTTTGCCTCGGCCACCGCGCTGTCGCTGAGCCCGGCCGCAGCGGCCGAGTTCGAAGCCCATATCGAGTTCTACCGCTCGCGCATCCTGCTGCGCCCGCAGGAGATCAGCAATCACCCCGAGCTGATACGGCGCCTCGGCCTGATCGCGATGAACGCGATGATAGAAGCCGACATCTACGGCAACGTCAACTCCACCCACATCATGGGCAGCAGCATCATGAACGGCATCGGCGGCTCGGGCGACTTTGCCCGCAACGCCTATCTGTCCATCTTCATGACGCCCTCGACCGCCAAGGACGGTGCGATCTCCTGCATCGTGCCCATGGTCTCGCATGTCGACCACACCGAGCACGATGTGCAGATCATCGTCACCGAGCAGGGCCTGGCCGATCTGCGCGGCCTGTCGCCCAAGGAGCGGGCGACCCTCGTGATCGAGCGCTGCGCCCATCCCGACTACCGCCCGGCGCTGCGCGACTATGTGGCGCGCGCCCGGCTCAGCGCACCGGGCCTGCACACGCCGCATCTGCTGCACGAGGCTTTTGCCTGGCACACCCGCTATCTGCGCGATGGCACGATGCGCGGCCAGCCATGATCGTCCGAGACCGCCCTTCGGGCCTGCGCTTGTTCTTCGTGCTGCGCGGCTCCATCCTGAAACAGATCCGCGGCCCGCTGCTGGCCAATATCGCGCTAGCGGTGCTGGTGACCGTCACGCACGGCATCTTCTTCGAGCACAAGGTCATCGTCACGACGATCCCGTTCACCTTGATGGGCCTGCCGCTGGCGATTTTCCTGGGCTTTCGCAACAACGCCTGCTACGACCGCTACTGGGAGGCGCGCAAGCTCTGGGGCGACCTGCTGCTGCGCAGCCGCAACCTGGCCCGCCAGGCGCTCAGCCTGATCGATCTGCCGGGGCAGCCGATGCTGGGCCAGCTGGATGATGTGCGGACCCGCTTGATCCTGCGCGCCATCGCCTTTGCCCAGGCGCTGAAGCACCAGCTGCGCGGCACGCAGGACCGCGCCGGCGAGGTGCAGGCCTGGCTGCGGCCGGCCGAATGGCAAGCCCTGACCCCGGCGGTCAACAAGTCCGCCGCGCTGATGCTGGCCATGGGGGCCGACCTGAAACAGGCCCGCGAGCAGGGGCTGGTGGACAGCGTGCGCGCGGCCCAGCTCGATGCCACGCTGTCGGCGATCACGGCCGCCGGCGCGGCCTGCGAGCGCATCAAGAGCTCGCCGCTGCCTTTTTCCTACAGCCTGCTGCTGCACCGCACCGCCTACCTCTACTGTTTTCTGCTGCCCTTCGGCCTGGTCGACAGCATCGGCCCGATGACGCCCTTCGTCGTCGCCATCGTGGCCTACACCTTCTTCGGCCTGGATGCGCTGGGTGACGAGATCGAGGAACCGTTCGGCCTGCTG
This sequence comes from Roseateles cavernae, assembly GCF_040187885.1. Lineage (NCBI taxonomy): Bacteria > Pseudomonadati > Pseudomonadota > Betaproteobacteria > Burkholderiales > Sphaerotilaceae > Roseateles > Roseateles cavernae. The sequence goes on from NZ_JBDPLH010000011.1 coordinate 131,038, forward strand.
TCCAACGACCTGCCGCTGGACGCGATCTGCCGCAGCATCGAGATCGATATGCGCCAGGCCCTGGGCGATGCTGCGCCGCCGCCGGCGCTGCAGCCGGTCGATTACTGCTTGATGTGAGCCCCCCGCTTAAAATGCCGCGATGAGCAATTACGCAATAGGCCTGCAGCCGCGCTGCTATGCGCTGGTGCCGGCCGCCGGCGTCGGCGTGCGCTCGGGCGCCGATGGCCCGAAGCAGTATGTGCCGCTGGCGGGGCGGGCGATGATGGCCCACACCTTGGAGGCGCTGGCCAAAGTGTCAGGTCTTGCCGCCACGCTGGTGGTGCTGTCGCCCGAGGATGATCAGTTCGAGGCCGCGGTGCCGGGCTTCGACGGCTGGGTGGCGCGCTGCGGCGGTGCGAGCCGGGCCGAGAGCGTTGCCAACGGTCTCGACGAGTTGCTGGCGCGCGGCGCCCAGGCGCATGACTGGGTGCTGGTGCATGACGCGGCGCGCTGCCTGCTGCGGCCCGAATGGGTCCAAGCCTTGATCGCGGCCTGTACCGATGACGAGGTCGGCGGCCTGCTGGCGATGCCGCTGGCCGACACCTTGAAGCAGAGCAGCCACGGCCGCGTGATGAACACGGTGGACCGCAGCGCCAAATGGGCCGCGCAGACGCCGCAGATGTTTCGCCTGGGCCTGCTGAAGCCGGCCCTGGCCGGCGGCGGCGAGGGCATCACCGATGAGGCCAGTGCCGTTGAGGCGCTGGGCCACCAGCCGCTGTTGGTCGAGAGCCCGATGGAGAATTTCAAAGTCACCTGGCCGGCGGATTTCGCCCTGGCCGAACGCCTGCTAAGGACCCGAACATGACCGTAGAAACCGACGCCGATATCGCCGGCCTGAAGGCCGCCGGCCATGCTGTTTCCAGCGTGCTGAACCGCATGCTCGATGCGATCAAGCCGGGCATCACGACGCGCGAGCTCGACGAGATGGGCGCGTTGTGGCTGGCCGAGTTCGGCGCCAGGTCGGCCCCGGCCACCAGCTACAACTTCCCCGGCGCCACCTGCATCAGCATCAACGAGCAGGCCGCACACGGCATCCCCGGTGACCGCGTGATCGCCAAGGGCGATGTCGTCAATATCGATGTCTCGGCCGAGCTGGGTGGCTACTTCGCCGACACCGGCGGTACCCGCGTCGTGCCGCCGACCACGCCGACCAAGACCCAGCTGGTGTTCGCCGCCCGCTATGCGCTGGAGCAGGCCTTGAAGGAGGTGCGCCACGGCGCCAGGCTGAATCGCATCGGCCATGCGATCGAGCGGGTCGCCAAGGCCCACCGCTTCAAGATCATCGAGAACCTGTGCAGCCACGGCGTCGGCCGCTCGCTGCATGAGGAGCCCAAATACATCCCCGGCTACTTTGACGCCAGCGACACCCGCGTGCTGACCGAGGGCATGGTGATCACGATCGAGCCCTTTCTGTCGACCAAGAGCACGATGGTCGACGAGCAGGCCGATGGCTGGACCCTGTCGGGCATCAAGGGCAATCTGTCGGCCCAGTTCGAGCACACCCTGATCGTGACCCGCGGCGCGCCGCTGGTCGTGACCCGTCACTGACGCTCACCACGCCATGAGAAACGCCCCGCATGCGGGGCGTTTGACTTGCACTCAGCGCAGGCTCAGAACTTGTAGCTCAGGCCCACCGAGAACATATCGGCATGGGTCTTGACCTTGTTGCTGCCGTACTTGGCCGAGATGCGGTCCCAATCGGCATTCAGCGCGATCTGCTCGGTCAGCGCATAGCTGACGCCGGCGCCGATCAGCGGCTGCATGCTGGACTTCTTGCTCGTGGCACCCGCGTAGGACTTGGCCTGGGTGTAGGCCACGCCCAGACGGCCCTTCAGCGCGAAGGGGCCGGCGTTGTAGGCGGCCACACCGCTGACGCCCAGGCCGCGCAGATTGACCGCGCCAGGCACCAGCACATTGGCCTGGTTCTTCAGGCTGCCGATGCCGCTCTTGATGCCAAAGCCCATCGCCTCGACGCCGAAGGTCTCGTCGAACATATAGCCGCCAAAGATCTTGCCGCCGGTCTTGGCGGACTTGTCGCATTTGACGCCGGTCTGGCAGCCGATGTCGTACTTGTTGGACAGGCCGAGGCTGGCGCCGGCATACATGCTCGGGCCGGTGTTGCTGGACGACTGGGCCGAGGCGGCGCCGGCGGCCAGCAAGGCGGTGGCTGTGGCGAAGGCGGCGAAAGCATAGCGAACGGGGGATTTCATGGGGCACTACTCCTTGGGTTTGTTCTGCCTGTGACCCGCTGCGGGTTCACGACGGAACGCAGTGTCCTTGGGGCTTCGGGAAACTGCCAGTTGACTCTGGCAAGTGGCATAGTTCGGTCCGCTGTGTGGCGAAAAACGATACTTGTGCCCATGCAAGACCAGGGCGGGGAGGGTGGAGATGAGCAGTCCGGAGCTGTTGTTGCAGGTTTTGCGCAGCGAGATGCGCGCGGCCAATATGACCTATCGCGGCCTGGCCGAGCGGCTTGATCTCAGCGAGTCCAGCATCAAGCGCATGTTCTCGCAAGGCGATATGAGCTTGTCGCGCCTGGCCCAGGTCTGCAAGGTGATCGGTGTGGCGCTGGAGGATGTGTTGCGCCAGGCGGCCGATGCGGCGCCGCAGTCCGACACGCTGACCCTGGCCCAGGAGCGAGCGCTGGTGGCCGATGCCAAGCTGCTGATGGTGGCGACCTGTTGCCTCGGGCATTGGACCCTGGAGCAGATCATCGAGACCTATGCGATCAGCGAGGCCGAATGCATCGGCTATCTGCTCAAGCTGGACCGTCTCGCGCTGATCGAGTTGAAGCCGCTGAACCGCTACCGGCTGCGCGTCTCGCGCGCGTTCCGCTGGCTGCCCGACGGGCCGGTCCAGCAGCTGATGCGCCAGCATGTGGTCGGCGACTATTTCGCCGGCCGCTTCGACGGACCCGGAGAGACCATGTTGTGCGTGCACGGCCGGCTGTCCGACCCGAGCGCACAGGAGCTGGTGCAGAAGATCCAGCAGCTGGCCGCCGAGCTGGCGCGCCTGCACCAGGACGACCAGCGCCTGCAGCCGGCGCTGCGCGACGGCTACACCTTGCTGCTGGGGCTGCGCTCCTGGGAGTTCTCGCAGTTCACCGCGATGCGGCGCTGAGCCTGGGGACGCTGGGGCCGGCCGGTGCGCTGTCGGCCTTGCAATGCCAGCTCAGCACGAGCTTGGCGCTGAAGCGGCCCAGCTGCGCTTTCAGGCAGGGCAGCTGGCCCGCGCGCTCGGCACTGCTGCAGGCCATCAGCGCCAGCAAGGCCCCGCTGAGCAGCAGGCCATGGCGGCGGCGCAGCCGCAGTGTGGCCGGCCAGCGGGCGGGGGGGAGGAGCAGCTTGGTCAGTGTCATGGCGGGGCCGAGTGTTGTCGGCCTGACGCCTGAATGCCACAGCGGCAGCAAAGGTGCCGCCATATGCTGCCGGCGGTAGCACCGCCCGAACCCTAGCGGAACACCGGGCCGAGGAAGAGGTAGACCGCGCTGCGACCTTCGCGGGTATGGCCCAGCGCGAAGTAGAAGGGGCCGAAGCGGGTATCGACGGCCAGAAAGCCGCTGGCGGCCATCTTCAGGTCGCTAGGGCCGACGATCTGGCCGCGCTGCACACCGCCACCGGCCTCCAGCGAGAAGCCGGCCCGCACGGCCTGGCCCAGGCCCAGCGGCATCTGGCCGATGCGCTTGGCCATCACCAGCCGGGCCAGCGCGATGTTCTGGCCCTGCAGTGAGGCATCCGGGCTGCCCGACAGGCGCAGAAAACCGCCCAGGCTGCGCTCGCTGCCATAGCTGCCGTGCGCCAGTTCCAGATAGACATGGCCGGCCCAGGCGCGCCACTGGAAGGCGCTCATCGCCGCCAGGCCCAGCTGCATCGAGCCCCCTTCCACGTCCGAGTGCAGCAGGTCCAGGCGCAGGTCCAGCAGCTGGCCGCGGCTGGGGAAGGCGACCGAGTCCAGGCTGTCGACGCGCAGCTGGCCATAGACGGTGCCATAGCGCTGGCGCTGCTGGCCCTGCAGGAGATCCTCGGGCACCAGCATGCGCACGCGGTTGCTCAGGCCACCAAAGCCCAGGCGCACATCGCCCCAGTTGCCCAGGCGCCTACCCAGCGCCACCTCGTTGCGGCTGCTGCTGTAGGCATAGCGGCCGATGCGCCGGCCCTCCTGGAACAGATCGGCATCGCTGCTCTCGGAGCGCAGGCTGGGCGCAACAAACCAGGGCGAGCCCGCGCCCAGCGGCTGCATCAGCTCGGTGCTCAGCTCGCGGTGGGCGCCCAGGCGCAGCGTGCTGCGCAGCTCGGCGCCCCAGCGGTTGAGCCAGCCGAGGTGGTGCATCGCGACGACGGAGAAGCGGTTGGTGTCGTCGAAATTGCTGTAGAGATCCAGGCCCAGGCGCAGGCGGCTGAAGGCCCAGTCGGCCTCGCTGACCCGCAGCGTGATGTCGCGCCGCCCCTCGCGCTCGACGCTTTGCGCGTCGACGCGCTCGAACTCGCCGCTGCCGTAGAGCGCGGTTGCCGCCTGCTCGGCCTGGGCCTGGGTCACCGGTGTGCCCGGCGCCAGACCCAGCAGATGCTGCAGCTGGCCCTTCAGCGCTGGCACCTGGCTGCGCCGCGTGCCCTCGATGCGCAGCTCGCCCAGCGGCAGCGCGCTGTCGGCGGCCAGCACCGGCGCGGCCTGCTGCAGCCGGGTGCGTCGGTAGGCGGCATAGTCGGCCTCGCTCAGCGCCAGCGCTGCCAGCCGCTCCTGCGTGGCCAGGGTCGAGCGCTCGCCGGCCTCCAGTGCCAGCTCGCGGCGGCTGAAGTCCATGAAGCCGATGCCGTCGAGCTGGGGGTCGATCAGCACATCGTCGGCACGCAGCTCCTTCAGCGAGCGCGCGACGTTCTGCTCGGTCAGGATCTGGATCATCTGGTTGGCCACGCCGATGGCGCTGCTCAGCTCGCGCTCCTCCAGCAGCGGCGAGCCGACATTGACCGCGATGATGAGGTCGGCGCCCATGCTGCGCGCGATGTCCACGCCCAGATTGCGCACCAGGCCGCCGTCGACCAGGGGCCGGCCCTGGATGCGCACCGGGGCAAACACGCCGGGCACCGCCATCGAGGCCCGCAGCGCGAGGAAGAGCGGCGTGTCGCTCATCTGCTGCAGCTCGCCGCTGAGCAGATCGGTGGCCAGCGCGCGAAAGGGCAGGGCCAGGCGGCTGCTGGGCAGCTCGGCGTGCGCGCCGGTCACCAGCTGCTCCAGCGCATGCTCCAGCGCGCTATTGCCGGCGGCCGCCGGCGGCAGGCTCGCCCCTTGCAGATTCACGTTCAGCTCGATGCGCGAGGGCACGGCGAGGTCTTCCTCGCGCCGCGTGAAGCTCAGTGAACGGCGCTGCGGCCGGTCGGCCAGGATGGCGTCCCAGTCGGCGCCGTGGACAAAGGCTTCCAGCTCCTCGACGCTGCGCCCCGCCGCATAAGCGCCGCCGACGACCGCGCCCATGCTGGTGCCGACGATCAGATCGACCGGCACACGCAGCCGTTCCAGCGCGCGCAGCACGCCGATATGGGCCATGCCGCGGGCGCCGCCGCCGGACAGCACCAGGCCGATGCGGGGGCGTGCGGTCGGCGTGGCTGGCGCAGGTTCGGCCTGGGCCAGCGCCGGCAGCAGCAACTGCAGGAACAGTACACAGCAGAGCAGGGCCTGGATGGGCATGGGCGTTTGGATTCTTGGTGTGCCGAGGCCGGGGGCGCGCAAAGCACGCTAAGCTCTCCGTCCTCTTCCCTTGAGAGCCGCCCAAAATGGCCCGCATTATGTTCCGCATCGGCGAAGGCTGGGACACCCACGCCCTCGTCACCGACCGCCCCCTGATACTTGGCGGCGTCACCATCCCGCACAGCCACGGCCTGCTGGGCCATTCCGACGCCGACGCGCTGGCCCATGCACTGACCGACGCGCTGCTGGGCGCGGCCGCGCTGGGTGATATCGGCAAGCTCTTTCCCGACACTGCGGCCGAATTCAAGGGCGCCGATTCGATGGTGCTGCTGGCCGAGGCCTATGCCCGGGTGCGCGCGGCCGGCTGGGAGATCGTCAATCTGGACAGCACCATCGTCGCCCAGGCGCCCAAGATGGCGCCGCACATCCCGGCGATGCGGGCGCGCCTGGCCGAGGTGCTGGGCATCGACGCCGGCCAGATCAATGTGAAGGCCAAGACGGCCGAGAAGATGGGGCCGGTGGGCGAGGGCCGGGCCATCGAGGCCCGCGCCGTCTGCCTGCTGCAGGCTAGCTCGCCCGCTGCAGCCTGATCTGGGTCAGCAGACCGCCGCCCTGGGCATTGCTCAGCGCCAGCTGGCCGCCGATGCGCTGCAGTGATTTCTCGACGATGGCCAGGCCCAGGCCGGCGCCGGTGGCGGCCGTGCGGGCCGCGTCGCCGCGGAAGAAGGGCGTGGTCAGCCGTGCCAGCTTGTCCGGCGGGACGCCGGGGCCGTGGTCGCGCACCTTCAGCAGCACCGAGTTGCCCTCCTGCTCGGCGCTGACCTCGACCCAGGCCGCTTCATCGGGACCGTGGCCGTAGCGGCGTGCATTCTCGAAGATGTTCAGCAGCACGCGGCCCAGCTCGGTCTCGTCGGCCCAGACCTTCAGCACCGGCGGGATGAAGATGCCGATGCGCAGCTGGGTGGGGTCGCGGAAGGCCTGTGCCTCGCGCTCGACCAGCTCAGCCAGGTTCAGCGGCTGCAGCTGCAGCTCGCTGGGCCGGGCGTAGTCCATGAATTTGTTGATGATGGCGTCGAGCTGGTCGATGTCTTGCACCATGTACTGGCGCGCCAGCTCGTCGCTGACGCTCATCTCGGCCTCCAGCCGCAGCCGCGCCAGCGGCGTGCGCAGGTCATGCGAGATGCCCGCCAGCATCACGGTGCGGTCCTCCTCCATCTTGGCCAGCTCGCGGGCCATGCGGTTGAAGCCCATATTGACCTCGCGGATCTCGCTGGTGCGGGTGCTCTCGTCCAGGCGCGAGTCGTACTCGCCCTCGCGGATGCGGCCGGCCGCGATCGACAGCTCGCGCAGCGGCTGGTTGATCAGCCGCGCGATCGTGGCCGAGCCCAGCACCGTGGCCACCAGCGCGATCACGATCCACCACCAGTTGCTGCTCAGCGTCACCGACAGCGGGGCCGGGCTGGTCTGCAGCCAGTAGCTGTCGCGGTCGATGCCGAAGCGCACCCACAGCCCGTCGTCGCCGTTGACGCTGCGCGCCACCACGGTGTCTATGCCCAGGCGCCCGCGCAGCTCGGCGGCCAGGCGCTTGGCGAACGGGCTGGTGTCATAGGGCTGCCAGCGGTCGTGCTGCTCGGCCACCCGCACCCGTACCGTCTCGCTGCGCGCGATCGAGCTGATCACCGCGACCCGGTTGATCGCGTCGGCATTGGCCAGCGCGGCGCGGCTGAGATTGACCAGGCCGGCCAGCTGCTGCGCCGATTCGAGCGCGCGCGGCTCGGCCTCCAGGGCCTTGAAGGTCTGCTGCCAGGCGATCACGCCGCCGACCAGCAGCAGGGCCAGCAGCGCAAAAGTGCGCCAGAACAGGTTCAGCGCGAGATGGGGGCGCGACATCGGCGACGCCCGCTCAGCTCACATCATCGGGCACGAAGACATAGCCGACCCCCCAGACGGTCTGGATATAGCGCGGCTGGGCCGGGTCGGCCTCCAGTAGCTTGCGCAGACGCGAGATCTGCACATCCAGGCTGCGGTCGAAAGGCTCGAACTCGCGGCCGCGCGCCAGCTGGGCCAGCTTGTCGCGGCTCAGCGGCTGGCGCGGATGGCGCACCAGGGCCTTGAGCATCGAGAACTCGCCGGTGGTCAGCGGCAGGGCCTCGCCATTCTTCGACAGCCGGCGCATCGCCAGATCGAACTCGAAAGGCCCGAAGCTCACCGTCATCGGCTCCTTGGACGGGGCGCCGGGCGCCTCCATCGCCGGGCGGCGGCGCAGCACCGCATTGATGCGGGCCAGCAGCTCGCGCGGATTGAAGGGCTTGCTCAGATAGTCGTCGGCGCCGACCTCGAGGCCGACGATGCGGTCCACCTCTTCGACCTTGGCGGTCAGCATGATGATGGGGGTGTTGTCATTGGCGGCGCGCAGGCGGCGGCAGATCGACAGGCCGTCCTCGCCGGGCAGCATCAGGTCCAGCACCATCAGGTCCACGGTCTCGCGGGTCAGTTGCTTGTTGAGCGCCTTGCCATCCTCTGCCAGCAGGACTTCGAAGCCTTCCTGGGTCAGATAGCGGCGCAGCAGATCGCGGATGCGCGCGTCATCGTCAACGACCAAGATGCGATTGGGCCGGGTCTGGGCGCTGGTGTTCATGGCCACTCCTGAATTTGTAACAGCGGCATTTTGCAGGGCTTTGGCCCGCTGTTACATCTTTGGCCGCGCGGACTGTGAGCAGATGTTTCCTTGTCAACGGATGGCTGGCGCGCACCGCTAAGCTCAGGGTTCACCAACCGATTGAGGGAGATCGATGACACGCAAAACCATGGCCGCACTGGCCTTGATGACCCTGGCGCCCGTGCTGGCCCAGGCCGAGGCACCGCGCCAGAACGCGCTGAACCTGAGCGCCACCGCGAGCCAGGAAGTGAGCCGCGATGTGCTGGGCGTCAGCTTCACGACCACCAAGGAGGGCAGCGACGCGGCCCAGGTGCAGAGCGCGCTGAAGCAGGCCCTGGATGCCGCGCTGGCCGAGGCACGCAAGATCGCCAAGCCGGGCCAGGTCGAGGTGCAGACCGGCAATTTCGCGCTCTACCCGCGCTATGCGCCCAAGACCGGCCAGATCAATGGCTGGCAGGGCACGGCCGAGCTGCAGGTCGAGGGCAAGGACACGGCGGCGATCGCCCAGCTGAGCGGCCGCATCGCGACGATGAGCATTGCCCGCGTCGGCTACAGCCTGTCGCGCGAGGCGCGCGAGAAGGTCGAGGGTGAGGTTGTGGCCCAGGCGATCGCACGCTACAAGCTGCGCGCGGCTGACTATGCGCGCCAGTTCGGCTTCTCCGGCTACCAGATCGGCGAGGTCAGCGTCAACACGGCCGACTCCGGGCCGATGCCGATGGCCGCGCCCTCGATGATGCGCATGAAGGCCGCCGGCATGGCCGATGAGGCCCTGCCGGTCGAGGCCGGCAAGGCGACCGTCAGCGTCTCGGTCAACGGCGTGGTCGTGATGACGAAGTAAGCCTTACTGGGCGGTCCAGCCGCCGTCCAGGCTCCACGCTTGGCCGCGGACATTGGCCGCAGCGTCGGAGCACAGGAACACGGCCAGCTCGCCGAGTTGCTCCGGCGTCGTGAACTGCAGCGAGGGCTGCTTCTCCGCGAGCAGCCGCTTCTTGGCCTCGTCGATGCTGACGCCATCGGCAGCGGCGCGGGCATCGACCTGCTTTTGCACCAGCGGCGTCAGCACCCAGCCGGGGCAGATCGCGTTGACGGTCACACCGGTGGTGGCGGTTTCCAGCGCCACGCTCTTCGTGAAGCCGACGATGCCATGCTTGGCGGCCACATAGGCCGACTTCTGCGCCGAGGCCACCAGGCCGTGCACCGAGGCGATATTGAGGATGCGGCCCCAACCCTTGGCCTTCATGCCCGGCAGGGCCAGGCGGGTGGTGTGGAAGGCGGAGGTCAGGTTGATCGCGATGATGGCGTCCCAGCGCTCGACCGGGAAGTCCTCGACGGCGGCCACATGCTGGATGCCGGCGTTGTTGACCAGGATGTCGCAACCACCGAACTCGGCGTCGATAGAGGCCATCATCGCTTCGATCTCGCCGGCCTTGCTCATGTCGGCACCGTGGTATCCGACCTTGACTCCGAGTGCCGCCACCTCGGCCTTCGGCCCCTCGGCATCGCCAAAGCCGTTCAGCACGATGTTCACACCCTGGCGCGCCAGGGTCAGCGCGATGCCCAGGCCGATGCCGCTGGTGGAGCCGGTGACCAAGGCGGTTTTGCCTTTCAACATGGGGAATTCCTCGGGGGTTGTTAGGATGCCTGCAAAGGATACCGAAACAAATGCCCGAACCGCGCCTGAACCATGTGCAATGCCTGAGCAGCGCCGGCCTGCATCGCATGGCTTATTGGGAATGGGGCGCGCGCGACAACCCCCGCGTGCTGGTCTGCGTCCATGGCCTGAGCCGCCAGGGCCGTGATTTCGATGTGCTGGCCCGCAGCCTGAGCGAGCGCTACCGCGTCATCTGCCCCGATGTGATGGGGCGCGGCGAGTCCGACCGGCGTCCTAACGCGGCGCTCTACCAGGTGCCGGTCTATGTGGCCGATATGGTGACCCTGCTGGCGCGGCTGGATGTGGCCGAGGTCGACTGGGTCGGCACCTCGATGGGCGGCCTGATCGGCCTGGGTCTGGCGGCGCTGCCGGACAGCCCGGTGCGGCGCCTGGTGCTCAATGATGTGGGCCCGGCCATCGAGTATGCGGCGCTGGAGCGCATCGGCAGCTATCTGGGCCAGCGCATGCACTTTGACAGCCTGGCGCAGGGCGTCGCCCATCTGCGCGAGATCTCGGCCGGCTTCGGGCCGCATAGCGAGGCCGAGTGGCTGGCCTTGTCGCGGCCGATGTTCAGGCCCGATGCTGAAGGCGAGGGCGTGCGCCTGCACTACGACCCGCGCATCGCCGAGCCCTTTGCCGCGTTGACGCCGGCGCTGGCGGCGGCCGGCGAGGCCGCGCTGTGGCAGGCCTATGACGCGCTGCGCTGCCCGACCCTGCTGCTGCGTGGGGCCGACTCCGATCTCTTGTCGCGCGCGACCGCCCAGGCGATGACGCAGCGCGGCCCCCGTGCGCTCTTGCATGAATTGCCCGGTGTCGGCCATGCGCCGACCCTGGTGGCTGCCGATCAGATCGCCCTGGTGCAGCATTTCCTCACGTAGTTATGAAGACAGGATTGCCCGCAAGAGCGGAGCAGGCCGCGCCCATCGTCGCGCTGGCCGACACCGGCGAGGGCCAGGCGGCCGTGGTGCGTGCCCGCGCCTTTGCCGAGCCGCTGCTGGCCGGCCAGCCGCTGGACACCGGCGAGGACGCGCTGGCCCATGCCGATGGCGTCGCCGCGATACTGGCCGGCATTGGCGCGGCGCCGGCCATGCAGGCGGCCTCCTATCTGGTCTATGCCGGCGACTATCTGAACAAGCCCGAGGACATCGTCGCCAAGGCCTTTGGCGACAGCTACGCCAGCCTGGTGACGCACACGCGCAAGCTGGTGCAGCTGCAGCGCGCGGCCCGCGAGGCGCAGGGCGCGCTGAAGGGCGAGGAGCAGCGCCAGCAGCAGACCGAGCGGGTGCGCAAGATGCTGCTGGCCTTCTCGCGCGATCTGCGCGTGGTGCTGCTGCGACTGGCCTCGCGGCTGCAGACCCTGCGCTACTTTGCCGCGACCAAGACCGAGTGCTCGCAGGCTGTGGCGGCCGAGTCGCAGCAGGTGTTCGCGCCGCTGGCCAACCGGCTGGGCATCTGGCAGATCAAGTGGGAGCTGGAGGACCTGTCCTTCCGCTTTCTGCAGCCCGAGGCCTACAAGGGGCTGGCCCGTGCGCTGGACGAGAAGCGCGTCGAGCGCGAGCAGCGCATCGAGGCCGCACGCCTGGCGCTGCAGGCCGATCTGGCGGTCCACGGCCTGCAGGCCGAGGTGCAGGGCCGGCCCAAGCATCTCTACAGCATCTGGAAGAAGATGCAGGGCAAGAGCCTGGAGCTGGACCGGGTCTTCGACCTGCGCGCGCTCCGAGTCATCGTGCCCGATGTCAGCGATTGCTACGCCTGCCTGAGCCTGCTGCACGAGCGCTTTGTGCCGGTGGCCGGGGAGTTCGACGATTACATCGCCAAGCCCAAGCCGAACGGCTATCAAAGCCTGCACACCGTCGTGCTGGGGCCGGACGAGCGGCCGATGGAGGTGCAGATCCGCACGCGGGCGATGCACGAGCATGCCGAACACGGCGTGGCCGCGCACTGGGCCTACAAGGAGGCGGGCGCGCGCGGCTATGCCGGCGTGACGGCGGCCGGCGAGTTCGAGGAGCAGGTGGCGGCCGCGCGCAAGGCCGTGCTGCGCCAGCTGCTGGCCTGGGAGCGTGATTTCGTCGAGGGCGATGCGCCCGGCGCGCAACCGGTGTTCGACGACCGCATCTATGTGTTCACGCCCCAGGCCACCATCGTCGAGCTGGTCAGGGATGCGACGCCGATCGACTTCGCCTACGCCGTCCACACCGATCTGGGCCATCGCTGCCGGGGCGCCAAGATCGATGGCCAGATGGTGCCGCTGAACACCAGGCTGCAAAGCGGGCAGACCGTCGAGATCAGCGCGCTGAAGGAGGGCGGCCCCTCGCTCGATTGGCTCAACCCCGAACTGGGCTATCTGCAGAGCCAGCGCTCGCGCACCAAGGTGCGCGCCTGGTTCAATGCGCTGGCCCAGGCCCAGACGATTGCCAAGGGCCGCGAGCTGGTCGAGAAGCTGTTGCAGCGCGAGGGCAAGACCGCCACCAAGCTAGAGGATCTGGCCGCGCGCCTGGGCTTCAAGAATGCCGATGCCTTGTTCGAGGTGGTGGGCAAGGACGAATACTCGTTGCGCAATATCGAGAATCTGCTGCGCCCGCCGGCGCCCGAGCCCGACACCGATGAGATGCTGGTGCAGCGCCGGACCAAGGCGGGCAGCTCGGCACCCAAGGGTGGCGTGCTGGTGGTCGGTGTCGACTCGCTGCTGACCAATCTGGCGCGCTGCTGCCGGCCCGCGCCTCCCGATGGCATCGGCGGCTATGTGACGCGCGGCAAGGGCGTGGCCATCCACCGCGCCGACTGCAGCAACTTCCGCCAGATGGCGCAACGCGCGCCCGAGCGCGTGATCGCGGTGGCCTGGGGCGAGACGCCCGAGAAGGGTGCGCTCTATCCGGTCGATGTGATCATCGAGTCGAGCGACCGCCAGGGCCTGCTGCGCGATGTGCTGGAGGTGCTGGCCAAGGAAAAGATGAATGTGATTGCGGTCAACACGCAATCCTTGAAGGTGGCCAAGGGCGAGACCGCCTGGATGAGTCTGACCGTCGAGGTGGCCGATTCCGGTCGCCTGGCCCAGGTGCTGCGCAGCGTGGCCCAGGTCAGTGGCGTGCGCAGCGCGCGGAGAAAATAAGCGCGAAATACGGCGGGAGTTTGAAAGACTCAAAAATCCATGCTATAGTGCGAAGCTCTTCAGGCGCGTAGCTCAGTTGGTTAGAGCACCACCTTGACATGGTGGGGGTCGTTGGTTCGAATCCAATCGCGCCTACCAAATTCGGTAGGAAACGAAAGCACCTGGCAGCAATGCCAGGTGCTTTTTTGTTGGCCTGAGCGGCAGCGGTCGCTAGATCGCCAGGCATGCCGTTGTGGGTGAACATCGGGATCACACTGCCGGCCATCACCGCGGTGATGAAGAGCATGGCATCGAGCTGATGCATGCGGAGCTTTCAGCGCCTGGGCGCCCAGGCCGGGTCGATCTCGTTGAAGAAGGCGCCCTGATCGGCGTCGGCATAGGGGCCGGTGCCGCTGTGCAGCGCGCGCGAGGCCGGCACGAAGCCACCGGCATTGACGTCGAACACATGGACTTCGCCGGCCTCGATCACATAGTGCCAGCCATGCAGGGCCAGCTCGCGGCGCTCGACCCGGGCGCGCACCATCGGGTAGTCCATCAGCCGCTCCAGCTGCAGCACGACCGAGCGTTCCTCGGTGCGGCGCAGCGCCTCGTCGGACAGCTGCACCGGCAAGGCGGCCTCGCGGCCCAGCTCCAGCCAGGCGCGCAGATTGGGCGCATCGGCCGGCACCTCGCCGTAGAGCGCGCGGATGCCGCCGCAATGGCTGTGGCCGCAGACGATGATGTGCTGCACGTTCAGGGCCAGCACGGCATATTCGATGGCGGCGGCCGTGCCATGGAGCCCCTGGGAGCCGTCATAGGGCGGCACGAAGGCGCCGACATTGCGCACCAGGAAGAGCTCGCCCGGTCCCGAACCGGTCAGCATATGGGGCACCAGGCGCGAATCCGAGCAGCCGATGAACAGGGTGCTCGGATGCTGGCCCTGCTCGACCAGGTCCTTGAAGCGGGCCTGGTACTGCGGGAAGAAGTCGGTATTGAAACGCCGCAGCCGCGACAGCAGGTCGTCGGGCATGGTCGGTGACTACTGCAGCAAGGGCGAATCGGCGCCCTCGAGGGCCAGGCCGTCGATGCGGGCCGCACCGGCCAGCAGGTTCAGGTACTGGCGCAGGGCCGTCACATAGGCTTGCTGGCGCAGAGTCTGGGCAATTGCGGCCTGCACGGCCTCGAAACCCTGGCGCAGGCCCGGCTCGCGGGCCTCGACCCGCACGATATGGAAGCCGAAGCGGGTGCTGACCAGGCGCGGCAGCACACCGATATGCGCGCTGGCCTCGTCCTGCGCGAACAGGGCGGCGCCGAACTCGGGCGCGCAATCGTCGCGCGTCAGCCAGCCCAGCTCGCCACCCTCGGCGCCGCTGGGGCAGTTTGAGAACTCGGCGGCCGCCTGCGCGAAGGCCTCGGCATCGACACAGCGCAGCGAGACCAGCAGCCCCTCCGCGCGTTGGCGCAACGCGGCAATGTCCATGCCTTCGGTGACGGCGAACAGGATGTGCCGCGCATGGACCCGCTCACCGATCGCGAAGCGCGCGACATGGGCCTCGAAGAAGCGCCGGCAGGCGGCCTCGTCGGGCTCGGGCAGGCGCAGCTCGCGCTCCAGCAACTGCTCGATCGCCGCCGACGCGGCCTCGCTGAGCAGGCCGTCCAGTGCCGGCACATCGCCCACGGCCAGCAGGCCGGCGCGCTGCGCGGCCTGGCGCAGCAGCTCGCTGTAGGCGCGCTGGCGCAGATCTTCCTGCGCGAGGACCTCGGCGTCGGCGTGCAGGGGCACGCCGTTGATCATCGCGACCGGCGATGTGACCGCGGTGGCTGCCGTGCTCTTGCCGCCACCGCAGCCGCAGCTGCCGCCACCACATCCTTGTTGCTGTGTGCTCATCTTGTTCTCCTGTGCTCAGCGTGGTTGGTTGTGGCCCGGCGGCAGATTCAAGCGCCGGCTGCGCACCATCTGATAGGGGCGGATCAGGTAGGCCAGCGTGCCGAAGCCGCTCCAGACATGAACCAGGCGCGTGAAGGGGAAGACCAGGAACACCGTCATGCCCAGGAACATATGCAGCTTGAAGACCCAGGAGGCCCCGGCCAGCAGCTCGACCGCGCCGCCGCGGAAGGTGACGATGCGCTGCGCCCATTCGGCCAGCGCCATCATCATGCCGCCGTCCAGGTGTTGGGCCGACAGCGGGATCGTGGCCAGGCCCAGCAGCAGCTGCAGCCACAGCAGGGCCAGCAGCGCGATGTCGCTGGGCTTGCTGTTGCGGCGGATGCGCGCATCCGTCAGGCGGCGGTGCAGCAGCAGACTCAGGCCGATGAAGCCGAGCAGGCCGGCGACGCCGCCGACGATCATCGCCATCAGCTGCTTGGCGCCGGCGCTCATCAGGGGCTCGTAGAGAAAGTGCGGCGTCAGCATGCCGACGGTGTGGCCGAAGAACAGCACCAGGATGCCGACATGGAAGAGATTGCTGCCCCAGCGCAGCGAGCCGGTGCGCAGCAGCTGCGAGGAATCGCTCTTCCAGCTGTACTGGTCGCGGTCGAAGCGCAAGAGGCTGCCGAGCAGGAAGACGGCCAGGCAGATATAGGGATAGAGGCCGAACAGTGCAAAGTCGAGCGAGTTCATGGACGCACTCCTGGGTTCATGGGGGTCTTCTTGACGATATGGATGGGCTGTGGCGTGCCGGGGCGGCTCTGGCCCTTGCTGCTGCAACCATCGAAGGCGGGCGGCTCGACCCAGGCCTCGTCGAGCGCTTCGTCGGCCGTGATCTGCACCGCCTGCGGCGTCTCGCCGGCCAGCTCCAGCACTGCGCCGATCGCGGCCGCGTAGGGGTTCTCGTGCTTGATCAGGCCGCTGTGGATGGTGTTCAGGATATGGGCCATCTCGCCGAGAAAGGCGCGGGCGGTGGCCGGCGGCTGGGTCGAGGCGAACTCCAGCACCACCGGCAGGTAGTCGGGCAGCTCGCTGGCATCGAAGAACATGCCGCCCGCTTCATAGGTTTGTGCCAGGTCGACCAGGGCCGGGCCGCGGTCGCGCGAGTCGCCGTGCACATGCTCGAACATATGCAGGCTGGTGGCGCGGCCGCGGTCGAAGCTGTCGACATAGCGGCCCTCGACGGCATAGGCATCGCCCTGCTGCAGCGTGCTCATCAGCGCCTTCAGTTCCTGCAGGCGCTCGGCGCTCAGCGCCGCTTCATCGCGCAGCACCGCATGCAGCTCGGGCAGGGCCGCGCGCATCTCGGCCTGCGGGTAGTCCAGCAGGCGCGCGAGCACGCGGCAGGAGCGGGACATCGGGGTGTTGTTCATGTCGGCGTCCTCACAGCGTGGCCTTGATCGGGATCGTGCGTTTTTTGTCGCCACCGAACAGGCTGACGTTGCTCTCGCCCTCCGAGCAGCCGTTGCCGAAGCTGAAGCCGCAGCCGCCGCGCAGGTCGTAGGCGTTCTCGGCGTACTCGCGGTGGGTGGTGGGGATCACGAAGCGGTCCTCGTAGTTGGCGATGGCCATGGTCTGGTACATGTCCTCGACCTCGTGCTTCAGCAGGCCCACCTGGTCCAGCACGGCCTTGTTCTCGATGCCGTCCACATGCTTGCCGCGCTGGTAGGCGCGCATCGCCAGCATGCGTTCCAGCGCCCGCTCGACCGGTGCCACATCGCCGGCGGTCAGCAGATTGGCCAGGTACTGCACGGGGATGCGCAACTGCTTGACGTCGGGGATGTCGCCATTGATGCCGCTGCCCGGAATCTGGCCGGCATTGGCCGCAGCGCTGATCGGCGAGAGCGGCGGCACATACCAGACCATGGGCAAGGTGCGGTACTCGGGATGCAGGGGCAGGGCGACCTTCCAGTCGACGGCCATCTTGTAGACCGGGCTCTTCCTGGCCGATTCCAGCCAGGCCTCGGGAATGCCGTCCTTGCGCGCCTGGGCCTGCACGGCCGGGTCATGCGGGTCGAGGAAGATGTCGAGCTGGGCGCGGTAGAGGTCCTTGTCGTCCTTGACGCTGGCGGCTTCCTGGATGCGATCGGCGTCATACAGCAGCACGCCCAGATAGCGGATCCGGCCGACACAGGTTTCCGAGCAGACGGTGGGCTGACCGGCCTCGATGCGCGGGTAGCAGAAGATGCACTTCTCGGCCTTGCCGCTCTGCCAGTTGTAGTAGATCTTCTTGTAGGGGCAGCCGGAGACGCACATGCGCCAGCCGCGGCACTTGTCCTGATCGATCAGCACGATGCCGTCTTCCTCGCGCTTGTAGATCGAGCCCGAGGGACAGGACGCGACGCAGGCCGGGTTCAGGCAGTGCTCGCACAGCCGGGGCAGGTACATCATGAAGGTGTTCTCGAACTGGCCGTAGATGTCCTTCTGCACCTGCTCGAAGTTGATGTCCTTGCTGCGCTTGGCGAACTCGCCGCCGAGGATTTCTTCCCAATTGGGCCCCCACTCGATCTTCTGCATGCGCTGGCCGGTGATCAGGCTGCGCGGGCGGGCGGTCGGCGGCGCCTTGCTCTTGGGGGCCGACTGCAGATGGTCGTAGTCGAAGCTGAAGGGCTCGTAGTAGTCGTCGATCTGCGGCAGGTTGGGGTTGGCGAAGATGCGCATCAGCAGCTTCCACTTGCCGCCCTGGCGCGGTTCGATCTGGCCGTTGGGCTTGCGGATCCAGCCGCCGTTCCAGCGGGCCTGGTTCTCCCATTCCTTCGGGTAGCCGATGCCGGGCTTGGACTCCACATTGTTGAACCAGGCGTATTCCATGCCGGGCCGGTTGGTCCAGACGTTCTTGCAGGTGACCGAGCAGGTGTGGCAGCCGATGCACTTGTCCAGGTTCAGCACCATGCCGATTTGGGCGCGGATCTTCATGCGTGTTCTCCTTCGGTGGCGGCGACCTCGTCGTCCATCCAGTCGATCTTGGACATCTTGCGCACCAGCACGAACTCGTCGCGGTTGGTGCCTATGGTCCCGTAGTAGTTGAAGCCGTAGCTCAGCTGGGCGTAGCCGCCGATCATGTGGGTGGGCTTGGTGACGATGCGGGTCACCGAGTTGTGGATGCCGCCGCGCGTGCCGGTGATCTCGGAGCCCGGTGTGTTGATGATTTTTTCCTGCGAGTGGTACATCATCACCATGCCGTTCTTGACGCGCTGGCTGACCACCGCGCGGGCCGCGATCGCGCCGTTGGCGTTGAAGAGCTCGACCCAGTCGTTGTCGACGATGCCGGCGCTCTTCGCGTCGTCCTCGCTGAGCCAGATCACCGAGCCGCCACGGTTCAGCGTCAGCATCATGATGTTGTCGCTATAGGTCGAGTGGATGCCCCATTTCTGGTGCGGCGTGATGAAGTTGAGCGCGATCTCCTTGTTGCCGTTGGGCTTGATGCCCTGCACCTCCACCAGGGTTTTCAGGTCGACTGGCGGGCGATAGCTGCTGAAGCCTTCGCCGAAGGCCTGCATCCAGGGGTGGTCCTGGTAGAACTGCTGGCGGCCCGTCAGCGTGCGCCATGGGATCAGTTCATGCACATTGGTGTAGCCGGCGTTGTAGCTGACCTTCTCGCTCTCCAGGCCCGACCAGGTGGGCGAGGAGATGATCTTGCGCGGTTGCGCCTGGATGTCGCGGAAGCGGATCTTCTCGTCCTCGCGGTGCAGGGCCAGGTGGGTGTGGTCGCGGCCGGTCTGCTTGCCCAGCGCCTCCCAGGCCTTGACGGCCACATGGCCGTTGGTCTCGGGCGCCAGCGACAGCACCACCTCGGTGGCATCGATATCGGTCTCTATCCTGGGCATGCCCTGAGTCACGCCCTCGTCGCGCACCCGGCCGTTCAGGTCCCCCAGCTGCTCGACCTCGGTCTTGGTGTCCCAACCAATGCCCTTGCCGCCGTTGCCGGCCTTGTTCATCAGCGGACCGAGTGCGGTGAAGCGCTTGTAGAGATTCGGGTAGTCGCGCTCGACCACGGCGATCTGCGGCGCGGTCTTGCCCGGGATCAGCTCGCACTGACCCTTCTTCCATTCGGACACGCCGAAGGGCTGGGCCAGCTCGGCCGGGCTGTCATGCATCAGCGGGGTCAGCACCAGCTCCTTTTCGACGCCGAGGTGGCCGACGCAGAGCTCGCTGAATTTCTTCGCAAAGCCCTTGTAGATCTCCCAGTCGCTGCGGGCCTGCCAGGCCGGGTCCACCGCGGTGCTTAGCGGGTGGATGAAGGGGTGCATGTCCGAGGTGTTGAGGTCGTTCTTCTCGTACCAGGTGGCGGTCGGCAGCACGATGTCCGAATAGAGGCAGGTCGTGCTCATGCGGAAGTCCAGCGTCACCAGCAGGTCCAGCTTGCCCTCCGGGGCCTTGGCATGCCACTCGACCTCCTGCGGCTTGGCATCGTCCTGGCCGAGGTCCTTGCCCTGCACGCCATTGGTCGTGCCGAGCAGGTGTTTGAGGAAGTACTCGTGGCCCTTGCCGGAGGAACCGAGGATGTTGGAGCGCCAGACGAACATATTGCGCGGCCAGTTGGCCTCGTGGTCGGGGTCCTCGCAACTCATGCGCAAGGACCCATCCTTGAGCCCCTTGACCGCATAGTCTTTGGCATCCATGCCAGCGGTCTGGGCGTCCTTGACGATCTGGATCGGGTTGGTCTGCATCTGCGGCGCGCTGGGCAGCCAGCCCATGCGTTCGGCGCGCACGTTGTAGTCGATCAGGCTGCCGCCGTACTGGGCCTTGTCGGCGAGCGGGGACAGCACCTCGGAGACGTCGAGCTTCTCGTAGCGCCACTGGTCGGTGTGGGCGTAGAAGAAGCTGGTGCTGTTCATCTGGCGCGGCGGGCGTATCCAGTCCAGCGCAAAGGCCAGCGCGGTCCAGCCGGTCTGCGGGCGCAGCTTCTCCTGGCCGACGTAATGGGCCCAGCCGCCACCGCTCTGGCCGATGCAGCCGCACATCATCAGCATATTGATGATGCCGCGGTAGTTCATATCGCAGTGGTACCAGTGGTTCATCGCCGCGCCGATGATGACCATCGATTTGCCCCGGGTCTTGTCGGCGGTGTCGGCGAACTCGCGCGCCACCTGGGTGATCAGCTCGCGCTTGACCCCGGTGATGCTCTCGGCCCAGGCCGGGGTGTAGGGCAGGTTGTCGTCGTAGCTGGTGGGCGTGTTGTCGCCAAAGCCCCGGTTGATGCCGTACTGCGCCACCTGCAGATCGAACACCGTGGCCACCAGGGCTTCGCCGGCGTCCTCATGCTTGCCCAGCCTCAGGCGCACGACCGGCACCTGGCGCGAGAGCACGTCCTGCTGCTTGTTGGCGGTGAACTGCGGCGATTCGACGCCGCCGAAGTAGGGGAAGCCGACCTCGGCCACCTCATGGGCCTGAGCGCCATCCTCCAGCACCGAGAGCTTCAATCGCACATCGCCATCGTTGCGCGCTTCCTTGCTTTCCAGATTCCATTTGCCCAGATCTGGCCGCTCGCCGGCGCCCCAACGGAAGCCGATCGAGCCATTCGGCAGCACCACCTTGCCGAGCGCGTCGAAGGCCAGGGTCTTCCACTCGGGGTTGTTGTCCTGACCCAGCTTGCCGCCGAAGTCGCTGGCGCGCAGATAGCGGTCGGGCACCAGCAACTCGCGGCCGTCGGCCGTGGTCTGCTTCTTCATCTTCACCAGCAGCGGCAGGTCGGTGTAGCGCCGCGCGTAGTCATCGAAGTAGCTCGACCGCTTGTCGAAGTAGAACTCCTTCAGGATCACATGGCCCATCGCCATCGCGATCGCCGCGTCCGTGCCCTGCTTGGGGTGCAGCCAGATATCGGCCAGCTTGGAGATCTCGGCGTAGTCGGGCGTGATCGCCACCGTCTTCGCGCCCTTGTAGCGCACCTCGGTGAAGAAGTGGGCGTCCGGCGTGCGCGTCTGCGGCACGTTGGAGCCCCAGGCGATGATGTAGTTGCTGTTGTACCAGTCGGCGCTCTCGGGCACGTCGGTCTGCTCGCCCCAGATCTGCGGGCTGGCCGGCGGCAGGTCGCAGTACCAGTCGTAGAAGCTCATGCAGACGCCGCCCATCAGGCTCAGGTAGCGGCTGCCGGCGGCATAGGAAATCATCGACATCGCCGGGATCGGCGAGAAGCCGATCACGCGGTCGGGGCCGTGCTTCTTGATGGTGTAGATATTCGCGCTGGCGATGATCTCGTTGACCTCGTCCCAGCTCGAGCGCACGAAGCCGCCCAGCCCGCGGTCCTGCTGCCACTCGCGGCGCTGTTCCTGGTTCTCGACCAGGTTCTTCCAGGCATCGACCGGGGTGCGCGCGACATTGCGCGCGGCGCGCCAGTGCTTCAGCAGCGAGCCCCGCACCATCGGGTACTTGACGCGGTTGGCGCTGTACAGATACCAGCTGTAGCTCGCGCCGCGGGCGCAGCCGCGCGGCTCATGGTTGGGCAGGTCCGGGCGGGTGCGCGGGTAGTCGGTCTGCTGGGTTTCCCAGGTGACGATGCCACCCTTGACATAGATCTTCCACGAGCAGGAGCCCGTGCAGTTGGTGCCATGGGTGGAGCGCACGATCTTGTCGTGGGCCCA
Source organism: Roseateles cavernae (assembly GCF_040187885.1). Classification (NCBI taxonomy): domain Bacteria; kingdom Pseudomonadati; phylum Pseudomonadota; class Betaproteobacteria; order Burkholderiales; family Sphaerotilaceae; genus Roseateles; species Roseateles cavernae. Next base: position 152,665 of record NZ_JBDPLH010000011.1, read on the forward strand.
GCGGTTGCGGTAGGCATCCTCCCAGCTGCGGTCTTCGCCGGTGCTGCGGCCGTGGCCGTCGGCGAAGTCCTCCTTGGGCGAGGCGAAGTAGTTGAGGCGGTCGAGAAAGTGACTCATGGTCTTGTTCCTTGGAGCTTCAGGGGTTCTTCACGTACGCATTCGCACGCAGATAGAACCACCAGTTCAGGATCAGGCAGGCCGCGTAGAACACGGCGAAACCGTAGAAGGCGTACTGCGGGGTGCCGGCCTTGATCTGCTGGCCGATCAGCACCGGGGCGATGAAGGCGCCGTAGGCGGCCACCGCCGAGGTCCAGCCCAGCACCGGGCCGGCCTGCTGGCGGTCGAAGATGAAGCCGACGCTGCGGAAGGTCGAGCCGTTGCCGATGCCGCTGGCGGCGAACAACAGGATGAACAGGCCCATGAACATCGGGAAATGCTGCTCCGGCGTGGCCGAGCCGTAAGCCTGCAGCATCACGTAGCCGACCGCCGCCGAGGCGAACACCATGAGGGCCGAGATGATCTGGGTGACGATGGAGCCGCCCACCTTGTCCGAGATCCAGCCGCCGACGGGCCGCACCGCGGCGCCGACGAAGGGGCCGATCCAGGCATAGGTCAGGGCCGAGGGGGCGTTCGGGTTCTTCAGCGTGTGCTGCATCACGCCGGCCGCGTCGGGGGCATGGATGAAGCCGAAGATCACCGTGATCGCCAGCGGCAGGGCCATCGAGAAGCCGATGAAGCTGCCGAAGGTCACGACGTACAGCGCCGTCATCGCCCAGGTGTGCTTGTTCTTGAAGATCTCGAACTGCTTGGCGACGTTCTCCTTCATCGTGCCGAAGGCGGCCAGCTTCATCACCAGCAGCGCCGCGAGGATGTCCAGCGGGATCGCCACCCACATATTCAGCAGGCCCAGTCCGGTGGGCGCAGGCAGGTAGAGATAGAGCATCCCGATGGAGGGGATGAAGGCCAGCGAGTACAGATAGGTGATCTTGGCGAAGGCGAGCAGCGGGTGGCCGGCGGCCGGGGTCACCGTCTTCAGGTTGTTCATGCCGAGCCAGCACAGCAGGGACAGCGGCACCAGGGACAGCACCCAGGCGAAGCCGGCGTTCTGTATCCAGGTGGGCGTGCCGGCGGCGATCTTGCCGAAGATCCAGCCGCTGTCTTTCAGCAGCGACTTCGAGTCACCACCCAGCGCACCGAACAGCCCGACGGTCATCACCAGCGGGATCACGATCTGCATGGTCGTGACGCCGAAATTGCCCAGGCCGGCGTTCAGCCCCAGCGCCGTGCCCTGCAGGCGCTTCGGGAAGAAGGTCGAGATATTGGACATTGACGAGGCGAAGTTGCCGCCGCCGACACCCGACCACAGCGCCATCAGTTGGAACACCCACAGCGGCCACTCGGGGTGCTGCAGCGCCACGCCGGTGCCGATGGCCGGGGCCAGCAGCATCGCGGTGGTCAGGAAGATGGTGTTGCGCCCGCCGGCCATGCGGATCAGGAAGCTGGCCGGGATGCGCATCGTGGCGCCCGAGATGCCGGCGATGGCCGTCAGCGTGAACAGCTCGGCCTGGCTGAAGGGAAAGCCCAGGTTCAGCATCTGCACGGTGATGATGCCCCACATGCCCCAGACCGCGAAGCCGCAGAGCAGGGCGGGGATGGAGATCCAGAGATTGCGGTAGGCGATCTTCTTGCCGGTCTTGTTCCAGAACTGTTCGTCCTCGGGGCGCCAGTCCGCGATGTCGGCGCTGCTGCTTTTGTTGTTCATGGTTCTTTTCCGTTGTGCGCCGGGGGTCAGCGCGGGAAGGAGCGGCTGAAGGGCGCGTCGGGCGCCTGCTTGCCCATGACCTCGGTCTTGCGCACCTCGGTCCAGTACATCCAGATCAGCGAGACCCAGACCACGCCGTACATCAGCATGAAGGCGCTGGAGCGGATGCCGGTCAGGTCCATCAGCGCGCCGAACATGATGGGCAGCACGAAGCCGCCGAGGCCGCCGGCCAGGCCGACGATGCCGCTGATGGCACCGATGTTCTGGCCGTAGTCGTCGCTGATGTACTTGAACACGCTGGCCTTGCCGAAGGCCCAGGCGATGCCCAGGATGAACATCAGCGCGGTGAACACATAGACGTTCAGGCCGATGCTGAAGGTCCGGGCGCCGTTGATCGTCTGCACGGTGAACTCGGTCTGCGGGTAGGACAGCAGGAACAGGCAGATCCAGCTGACCCACATGACCCACCAGGTGACGTTGTGGGCGCCATGCCGGTCGCTGAGCCAGCCGCCGATCGCGCGCAGCACGCCGCCGGGCAGCGAGAAGCAGGCCGCCAGCAGCGCGGCGATACGGATGTCCAGGCCGTACTCGCCGACGTAGTACTGCACCATCCACAGCGAGAGCGCCACATAGCCGCCGAACACGATGCTGTAGTACTGGCAGTACTTCAGCACCCTGGGGTCCTTCAAGGCCTTCAGCTGGCTGGCGAAGCTGGCCTTGCTGGTGACCAGATGCTGCTCGTCCGAGTGGCTGAAGAACCAGAACAGGATGGCCGTGCCCAGCAGCACCGCCGCATAGACATGGGGCACCATGGTCCAGCCGAAGGCCACGACCAGGGCCGGGGCGACGAACTTGTTGACCGCCGCGCCCGAGTTGCCGGCGCCGAACACGCCCATCGCGAAGCCCTGGCGGTTCTTCGGGAACCAGCGCGCCACATAGGGCGTGCCGACCGAGAAGCTGCCGCCGGCCAGGCCGACGAACAGGCCGATGGTCAGGAAATGCCAGTAGGCCGTTGCATAGGCCATCAACCAGATCGGGATCACGCAGGCCAGCATCAGGCTGAAGAAGACGATGCGGCCGCCGAACTTGTCGGTCCAGATGCCCAGCGGCACGCGCACCAGCGAGCCGCTGAGCACCGGCATCGCGGTCAGCAGGCCGAACTCGGTGGCGTTCAGACCGAGCTGCTTCTTGATCGGGATGCCGATCACGCCGAACATCATCCAGACCATGAAGCAGACCGTGAAGGCCAGGGTGCTGACCACCAGCACCGAGAGCGCACGGCCGCCTGGGTTCGAGGGACTTGCTGCAGACATGGAGGAGCTCCTCGTTTTCATGTCTGCCACTGTCGATCTTCGGCCCCGGGCTGAACATCCTTCAGGGGGCGATGGGTGTCAGTGCATCGGAACTAGGGCGCCGCAGCGGGCCTCGTTCGAAAGAACTATGCGGCGCCCTGGCTTGATCTGGCGCAAGCCGGATCTCAGCCGCCCAGGCCCTGTTCGCTGCCCCAGACCGCCGCCTGCACCCGCGAGCTCAGCTTGAGCTTGCGCAGGATGTGCTGCACATGGATCTTCACCGTGGTCTCGGCGATGCCCAGCGTGCGGGCCATTTCCTTGTTGCTGGCGCCACGGGTCAGCTCCTTGAGGATGTCCAGCTCGCGCGGGGACAGCTCGCCCGCCGGCGGCGGCTTGGGCGCGCTCGCGGCGCCGCTGCTGCGCAGCGCGTTCAGCAGCTTGTGTGTCATCTCCGGGCTGACCACCGACTCGCCCCGCATCGTGCGACTCAGCGCGGCGGCCAGGTCCTCCCCGTCGATGGTCTTCAGCAGATAACCCTGCGCGCCGTTGCGCAGCGCCGCGCTGAGATCGTCCTCGTCCTCGCTGACGGTCAGCATCAGCACACGCGAGCGCGGCGCCACCTCGCGCAGCGCCGGCAGCAGGCTCACGCCGCTGACGCCGGGCATATGGTTGTCCAGCAGGATCAGATCGGGCTGCAGGGCCTGGGCGCAGCGCAAGGCCTCGCCGGCATCCGCCGCCTCGCCCAGCACCTCGATACCTTCCTCCTGGCGCAGCAGCGCGATCAGGCCGCGGCGGAACAGCGTGTGGTCGTCGACGACAAGAATGGTGATGGCCGGGCTCATGAGTGCAGGGCGGTCTGAAGGGTTTCGGGGGCGGCTTGCAGCGAGGTCTGCTGGGGCAGGGTCAGGCGCACCAGCGTGCCGCCCTCGGGCAGGCGGGCAATGCGCAGCTGCGCACCGATGCGCTGGGCCCGCTCGCGCATGATCTGCAGGCCGACATGGGTCTGCTCGCTGCCGGCATCGGGCAGCTCGATGCCACGGCCGTTGTCGCGGATCTCGAAGCTCCAGCGTGGCAGCTGTTCGACGCTGAGGCTGACATGGTCGGCCTCGGCATGCTTGCGCACGTTCGACAGGGCCTCCTGGATGATGTGCAGCACCTGCACCTGGTGGTCGGGCGGCAAGGGCAGGCCGTCGCCCTGCAAGCTCAGATGGGTGCCGAGCCCGCTCTGGCGCTCGAATTTGGCCAGCGTGCTGCGCAGCGCGTGTTCGATGTCCTCGTGGCCGGGCCGGGTGCGGAAGTGCACCAGCAGCTCGCGCACATTGGCATAGCATTCCTTCACCCCGGTGTCGATCTCGTCGACGCTGCGCTCCACCTCGGCGAGACGCTGCCTGGCCAGCGCGCCACGCAGCAGCTGGACCTGGATCTTCAGAAATGCGAGCACCTGGGCGATCGAGTCGTGCAGCTCCTGGGCCAGCAGATTGCGCTCCTCGGAGACGGCCATCTCGCGGTCGCGCGCCGCCAGCCGCACATTGTCGACCTGGATCGCGAACTGCCCCACCAGCGCATCGAGCAGCAGCCGCTCGGCCTCGCTGAGGCGGCGCTCGCCGTAGAAGAACAGCTCGACCTCGCCGACCATGCGCGTTCCGGCCCGCATCGGCACCGAGATCACGGTCTGGTAACCGGCCGCCTCGCAATGCCCCAGCTTCGGGGCCTCGATGCTCTGGATCGGTATCACGCGGGCGCCGCTCGCCTCGGGCAGGGCGCTGCCGCAGGCGCATTCGCCCTTGCGCAGGCAGCGCTCGGCGTCGATCATCGCCTGCGGCAGGCAGGTCTGGCCCATCAGCAGCCAGCGCTGCTCGTCCTGCGCGGCCAGCCGCACCGCACAGGCATCGGCACGCGCGATGCGCGCGACCTTGACGGCAAAGGACTGGGCCATTGTTTCCAGGCTGGCATCGGCCTGGCCGGCCATCAACGCCACATCGTAGAGAGCCTCCAGCCGCTCGTTCTGCTGGGCCAGATGGGCGGTCTTGTCCCTGACCTTGTCTTCGAGCCCCTGATAGGACTCCGCCAGCGCACCCGCCATCTGGTTGAAGCCCTCGGCCAGGCTGCTGAATTCGACCACCGAGCTCGTCTCATCGACCCGCACACCGAGCTGGCCCGCTGCCATCTGCCGCAAGCCCTCGCGCAGGCGCTGCAATGGCTGGATGATCCAGACATAGGTGCCGGAGACGAACACCACCGAGGCGGCCACCACCAGCACCACCAGGCTGAAGCACAGGCCGCCGAGGATGGCGGTGCGGGCCGCGATGGTCTGCTCGACAGCACCGACCAAGCCATCGATGGTGGCCACAAAAGCGTCGACCTGGGGGCTGAGGCTGCGGCCCTCGACCGGTTCCAGCAGCGCGGCGCGCAGCATCGGCCACTGCCGCTCGACGGCGGCCAGCCGCTCGCGGCAATCCTCGGTGTCGGGGACAAACAGCGGCCGTTGCGAGTCGCCGACACGCAGGCGCAGCAGCATGGCCTCGAACTCCTGCAGATCGCGCTGCAGCGCGCTCGGCCGGGCGTCGGCCTGGGACAAGGCCATGCGATAGCTCAGCATGCGCATGCGTCCGGCCTCGTTGATCGCGCCGGCGCCGCCCTCCAGCTGCCACGACACCCACAGCGTGAAGGCGATCGACGCCAGGGCCACGACCAGAAAGCCGGTCTGTATCATGGCCAGCTTGCCGACGAGGCTGCGTAGACGTTGGAGCATGGCCGCAGCTTAGCCACGCAGCGGGCCGGCGCTTTGATATGCATCAAGCCCGGCCGGCGCCGGGCGCTTTCTTAGCCGGCCGCGGGCGGCAGCGGCAGGCCGCGCAGGGCATGGGCCAGCTCGGCCGACTGCCAGATCGCAATGCGCTGCTCGGTCGCGAAGGGGCGGGCGTTGTCGCTGAGCGGGGCCAGGCCGATGTAGAGCGCGTCTTCCACCTCCGAGCTCGCGCGCGCCGTCTGCAGCGCACGCAGCACCTCCAGCCCGGTGCGGGCCGACTTCCAGCGCCTGGCGCAGACCAGCATGCGGCGGCCGCCTCTGGTCAGCTCGAAGTCGAAGGCCTCGCCCTTGCCGCGCTGCACCGCATAGCCGTCGCGAACAAAAGCCTGCTCCAGCAGTGCCGAGAAGCTCGGCCAGTTCATCGCCATCACGGCCTGCTCGGTCTGCGCGATGCGCGCGGCGCTGGGCAGATGCCACTGGCGGCGCGCGGCCATCACACTGATCACGACAAAAGGCAGGCCCGACATGGCGCCGACCACCTTCAGCCCGTCGGGCAGCAGGGCCGCGCTGAGCAGGCCCAGCAGCAGCGCGATCAGCAGGCTGATCCACCAGGACGAGCGCAGCAGGATCGCGAACAGCGAGTTCTTCGCCATCTTCAGTTTCAAATCAATCTCCGTGAGCGGTGAGGGCCGCAGTGTGTACCGAATTCCGGCCGATTGTGTCGCCGGGTGCCATCGGTAGTTGCGCGCTTGCCTGGCGCCGCGGCGCGAACAAAAATCGGGGCATGCGCTTGTTGCTCCTGCTTTGCTTACTGCCCTTGGGGGCGGCCGCCGCCGATGGCCCGTCGATCTCGCGCATCCGCGACACCGGCGTCATCGTGATGGGCTACCGGCCCGCCTCGCTGCCGTTTTCCTATCTTGACGCCAATCTGAAGCCGATCGGCTACTCGATCGAGCTGTGCGAGCGGGTGATCGCGGCCGTCAAACGCGAGTTGAGGCTGCCCGAGCTGGAGGTCAAGCGGGTCGCGGTCAGCTCGGCCACCCGGCTGCCCATGGTGGCCAACGGCATGCTGGACATGGAGTGCGGCATCACGACCAACAATGCCGAGCGCGCGCGCAACCAGGCCTTCTCGATCACCACCTTCGTGACCGAGACCAAGCTGCTGTCGCGCAGCGTCGACGGGGTGCGCAGCCTGCGCGATCTGCGCGGCAAGCCGGTGGCCTCCACCATAGGCACGACCAGCATCCAGTACCTGCACAGCATCAACGAGCAGGACAATCTGGGCTTTCGCATCCTGGCCGGGCTCGATGACCCCGAGGCCTTCCATCTGCTGCGCACCGGGCGCGCGCGCGCCTTCATGATGGACGATGTGCTGTTGCGCAGCATGCTGGCCCAGCTGCCCAGCCCGCAGGGCTACGAGGTGTCCGAGCAGGCGCTGACCGTCGAGCCCTATGGCATCGGCCTGAGCCGCCACGACCCGGCCTTCAAGCAGCTGGTCGACGGCGTGCTGATCGGCCTGTACCGCAGCGGCGAGATCTTCGCGATCTACCGGCGCTGGTTCGAGTCGCCGATACCACCGCTGGGCATCAATCTGCAGCTGCCGATGAGCGCGGCCTTCAAGCGCGTGATCGCGCAGCCGACCGACACGCCCGATCCCGCGCACTACCGCTGATCACCTGAACGCGTCGAGATTGATCGCGTGCCGGTGCAGCTTGTCGTAGAGCGTCTTCTTCGCGATGCCCAGCAGTTCCATCGCGGCCGGCACCTTGCCCTGGGTGCGGCGCAGCGCCTGCTCGATCAGGGTCTTCTCGACCAGGTCCATCTGGCGCGCCAGATTCAGCGCCGGCACCTGCTGCAGCGCGGCACTGCTGTCCAGATCATCGAGCGCCAGCACGAAGCGGTCGGCCGCATTGCGGATCTCGCGCACATTGCCGGGCCAGTCGTGCGCCATCAGCTCGCGCAGCCGCTCGGGCTTGAGTTCGGGCGCCGGGCGCTCGTAGCGGGCGCAGGCCTGGGCAACGAAATGCTGGAACAGCAGCGGGATGTCCTCGCGCCGCTCGCGCAGCGGCGGCAGATGCAGCAGCGCGACATTGAGCCGGTAGTAGAGATCGCTGCGGAACTTGTTCTGCTCGCCCAGCTCACGCAGATCGGCCTTGCTGGCGGCGACGAAGCGCACGTTGATGGGAAGCTCATCGTTGGAGCCCAGGCGCTCGACGCGGCGCTCCTGCAGCACCCGCAGCAGCTTGATCTGCAGCGCGATGGGCATGGTCTCGATCTCGTCGAGCAGCAGGGTGCCGCCGTTGGCATGCTCGATCTTGCCGATGCGGCGCTTGGCCGCCGAGGTGAACGAGCCCTGCTCATGGCCGAACAGCTCGCTCTCGAACAAGGCCTCGGGCAGGCCGCCGCAGTTGATCGCGACGAAGTTGCGGTCGCGCCGCGCGCTCTGGTCGTGCAGGCAGCGCGCCACCAGCTCCTTGCCGGTGCCGGTCTCGCCCAGAATCATCACATCGGCCGAGGTGCCGGCCAGATTGAGGATCTGCCGGCGCAGCTGCTGCATCACGGCCGAGTTGCCCAGTAGCGCGGCCTCGATGCCGCTGGCCCGCTGCAGCTGGGCGCGCAGCTCGTCGGTGGCGCTGCGCAGCAGGCGCAGATCCAGCGCGCGCCGCGCGGTGTCGACCAGGCGCTCGGGCGCGAAGGGCTTCTCGAAGAAGTCGTAGGCGCCGCTGCGCATCGCCTGCACCGCCATCGCGACGTCGCCATGGGCTGTGATCAGTATCACCGGGATGCTGGCATCGGTGGCCAGCACATGGTCGAGCAGGGCGCGGCCGTCCATGCCGGGCAGGCGCACATCGGTGATCACGATGATCTGCGCGCCCGGTGCGATATGCGGCAGCGCCTCCTCGGCCGAGCGGCAGGGCGTGACGGCGAGACCCGCCAGCTCCAGGGTCTGCGTCAGGCTGACCCGCACCGGCAGATCGTCCTCGACAAAGACGACGTGATATCCCTCAAACATGTGCTTCCTTTGCTGCATCCCAGGTGTCGACGGCCAGGTCGAACTCGAAGCTCATGCCCTGATCCAGCCGGACGGCGCGCAGCGTGCCGCCGAACTCATGGATGATTTTCGACGAGATCACCAGGCCCAGGCCCAGGCCTTCGCCGGCCGGCTTGGTGGTGAAGAAGGGCTCGAACAGACGCGGCAGCAGGGCCTCGCTGAGCCCGCTGCCGCTGTCGCTGACGCTCACCAGCACGCGCGCGCCGGCGTCGATGGACACCGCGCTGACGCCCAGCTGCCGCCGGGTCTCGTGTGCCATCGCATCCAGCGCATTGCCGAACAGATTGACCAGCACCTGCTCCAGCCGGTTGCCCTCGCAGCGCACCCGCAGCCCGGCCGGCACCTCCAGGCGCAGCTCCACCGCGCCCTCGCGCAGCCGGTGCTCGACCAGCAGCTGCGCATTGCGCACCGCCTGCAGCAGCGAGACCGGCGCGCTCATCAGCTCGGCCTTGCGCGCAAAGCTCTTGAGCTGGCGGGTGATCAGGCCCATGCGCTCGACCATCGCATCGATGGTGCGCAGGTTCTCGGCCACCGCCTCGTGGCGGCCGCTCTCCAGCAGCAGCTGCGCGTTGCGGGCCAGCGCGCGCAGCGCGGTCAGCGGCTGGTTCACCTCGTGCGAGATGCCGGCCGACATCTGGCCCAGCGCCGCCAGCTTGCCGGCCTGCACCAGCTCATCCTCGACCTGCAGGCGCTGGGCGATCTGGCGCTTCAGCTCGGCATTGCTGCCGCGCAGCTCGGTGGTGCGGATGTCGACGATGCGCTCGAGCTGGCCGTGCGCCTCCTGCAGCTCGGCCTTGGCCTGGAACAGCTGGCGCAGCGCGCGCCGCCGCGAGGACAGATACAGGGCCAGCATGCCGGCGCAGGCGCCGAAGGCCGCGCCGCTCCAGCCGGCGTAACGGGCCTGGCGCCAGACCTCGGTCGGGTCGGATAGCGCCACCATGCGCAGGCCCAGCGGCACCAGCAAGCGCTCCTGGGCCAGCAGCTGCGGGCCTTCGATCACGCGCGGCTTGTCCTCCAGCGGCGGCACGCGCACCAGGCTGGAATTGGTGCTGGCCAGCAGGCGGCGCGGGATGCCCACGCTGGTCAGTGGTGACTCGGGATAGCGGCCGCTGGCGCGCAGCGCGGCGCGCCGGTCCTCGTCGGCCTGGCCCAGCACGAAATACTTCCAGTAGGGCACCGAGCTCATGATGACCACGTCCTGCTCATCGGCCACCAGCAGGCGTTCGCCCTGGCTGCGCAGGCCCAGGTCCACCCAGGTGGCCTCCAGCGGCGCCAGGCTCAGCCGCACCGCGATCACGCCGAGCAGCCGGCCCTGCTGGCGTACCGGATGCAGCAGATAGAAGTCGGTGCCTCGGGTGGCGGCATCGCTGGCAAAGAAATGGCGCAGGTCGGTGGCGATGGCCTCGCGCAGACGGGCCGGCGCGGGGCTGCGGTCGCTGCTGGCCAGCACCTGGCCGGCGGCATCGGCGATGAAGATCTGCATGGTGCCGGCGCGCACATTGATGCGGGCCAGGGCCTGGTCGGCGCGGCGCCGGCGTGCCTCGTCCTGCGGCGAGTCCAGCAGAGCCAGCATCTCGTCGTCGATGGCCAGCAGGTCGGGCAGGTAGGCGTGGCGGCCGAGTTCGGCCTCCAGATTGGTGGCATAGAGTTCCAGCCGCTCATTGGCCAGCGCGGCCAGGTGCGCCATGCCGGCGGTCTCGCTGAGGCGCTGGCCCAGCACCAGGCCGAGCAGCATCAGCCCCCCCGTCACATAGATGAAGAAGCGGGGTCGGCTCAGTCGGCGGGTCAGCCGCTGTCGCAGCGCTGCGAGTTGGAAGCGGTCGATCATGGGGATGCGTAGTGTGCCCAATCTGATGCGAGCCGTCCCGGCCGCGTGCGCTGTTGTCGGGCTGATGCGAAAACCCGCCCGCTGTTTTGTCGTGTTGTGTGGATTTCCGCCCTGTTGCTCCAGGCCGGTCGGCGCCGCACGCCGGCCGAGCGGTGTTTCGGGGTGTTTTGAGGGCCGATCCTTCGGTGATTACCCGCAGTTATTCGGAACTGGCATATGGATTGCAATGAAGACCGGGTCGGGCGGCGCTGGTCGCCTCAAAAAGCAGAGGGTCTTCGATGGAAACTTTTGTACAGCAAATCATCAACGGGCTGGTGCTCGGAAGCATGTATGCGCTG
>NZ_JBDPLH010000050.1:0-370 GCF_040187885.1 Roseateles cavernae
TGGTAGCCCTTCATCGAGACGTAGGCGGCATCGCCGGCCGCGCCGGTGAGGGCAGCGATGGCGGTGGCCTGGATGATGGCGGCCTGTTCGTCCAGGCGCGCATTGGTGCTCAGCATGATGGTGTCCTTTCAGGATGGGGTCTTCAAACCCCGCCCGCGAGGGGCGGGGGTGCAGGTGTTTGCACCTGGGGTGCAAGCGGTCAGCGCGCTGCCAGGGCCACAAAGTGGCTCAGGGTGTTGGAGCCGGCCTTGCGGGCGATGGGAGCCGACAGCCACGGCTGGCCGCCGACGCGCAGCGTCCAGCGGAACGCCGTGACGCCCTGGTCGAAGAACAGGTGGATCGACACGTCGGACTTGACGTTGCCCTTGTA
>NZ_JBDPLH010000051.1:0-358 GCF_040187885.1 Roseateles cavernae
ACGTTAAAGCGCAATGTCCGAATCCTTCGCCGCCGAGATTCATCTGCTGAATGCGGAGGCCGGTGGGCGCGTCGGCCCCTTACCTTCCGGCGAATGGCGAACCGTCCTCGGAATCAACAACGAGCAATGGTCAGCTCGATTGCTATTCGACGGATCACCCAAGCCGGGTGAGTCTTTTCTCGCGACCGTTCAGTTGCTCGTCCCAGAAGCCAAGCAGTACTTTCCTGCGGGTGCCGAGTTCACGGTGTGGGAAAGAGGAACCAAAGGAGAGGGTCATGTTTTGCCTGCGGCGCTTTAACCCTGCAGTCAAGCGGACCTGCGCCAGCTACGCTGGCTGGTCCGTTTACCTTGTACGTTA
>NZ_JBDPLH010000052.1:0-344 GCF_040187885.1 Roseateles cavernae
CAACGTGAAAGCTCAGCGGGCGGCGGAGCCGTCCGCTGCAGTGAAGGGTTGAACCGGACCCTCTGCCACGGCAGATAGCCTCTGTGAAAAGCTCTCCCCGCACAAACGATCGACTGACGCGATTGCCGCCGCAGCCTCCGCTGTACTGAAAGTCCTTCCCTCAAGGATGGCCAGCGCTTGGTTGTGCAACGCATATGCAAGATGTGCCGCCGCCCGAAGCGCGGGATCGGCCGTTGCATTGCTACCGAGATGGCCCGCGAGCAGCAGACGCAGTTCATAGACGGCGAACGCCAGAATTTTTGTCTCGTCGAGGTTGGAAGGCATGGCTGCAGGTGCGGTTCAAC
>NZ_JBDPLH010000053.1:0-343 GCF_040187885.1 Roseateles cavernae
AGCGAGGATCTCGCCGCGCTGACCAGCGACCAGGTGCGTGCCTTGAGCACCGGCCAGATCGGCGGGCTCACGACGGGCCAGATGGCCAATATCACCAGCGAGGATCTGCAGGCCTTCAAGACCGAGCAGATCCGCGCGCTGGGCTCGGCCCAGCTCGGTGCCCTGGCCTCCGAGAGCATTGTGGCCTTGCAAAGCCAGCAAGTCGCGGCCCTGGGTTCCGCCCAGGTCGGCGGTCTGGAGACCGACCAGCTGGCCGCGATGGAATCGGCCGATCTGCGTGCGATGAACACGGCCGCCTTGCGCGCCCTGTCGACCGCGCAGATCGACGGCCTGAGCACCGATC
>NZ_JBDPLH010000054.1:0-335 GCF_040187885.1 Roseateles cavernae
GCCGAGATCCAGAGCGATATGGAGCGCATCTTCGGCATCTTCCCGCGCCTGAAGGAGCGCCGCAACCAGCTCGCCGGCACGATGAGCGGCGGCGAGCAGCAGATGCTGGCGATGGGGCGTGCGCTGATGGCGCGGCCCGAGGTGCTGCTGCTGGACGAGCCCAGCATGGGGCTGAGCCCCATCATGGTGGACAAGATCTTCGAGGTGGTCAACGACATCCACCAGCAGGGCGTGACGGTGCTGCTGGTGGAGCAGAACGCCAGCCGCGCGCTGCAACTGGCCAACCGCGGCTATGTGATGGAGTCCGGCGAGATCACCATGACCGGCGAGGGCAA
>NZ_JBDPLH010000012.1:0-87897 GCF_040187885.1 Roseateles cavernae
GGCGGCATGGACGCGGTGGCCGGCCCGATGCTGCGCCAGATGAAGCAGCTGGGCATCAGCGCCAAGTTCGTGGGCGGCGACGGCATCTGCACCGGCGAACTGCCCAAGCTCTCGGCCGGCACCATGGCCGACGAGCAGGTGGTCTGCGCCGAAGCCGGCGGCGTCGAGGGCGAATCCAAGAAGTCGCTGGACGACTTCAAGGTCAAGTTCAAGGCCAAGTACAAGGCCGACGTGCAGATCTACGCACCCTATGTCTACGACGCCGTCAATGTGATGGTCGACGCGATGGTCAAGGCCGGTTCGGCCGAGCCGGCGAAGTACCTGCCGGTGCTGGCCAAGACGGACGGCTACAAGGGCGTGACCGGCACGATCTCGTTTGACAACAAGGGCGATATCAAGAACGGTGCGCTGACCTTGTTCACCTACAAGTCGGGCTCGCGCCAGCAGCTCGCCGTCGTGCGCTGATCGACGTGCCCGGATCTGCCTTGAGCAGATCCGGGCCGGACCCGGCCCGCCAGGGTCGGGTCTTCAGCGCAGCGCCTGCGCAATGCCGCGCAGCGCCGGCGACTCCTGTGCCCGTATCAGGTAGACGGGGATGGCTTCCAGAAAGCTCCGGAAGCGCCCCTTGCCGACGAAGCGTTCGTAGAAGGGCGATCCGTCCAGCCGCTCGATCACGCGGGGCAGCACGCCGCCGCCCAGATAGATACCGCCGCGCGCACCCAGGGTCAGGGCCAGATTGCCGGCCATGGACCCGAGGAAGGCGAACAGCAGGTCCAGGGTCTGCACGGCGCGGGCATCGCTGCCCGCCAAGGCCGCCGCGCTGATGCCCGGGGCGTCCAGGCCGGCGGGCACCGGCACACCGTCCAGCGCGCACAAGGCCTCGTAGACCCAGACCATGCCCGGGCCCGAGACCGCGCGCTCGGCCGAGGCATGGCCGAATCGCCGCTGCAGCTGGGCCAGCACCGCAACTTCAAGCTCGGTGACGCCGCACAAGGTGGCGTGGCCGCCTTCGCCCTCCAGCGCGCGGTAGCCAGCGCCGCAGGGCAGCAGGCCGGAGACACCGAGACCGGTACCGGGGCCGATCAAGGCCATCGCCGCGCCGGGCTCGGCTTGGCCGCCGCAGAGCTGCTGCTTCTCGCCCGGCCGCAGCATCGGCAGCGCCATCGCCAGCGCGGCGAAATCGTTCAGCACCAGCAATCGCCGCAGGCCCAGCGTCTCGCGCAACGCGTCGATCGAGAAGGACCAGTGGTGGTTGGTCATCTGCACCCGGTCACCGGTGATCGGGTTGGCGATGCCGATCGCGCCCTGGGCCGCGCCAGCGTTGCCGCTGTCGCGCAGATAGGTCTCTATGGCCTGCTGCAGGCTGGGATGCTCGGCGCAGCGATAGGTTTGCACATCCCGCAGCGGCGCGCCGGCGGCCGGCTGCCAGGCGAAACGGGCATGGGTGCCGCCGACATCGGCCAGCAGCCGGGCGTCCATCAGGCCCACGCTCATGCCACCCGCCTTTCGCTGGCGGCGTCGAACAGATGTGCGGCCTCGGCCGCCCATTGCAGATGCACGGCCTCGCCGACCTGCATGCGCAGATGGCCGGCGACGCGCGAGGTGATCTTGCCCAGCGCGGTCTCGACCAGCACATAGGTCTCGGGACCGGTCGGCTCAATCATCAGCAGGCGGCCGGGCAGGCCTTGCGCGGCCAGCGTGATGTGCTCGGGCCGCAGACCGTACAGGCATTGCGCGGAGGCCGCGGCCAGCGCGGCGCCCTGCGTCGCGCTCAATGGCAAGGCCTGACCCTGCGCCGCCAGGCCGTTGGCGCTGCGCTCGGCGCTGACGAAGTTCATGGTCGGCGAGCCGATGAACTCGGCAACGAAGCGGGTCGCCGGCCGGCTGTAGATCTCCTCGGGCGTGCCGAACTGCTGGACCACGCCTTCCTTCATCACCGCGATGCGGTCGCCTAGGGTCATGGCCTCCACCTGGTCGTGGGTCACATAGACCGTGGTGGTGCGGGTGCGCTGGTGCAGCAGCTTGATCTCGGCGCGCATCTCGATGCGCAGCTTGGCATCGAGATTGGACAGCGGTTCGTCGAACAGGAAGAGCTTGGGGTCGCGCGCCAGCGCCCGGCCCATCGCGACGCGCTGGCGCTGGCCGCCGGACAGCTGGCCCGGCTTGCGGTCCAGCAGATGGCCGATCTGCAGCATCTTCGCGACGCGCTGCACGGTCTGCTCGCGCTGTGCGCGCGGCACCTTGCGCATCTCCAGGCCGAAGGCGATGTTCTGCGCCACATTCATATTCGGGTAGAGCGCATAGCTCTGGAACACCATCGCGATGTCGCGGTCCTTGCTGGGCAGGTAGGTGACATCGCGCTCGCCGATGCTGATGCGGCCCGAGCTCGGATGCTCGAGGCCGGCAATCATCGACAGCAGGGTCGACTTGCCGCAGCCCGAGGGCCCGACCAGTATCAGGAATTCGCCGGCTTCGATCGCGATGTCGATGCCCTTGAGGATCTCGACGCCGCCATAGCTCTTGCGGACCTGGGAAATATTCAGGGCGCCCATAGTTTTTCTCAACCTTTCACGGCGCCGGCCGTCAGCCCGCGCACGAAGTACTTGCCTGCCACGATGTAGATGAACAAGGTCGGCAGCGCGGCGATCATCGCGGCGGCCATGTCGACGTTGTATTCCTTCACCGAGCTCGAGGTGTTGGCCAGATTGTTCAGGCCCACGGTGATGGGTTTGCTGTCGGCCCCGGAGAACACGACGCCGTAGAGGAAGTCGTTCCAGATCGCGGTGAACTGCCAGATCAGCGTGACGACGATGATGGGCGTGGACAGCGGCACGACGATGCGCCAGAAGATCTGCCAGAAGGAGGCGCCATCCAGGGTCGCGGCCTTGATCAGCTCGTCGGGCAGGCCGATGTAGTAGTTGCGGAAGAACAGCGTGGTCGACGGGATGCCGGCCAGCACATGGACCAGGATCAGGCCCCAGACCGAGCTGGCGATGCCCAGCCAGCCCAGCACCTGGCTCATCGGCAGCAGCACCACCTGCATCGGCATGAAGACGCCGAACAAGAGCAGCGCGAACATCAGCTCGCTGCCGCGAAAGCGCCATTTGGTCAGCACATAGCCGTTCAGCGCGCCCAGCACGGTCGAGATCAGCACGGCCGGCACCACCATCAGCACCGAGTTCATGAAGAAGGGCCGCAGGCCGCCGCAGTCGGTGCCGGTGCAGGCGCTGCGCCAGGCCTTGCTCCAGGCCTCGAAGCTGGGGCTCATCGGCAGCGCCAGCAGGGTGCTGTTGCGCACCTCGTCCATGCTCTTCAGCGAGGTCGACACCATCACGTACAGCGGCGTCAGGAAGAAGGCGGCGAACAGCAGCAGGCTGCCGATCAGCACCAGGCGGTGCAGGGTCAGGGCGGGCGTGCGCATCAGGATTTCCTCCGCAGCTCGGAGTAGAGGTAGGGCACGACGATGGCCGCGATCGTGGCCAGCATGATGGTGGCGCTGGCCGCGCCCAGGCCGATCTGGCCGCGCGAAAAGGCCATCGTGTACATGAAGGTGGCGGGCAGGTCGGTGGCGTAGCCGGGGCCGCCGGCGGTCAGCGCCATCACCAGGTCGAAGCTCTTGATCGCTAGATGGCTGACCACCATCAGGGTCGAGAAGAACACCGGGCGCAGGCTGGGGATCAGGATGCGCCAATAGATGCGCGGCAGGCTCGCGCCGTCGACCTGCGCGGCCTTGATGATGGCGTCGTCGATGCCGCGCAGGCCGGCC
The DNA here is from genome assembly GCF_040187885.1 of Roseateles cavernae. Classification (NCBI taxonomy): domain Bacteria; kingdom Pseudomonadati; phylum Pseudomonadota; class Betaproteobacteria; order Burkholderiales; family Sphaerotilaceae; genus Roseateles; species Roseateles cavernae. The sequence continues at coordinate 3,767 of NZ_JBDPLH010000012.1, forward strand.
AGGAACAAGGCCATCACGAAGCCGGCCGACTGCCAGATGCCGGCGATGACGACGCAGTAGATCGCCATATCGGGATCGACCAGCCAGCCGAAGCTGAAGCCTTCGAAGCCCCATTGCTGCAGCAGATGCTCCAGCCCGAGACCGGGGTTCAGGATCCACTTCCAGGCCGTGCCGGTGACGATGAAGGACAGCGCCATCGGGTAGAGGTAGATGGTGCGCAGCAGGCCTTCGGCGCGCACCTTCTGGTCCAGCAGTATGGCCAGCAGCAGGCCCAGGGCCATGCCGCCGCCGATGAAGAGGCCGCCGAACACGCCCAGATTGCGCAGCGCCAGCCACCAGCGCTCGTTCTCGAACAGCGCCTGATACTGCTCCAGGCCGACGAACTCGTAGTTGGGCAGCAGGCGCGAGGCCGAGACCGAGAAATAGCCGTTCCAGGCCATCAGGCCATAGATGAAGAAGAAGGAGAGGACGAAGGTGGGCGCGACCACCAGCTTGGGAAGCCAGGGGCTGCGCGCGACCGAGGGGAGGGCTGTCATGCGCGGAAGACCGGTGAACCTAGGGCGGGGAAGCTGGCGCGGACCGGGCCGCGCCAGCGGACTGCGGGCGCGTGGCCTACTTGGTTTTGGCGGCGGCGGCGATCTTGGCTTGCGCCTCCTTGGCCGTCATCTTGTCGCTGTTCCAGAACTGGCTGACCACGTCCTTGATCGCGCCCTCGGCGGCCGCGCCGACGGCCATGCCGTGCGCGATCGAGGGCACCAGACCGCCGGACTTCGCGGTCGAGACGAAGTCGGCCGAGGAGGTCTTGGCACAGTCGTCGAACTTGTCCATCTTCATGTTCAGCCGCACCGGGATCGAGCCCTTGTTCAGATTGAACAGCTCCTGAAACTCCGGCGACATGATGGCCACGGCCAGGTCCTTCTGGGCCTTGATATTGGCCTCGTTCTTCAGCTTGAAGAGCGCGAAGGAGTCGATGTTGAAGGTGAAGGCCTTGGCACTGCCCGGCGTCGTGGTGCAGATGAAGTCCTTGCCCGGCACCTTGCCGGCCGCGACGAACTCGCCCTTGGCCCAGTCGCCCATGATCTGCATGCCGGCCTCGCCCTTGATCACCATCGCGGTGGCCAGGTTCCAGTCGCGGCCCGGGGCGTTCTTGTCGGTGTAGGTCTTGATGCGCTTGAAGGTGCTCAGCACCTTCTCCATGGTCGGGCCGTTCAGCGTGGCCGGGTCCAGTTGCACCAGGGCCTTCTTGTAGAAGTCCACGCCGCCTTCGCCCAGCGCCACGGCTTCGAAGGTGGTGAAGTCCTGCCAGTTCTGCCCGCCATGGGCGACCGGCACGATGCCGGCCTTCTTCAGCGCTTCGGCGGCGACGAAGAACTCATCCCAGTTGCTCGGCAGCTTGGCCCCCGCCTTCTTCAGCGCCTCGGGGTTGGCCCACAGCCAGTTGACGCGGTGCACATTGACCGGCGCGGCGATGTAGTGGCCCTTGTACTTCATGATGTCGGCGACCGGGCCCGGCAGGATCTCGTCCCATTTGCCGGCCTTGGCGACTTCGTCCATAGGGGTCAGCACGCCCTCGCGGGCCCACTCCTGCAGCGACGGGCCCTTGATCTGTGCGGCGGCCGGCGCATTGCCCGAGACCACGCGCGACTTCAGCACCGTCATCGCCGAATCGCCGCCGCCGCCGGCGACCGCGAAGTCCTTCCAGCTGTGGCCCTGGGCCAGCAGCGTGGCCTTCAGCGCGGTGGCCGCCTTGGCCTCGCCGCCGCTGGTCCACCAATGCAGCACCTCGACCTCGCCGGCCTGGGCGGCGGCGGTGGCGAACAGCAGGGCAGCCATCGCTGCTTGGGTAGGGATGAATTTTTTCATGATGTCTCCTTCAAGGATTTTGCTGGCGTGACATTGGACTTCAGAACCACCACTCGACTTGGGCGCCGAGGCTGTTGCCCGAGGTCTTGTCGTCGAAAGCGGCCTGGCCGGTCACATTGCCGGCGGCCTTGTTCCACTTGGCCATCGTCGCGTAGAGGCGGAACTCGGGGCGGCTGAAGAAGTCCGAGCCAACCGACAGGGTCGGCGCGATCGTCAGCTTGGTCAGGCGCGCGGTCTGGCCACCGTCGGGCTTGTACTGCGAGACACCCAGTTCGCCGACCATCTTGAAGTGGCGTGACAGCGCATAGGAAGCCCGGCCGCCGACCGAGAAGGACTTGGTGCTGATGCCCAGCTTGTTCTTCTCGCGGGCCAGCAGGATCAGGGCCTGGCCGCCGAACGGGCCTTGCTGCCAGTTGATCGACTCGACGATGCGGTAGGACTTGGCTTTGGACCCAGCCGTCAGGTCGCCGAAGTTGGAGTTCAGTCCGGCCGAGCCCTGGGCGTACTGCAGCCACAGGGTGTTGTTCAGTCCGCTGCCCAGCAGCTTCTCCTGGTCATGGCGGATGGCCAGGCCGGCGCCCTCGGTGCCGCCGGCGAACTGGCCCTTGGTGACGGTGGCGAAGACATTGAGCTTGCCGCCCGGGTTGCTATCTATGCCCACCCATTCGACGTTGCCGCGATGGCCCGGCAGCACGGCGCTGGCCTCGGTCTTGTAGTAGGCGACGCCCAGCGCGCCGGGACCGACCTTGAAGCCCTTGGCACCGGCGCCGACGCCCACCATCTCGGTGAAGTAGGTGTCGACGATGTGCACATCGCCGCGCCGGCCACGCTCCTTGCCGATCCAGAAGGTGGCCTCCGGGGCGATGTCGAAGCCCTTGGCCTCGGCAAACATCTGCGCGATCTTCAGGCCGTCGCCATTGGTGTCGGTGGCGGCCGTGTAGTGGTCGGTCATCAGCGTGACCTTGTAGTCGATGCCGTCCTTCTTGAAGCCTTGGCTGAGCTGGAACTCGCCGTAGAAGTCGCATTCATTGCCGAGCCGGTACTTCATGCCCGAGCTGCCGCCGTTGAGGCCGTAGCAGGCACGCGAGGTGGCGTTGCTGGTCAGCCCGGGGCCGGCGCGGAAGTAGCCGGTCCAGTCGACGGCGAGGCTGTAGCCGCTGGCGCCCAGCAGGGCCAGGGCCAGAGGGAGGCGCTTGAGCGCCCGGGTGTAGTGCTGCGTCATGGTTGCTTGTCTCTGTGTTGTTTGCCCGACGCCGCTCCGGGTGCGTGGCGTTAAGCAAATGTTCATGTTCTTTGCATGCGGAGCGGATATTAATTTCTTGTTAATGTTTCAGTATCCGTGCTTACCATTAGTGCGCAAGACGGCCCATCGGGCGCCGTCTTGGTGCTCGCTGCGCCCTTTGCGGGCGGGGTGCTGGGGGGGCGAGAGGGAGGGGGAGCGACGCGCTCAGCGGCGCGGCGCGAGCGGCAGCGTGGCGACGACGCGCAGGCCCTGTGGCTGCAGATTGCCCAGGCTCAGCCGGCCGCCATGGCGCTCGACAATTTCCTTGACGATGGCCAGACCCAGGCCGCAGCCATTGCCCTGCTGGGTGCCGCGGAAGAAGCGCTCGAAGACGCGCGGCTGCAAGTCCGCCGCGATGCCGGGGCCGTTGTCCGAGACGGTCAGCTCGACCTCGCCGGTCGCCGCCGGGCGGGCCAGCACCGTGACCGCCGCGCCGGTGCCGGCGTAGAGCAGGGCGTTGTCGATCAGATTGACCAGGGCCTCGCGCAGCAGCAGCGCGATGCCCATGACCTCCAGCGCCGGCTGCCGCTCATCGGCCTCGTCACTGCCGGCATCGCCATAGCCCAGGTCGATGCCGCGCTGCAGGGCCCGCGGCACCAGTTCGGCCGTCACCTCGCGCGCCAGCCGGCCCAGGTCCAGGCGCTGCAGCGGCTGGCTGGTGAGCGACTCCGGTTCGGTGCGCGCCAGCGCCAGCAACTGATTGACCAAATGGGCGCTGCGGCCGGCACTCTCCTGCACGCGCAGCAGCCGTGCCATCAGCTGGGCCTGGCGGGACGAATCGCTGGCCTCGGTCAGCGCCAGCTCGGTCTGGCTCTTCAGCCCCGCCAGCGGCGTGCGCAACTGATGGGCGGCGTCGCTGATGAAGCGCCGCTGCGCCTGCACATTGTGCTGGACGGCCTCCAGCAACTCGTTGATCGCGCGCGCCAGCGAGCGCAGCTCCTGTGGCGCCGCATCGAGCTCGATCGGCCGGAGGTCATTGGGGGCCCGGCCCTCGACCAGGTTGCGCAGCCGCGTCAGCGGTGCCAGTCCGGCGCTGACGCCGGCCCAGACGATCATGCTCATCAGCACGATCAGGGCCGATAGCGGCAGCACCGTGTCGATCAACAGCCGCCGCGCCAGCTCCTCGCGGTTGGCGCTGGAGCGGGCCACCTGCACCAGCATGGTCTGCTGGTCGTCGGGGTCCTCGCCGAAATGCAGGTAGAGCGCGGCCATGCGGATGCGCGAGCGTCGGCTGGCATCCTCGGCGTCGGCGATCTCGCCGTCGTAGAAATAGGCCCGGCCCAGCTGCGGCTTGGCGCTGTCCAGGCGCGGGCCGGGCAGCTTGCGGTTGCCCAGGATGAATTGGCCCGGCGGTGAGCTGACGGTGTAGAGCAGCTTGTCACTGGGATCGGCCTCCAGCACATCCTGGGCGGCGCGCGGAAAGTCGATCAGCAGGCCGTTGCCCATGGGCTTGACCTGGCGCGCCAGCGAGCGCGTGGCCTGCAGCAGGCTGGCGTCGACCGCCTCGTTGGCGTAGCGGGCCGCCAGCTTGTAGGTGAACAGTGCGCCCGCCAGCCACAGCACCAGCTGGGGCAGCAGCAGCCAGAGCAGCAGCTGGCGCTTCAGTGAGCGCGAGCCCAGACGGTCGGCCAGCCACAGCCTGGGCATCTCAGGGGCGCTCGGCTTCCAGCAGATAGCCCAGGCCACGCACGGTGCGTATCGCGACCTCGGCACCCTCGAGCTTGCGGCGCAGGCGGTGGATATAGACCTCGACCGCATTGGTGGCGGCCAGGGGCTCAGCGCCACGCTCGGCGCCGCGCTCGCCGGCCCAGGCCTGGTTGATCTCTTCCTTGGTGATCACCCGGCCGTGGTGCGTCAGCAGCAGGTCCAGCAGCGCCCACTCGCGCGGACTGAGCTCCAGCATCTCGCCCCGGACCAGCGCGCAGCGGGTGTCGCGCTGCACGCTCAGCTGACCCAGATCGCTGCTGGCCTTGTGGCTGCGGCTGCGGCGCAGCAGCGCGCGCAGCCGGGCTTCCAGCTCGGGAAAATCGAAGGGCTTGGTCAGATAGTCATCGGCCCCGGCATTCAGGCCGGCGACGCGGTCATCCAGGCTGTCCAGTGCGGTCAGTATCAGCACCGGCAGCGAGGGGTTGGACAGGCGCAGCTGTTTCAGCACGGTCAGGCCGTCGACCATCGGCAGGCCCAGGTCCAGCACGACGATGTCGAAGACCTGCTTGGCCAGCAGGTACTGCGCCACCGCCCCATTGGGCGCGTGTTCGACCGCGAAGCCGCAGGCTCGCATTTGGTCGCACAAGGCATCGGCCAGGATGGCATCGTCTTCGGCCAGTAGCAGGTTCATGAACGTGAGCTTAACAGTCCGGAAAAGCGTCTTGAATGGGGACTTTTCGGGAGCGCCTGCCCGCCGACACGCGAGTGCGCACAGTCATGCTGCAGCGCAGGGGAAAACCCCTCCGGACCCAGGGGGTGTGCCTCCTAGAATCGGGCTCAATCAAACAGGTTTGCAGCAAGGAGTTTTCATGGTCACTGCCCGCAGCGGCAAGACAGGCGGCAAGGCGAGCGACAAGGCAGGCGCGGCCGAGACGGAGGCCGAACAGGTGAATGTGCGAGTGCTCAAGAAGTACCCGAACCGGCGCCTGTACGACACCCAGACCAGCAGCTACATCACGCTGGCCGATGTCAAGAAGATGGTGCTGGGCGGCGAGAGTTTCGAGGTGCGCGACGCCAAGACCGGCGAGGATCTGACCCGTTCCATCCTGTTGCAGATCATTCTGGAAGAGGAAACCGGCGGCGTGCCGATGTTCAGCACCTCCTCGCTGGAGCAGATCATCCGCTTCTATGGCCATGCGATGCAGGGCGTGATGGGGGCTTATCTGGAAAAGAATATGCAGACCTTCACCGATCTGCAGGGCCAGTTCGCCGAGCAGAGCAAGGGCCTGGCCTTCAGTCCCGAGCTCTGGACCCAGTTCATGAGCGCGCAATCGCCGGTGATGCAGAACTTCATGGGCAGCTATATGGAGCAGTCCAAGAACCTGCTCGAGAAAATGCAGGAGCAGATGAGCCAGGCCGGCGCGCTATTCCCCGGCATGCCCGGTTTCCCGCCCAAAAAGCCCTGAGAAACCGCCGCGCTGGCCGCAGCCGGGCGGCATCTGGGACAATCCGGGCATGAGCGATTCCACCGTCCTGAGCCCGTCCCCAGCCATCACGCCCGGCGCGGCCCCCAAAATCGGTTTTGTATCCCTGGGTTGCCCCAAGGCCCTGACCGACTCCGAACTGATACTGACCCAGCTGCGCGCCGAAGGCTACGAAACCTCGAAGACCTTTGCCGGCGCCGATCTGGTGATTGTCAACACCTGCGGCTTCATCGATGACGCCGTCAAGGAAAGCCTGGACACCATCGGCGAGGCCCTGGCCGAGAACGGCAAGGTCATCGTGACCGGTTGCCTGGGTGCCAAGGGCGGCACGGCCAGCAGCGACGCCGGCAGCCTGGTGCGCGAGATCCACCCCAGCGTGCTGGCCGTGACCGGCCCGCATGCGACCCAGGAGGTGATGGACGCGGTGCACACCCATGTGCCCAAGCCGCACGATCCCTTTGTGGACCTGGTGCCCGCCCAGGGCATCAAGCTGACGCCCAAGCACTACGCCTATCTGAAGATCAGCGAGGGCTGCAACCACCGCTGCAGCTTCTGCATCATCCCCAGCATGCGCGGCGATCTGGTATCGCGGCCGATCGGCGATGTGCTCAACGAGGCGCGCGCGCTGTTCGAGGCCGGCGTCAAGGAGCTGCTGGTGATCAGCCAGGACACCAGCGCCTACGGCGTCGACGTCAAATACCGCATGGGCTTCTGGGACGGCAAGCCGGTCAAGACCCGCATGTATGACCTGGTGGCCCAGCTGGGCGAGCTGGCCAAGGCGCACGGCGCCTGGGTGCGCCTGCACTATGTCTACCCCTATCCCCATGTGGACGAGATCCTGCCGCTGATGGCCCAGGGGCTGATCCTGCCCTATCTGGACGTGCCGCTGCAGCATGCGCATCCGGACGTGCTCAAGCGCATGAAGCGCCCGGCCAGCGGCGAGAAGAATATGGAGCGCATTCTGCGCTGGCGCGAGACCTGCCCGGACATCGTGATCCGCTCGACCTTCATCGCCGGCTTCCCTGGCGAGACCGAGGAGCAGTTCCAGTATCTGCTGGACTTCATGGCCGAGGCCCGCATCGATCGTGCCGGCTGCTTTGCCTATTCGCCCGTCGAAGGCGCGAGCGCCAATGTGCTGGACGGCGCGCTGCCGCAAGCCCTGCGTGAGGAGCGCCGCGCCCGCTTCATGGAAGTGGCCGAGCGCGTCTCGGCCGAGAAGCTGCGCTCGCGCATCGGCGCGACGATGCAGGTGCTGGTCGATTCGGCGCCGGCGCTGGGCCGCAAGGGCGGGGTGGGGCGCTCCTACGCCGATGCGCCCGAGATCGACGGCACGGTGCGTCTGCTGCCGCCCGAGAAGGCCAGCAAGACCCTGAAGGTGGGCGAGTTCACGAAGGCACGCATCGTCGCGGCCGAGGGGCATGACCTGATCGCGATGCCCATCTGATATGGGCAAGAGCAAACGTGCCCTCTCGACCGAGCAGATCCACCACCCCTACCGCGCGCCCGAGGGCTGGGCGGCCATTCCGGTCGGCGTCTACAAGGCCTCGACGGTGCTGTTCAAGAACACCGCCGATCTGCACACCCCGCGCCCGCGCGACGGCCTGAGCTACCGCTACGGCCTGCATGGCACGCCGACCTCGTACACGCTGGCCGCGCGCATCGCCAGCCTGGAGGGGGCGGAACACTGCCTGCTGGCACCCAGCGGCCTGGCGGCGGTGACCCTGGTCTCGCTGGGCCTGCTGCGGCCCGGCGACGAGGTGCTGGTGCCCGACAATGTCTACGGCCAGAACCGCTATCTCAGCGAGTCCTTTCTGCCGCAGTTCGGCATCGCACACCGCTTCTACGACCCGCTCGATGCGGCCGGCTTTGCCGAGCTGCTGGGGCCGCAGACCAAACTGGTCTGGCTGGAGGCGGCCGGCTCTATCACCCTGGAGTTTCCCGACCTGGTCGGCCTGCTGCAGGCCTGCAAGTCGCACGGCGTGATCAGCGCGCTGGACAACACCTGGGGCTCGGGCGTGGCCTTCAATCCCTTCGAGATCGCCCCGGATGCCCATCCCGGCCTCGGTGTGGATATCTCGATGCAGGCGCTGACCAAGTACGCCTCGGGCGGTGCCGACATCCTGATGGGCTCGGTCTGCACGCGTGACCGCGCGCTGCACGAGCGGCTCAACTACACCCACGAACACCTGGGCTATGGCCTGGGGCAGAACGATGTGGAGTTGGTGCTGCGCGGCTTGCCGACGCTGGAACTGCGCTACCGCGCCCAGGATGCGACGACGCGGGCGCTGGCCCGGTGGATGGCGGCCCGGCCCGAGGTGGCCCGGGTGCTGCATCCGGCCCTGCCCGGTTCGCCCGGCCACGAGTTCTGGACCCAGACCAGCAGTGCCGGTGCGGCCTGCCTGTTCTCGGCGGTGTTCAAGCCCGAGTACAGCGCGGCCCAGGTCGATGCCTTTGTCGATGCCTTGCAGCTGTTCGGCATCGGCTACTCCTGGGCCGGGCCGATGAGCCTGGCCGTGCCCTACGACATGAGCCGCAGCCGTGCACTGGATCTGCCCTACGAGGGCGGCGTCATCGTGCGTTTTGCGCTGGGGCTGGAGGCCGAGGCCGACCTCCGTGCGGACATCGAGCAGGCGCTCTCAGTCCTTCGGGCGTAAGGAAGCCTGCCTCATCAGTTGCCCCTTTTAGCGAAAGTGGCAACGAGCCGCTTCGCGTCTCAGTCCTTCGGCCTCAATGAGGCTTGCCTCATCAGTTGCCCCTTTTCGCGCTCCCAGTCGCGCTTCTTCTCGGTGTCGCGCTTGTCGTGCTCGGCCTTGCCCTTGACCAGCGCGATGTCGGCCTTCACATGGCTGCCCTTGTAGTGCAGGTTCAGCGGCACCAGGGTGAAGCCGCGCTGCTCGACCTTGCCGATCAGGCGCTTGATTTCGTCCTTCTTCATCAAGAGCTTGCGGGTGCGGTCGGCCAGCGGGTTGACGTGGGTGGACGCGGTGCGCAAGGGATTGATGCGGCAGCCGATCAGGAACAGTTCGCCGTTCTTGATCAGCACATAGCCGTCGGTCAGCTGGACCTGGCCGGCACGTATGGCCTTGACCTCCCAGCCCTCCAGCACGAGGCCGGCCTCGAACTGTTCGGCGATGTGGTAGTCGTAGCGGGCACGGCGGTTCTCGGCAATGGACATGGGACTCAATCTGGAGGCGTGGCTCGCCAATACAATCCGGCCATTGTATGAAGCATGTCAAAAAGTCAGTCTTGCTCTGGTACTCGCCGCACGAGATGTACGAGTTGGTGACCGGTATTGCCCAGTACCCGGAGTTCCTGCCCTGGTGCGAGAAGGCCGAGCTGCTGGCGCAGGACGCCGACAGCGTCACCGCGCGGCTGTCGCTGGCCTATGCCGGCGTGCACCACGCCTTCACGACCCGCAACCGCCATGAGGCCGACCGCAAAGTCGAGATGGAGCTGGTCGACGGGCCGTTCTCGCTGCTGGACGGCGTCTGGCAGTTCCTGCCGCTGGCCAAACCGGGCTCGCAGCAAGGCGATGCCCAGGCCTGCAAGATCGAGTTCGAGCTGCGCTATGCCTTCTCCAGCCGGGCGCTGGAGGCCGTGGTCAGCCCCGTGTTCGACCGGGTGGCCAATACCTTTGTCGACCGCTTTGTGCAGCGCGCCGAGGCGGTCTATGGCCCCCGCTGAGCCGCTGCGGATCGAGCTGGTCTGGAGCCCGGCGGCCGGCGATGTGCGGCACCGCTGGCTGCAGCTGCCGGCGGGCACGAGCTTGGAGCAGGCCTTGCGCGGCTGCGCCGATTTCGCCGACCAGCTGCCTGGGCTGGCGAGCTTGCGCATCGGCATCTGGGGGCGAATCAAACCGCTGGACACGCTGCTGCGCGAGCGCGACCGCATCGAGGTTTATCGCCCGCTGACCGTCGATCCCAAGGAGGCACGGCGCCTGCGCTACCGTGCGGCCGGCCAGCGCATCGTCTCCCGGCACCGACCGCTGGCCGGCAAGACCAGTCGCTAAGGGGAGCGGCTCAGCGGCAGTCGCTGCTGACGATGGCGCGGGTGCGGGCCACTTCCTCGGCACGCTGTTTCTCGTCCAGATACACGGTCTCGCCCGCATCATTGCGGCGCGAGATGCGGATGCCTTCTTCCAGCGCGCGCAGATTGTTGCTGGCGCGCTTGCAGTTCTCGGCGCGCTGCTCGGCGACCTTGCGTTCTTCTTCCTTCTGGCGCTTGAGCTGCTGCTCCTGTTCGGCCTTCTGCTTGGCCTGCTGCTCCAGCTCGGCCTTGCTGGGCGGCGCCGAGGCGGGGCTGGCGGCCGGGCGCGGCGCGCTGGCGGGCACATCGGTCGAGCGCACGATCACCTGCTGGCGCTGGCCTGGCGGGCGTTGCAGCACATCTTTTTCGGGAATGCCGGCCGGCGGCGGCAGATCGCTGTACAGCACCTTGCCGGTGGCGTCGCGCCATTTCCACTGCGCCATCGCGCTGCCTGCGATGCCCAGCAGCAGCAGGGCCAGCAGGCTGCGGCAGGCGAGGGACTTGCGGGAGGAGGGGATCATCAACACGGCCTTTGTTGCAACTGCCGCAAAGTGTAGTCCTCAGGGCGGTGACAAGATGTAGCCGAGGCGGCCGGCGTGAGCTTTGTCGCGACTTCCGTATAATGCCGCTTTGCGTCTGGAGCTTCTCTCATGCGCCTGCTTGGTAAAGCGCTCACCTTCGACGATGTGTTGTTGGTGCCTGCCTTCTCCCACGTGTTGCCCCGCGACACCAGTCTTGCCACCCGGCTTTCCCGCAATATCCAGCTGAACCTGCCCTTGGTGTCTGCCGCCATGGACACGGTCACGGAAGCCCGCTTGGCCATCGCCATCGCCCAGGAGGGCGGCATTGGCATCGTGCACAAGAACCTGACGGCCCAGCAGCAGGCCATCGAGGTCGCACGGGTCAAGCGTTACGAGTCCGGCGTGGTGCGCGAGCCCTTCACGATCACGCCCAGCGCCACCGTGCGCGAGGTGGTCGAGCTGCAGCGCCAGCACGGCGTCTCCGGCTTCCCGGTGCTGGACGGCAAGAAGGTGGTCGGCATCGTCACCGGCCGCGATGTGCGCTTCGAGACCCGCATGGATCTGCCGGTGCGCGAGATGATGACGCCGGCCGAAAAGCTGATCACCGTCAAGGAAGGCGCCTCGCTGGAAGAAGCCAAGGCGCTGATGCACAAGCACAAGCTGGAGCGCGTGGTCGTCGTCAACGACGCCTTCGAGTTGCGCGGCCTGATGACCGTCAAGGACATCACCAAGCAGACCAGCTTCCCGAATGCCGCCCGCGATGCGCAGGGCAAGCTGCGCGTCGGCGCGGCGGTCGGCTTCGGCGACGATACCGAAGAGCGCGTCAAGCTGCTGGTCAAGGCCGGCGTCGATGCGCTGATCGTCGACACCGCGCACGGCCACAGCGCCGGCGTGCTGGAGCGGGTGCGCTGGGTCAAGCAGAACTTCCCCGAGGTCGATGTGATCGGCGGCAATATCGCCACCGGCGCGGCGGCCCTGGCCCTGGTCGAGGCCGGCGCCGACGGCGTCAAGGTCGGCATCGGCCCCGGCTCGATCTGCACCACCCGCATCGTCGCCGGTGTCGGTGTGCCGCAGATCACCGCGATCGACAATGTCGCGACCGCCTTGCGCGGCACCGGCGTGCCGGTGATCGCCGACGGCGGCGTGCGCTTCTCGGGCGATCTGGCCAAGGCGATCGCCGCCGGCGCCGATTGCGTGATGATGGGCGGCGCCTTTGCCGGCACCGAGGAAGCCCCGGGCGATCTGATCCTCTACCAGGGCCGCAGCTACAAGAGCTACCGCGGCATGGGCTCGATGGGCGCGATGGCCAAGGGTTCGGCCGACCGCTACTTCCAGGACACCTCGGCCAACAATCCCAACACCTCCAAACTGGTGCCCGAGGGCATCGAGGGCCAGGTGCCTTACAAGGGCTCGGTGGTGCAGGTGATCTTCCAGATGGCCGGCGGCCTGAAGGCCTCGATGCATTACTGCGGTTGCGCGACCATCGCCGATATGCAGAACCGGGCCGAGTTCGTCGAGATCACCTCGGCGGGCATGCGCGAGAGCCATGTGCACGATGTGCAGATCACCAAGGAAGCACCGAACTACCGTTCGGAATAAGCGGCTGGTGATGACAAGGATGGGGGCCTGCCAGCCCCCATTTCTTCTTTCTAGGGCAAAGGAGAGCAGGTGTGAGCGATAGTGCAGTCCAGCAGCGGCCAGCGGCCGGCATGGGCTTCATCATGGTGGCGGTGTTGATCGACATGATCTCGATCGGCCTGATCATCCCGGTGCTGCCGCCGCTGGTGGGCCTGTTTGCCAGCACGCCGTCCGAGCACACGCTGGCCTATCTGGCCGTGACCTTTGCCTTCGGCATCGCCAACTTCTTCGGTTCGCCCATCCTCGGTGCGCTGTCCGATCGCTACGGCCGCCGGCCGGTGATGCTGATCGGCTTCTCCGGCCTGGCGCTGAGCTTCTTCGTCACTGCGATGGCCACGGCCTTGTGGATGCTGGTCGTCGTGCGTCTGTTCAGCGGCGCGATGCAGGCCAATGCGGCGGTGGCCAATGCCTATGTGGCCGATATCAGCGCGCCCGAGGAGCGTGCCAAGCGCTTCGGCATGCTGGGCGCGGCCTTCGGCATGGGCTTCATCCTCGGTCCGGTGATGGGCGGGCTGCTGGGCGATATCGATCTGCATCTGCCTTTCTATGTGGCCGGCGGCCTGGCGCTGCTGAACTGGGTCTATGGCTATTTCGTGCTGCCCGAATCGCTGGCGCCCGAGCATCGCCGCGCTTTCGAGTGGAAGAGCGCCAACCCGGTCAGCGCGTTGAAGAAGCTCTCCGCACTCAAAGGTGTGGGCTCGTTGGTCTTCGTGATCGCGCTCAGCGGCCTGGCCCAGCTGGTGTTGCACACCAGCTGGGTGCTCTACACCAGCTTCAAGTTCGGCTGGGGCCCGAAGGACAACGGCCTGTCGCTGTTCGCGGTGGGTGTGATGGCGGTGCTGGTGCAGGGCTTCTTGCTGCCGCATCTGCTGAAGGCCTTTGGCGCCAAGCGCCTGGTCGTGCTGGGCCTGGCGTCCAGCGTGATCACCAACTTCGTCTGGGGTGCGGCGACCGCCGGCTGGATGATGTACGCGGTGATCGCATTCAATGTGCTGGGCTTCGCCGCCACCGCCAGCCTGCAAAGCCTGATCTCCAACGCCGCCGACGCCAAGACCCAGGGCCAGACCATGGGCGCGGTGGCCTCGCTGAACAGCGTGATGGCCGTGCTGGCTCCGGTGCTGGGTTCCGGCCTGATCTATTTCGTCGCCGAACTGCCCCAGGGCGACTGGCGCATCGGCGCGCCTTTCTACTTCTGCGCCTTGCTGCAGGCGCTGTCCCTCTTCTTTGCCTGGCGCCATTTCGCCCGCAGCGGCGGCACGGCGGCGCCCTTGGCACAAGCTTCTTGATGATTGGATTCCACCATGCATGACAAAGTCCTGATCCTCGACTTCGGCTCCCAGGTCACCCAGCTGATTGCGCGCCGGGTGCGCGAGGCGGCCGTGTATTGCGAGATCCATCCCAACGACGTCTCGGACGAGTTCATCCGCGGCTTTGCGCCCAAGGCCATCATCCTGTCGGGCAGCCATGCCTCGACCTATGAGGACCATGAGCTGCGGGCGCCGCAGGCGGTCTGGGATCTGGGCGTGCCGGTGCTGGGCATCTGCTACGGCATGCAGACCATGGCCGTGCAGCTGGGCGGCAAGGTGGAGTGGAGCGACCACCGCGAGTTCGGCTATGCCGAGGTGCGCGCCCACGGCCACACGGCGCTGCTGAAGGACATCGCCGACTTCACGACCGCCGAGGGCCACGGCATGCTCAAGGTCTGGATGAGCCATGGCGACAAGGTCACGGCCCTGCCCGAGGGCTTCAAGCTGCTGGCCTCGACACCCAGCTGCCCGATCGCCGGCATGGCCAATGAGGAGAAAGGCTATTACGCGCTGCAGTTCCATCCCGAGGTCACGCACACGTTGCAGGGCCAGGCGATGCTGACCCGCTTTGTGCGCGAGATCGCCGGCTGCAAGGGCGACTGGATCATGGGCGACTACATCGCCGAGGCCGTGGCCAAGATCCGCGAGCAGGTCGGTGACGAGGAAGTCATCCTGGGCCTGTCCGGCGGTGTCGATTCCTCGGTCGCGGCCGCGCTGATCCATCGTGCCATCGGCGACCAGCTGACCTGCGTCTTCGTCGATCACGGTCTGCTGCGCCTGAACGAGGGCGATATGGTGATGGACATGTTCGCCGGCAAGCTGCATGCGAAGGTGATCCGTGTCGATGCCAGCGACATGTTCCTCGGCCAACTGGCCGGCGTGACCGACCCGGAGAAGAAACGCAAGATCATCGGCGGCCTGTTCGTCGACGTCTTCAAGGCCGAGGCGGCCAAGCTGAAGGCCGGCGATGCCGGCCACAAGGGCGCCACCTTCCTGGCCCAGGGCACGATCTATCCCGATGTGGTCGAGAGCGGCGGCACCAAGACCAAGAAGGCCACGACGATCAAGAGCCACCACAATGTCGGCGGCCTGCCCGAGCAGCTGGGCCTGAAGCTGCTGGAGCCGCTGCGCGAACTGTTCAAGGACGAGGTGCGCGAGCTGGGCGTGGCCCTGGGCCTGCCGCCCGAGATGGTCTACCGCCATCCCTTCCCCGGCCCCGGCCTGGGCGTGCGCATCCTCGGCGAGGTGAAGAAGGACTACGCCGACCTGCTGCGCCGCGCCGATGCGATCTTCATCGAGGAACTGCGCAACACCAAGGACGAAGCCACCGGCAAGACCTGGTACGAACTGACCAGCCAGGCCTTCACCGTCTTCCTGCCGGTCAAGAGCGTGGGCGTGATGGGCGATGGTCGCACCTATGACTATGTGGTCGCGCTGCGTGCGGTGCAGACCAGCGACTTCATGACCGCCGACTGGGCCGAGCTGCCCTACAGCCTTCTGAAGCGCACCTCGGGCCGCATCATCAACGAGGTGCGCGGCATCAACCGCGTGACCTATGACGTGAGCAGCAAGCCGCCCGCGACCATCGAATGGGAGTGAGCTGAGCGCCCCAGCCGCCTGCGAAGGGAGTCCATGGGGCTCCCTTTTTTTGCCGATTGGAGTGTCTGCCGCGCGAACAAATAAGCAATTTCACATGGCGGTGTGAAATTGCAGGAAAATCGCGCGCGTCGCTACGACAAGCGCCGGCTCAGGCCGGCGCTTGTCAGGCCTCATTTGACGACGCGCCCTGCAGCCTGTGCCGGCGGGGCCAACAATTCCAGGACACCGACCCATGAGCACCCAGCAGCCCAACATCATCTACACGCTGACCGACGAGGCCCCGATGCTCGCCACCAGCGCGTTTCTGCCCATCATGCAGGCCTTCGCCGAGCCGGCAGGCATCCGCATCGGCACCAGCGATATCTCGGTGGCGTCGCGCATCCTGGGCGCGTTTCCCGAGTTCCTCAGCGAGGCGCAGCGCGTGCCGGACAACCTGGCCGAGCTGGGCAAGCTGACGCTGACGCCCGAGGCCAACATCATCAAGCTGCCCAATATCAGCGCCTCGGTGTCGCAGCTGCTGGCCGCGATCAAGGAGTTGCAGGGCAAGGGCTACGCGATTCCTGACTATCCCGAGAATCCCAAGACCGAGGAAGAGAAGGGCATCCGCGCCCGCTATGCCAAGTGCATCGGCAGCGCGGTGAACCCGGTGCTGCGCGAGGGCAACTCCGACCGCCGTGCGCCCAAGGCCGTCAAGGAATACGCCCGCAAGAACCCGCATGCGATGGCCGACTGGAGCCAGGCCTCGCGCTCGCATGTCTCGCACATGCACCACGGCGACTTCTATCACGGCGAAAAGTCCATCACGCTGGACAAGGCGCGCGAAGTCAAGATGGAGCTGATCACCAAGAGCGGCCAGACCCTGGTGCTCAAGCCCAAGGTCGCGCTGCAGGCCGGCGAGATCGTCGACTCGATGTTCATGAGCAAGAAAGCCCTGCTCGAGTTCTATGAGAAGGAAATCGAGGACGCACACAAGACCGGCGTGATGTTCTCGCTGCACGTCAAGGCCACGATGATGAAGGTCTCGCACCCCATCGTGTTCGGCCACTGCGTGCGCATCTTCTACCGCGAGGCCTTCGAGAAGCACGGCAAGCTGTTCGACGAGCTGGGTGTCAACGTCAACAACGGCATGGTCGATCTCTACAACAAGATCGCCACGCTGCCGAGCGCCAAGCAGGACGAGATCAAGCGCGATCTGCACGCCTGCCACGAGCACCGCCCCGAGCTGGCCATGGTCGATTCGGCCAAGGGCATCACCAACTTCCACTCGCCCAACGACATCATCGTCGACGCCTCGATGCCCGCGATGATCCGCAACGGCGGCAAGATGTGGGGTGCCGATGGCCGCCTGAAGGACGTCAAGGCCGTGATGCCGGAGAGCACCTTCGCCCGCATCTACCAGGAGATGATCAACTTCTGCAAGTGGCACGGCAACTTCGATCCCAAGACCATGGGCACCGTGCCCAATGTCGGCCTGATGGCCCAGCAGGCCGAGGAATACGGCTCGCATGACAAGACCTTCGAGATCAGCGAAGACGGCGTGGCCAATATCGTCGACCTGGCCACCGGCGAGCTGTTGCTGACGCAGAACGTCGAGCAGGGCGACATCTGGCGCATGTGCCAGGTCAAGGACGCGCCGATCCGCGACTGGGTCAAGCTGGCCGTCACCCGCGCCCGCAACTCCGGCATGCCGGCGGTGTTCTGGCTGGACCCCTATCGCCCGCACGAGAACGAGCTGATCAAGAAGGTCAAGCTCTACCTGAAGGACCACGACACCGCGGGCCTGGACATCCAGATCATGAGCCAGGTGCGCGCGATGCGTTACACGCTGGAGCGCGTGATCCGCGGCCTGGATACCATCTCGGTGACCGGCAACATCCTGCGCGACTACCTGACCGATCTGTTCCCCATCATGGAACTGGGCACCAGCGCCAAGATGCTGTCCATCGTGCCGCTGATGGCCGGCGGCGGCATGTACGAAACCGGTGCCGGTGGCTCTGCGCCCAAGCATGTGCAGCAGCTGGTCGAAGAGAACCACCTGCGCTGGGACTCGCTGGGCGAGTTCCTGGCCCTGGCCGTCAGCCTGGAGGACCTGGGCCTGAAGACCGGCAACGCGCAGGCCAAGATCCTTGCCAAGACCCTGGACACCGCCACCGGCAAGCTGCTGGACAATAACAAGAACCCCAGCCCCAAGACCGGCCAGCTGGACAATCGCGGCAGCCAGTTCTACCTGGCGATGTACTGGGCCCAGGAGCTGGTCGCACAGACCGAGGACAAGGCCCTGGCCGAGCGCTTCGCACCGCTGGCCAAGGCTCTGAGCGACAACGAGCAGACCATCGTGGCCGAGCTCGCCGAGGTGCAGGGCAAGCCGGTCGATATCGGCGGCTACTACCAGCCCGATATGCAGAAGCTGGCCGCCGTGATGCGCCCCAGCAAGACCCTCAACGCCGCCCTCGCGACGGTGCGCGGCTGAGCTGAGAAGGCCGGGCCCTTGCGGCCCGGCCGATCTCCCGGTCGGTTCGAACTTCTTTCCTGAGTCCCATGTCCAATATCACCGACCGGCTGTTTTTCGCGATCCGCCCCGAAGCGGCCGCCAGCGAGCGCATCATGGCCCTGCGCAGCCAGCTCTGTGCCGAGCAGGGCCTGACCGGCCCGCTGCAGCCCGCCGAGCAATTCCTGATCACGCTCCATCATCTGGGTGACTTCGCCCGCTTCCCGCAGGCCCTGGTCGACAAGGCGATGGCCGCGGCCGCATCGCTGGAGGTGCCGGCCTTCGACATCGTGCTGGACCGCGCCGTCAGCCTGAAACGCCGCGAGCCCAGGCAGCTGCCCTGCGTGCTGCAGGCCGGTGAGCCGCTGGGCCCGCTGAAAGCCTTGCACGAGGCGCTGGTCAAGGCCTTGAAGGCGGCCGAGCTCTACCGCTACGCCGCCTTCACTCCGCAGCTGACGCTCTTGCAAGACAAGATCCCGGTCGAGTCGCAGCCGCTCGGGCCGGTCGGCTGGCGGGTCGGCGAGCTGCTGTTGATGAACACCCGGCTCGCCAGCGGTGAACATCAGCAGCTGGCGAGCTGGCCGCTGAGATAAGTCAGAACCCGGCTCCGCCGATCGGGCCGGTCTTTGTCGGCTTCGGCCGCTCCGGCTCTGGCGCGCCCGTAGACTCGGTGCATGGCACCCGACCACCGGCTCTTCTTCGCGCTGTATCCGGACACCGCGACGGCCTTGCGCATTGCCGCGCTGGCTTCGCGGGTGCGCACCGAGCTCGGCCTGAAGGGGCGGCCGCAGGATTCGCATCGCTTTCACATCACCTTGCATCATCTGGGCGACTTCGTCGGTCTGCCGCAGCGCGAGCGTGCCGCCGCCGAGGCTGCGGCCGCCACGCTGCGCTGTGCGCCGCTGGCGCTGCATTTCGACCACCTGCTCAGCTTTGAGCGCAAGAACGCCAGGAACCGCCCGCTGGTGCTGGGCGGCGGCAGCGGGCTGGATGCCGTCAGGCAGCTGCGGCGGCAGCTGGGCGAGGTGCTGGCGCGCGCCGGGCTGGCCAGGCCCGGCAGTTTCACGCCGCATCTGACTCTTCTTTATGACGATGCGCTGGTGCCGCAGCGGCCGATCGAGGCACTGGGCTGGCGGGCCGACGAGCTGGTGCTGGTCAACAGCCTGATCGGCCAGCATCGCCATGTGCCGCTGGCGCGCTGGCCGCTGCGCGCCTGATCGGCCGCGGCTGGTTCCGAAGCACAATCGTCGTTGCCGCCGGCGGCTGGCGCCGGCCTTGACGTGCAGCAGGAGAGGGTAGCGATGCGTGCAGCCTTGAGCATTCTTGGCCTGGTGGTGGTCATGGCCATCGTGCTGGCCGTGATGAAAAAACAGGCCACCCAGCTGGCGCCGGCCGCCGCGCCGACGGCAGCCAGCGCGCCGATCAACGCACCGCAGGCGGTGCGCCAGCAGCTGCAGCAGGCGATGGAGCAGGCCGGCTCGCGGGCCTCCGACGCTCAGCCCTGAGCCGGGCAGGGATCGACGATCTCGCGCGCCAGCGCCCGCACCGTCAGCGGCGCGCAGCCCTCGGCCTTGTTGCTGATGGTCACATAGGCGCGCTGGCCGGCGGCCGTGGTGCCGCGCACGACCTTGGCCAGCAAGGCATGGGTGTGCGGATCGGGGTCGAGGCGCTGGTCGAAATCGCCGTAGCGCTTCTGCGCGTCCTCGTAGCCGAAAGGGCCGTGGAGGCGGTTCAGGTTCCAGCGGCAGACCAGCGGGCCGGGCCACAGCGCGCGCAGCAGCGGCAGCTGCTCCTCGATCGGCGGCAGCTTGGGGTGCAGGCCCAGGCAGTAGGTGGCGCCGGCCTCGCGCAGCACGGCGACGAAGTCCGGACTCAGCCACTGCGGGTCTCTGACCTCGACTGCGATCACGCCATCCGGCGCCGCCGGCCGCAGCGCGGGCAGGGCCTTGAGCATCAGGCGCAGCCGCTCCAGCAGCTCGGGCATGCGCGCCAGCAGGCTGGGCGGCAGCGGGCTCAGCTGGAACACCAGCGCGCCGATCTTGCCGCCCAGGCCTTCCAGCGCCGGCTGCACGAACTCCTGCACCGCCAGCGCCGGGTTCAGAAAGGCGCTGTTGAGCTGCTTGCCGCGCCCGCTGTCCTCGCTGCGCACCAGCGCATCGGCCACCAGGCTGGGTGCCTTGACGGTGAAGCGAAAGCCGGCCGGCACCTGCTCGGCATAGCGCTGGTACTGGCTGGCCGTCAGCGGCCGGTAGAAGCCGCGGTCGATGCTGACGGCGCGCAGCAGCGGCTGCTGGCTGTAGGCAGCCAGGCCGTGCTTGGACAGCAGGCTTTCCGAATAGGACTTGTCCCAGACCAGACCGGCCCAGCCGGGATAGGTCCAGGAGGAGCTGCCCAGATAGGCCAGCGGCGGCAGCGCGGCCGCCAGCGCCGCCTGCTCTTCATCGATGGGCTGGGGTCGGACCCGTGCGGCGGGCGCCTTCGCGAGCGGCGGCGCCTCGTCCGGAAACAGTGCATCTTGCATGGCCGCGAGGATAGCTGTTGCTACACTGCCCGGCCGTCATGAACACCACCTCTTCCTCCTCCGCTACCGACGAGTACGCGATGCGCCTGGCGCTGGACCAGGCCCACAACGCCTGGCTGGTCGGCGAGGTGCCGGTGGGCGCGGTCATCATGCGCGCCGGCCAGGTGATCGCGACCGGCTACAACCGCCCGATCACGACGCATGACCCGACCGCCCATGCCGAGATCGTCGCGCTGCGCCATGCCGCGACCCTGCTGGGCAATTACCGCCTGCCCGAGTGCGAGCTCTATGTGACCTTGGAGCCCTGCGCGATGTGCGCGATGGCGATGTTGCATGCGCGCCTGAAGCGCGTCGTGTTCGCCGCGCCCGATCCCAAGACCGGCGTGGCCGGTTCGGTGCTGGACCTGTTTGCCGAAGGCCGGTTGAACCACCACACCTGCATCCAGGGCGGCGTGCTGGCCGAGCCTGCGGCGCAGCTGCTGCGCGAATTTTTTGCCGAGCGGCGCGAGGCGGCGCGCCAGCGCCGTGCCGCGGCTCGGTCTCAGGAACCCGAGGCCATCCCCACCGGCGAGGCCCGCCATCTGGACGACATCCCCCCATGAGCAACACCCTGACTCTTTTCACCCCCGCCGGCGTGCTGGCCCAGGCGCAGCCGCTCAAGCGTGCCGCCAAGCGCCTGGCCAAGCTGGGCTTCGAAGTCGGCATCGACGCCGATGCGCTGGCCAAGCACCAGCGCTTTGCCGGCGATGACGCGACCCGGCTGGCGGCGCTGCACCGCGTGGCCAAGGCGGCGCCCAGTATCGCGATGGCCAGCCGCGGCGGCTACGGCATGACACGGCTGCTGGACGCGATCGACTGGAAGCTGCTGGCCCATAGCGTCGAACACGGCACGCGCTGGGTCGGTCACAGCGATCTGACGGCCTTGCATCTGGGCCTGCTGGCGCACACCAAGTCGCCCAGCTGGGCCGGCCCGCTGGCCTGCTACGACTTCGGCCGCAGCGCGGAGGAGGGTGGGGTCGATGATGTGACCCAGGACTGCTTTGTCGAGGCCATGGACGGGCTGCTGGAGGCGGTGGGCTTTCGCTGCGAGGCCGGTCATGACGGCTTCGAGGCCCGCGGCGTTCTGTGGGGCGGCAATCTCTGCGTGCTGAGCTCGATGCTGGGCACGCCGCATTTCCCCAAGGTCAAGGGCGGCATCCTGTTTCTCGAAGACGTCAACGAACACCCCTACCGGGTCGAGCGCATGCTGCTGCAGCTGCAGCAGGCGGGTGTGCTGGACGCGCAGAAGGCCATCATCCTGGGCGAGTTCAGCGACTGGAAGAAGTCGCCGCTGGACCGCGGCTACACGCTGAAGACCGCGATCGAGGCGGTGCGCGCGCGCAGCAAGACGCCGATCTTCACCGGCCTGCCTTTCGGCCATGTGCCGACCAAGGTCAGCCTGCCGGTCGGTGTCAAGGTGGACATGCTGGTGCAGGGCCGCGAGGCCTTGCTGGCCTGGGGTGGCGATCAGCACCAGGGTCATCAGCATCACGAGCACCACCACCATTGAGACCTGACTTTCGTCATCCCCGGAATATGGGGTGACTGCTGGTATCCCCGGGCCGGGCTTGCGCCGCCGCGACCAGCACAACCGATATGATGCAGGCCTTGCCTCCAGAGCACGCGGTCACGAGCCGCCGGTGCCGGAGGCTCGTTGTTTTTCATTGCCGCCGCGCCGACACCTTACGCAGGTGCCGGTCTGCGATGGCCGCTCTGGAGGGGTTTTACATGCATGGGCTTGGACGTGGCCAACAATGGTGCCGCAGCATCTGTCTGGGCCTCAGCGCCGCCGCCGCACTGCTGCTGGCGGCCTGCAACAACAGCCCCTATCCGCTCGGCGCCGCCGCGGACAACACGCTCTACAACTCCTTCGACGAGCGCTCGCCGCGCTATCTGGACCCGATTGCCTCCTACAGCAATCCGGAGTCGGTCTACACCTACCAGATCTACGAGCCGCTCTACGCCTATCACTACTTGAAGCGGCCTTACGAGCTGGTGCCCAAGGCCGCCGAGAAGGTGGTCAAGCCCTATTACCTGGACAAGGACGGCAAGCGCCTGCCCGACGATGCGCCGGCCGAGCAGATCGCGCAAAGCGTCTACGACATCGCGATCAAGAAGGGCATCAAGTACGCGCCGCATCCGGCGCTGGCCACCGATGCCAAGGGCAACTACCTCTATCACAAGCTCAGCCGCGAACAGCTGGGCGACAAGCGCTCGCCCTGGGACTTCGAGGTGCAGGGCACGCGCGAGATGGTGGCCGAGGACTATGTCTACGCGATCAAGCGCCATGCCACGCCGCGCATTGAGGCGCCGATTTATGCGATCTTCTCTGAGTATGTGCTGGGGCTGAAGGACTACGGCAAGCTGGTGCGCGAGGAAAACGCCAAGCTGCTCAAGGGCCTGCCCGAGACCATACGCGACAAGCCCTTCCTGGACTTCCGCCAATGGCCGCTGGAGGGCGCGCAGGCGATCGACAGCCACACGCTGCGCGTGCGCATCAAGGGCAAGTACCCGCAGTGGCAGTACTGGATGGCGATGACCTTCATCTCTCCGCTGCCCTGGGAGGCCGATGCCTTCTATGCCCAGCCCGGCATGAGCGAGAACAGCCTGTCGCTGAACCAGTGGCCGATCGGCACCGGGCCTTTCATGATGACCGAGTATGTGCAGGACCGGCGCCATGTGATGAAGCGCAATCCGAACTATCGCGGTGACATCTATCCCTGCGAGGGCTCGGAGGCCGACCGCAAGGCCGGCCTGCTGGACGACTGCGGCAAGACCATGCCTTTCGTCGACACCATCGTCTCCACCATCATCAAGGAGAAGGTGCCGCGCAAGGAGATGTTCAAGCAGGGCTATCTGGACGTGCCCGAGATCGAGCGGCCCGAATGGGGTGTGGACTTCCAGGTCGATATGGACGACTCCGACGAGGTCAAGGCTGCCTACCAGGCCAAGGGCTTCAAGTTCCCGCTGGTCACCGACATCAACAGCTGGTACCTGGGCTTCAACTGGATGGACCCGGTGGTCGGCAAGGGCGACACGCCCGAGCAGCAGGCCAGGAACCGCAAGCTGCGCCAGGCGCTGTCGATCGCGATCGACTGGGAAGAGGGCTATGGCCGCATCTTCCGCACCAAGGGCGGGGTCGCGGCCCACGGGCCGGTGCCGCCGGGCGTGTTCGGCTCGCGCGAGGGCACGGCCGAGGGCTTCAATCCGGTGACCCATCATCTGGTCAATGGCGAGGTCGTGCGCCGCCCGATAGCGGATGCCAAGAAACTGCTGGCCGAGGCCGGCTACCCGGATGGCCGCGACGCCAAGACCGGCCGCCCGCTGGTGCTGAACTACGACTACCAGCGCACCACCACGCCCGAGATCAAGGCCGAGCTGGACTGGATGGTCAAGCAGTTCGCCAAGCTGGGCGTGCAGCTGGAGATCCGCGCGACCGACTACAACCAGTTCCAGGACAAGGTCATCAAGGGCAAGCACCAGATCTTCTGGTGGGGCTGGCTGGCCGACTACCCGGACGCCGAGAACTTCCTGTTCCTGCTCTACGGCCCGAACAGCAAGTCCAAGCACGAGGGCGAGAACGCCGCCAACTACGAGAACCCCGAGTACGACCGCCTGTACCGCCGGCTGCAAAGCATCGACGACGGCCCCGAGAAGCAGCAGGTGATCGACCAGATGGTGCGCCTCGTGCGCGAGGATTCACCCTGGGCCTGGGGCTACTGGCCCTATGTGGGCCTGGCCTTCCAGCCCTGGGTCTACAACGGCAAGCCCGGCATCATGGTGCGCGATATGGCGCGCTATTACCGCGTCGATGCGCAGATGCGCGCGAGCCGGCAGGCCGAGTGGAACCGGCCGATCTGGTGGCCGCTGCTGCTGCTGATCGGCGGTGCGGCCGCCATCGTCTGGACCACGCGCCGCAGCTTCCGCGCCCGCGAGCAGGCCACCGCGCGTGGCTATGTCAAACCGCAGACCGTTGCCTGAGGGACGAGCGATGCTGAGCTATATGATCCGCCGTCTCGGCTACGGCCTGCTGATACTGATAGGGGTGAACCTGTTCACCTTCTTCCTGTTCTTCTCGGTCAACACGCCCGACGATATGGCCCGCCTGAACATCGGCGGCAAGCGCGTGAGCCAGGAGCAGATCGTCAAGTGGAAGGCCGAGCGGGGCTATGACAAGCCGCTGTACTGGAACGAGGCCGAGGCCGGCTCGGCCAAGCTCACCAAGACGATTCTGTGGGAGCGCTCGGTCTCGCTGATGATGCTGGACTTCGGCCGCTCGGACGCGCGCCAGGCCGTCAATATCGGCCACGAGATCAAGACCCGCATGGGCGTCAGCCTGCAGCTGGCCGTGCCGCTGTTCATCCTGCAGGTGATCGTCAGCACCGCCTTCGCGCTGATGCTGGTGTTCTTCCGCAACACGCGCATCGATTTCTGGGGCGTGGTGCTGTGCGTGCTGATGCTGTCGATCTCCAGCCTGTTCTACATCATCGTCGGCCAGTACTTCTTCTCGCGCCTGCTCAAGCTGGTGCCGATCAACGGCTATGCGCCGGGCCTGGACGCGATCAAGTTCCTGGCCCTGCCGATCGCCTTGTCGCTGCTGGCGCGGCTGGGCGGCGAGGCGCGGCTGTACCGGGCGATGTTCCTGGAGGAGGTCGGCAAGGACTATGTGCGCACCGCGCGGGCCAAGGGCCTGTCCGAGCAGATCGTGCTGTTCCGCCATGTGCTGCGCAATGCGCTGATCCCCATCATCACCAGCGCCGGCGCCTATCTGCCCTATGTCTTCATGGGCAGCCTGGTGTTCGAGAGCTTCTTCGGCATCCCCGGCCTGGGCGCCTTCGTGATCGAGGCCATCACCGGCCAGGACTTCGCCATCGTGCGCACCATGGTCTTCCTCGGCGCGGTGCTCTATATCGCGACCAATGCGCTGATCGATATCGCCTACACCTGGGTCGACCCCCGGGTGCGTCTGGCCTGAACGGATAGATCGCTGACCATCATGGGATTCAAGCTTGTTTTCTTGTGGACCGATGTGGCGCTGTGGGCCTTGTTCGCCGCGCTGCTCGCCTATGTCCTGCGCGTCCGTTCGCACCCCACGCTGCGCGCCACCTGGAGCCGCGTGCTGCGCGACCCGGCCGCCGCCTCGGCCGGCCTGGTGATGCTGCTGTTCCTGCTCGTCACGGCGCTGGACAGCATGCACTTCCGCCGCGCGCTGCCGGCGCAGAACGCGCAGGTCTTCTACGACACCCGCACCGAGTCGCTGCTGGACCTGGCGCTGGCGCGCCAGATCGAGATGCGCGAGACCACCTACTCGGCGCCGCTGGCCTATGTCGGCCTGAACAAGGAAAGCGTCACCGATGCGGCTGGCCAGACCGCGCGCGACTTTCCGCGCCTGAGCTTTGGCGGCGCGCATCTGTCGGACCCGGCGGCCGACTGGGCCGGCGATGTCGGTCGGCGCACGCTCGGCGGCATGGCCGCCGGCCTGCTGCTGGCCTTGCTGGCGGCCCTGGCCACCGCGGCGGCGCTCGCGCGTGGTCATGGCGGCTTTGCGCGGGCCTGGCGCGATCTGCTGGCCGACCGCACCCATTACCCGCTGCGTGCGCTGCTGCTGACCCTGGGCGCGGTGCTGCTGCTGGTCGGCCCGACGGTGGCGCTGATGGGGCACTACCATGTGTTCGGCACCGACCGCACCGGCAACGATGTGCTCTACCAGGCGCTCAAAAGCATACGCACGGCCTTTGTGATCGGTGCGATCTCGACGCTGGCGACCCTGCCGCTGGCCCTGGTGCTGGGCATTCTGGCCGGCTACTTCAAGGGCTGGGTCGACGAGCTGATCCAGTACATCTACACGACCTTGAGTTCGGTGCCCAATGTGCTGCTGATCGCCGCCTGCGTGCTGATGGTGCAGGTCTTCCTCGACAAGAACCCGGAGCTGTTCGAGACCGGCGCCGAGCGCTCGGACCTGAAGATGTTCCTGCTCTGCGTGATCCTGGGCGTGACCGGCTGGGCCGGGCTGTGCCGGCTGGTGCGGGGCGAAACGCTGAAGCTGCGCGAGCTCGACTATGTGCAGGCGGCCACCGCCTTCGGCGTCAGCCATGGCCGCATCATGGCCCGCCACATCGTGCCCAATGTGATGCACCTGGTGCTGATCACCGTGGTGCTGAGCTTCTCCGAGCTGATCCTCTACGAGGCGGTGCTGACCTATGTGGGCGTCGGTGTCGACCCCAGCATGAACAGCTTCGGCGGCATGATCAATCTGGCCCGCTCCGAGATGTCGCGCGACCCGGTGGTGTGGTGGAGCTTTGTGGCCGCCTTCGGCTTCATGGTGACCCTGGTGCTGGCCGCCAATCTGTTCGCCGACGGCGTGCGCGACGCCTTCGATCCGCGTTCGCGCAGCCTGCGTCCGCGCGTGCTGTCTCTTGCGAAGAAGTAAGAAGCCATGTTGAAGATTGAAGATCTGAAGGTGGCGCTGGACGCCGATGCCGGCCTGGTGCGCGCGATCGACGGCATGCGCCTGGCGATCACGCGCGGCCAGACCTTTGCGCTGGTCGGCGAATCGGGCTGCGGCAAGAGCATGACGGCGCTGGCCCTGATGCGCTTGCTGCCCGACAACGGTCGCATCACCGCCGGGCGGCTGGACCTGGAAGGCGAGGATGTGTTCGGCCTGCCCGAGGCGCAGATGCGCGAGGTGCGCGGCGGGCGCATCGGCATGATTTTCCAGGAGCCCTCGACCAGCCTGAACCCGGTGATGCGGGTCGGGGCCCAGATCGTCGAGGCCATCGAGGCGCACACGCCGCTGCGCGGCGCGGCGGCGCGGGCCAAGGCCATCGACTGGCTCAAGCGCGTCGGCATTCCCGAGCCCGAGCGCCGTATCGACGAGTATCCGTTTCGCCTGTCGGGCGGCCAGAAGCAGCGCGTGATGATCGCGATGACCCTGGCGGCCGAGCCCGACTATCTGATCGCCGACGAGCCGACCACGGCGCTGGATGTGACCATCCAGGCGCAGATCCTCGATCTGCTGAAGGACTTGCAGCGTGAGCGCCAGCTGGGCGTGCTGCTGATCACCCACGACCTGGGCGTGGTCTCTGGCATGGCGCACCAGGTCGCGCTGATGTATGCGGGCCAGATCGTCGAGGTGGCGCCGGCCGAGGAGTTCTTCGCCGCGCCCAAGCATCCCTATGCGCGCTTGCTGCTGCAGGCGCTGCCGGACGCGGCCAAGCGCGGCGAGGCCCTGGCCGCGATTGCCGGCACCGTGCCGCCGCTGTGGATGGCATTCAGCGGCTGCCGCTTCGCGCCGCGCTGCGACCGGGTGATGCCGGCCTGTCACGACCAGGTACCCGAGCTGACGGCGCTGAGCGCCACCCACCAGGTGCGCTGCCGGCTTTACACGCACCCCGGCGAGGCGCTGCCGGTGCCGGCCGTGGCGGCTGCGCTCGCACGGGCCGCCGCGCCGGCCGGCGACCCGGACAAACCGCTGCTGGAGGTCAGGCATCTGCGGGTGCGCTTTGCCCTGAAGCGCGGCCTGCTGGAGCGCGGCGCGCCGCGCTACTTCAATGCGGTGGACGATGTGTCCTACCGCATCCTGCCGGGCCGCACGCTGGCCCTGGTGGGCGAATCCGGCTGCGGCAAGACCACCTCGGGCAAGGCCATCGTGCAGCTGCTGCGCACCCAGGCCCAGATCGAGGGTCAGGCCTTGCTGAACGGGCAGGATCTGTTCACCTTGCAAGGCGATGCGCTGCGCGAGGCGCGCCGCCAAGTGCAGATCATCTTCCAGGACCCGTTTGCCTCGCTGAACCCGCGCATGCGGGTCTACGAGCTGCTGGAGGAGGGCGTGCAGGCCTTGCGGCCCGATCTCGATGCGGCGGCGCGGCGGCGCAATCTGGAGCTGCTGGTCGACCAGGTGGGCCTGCGGCGCGATGCACTGGAGCGCTTTCCGCACGAGTTCTCCGGCGGCCAGCGCCAGCGCATCGCGATCGCGCGGGCGCTGGCGGTGGAGCCGCGCCTGATCGTCTGCGACGAGCCGACCTCGGCGCTGGATGTGTCGGTGCAGGCGCAGATTCTCAATCTCTTGCGCGATTTGCAGCGCGAGCGCGGCTTGTCCTATCTGTTCATCACCCACAATATCGGCNGGCGCTGGCGGTGGAGCCGCGCCTGATCGTCTGCGACGAGCCGACCTCGGCGCTGGATGTGTCGGTGCAGGCGCAGATTCTCAATCTCTTGCGCGATTTGCAGCGCGAGCGCGGCTTGTCCTATCTGTTCATCACCCACAATATCGGCGTTGTCGAGTACATCGCCGACGAGGTGGCGGTGATGCAGTCGGGGCGTATCGTCGAGGCCGGTGGCTGTGCTGCCGTGCTGGGACGTCCACAGAGCGACTACACGCGGACGCTGCTGGCGGCGGTGCCGCGGGTGCAGCACCGCGAGGCGCAGGCCGGCGTCGCAGGCTGAGGCCGCGCCGCGCGGGCGCTCAGCACCCTGTTTCACGGGGTTCATGGTGAAAACCCTGAATTCTTAGGCCGGTCCGCCGGTGAAAGTACCAGTAAGATACCACTGTGGGTTCGGCGTTGAAAGTGAAGAGCAGAAGACGCCGGAGTTTCAGTGTGTAAGGGCTTGGTCAGCTCGGGTAAGCCCCATGCCGGTTGGCCGGGTCAACTCGTTTATGATCTAGGCCGCTTCATGGTGCGGTGTTTTGTAGTTTGACTACAACGCTGTTCCGACTTGAAGAACCGCCCGCGGGCCACAAGCCAGTGGGCATTTTTGTTGAGTGTGGGTTCCCATCGTGCCCCGAGTGATGAGTTGTGATGTCCATTCTGCAGCCAGCAGATGCACCCGAGCCGCAAGCATGTTGCGGCAGCCAGCGAACGGCGCCTGTGTGCCCGCCCTTGGTGTCTGGTGCAGTCTCTCGCACAGCCGGCAAGAACTGCTCCGAGCTCCGGTCTGAGTTGGGGCTCGTAGGTTTCTAGGCAGGCGCTGTGTAGAGCCGAACTCCCCGCATATGTCGATGAAAAAGTTTCGCAGTCTTATGAAGGAGCGCGCATGAACTTTGCGCAGGAGAAGCAAGGGGCGTCCCGCTTTACAGGTATCGGCCTCGTGATCTTGATTCACGTGCTGATCATCTGGGCGTTGGCCAGCGGTCTGGCCCGCAAGGCCGTCGAGGCGATCAAGGGTCCGATCGATGTGAAGGTGGTGGAGGAGAAGGTCAAGCCGCCGCCGCCGCCCGAGAAGGTCGTGCCGCCGCCGCCGGACATGAAGGCACCGCCGCCGCCGTTCGTGCCGCCGCCCGAGGTGCAGGTGACGGCGCCGCCGCCGCCCAATGCCATCCAGGCACCGGTCAGCAACACCCCGCCGCCGACGCGTGAGGTGGCTGCTGCGCCACCGCCGGCACCGGCACCGGCGCCCGCACCGGTGGCCAAGCCCGCCAAGATCACGGCCGGCATGGTCTGCACCAAGATGGGCAAGCCCGAGGTGCCGGCCGTCAACTGGAGTGGTGATGCCTTGTTCAAGGTGCTGGCCACGGTCAAGGCCGGTCGCGTCAGCGCGATCGAGGTGACCAGCTCGCAGATGCGCGGTGGCAATGATCGCAAGGTGCAGCGCGCCCTGATCGCCGCCATCACCGACACGCTGCAAAGCACGTACGAATGCCCGGGCGACCATGTGTTCGAGCAGGAGTTCCAGTTCCGCATCGAATAAGCAAGACCCCATTTCCTGGCAACCGGCCCGCCCCGGTGCCTCTCAACCGACAACCGATCTCTCGATCTCTATTGCGTAGGAGTTGACTCCATGATCTCTCGTATCTCCGGCCTGTTCGCCGCAATCGCATTTGCCGCGACCCTGGCTGCATCCCCTCTGGCCGCTCACGCCCAAGCCGCTGACGCCGCCTCCGCACCGGTGGAAACCGCCGCGCCCGCAGCGGTTGATGCTGCCGCCCCGGCCGCTCCCGCTGCCAAGGCCGAGCCGGCCGAGAACCCCTACGGCCTGAAGGCCATGATCGACCACGGCGATGCCGTGTCCAAGGGCGTGCTGCTGCTGCTGGTCATCATGTCCATGGGCAGCTGGTACATCCTGATCACCAAGCTGTGGGACACCCAGAAGCTGGCGACCGAAGCCAAGAGCGTGCGCGTGACCTTCTTCAAGAAGGCCAGCCTGGCCGAAGGCGTCAAGGGCCTGAAGGAAGGCAGCGCATTCCGCTTCATCGCCGAGTCGGCCATCGAGGCGTCCGAGCACCATGAAGGCGCGCTGACCGAGAACATCGACCACAGCAGCTGGGTGACGATGAACGTCGAGCGCGCTGTCGGCGAAGTCAACAGCCGCGTGCAGACCGGCCTGGGCTTCCTGGCCACCGTCGGTTCGACCTCGCCGTTCATCGGCCTGTTCGGCACGGTGTGGGGCATTCTGCAAGCGCTGACCGCCATCGGTGTGGCCGGCCAGGCTTCGATCGACAAGGTTGCCGGCCCGGTGGGTGAAGCGCTGATCATGACCGCCATCGGTCTGGGCGTGGCCGTGCCGGCCGTGCTGGGCTACAACTGGCTGGTCAACCGCAACAAGGCCGTGATGGGCCAGGTGCGTGCCTTCGCTGCCGACCTGCACGGCGTGCTGATGGGCAACCGTTCGGTCGCCAAGCGCTAAGCCGCTTCGACCCGGAGCATTAATCATGGGCATGAACGTCGGATCCTCTTCCGGCGATGACGAAGTGGTCTCGACCATCAACACCACGCCCCTCGTGGACGTGATGTTGGTGCTGTTGATCATCTTCCTCATCACCATTCCGGTGGTGACGCAATCGGTGACCTTGTCTCTGCCCAAAGAGACCAATGTCGTGCGCGTGACCAAGCCGGAAAATATCGAGCTGGCGGTGACCAAGGACGGCGACGTCTACTGGAACACCGCTCTGGTGCCGGACAGCGAAGCGCTGGTGGCGCGACTGAAGAAGGTGTCGGTGCTTGACCCGCAGCCCGAAGTGCATATCCGTGGCGACGAGAAGTCGCGCTACGAATCGGTGGGGCGCGTGATGGTGGCCTGCCAGCGCGCGGGCATCGTGAAGATCAGCTTCGTCACCGAGCCTCCGGCGCGCGGTGGTTGAGGCGAGGAGCTAGAGCATGGGAATGAATGTAGGCAGCTCGTCCGGTGGTGACGAACCCGAGGTGATGCTGGACGTCAACACCACGCCGCTGATCGATGTGATGCTGGTGCTGCTGGTGATGCTGATCATCACCATCCCGATCCAGCTGCACTCGGTGAACCTGGACATGCCGGCGGGCAACCCGCCGCCGCCGACCAAGGAGCCGGTGGTGCACGAGGTCTTCATCGACTTCGACGGCACGGTCAGCTGGGATGGCGTGGCGCTGGCCAATCATGCGGCCGTCGAGGCCAAGCTGGCCGAGATCGCAGCGGAGCCGGACCAGTCCGAGATCCACATCAAGCCCAACAAGCTGGTCGAGTACGGCAATGTGGCGGCGGTGATGGCGGCGGCTCAGCGGCTCGGCGTCAAGAAGATGGGCATGGTCGGCAACGAGCAGTTCATCGACTGATGCAGGCATGATCGAACGAACGCGCTGCCCGCAAGGGCGGCGCGTTTTTTTCTTAGGAGAATGCAATGATGAAGTTCAAGACCCTCGCCAGCGTCGCTGTCGGCACGGCGGCCTTTGTGTTCGGCAGCGCTCCGCAGGGCGAGCTGGGTTTCGCCAGCGCCGCAGCCCAGGCGGAGTCGGTGCGCCCCGAGGTGGGCAAGCACCTGAAGGATGCGGCTGCGCTGATCAAGAGCGGCAAGCACAAGGAAGCGCTGGCCAAGCTGCGCGACGCCGAAGGCGTGTCCGGCCGCACCGCCGCCGAGAACAATGCGATCGAGGGCACGCGCTTCTCGGCCGCGATGGGTGCCAACGATCCCGACTCGATGGCCCGCGCCTTCGAAGTGCTGAAGCCCCGCCTGGCCGCTGCGCAGCAGCTGCAGTATATGGAGGCCGTGGCCGGCACCTATCTGCGCGCCAACAATGCGCCGAAGGCGCTGGAGTGGGCCAACAAGTACTTCGCAGCCGGCGGTGCTAGCGGCACGATGAAGACGGTGCAGCAGCAGGCGCAGTTCAAGTCGGGCGATATGACGGCCGTGCTGAAGGACACGCTGGCCGAAGTGCAGGCCGACGAGCGCGCCGGCAAGGCGCCGTCGCAGGACAAGCTCAATCTGCTGCTCTACGCGGCGCAGAAGAAGAACGACGCCACCACCGAGTCCCTGGCCACCGAGAAGCTGCTGAACTACTACCCGCGCAAGGAGCTGTGGGCCCAGATCCTCGGCGGCCTGCCGCAGAAGCGGGGCTTCTCGCCGCGCTTCGGTCTGGACGTGTTCCGTCTGAAGCTGGCGACCGGCAATATGCGCGATGCCAACGACTATATGGAGATGGCCCAGCTGGCGGCCCAGGCCGGCTATCCGGAAGAGGGCAAGCAGGTCGTCGAAAAGGGTCTGGCCGCCAATGTGCTGGGTCAGGGCGCCGAAGGTGCGCGCCACAAGCGTCTGCTGGACCTGATGGTCAAGCGCATCGGCGAGGCCAAGGCTGCCCAGGCCAGCGCCGAGCAGGCCGCCGAAGCGGCCAAGGAAGGCGACGCCCTGGTCGCGCTGGGCCTGGCCCAGGTCTTCCGTGGCGAGGCCGCCCATGGCCTGAAGCTGGTCGAGGCCGGCATCGCCAAGGGCAATCTGAAGCGCCCCGACGATGCCAAGCTGTATCAGGGCCTGGCCCTGTTCACGGCCGGTGACATCGCCAAGGCCCAGACCGCCTGGCGCGGCGTCAAGGGCAATGACGGTGCGGCCGAACTGGCACGCCTGTGGACCATCCATTCGCGCAGTGCCAAGAAGTAAGGCCTGCACGGCTGCATGAACCAGCCTGCATGACAAACGGCCTCTTCGGAGGCCGTTTCCTTTTGGTCGAGCGCGCGGCTTACTTCGGCGCCAGCCGGATCGCGCCGTCCAGGCGTATCACCTCGCCGTTGAGCATCTCATTGGTGACGATCTGGTGCACCAGCTTGGCATAGTCCTCAGGCGTGCCCAGGCGGGACGGGAAGGGCACGCCGGCGGCCAGTGCGTCCTGCACCTCCTGCGGCATGCCGAACAGCATCGGCGTACCGAAGATGCCCGGGGCGATGGTCATATTGCGGATGCCGTTGCGCGCCAGATCGCGGGCGATCGGCAGGGTCATGCCGACCACGCCGCCCTTGGAGGCCGCATAGGCCGCCTGGCCGATCTGGCCGTCATAGGCAGCGACCGACGCGGTCGAGATCAGCACGCCGCGCTCGCCGGTGCTCTCGGGCTCGTTCTTGCTCATGGCCTCGGCGGCCAGGCGGATCATATTGAAGCTGCCGATCAGATTGACGGTCACGACCTTGCTGAACAAGGCCAGCGCATGGGCGCCTTCCTTGCCCACCGTCTTGGCGGCCGGTGCGATGCCGGCGCAGTTGACCAGGCCCATCAGCTTGCCCATCGCGACCGCCTTGACGACGACGGCCTGGCCATCGGCCTCCTGGCTGACATCGGCCTTGACGAAGGCGCCGTGCAGCTCCTTGGCCAGGGCTTCGCCGCGCTCGACCTGCAGATCGGCGATCACGACCATCGCGCCTTCGCGCGCCAGCATGCGGGCCGTGCCTTCGCCCAGGCCCGACGCGCCGCCGGTCACGATGAATACCTTGCCTGCGATGTCCATAAAGTCTCCTGTTTGGATTACGTTGACGTAAACGTCAATTGTCGATCAAGAAAAAGCCGCTGAACAGCGGCTTTGTCGGATCTGGTTTGCAGCTTCAGCCGAGCGCGGCCAGCGCGCGTGCGGTGATCTCGTCGACCGAGCCCAGGCCTTCGATGCGGCGGTACTGCGGCGCGTTGGCGTCGCCCGAGGCTGCCCACTGCGAGTAGTAGTCGACCAGCGGGCGGGTCTGCGCCTGGTAGACGTCCAGTCGCTTCTTGACGGTTTCTTCCTTGTCGTCCTCGCGCAGGATCAGGTCCTCGCCGGTGGCGTCATCCTTGCCTTCGACCTTGGGCGGGTTGAACTTGACGTGATAGGTGCGGCCCGAGGCCACATGGACGCGGCGGCCGCTCATGCGCTCGATGATGGCGCTGTGCGGCACATCGATCTCCAGCACGAAGTCGAGCTTGACGCCGGCGGCCTTCATGGCATCGGCCTGCGGGATGGTGCGCGGGAAGCCGTCGAACAGAAAGCCCTTGGCGCAGTCGGCTTGCGCAATGCGCTCCTTGACCAGGCCGATGATGATGTCGTCGCCGACCAGGGCGCCCGCATCCATCACCTTCTTGGCGGCAAGCCCCATTTCGGTGCCGGCCTTGACCGCGGCACGCAGCATATCGCCGGTGGAAATCTGCGGGATGCCGAACTTTTGGCAGATGAAAGCGGCTTGGGTGCCTTTGCCAGCGCCGGGGGCGCCAAGAAGAATCAGTCGCACGGGGTCTCCTCGATTTTCAATGGAAAGGGCGGCCTGCCGTGAAGGAAGTCGCCCTTGCAAACTGCGGGCGAGGATAGCATGGCGGGGCCTACGCCCCGCTGACGCGGGACGCGCTTGTCACGCCCTTGTAACTCAGGCGCCGGCTGTGACCAGGGCGCGCACCCGCGCCAGATCCTCGGGCGTATCGACACCCGGCCCCGGGCGCTCGGCGCTGATGTGCACCGCGATGCGCTCGCCATGCCAGAGCACGCGCAGCTGCTCCAGCGACTCGATCTGCTCCAGCGGGCTGGCCGCCAGGCCCGGGAAGCGGCGCAGAAAGCCGGCCTGGTAGGCGTACAGGCCGACATGGCGCAGCGCCGAGCCGGGTCGGGGGCCCGAGCCGTCGCGCCAGCAGGGGATCGGCGCGCGCGAGAAATACAGCGCCGTGCCGCGTGCATCGGTCACCAGCTTGACCACATTCGGGTTGGCGAACTCGGCCCGGCCTTGGTCCGTGTCGTCCAGCGCATGGGCCACCGTGCTCATCACGCAGTCTGCGCGCTCGCGCAGCAGCGCGGCGCAGGCATTGATCATGGCCGGCGCGATCAGCGGCTCGTCGCCCTGCACATTGACGACCAGATCGCTGCCGTCCAGCCCCAGCTGCTCGCAGGCTTCGGCCAGCCGGTCGCTGCCCGAGGCATGGTCGGCCCGGGTCAGCAGCGCACGCACGCCATGGGCCTGGCAGGCCGCCAGCACCTCGGGCGCGTCGCTTGCGACCACCACCGCGCGGGCCTGCGACAGCGCTGCGCGCTGCGCGACCCGCACAATCATCGGCAGGCCGCCGATATCGGCCAGCGGCTTGTTGGGCAGGCGGGTCGAGGCCAGCCGGGCCGGCACGATGACGGTGAAGCCCTCGCTCATTGCGGTGCGTCCAGCACCCGGGCCTCGCTCTCCAGCATCACCGGGATGCCGTCGCGCACCGGGAAGGCCAGGCGGTCGGCATGGCAGATCAGCTCGCGGCTGCCGTCACCGCTGCGCTGATGCTCCAGAGGCCCTTTGCAAATCGGGCAGACCAGCATTTCCAGCAATCGGATGTCCATAGCTATCGTTATCTCGGCAGCGCCTGCAAGGCTTGCTGCAGCGCGCGCTCAAAGGAGTCGTCGGGCCTGAAGTCTAGCGCCACCACCCAGACCCGGGTGCGGCCCAGCTGCTCGGGCCGCAGCTTGACCGCGTCCTTCTCGGTCAGCAAGACCTCGGCGGTGTCGGCCGGCCAGGGCAGCGTGCTGAAGTCATGGTGGTCGGGCAGGGGCAGGGGCAGCACATCCAGCCCCTGGGCGCGCAGCATCGTGAAGAAGCGCTCCGGCTGCGCCAGGCCGGCGGCCGCCAGCACCGGGCGGCCGCGCAGGCCTTGCCAGGCCAGCGGATCGGCCGCCGCACCCTGCCACCAGGCCGCCAGCTCCACGGCGCCGGCCAGCTGGCGCCGCGCCAGATGGCCGGGCAGCGCGGTGCTGGGCGCGCCGGCGTTATACAGCACCAGGCTGGGCTCGGCACTCATGGTCCGGCGCTGGCGCAGCGGCCCGGCCGGCAGCAGCCGGCCATTGCCCAGGCCGCGCTCGTCGAACACCAGCACGCTCAAGCGCCTCGGCAGCCGCCAGTGCTGCAGCCCGTCGTCGCTGATCAGCAGGCGCAGCTCGGGCCGCGCGGCCAGCAGCGCGCGGGCTGCGGCCACCCGGTCGCGGCCCACGGCCACCGGCGCGCCGCTGCGCAGATGGATCAGCAGTGGCTCGTCGCCGACCTCGGCGGCCGTGCTGGCGCGGTCCACCAGCCGCAGCTCGTCGTTGTCGCGGCCATAGCCGCGCGAGATCACGCCGGCCGCCAGGCCCTGGGCCTGCAGCAGCCGCAGCAGGGCGAGCGTCGTGGGGGTCTTGCCGGCCCCGCCGACGATCCAGTTGCCGACCACGATGACCGGCACCGGCAGGGCCTCGGCACGCCGCAGGCCGAGCCGGTAGAGCAGGGCGCGGATCTCGATCAGCAGCCCGTAGATCCAGCCCAGCGGGCGCAAGGCCTGGGCCAACGGCCCACCTTCTTGCCAGGCCCGCTGCAGGCGCTCGGCGAGGCTCATCGGGCTACTTCGCGGCGTCGCCCTGGGCGGCAAAGGTCAGGCGGTTGAGCCCGGCGCGGCGGGCCGCGTCCATCACGTTGACGACGGCCTGGTGGGCCGCGTTGGCATCGGCCGAGATGATGATCATGGTCTCGGGCTGGCCGGCGCTGGCCTGTTGCAGCGCGGCGGCCAGCAGCTCGGGCGTGCGGCCCTCGACGGCCTGGCGGTTCACCGCATAGCGGCCGTCGGCCGAAATGGCGACGATGATCTCGCGCGGCCGCTCCTGCAGCTTGTCGGCATTGGCCGTCGGCAGCGTGACCTGCAGCTCGGTGAAGCGGGAATAGGTGGTCGACAGCATCAGAAAGATCAGGATCACCAACAACACGTCGATGAAGGGGATCAGATTGATCTCGGGCTCGTCGGCCTTGCGCTGGCGGAACTTCATTTGCCGCTGCGCACCGCCGGCTGTGCCGGGGCGGCCTGGGTGAAGCGCGTCAGATGGTTCATGAAGCGCTCGCTGGCCTGCTCCAGCTCCAGCACATAGACCTCGACCAGGCCGCGGAAGTAGCGGTAGCACATCAGCGAGGGGATCGCGATGATCAGGCCGAAGGCGGTGTTGTAGAGCGCGATCGAGATGCCGTGGGCCAGCTGTGCGGGGTTGGCGCCGCTCGGGCTCTGGCTGCCGAAGATCTCTATCATGCCGACCACCGTGCCCAGCAGGCCCAGCAGAGGCGCGGCCGTCGCGATCGTGCCCAGCGTGTTCAGATAGCGTTCGAGCTTGTGGATGGCAGACCGGCCGGCCAGCTCGAAGGTCTGGCGCAGCCTGGCAT
This sequence comes from Roseateles cavernae, assembly GCF_040187885.1. Taxonomy (NCBI): domain Bacteria; kingdom Pseudomonadati; phylum Pseudomonadota; class Betaproteobacteria; order Burkholderiales; family Sphaerotilaceae; genus Roseateles; species Roseateles cavernae. The sequence continues at coordinate 41,516 of NZ_JBDPLH010000012.1, forward strand.
CGGGAATGCGCGGATCGGCGATCACCGCACGCAGCCCGCTGGCCAGCAGCTGGCCCAGCACCGAGTTCTCGGCCAGCTTGTTGACCACCTCGGCGCTGGGCAGGTGCTGGTTGGTGACGCTGAGCACCTCATCGAGCAGGGTCGGCGGCGCGATGCGCGCGCTGCGCAGGCTGGTCAGCCGCTCGATGACCAGGGTCAGTGCCACGACGGAGCACAGGAGCAGGGGCCAGATCGGCCAGCCGGCGGCTTGTATGATCGAAAACAAAGGCGCTCCCTCTTGAGAAGACAGGGCCGACCGTCAACCGGCCCGCCGCGATGCGCGCGATTATGGCCCGAAGGCGGGCCCGCTTCGGCAGTCTCGGCGTCAGGTCTTGCCCGCACATCCAAACAGTCCACTTTCGCTGTGGATAACTTTGTGGGCAAGCTGGCCCGGTGGCCCGCCGAGGCCCGAAAAATCAAGGGCTTGGATAAATTGCTCAATTTTTAGGCATGAAAAAACACTTGAAAAACAAGCGTTTATGCGCGTGTGTCAAATCCGTGACGCGCCGGATAGGCCGCCAGGCCCCATTCGGCGCGGCTGTGGAGTTCTACCCCCGCGCCAGCCTTGGGTTTGCGCATGATTGATGCCCTCCAAGCCGCGCCACGCCGCATGGTCTGGGGGGTCGCGGCCCTGCTGCATGCGGTCTCCGATGCCTTGCAGACCCGCTTTGCGGTCTGTGTCGTGCAGGGCGAAATCTCGGGCTTCACGCGGGCGGCCAGCGGGCACTGCTATTTCAGCCTGAAGGACGCCGAGGGGCAGAGCGCGCTGCTGCGCTGTGCGATGTTTCGCCGTGCCACCGCGCTGCTGGACTTCGCGCCCGGCGACGGCCAGCTGGTCGAGCTGCGCGGCCGGCTGACCCTGTATGAGCCGCGCGGCGAGCTGCAGTTTGTCGTCGAGAGCATGCGCCGCGCCGGCGCCGGCGCGCTGTATGAGCAGTTCCTGCGCCTGAAGGCCCAGCTGGAGGCGCTGGGCTTTTTCGCGCCGGAGCGCAAGCGCCCGCTGCCGGCCTTCCCGCGCCGCATCGGCGTGATCACCTCGACCGCCGGCGCCGCCCTGCATGATGTGCTGACGGCGCTGCGCCGCCGTGCGCCGCAGGTGGAGGTCGTCATCTACCCGAGCCCGGTGCAGGGCGCCGAGGCGCCGCCGGCCCTGGTCCAGGCCGTGCTGACGGCGAATGCGCGCGCCGAGGTCGATGTGCTGCTGCTGTGCCGTGGCGGCGGCTCGCTGGAAGACCTGTGGGCCTTCAATGACGAGCGGGTGGTGCGGGCGGTGGCCGAGTCGGACCTGCCGCTGGTCTGCGGCGTCGGCCATGAGACCGATGTGACCCTGTGCGATCTGGCCGCCGACCTGCGCGCTCCCACCCCCACCGCCGCCGCCGAGCTGGCCGCGCCGGCCCAGGCCGGCGAGCTGGCCCGGCTGCAGGCGCTGGCGGGCGCGCTGAGGCGCCGCATGGACCAGCGCCTGGACGCCGCCGCCCAGCGCCTGGACCGCGCGGCGCTGCGCCTGGCCCGGCCGACCGAGGCCTTGCAGCAGCAGCATCGCCGCCTCGCCCTGCTGGCCCAGCGCTGGGGTCAGGCCTTGCCTCGGACGGTGGAGCGGCACACCCAGTCGCTGGATCGGCTGCAGGAGCGTCGCGGCCGGGCGGCCGAGACCCTGCTGCAGCGCCATGCCGCGCGGCTGGACAGCCTGCAGGCACGGCTGCAGGCGCTGGACCCCAAGCGCGTGCTGTCGCGCGGCTACGCCTGGCTGGACGACGGCCAGGGGCGGGCGCTGAGCTCGGTGCAGCAGCTGAAGCCGCAGACCCAGGTGCACGCGGTGCTGGCCGACGGCGAGGCGCAGCTGCAGGTACTCGCCACAAAGCCAAGGGCATAGCCAAGCTGCCTACAATCGCAGCCGGACTGAAATCATCCACCCGAACGATAGCTTGAAGAGGAGTTGATATGGAACATACCTTGCCCGCCTTGCCCTATGCCAAGGACGCCCTGGCCCCGCACTACAGCGCCGAGACGCTGGAGTTCCACCACGGCAAGCATCACAACGCCTATGTGGTGAACCTGAACAATCTGCAAAAGGGCACCGAGTTCGAGACCAAGACCCTGGAAGAGATCATCAAGACCTCCAGCGGCGGCATCTACAACAACGCGGCCCAGATCTGGAACCACACCTTCTTCTGGAACTGCATGAAGCCCCAGGGCGGCGGCGCACCGAGCGGCGCGCTGGCCGACGCGATCAACGCCAAGTGGGGCAGCCTGGATGCCTTCAAGGAAGCCTTCACGAAGAGCGCGGTCGGCAACTTCGGTTCCGGCTGGACCTGGCTGGTCAAGAAGGCCGATGGCTCGGTGGACATCGTCAACACGGGCGCAGCCGGTACACCTTTGACCAGCGCTGACAAAGCATTGCTGACCGTCGACGTGTGGGAGCATGCCTACTACATCGACTACCGCAATCTGCGTCCCAAGTTCGTCGAGGCCTTCCTGAACCATCTGGTCAACTGGGAATTCGCGCAGGCCAACTACGCCTGAGCGTCACTGCCCTTGAGCATGAGCCGGTCTTGTACCGGCTTTTTTCATGTCCGGGTCAGGTCTTGCCTGTAGGATGGGTCGTCATCGCGAGGGTCGCGGTGCGTCTACAGGGAGATGTGGCGATGGGACTGTTCAGCAAGATTCTCGACAAGCTCGGTTTCGGCTCGGCTGCAGCCGAGCCGGCCGCCCCGGGCCCCGCTGCGTCGGCCACTGCGCCCGCGGCGCCGGCCGCCCCGGTGGCGATCTCGGCGGTAGATGTGGTGGCCCAGCTCGAAGCGCTGGCCGCCAAGAACCCTGAAAAACTCAACTGGAAGCTCTCCATCGTCGACCTGATGAAGCTGCTGGGCTTGGACAGCAGCCTGGCTGCGCGCAAGGAGCTGGCCACCGAGCTGGCTTGCCCGGCCGACAAGATGGGCGACTCGACCCAGATGAATATGTGGCTGCACAAGACCGTGCTGCAGAAGCTGGCCGACAACGGCGGCAACATTCCCAAAGAGCTGCTCTGACGGCCAGCCCGGCCCCGGGGCCGGGCTTGGGGCTCACTGCCAGGGCTTGCCCTTGAGCTTGGCGCCGGCCTTGATGCCGCGCTTGGCGAACCAGCCCTGGTTCATCTCCAGCGCATAGCGCACCGGCCTGGCCGAGCAGTGCGAGGCCTCGGACATGGCCTGCATCTCGGCGATGTTGACGATGCTGCCGTCATCGGCGACGAAGGCGATCGAGAGCGGTAGCAAGGTGTTCTTCATCCAGAAGCACTGCACGCCGGCCTCTTCGAAGACAAAGAGCATGCCGGCATTGGTGGGCATGCTGGGCCGGTGCATCAGGCCGATGGCGCGCTGCTCCTGAGTCTGGGCCACCTCGGCCTGGATCAGGTGCATGCCCGCGGTCAGCGGGGTGACCGGCAATTGCTGAGGCTTGTCCTGTGCCTGGGCCAGGCCCAGGGCGAGAACCAGTAGGAGAGTTGCGCTTGTCTTGATATAAGTCATGTCGAGGAAGGCCAGTTCTTCCTAGATTATGGGCTGACAAGAGGCACACACGCCGACCCATGAGCGCATCGACCCTGACCGAATCCCTGCCCGCCGGCTTTGCCCAGCCGGCATCCGTCGTGGAGGTGATCGATCAGCGCGAGACCCAGGCCGCTTTCACCGAATGGGCCGGCGAGGACAGTGCCACCTCGCAATTGCGGCTGGCCGGCATGCATTGCGCCGCCTGTGCCGGCATCATCGAGCGCGCCTTGCTGGCCGAGCCCGGTGTGCGGGGTGCCGAGGTCCATGCGGCGGCCGAACGGTTGCAGCTGCGCTGGAATCCGCAGCAGGTGCGGCTGAGCCAGCTGCTGCGCGCGGTGGCCCGGGCCGGCTACGAGGCCCAGCCCGATGTCGCCGCGCCGGCACGGCTGCTGCGCCAGCGCGAGCAGCGCCGCGCGCTGTGGCGTCTGTTCGTCGCCGGCTTTCTGATGATGCAGGTGATGATGCTGGCCTGGCCCATCTATGTGGCCGCGCCCGGCGAGATGAGTGCCGATCTGCAGCGCCTCTTGAACTGGGGCGCCTGGGTGCTGAGCCTGCCGGTGCTGCTGTTCTCGGCCGGCCCCTTCTTCCGCAGCGCCTGGCAGCAGTTGCGTCAGCGCCGCCTGGGCATGGATGTGCCGGTGAGCCTGGGCATTGCCGTGACTTTTGTGGCCAGCAGCGGTGCCACCTTCGATCCCAGCGGGCCGTTCGGCCATGAGGTCTATTTCGACTCGCTGACGATGTTCGTCTGCTTTTTGCTGGCCGGCCGCTGGCTGGAGCTGCGCGCCCGCCACCGCGTCGCCGAGGAGCTGGAGCGGGCCACGGCCGGCCTGCCGGACTGGGTCGAGCGCATCGAGCCCGACGGCAGCAGTCGCCGGCTGAGCCCGGCCCAGCTGAGCGTGGGCGATCTGCTGCGTGTCGCGGCCGGCCAGGCCTTTGCCGCCGACGGCCGCATCGAGCAGGGCCGCAGCGAGGCCGACGAGGCGCTGCTGAGCGGCGAGTCGCGGCCGGTGCCCAAGACGGTGGGCGACGAGGTCGTGGCCGGCAGCATCAATCTGAGCGGTTCGCTGCTCGTGCGGGTCTTGCGCGTCGGCGCCGACACCCGCTTCGACGCCATCGTGCGCCTGATGCGCAAGGCCCTGACCCAGCGCCCGGCCGAGCTGCGCCTGGCCGATCGGGTGGCCGGCCCGTTTCTGTGGACGGTGCTGGCGCTGGCGGCCGGCGCGGCCCTGGTCTGGAGCCAGATCGATCCGCAGCGCGCCGTCTGGGTGGCGGTCTCGGTGCTGATCGTCACCTGCCCCTGCGCGCTGTCGCTGGCCGCGCCCTCGGCCTGGCTGGCCGCTGCGGCCGCGCTGGCGCGGCGCGGCATGCTGCTGGCGCGGCTGGACATGCTGGAGCGGCTGGCCCTGGTCGACACCGTGGTGCTGGACAAGACCGGCACCTTGACCGAGGAGGGCATGGCCTTGCTGCGGAGCTGGCCGGCCGAGCCCGGCGCGCTGCTCGCCGAGGCCGCCGCGCTGGCACAGCACTCCCAGCATGTGTTCGCGCGTGCGCTGGTTGCTGCGGCCACTGCCGCGCCGGCTGACTGGTGCGACGTGCAGGAGCTGCCGGGGCGCGGCCTGCAGGCGCTGGACGCCGGGGGCCAGGTCTGGCGTCTCGGCGCGCCGGCCTGGGTTTCGGAGGATCGGATTGCCGGGGGGCAGGTCTTGCCAAATGACTCACCCCTGCCCGAGGCCCAGCTGTGCTTCGGCCGGCCCGGCGAGGCGATGCTGCTGCTGCAGTTCGGCGAGGTCTTGCGCGGCGATGCCCGCGAGGCGGTCGCGCGGCTGCACGAGCAGGGCCTGCGGACCTTGCTGCTGTCTGGCGATGCGCCCGAGCGCGCGGCGGCGATGGCGGCGCGGGCCGGCATCACGGCGGCGCAGGGCGGCGCCAGCCCCGAGGACAAGCTGGCGGCGGTGGCGCGGCTGCAGGCCGAGGGCCGGCGCGTGCTGATGCTGGGCGACGGCATCAACGATGCGCCGGTGCTGGCGCGTGCCGATGTCAGCCTGGCGATGGGGCAGGGCGCGCTGATCGCGCGCGCGCAGGCCGATGGCGTGCTGCTGTCGGGCCGGCTGGTCGATGTGGCGCTGGCCCGCGCGCTGGCGCTGCGCACCCGCCGTGTGATCCGGCAGAACCTGGGCTGGGCGGCGCTCTACAACGCCATCTGCATTCCGCTGGCACTGGCCGGCCTGCTGCCGCCCTGGGCGGCGGGCCTGGGCATGGCGGCCAGCTCGCTGCTGGTGGTGATGAACGCCTACCGCCTGAAACGCTGACGAGGCAGCCCACACGATGGACATTCTTTATCTCTTGATCCCGATGTCGGTGCTGCTGGTGCTGGGCATCGTCGGCCTGTTCGGCTGGGCGATCAATAACGGGCAATTGGACGATCTGGAACGCGAAGGCGAACGGATCTTCGAGGGGGAAGCGGCCGGGGTTGATGGCGATCAAGCCTCCCGAGCGCTGGCGGGCAGACAATTTTCTGCATCTGAGGAAGACAGGAGCGAGAAGCATGTCAATGGCTAGTGTTTCGCAGCCGGCCGCGCCGGCGAGGGCTGCCGGGCTTTCGGGGCCGCATTACGAAGACGGCGTGGTGCGGGCGTTCGCGCTGGCCGCCGTGCTGTGGGGCGTGGTGGGCATGCTGGTGGGCGTCATCATCGCCGCGCAGCTGGCCTGGCCGGAGCTGAACTTCGGCATCTCATGGCTCAGCTATGGCCGCTTGCGGCCGCTGCACACCAATGCGGTGATCTTCGCCTTTGGCGGCTGCGCGCTGTTCGCGACCGCCTATCACGTGGTGCAGCGCACCGGCCAGACGCGGCTGTTCGCGCCAGGTCTTGCCTGGCTGACCTTCTGGGGCTGGCAGCTGGTGATCGTGCTGGCCGCCATCACCCTGCCGCTGGGCATGACCAGCGGCAAGGAGTATGCCGAGCTGGAATGGCCGATCGACATCCTGATCACCGTGGTCTGGGTCAGCTACGCGGTCGTGTTCTTCGGCACGGTGGGCACGCGCAAGGTGCGCCACATCTACGTGGCGAACTGGTTCTTCGGCGCCTTCATCATCGCGGTGGCCCTGCTGCACCTGGTCAATAGCGCGGCGATCCCGGTCAGCTGGACCAAGAGCTACTCGGCCTATGCCGGCGTGCAGGACGCGATGGTGCAGTGGTGGTACGGCCATAACGCGGTGGGCTTCTTCCTGACCGCCGGCTTTCTCGGGATGATGTACTACTACATCCCCAAGCAGGCCGGCCGGCCGGTCTACAGCTACCGCCTGTCCATCGTCCATTTCTGGGCACTGATCTTCACCTATATGTGGGCGGGCCCGCACCATCTGCACTACACGGCGCTGCCGGACTGGGCGCAGAGCGTGGGCATGGTGTTCTCGCTGGTGCTGCTGGCGCCCAGCTGGGGCGGCATGATCAACGGCATCATGACGCTGAGCGGTGCCTGGCACAAGCTGCGCGACGACCCGATCCTGAAGTTCCTGATCGTCTCGCTGAGCTTTTACGGCATGTCGACCTTCGAGGGTCCGATGATGTCGATCAAGACGGTCAATGCGCTGTCCCACTACACCGACTGGACCGTCGGCCATGTGCACAGCGGCGCCTTGGGCTGGGTCGGTCTGATCTCGATGGGCTCGCTGTACCACCTGATCCCGCGCATGTATGGCCGCACCGAGATGTTCAGCAAGCGCGCGATCGAGCTGCACTTCTGGGTCGCGACCCTGGGCATCGTGCTCTATATCGCCGCGATGTGGATCGCCGGCGTGATGCAGGGCCTGATGTGGCGCGCGGTCAATCCGGACGGCACCCTGGTCTACACCTTTGTCGAGAGCGTCAAGGCCACCTATCCCTTCTATGTGATCCGTCTGCTGGGCGGCCTGCTGTACCTGGGCGGCATGCTGATCATGGCCTGGAATGTGGTGATGACGATGCGTGCCGGACGACCCGAGCCGGTTCGCATCCCCGCCGTGGTGGCGCATGCCTGAGGGAGCAAACACAATGGCTGACAACAACAAACCCGTCGCCGGTCACGAGAAGATCGAGACCAACAACTTCCTGATGATCGTGCTGGTGCTGCTGACCGTGCTGGTCGGTGGCGTCGTCGAGATCGTGCCGCTGTTCTTCCAGCGCTCGACCACCGAGGCCGCACCGGGACTCAAGCCCTATACCGCGCTGCAGCTGGCCGGCCGCGACATCTATGTGCGCGAGGGCTGCTACAACTGCCACTCGCAGATGATCCGGCCCTTCCGTGCCGAGACGCTGCGCTACGGCCACTACTCGACCGCCGGCGAGTTCGTCTACGACCGGCCGTTCCAGTGGGGCAGCAAGCGCACCGGGCCGGACCTGCACCGCGTGGGTGGCAAATACAACGACGAGTGGCACCGCATCCACCTGATCAATCCGCGCGATCTGGTGCCCGAGTCGAACATGCCGGCCTACCCCTGGCTGGCCACCGCGACGGTCGATCCGGCCGAGATGCCGGGCAAGCTGAAGGCGCTGCGCCTGCTCGGCGCACCGTACAGCGATGCCGAGATTGCCGGCGCGGCCGAGGCCGTCAAGGGCCGCACCGAGATGGACGCCGTGATCGCCTATCTGCAGGTGCTGGGCACCGCCGTCAAGTAAAGGAGAAGGCGCATGGATATCAACACCCTGAGAAGCGCGGTGACCCTGCTGCTGCTGCTGATGTTCCTGGCCATCGTGGCCTGGGTCTACAGCCGAAAGCGCGACCAGCGCACCTTTGACGAGATCGCCGAGCTGCCGCTGCAAGGCGAGATGGGAGAGCCCAATGACAAGTGATTTCTTCTCCAACGGCTGGTCTATCTTCGTGGCCGCGAGCACGATCGCGGGCCTGCTGCTGTGCCTGTTCCTGCTGATCGTCGCCAGCCGCCGCAAGGTGATGGCCAATGACAACAGCACCGGCCATGTCTGGGACGAGGACCTGAAGGAGCTCAACAACCCGCTGCCGCGCTGGTGGATGGGCTTGTTCGTGCTGACCGTGCTGTTCTCCGGCATCTATCTGGCCCTCTACCCGGGCCTGGGCAGTGCGGCCGGCACCTTGAAGTGGAGCAGCACCGGCCAGTACGAGGCCGAGCAGGCCAAGGCGCGCAGCGCGCTGGCGGCGGTCTACGCCCCGTTCAACGCGATGCCGGTCGAGGAACTGGCCAAGAACGGCCAGGCCATGGGCATCGGCGAGCGCCTGTTCGCCAACAACTGCGCCGGCTGCCATGGCTCCGACGCGAAGGGCAGCAAGGGCTTCCCGAACCTGGCCGATGGCGACTGGCTGTATGGTGACAAGCACGAGACCCTGATCGAGACCATCAGCAAGGGCCGCAACGGCGTGATGCCGCCGATGGCGGCGGCGCTGGGCAAGCCCGAGGACGTGCGCAATGTGGCCAACTATGTGCTGAGCCTGTCGGGCAGCGCGCACAACTCGATCGCGGCCCAGCTGGGGCGCAGCAAGTTCGGCGCCTGCGCGGCCTGCCACGGCATGGACGGCAAGGGCAACCAGGCCCTCGGTGCCCCCAATCTGACCGACAAGATCTGGCTGCACGGCTGGGGTGAGGACGCCATCGTCGCCATCATCAACAACGGCAAGAACAATATGATGCCGGCCCATGGCGAGCGGCTCAGCCCCGAGCAGGTCCGCGTGCTGGCCGCCTATGTCTGGGGCCTGTCGCGGTCCTCGGCGGCCGTGGCAGTCAAGTAAGCAGCGGCACAAGCCCCGATGGACAGCCCCCCGCGCAAGGTCATTCCTCTGGTGGCGGCCGACGATGCCGCCACCGAGATGGTGTCGCTCTACCAGGCCCAGCAGAAGATCTACTCGCGTGCCGTCAGCGGCTGGTTCGCGACCTGGCGCTGGGTGCTGGTGTGGGCGACGCAGCTGCTGTTCTACGGCCTGCCCTGGCTGGACTGGGGCAGCCGCCAGGCGGTGCTGTTCGACCTGGAGACGCGGCGCTTCTACATCCTCGGCCTGGTGCTCTACCCGCAGGACTTCATCTACCTGACCGGGCTGCTGCTGATCTCGGCCTATGCGCTGTTCCTGTTCACCGCGGTGGCGGGGCGGCTGTGGTGCGGTTTCGCCTGCCCGCAGACGGTCTATACCGAGATCTTCATGTGGGTGGAGCAGAAGTTCGAGGGCGACCGCGCCAAGCGCATCAAGCTCGACGCCGCGCCCTGGGGCCCCGAGAAACTGCTGCGCAAGGGCGGCAAGCAGGCGGCCTGGATCGCCATCGGGCTGTGGACCGGCTTCACCTTTGTCGGCTACTTCACGCCGATCAAGGTGTTGAGCCAGGAGGTCATGAGCCTGGGCCTGGGCCCCTGGGAATGGTTCTGGATCCTGTTCTACGGCTTTGCGACCTACGGCAATGCCGGCTATATGCGCGAGCAGGTCTGCAAATACATGTGTCCTTATGCGCGCTTCCAGAGCGCGATGTTCGACAAGGACACGCTGATCATCAGCTACGACGCCGAGCGCGGCGAGCCGCGCGGCTCGCGCAGCAAGAAGGCCGATCCGACCGCGCTGGGCCTGGGCTCGTGCATCGACTGCACCCTGTGCGTGCAGGTCTGCCCGACCGGCATCGACATCCGCAAGGGCCTGCAGTACGAATGCATAGGCTGCGCCGCCTGCATCGATGTCTGCGACAGCGTGATGGACAAGATGAACTATCCGCGCGGCCTGATCCGCTACGACACCGAGAACGGCCTGTCCCAGCATCTGAGCCGCGGCGAAAGGCTGCTGCGCATCTTCCGGCCGCGGGTGTTGATCTATGGCGCGGTGCTGCTGCTGATCACCGCCGGCCTGTTCGCCAGCCTGGCGCTGCGCGCGCCCTTCAAGGTCGATGTGGTGCGTGATCGCGGCGCGCTGGCGCGCCTGGTCGACGACGGCTTCATCGAGAACGTCTACCGGCTGCAGATCATGAACACCACCGAGGCCGTGCAGCACTACCGCATCGCGGCCGAGGGCCTGCCCGGGCTGGCCACCGCGCAGCCGGTGCGGCTGGAGGTCGGGCCGGCCGAGGCCCGCTGGGTCTCGGTGGCCTTGCGGGTGCCGCCGCAGAGCGCGGCCCAGGCCGGCAGCGGCGCCCATGAGATCCGTTTCGCGATCGAGCGCGAGGCCGGGACGGACGAGCAGTCCGCCTACGCCTTGAGCGAGAAGTCAACCTTTGTCGTGCCGCGCTGAGCGTGGCGGCGTCCCGCAGGAGCAAATATGAGTGAACCGCAAGCAAGCAGCGCGCCGAACCGACCCTGGTGGCGCGAATCGATGATGTGGCTGGTGATCGGCGGCCCCAGCGTGGTGGTGGTCGCCTCCTTTGTGACGCTGGCGCTGGCGATCACCCACCCGGACCCGGTGATCGAGGTGGTGCCGGCCCAGGCCAGCGCCGGCAGCGATGCGGCGCCGAGTTCGGCGCAGACCCCGGCGATGAAGGCCCGCAACCATGCGGCCACCGGGGGACGCTGATGGACGAGCCATCACGGCGCTCGCGCCTGGTCATGGCCATTCTGTGGCCCTCGTTCCTGATGGCGGGGGTGCTGGAGGTGCTGGTCTTCAGCCTGCTTGATCCGGCCGCGCTGGCCGAGGCCAGCGCACTGTCCAGCACCAGCATCTACACGCTGGGCTTTCTGGGCTTCTGGATCGTGACCGGGCTGAGCTCGGCGTTGAGCCTGTGGCTGGCCGGCTTGCCGCCGGCTTCTTCGCGCTGAATCAGCAGTTGCTGCTGTTCACCAGGCGCTGCAGGCCGGCCTGGTCGAGGATCTGGATCTGGCGCTGCTTGACGTCCAGCAGGCCCTCTTCCTGGAACTTGGAGAAGGTGCGCGACACGGTCTCCAGCTTCAGGCCCAGATAGCTGCCGATTTCCTCGCGCGTCATGCGCAGCACCAGGCTGGAGGCCGAGAAGCCGCGCGCCTGCAGGCGCTGGGTCAGGTTCAGCAGAAAGGCGGCCAGGCGCTCCTCGGCCCGCATGCTGCCCAGCAGCAGCATCACGCCATGGTCGCGCACGATCTCGCGGCTCATGATCTTGTGGAACTGGTGCTGCAGATCGGTGAATTCGCGCGACAGCTCCTCGAGCTGCTCATAGGGGATCACGCAGACCTGGGAGTCTTCCAGCGCCACCGCATCGCAGCTGTGGCGGTCATTGCTGATGCCGTCCAGCCCCAGCAGCTCGCCGGCCATCTGGAAGCCGGTGACCTGGTCGCGGCCGTCCTCGGACGACACGCAGGTCTTGAAGAAGCCGGTGCGCACCGCATAGAGCGACTGGAAGGCATCGCCGGTGCGGAACAAGGTGTCGCCGCGCGCGACCTGACGGCGCGTCGCCACCAGGCTGTCGAGCTGCTCCAGATCGGGCTTGGACAGGCCCACCGGCAGGCACAGCTCGCGCAGATTGCAGCTGGAGCAGGCGACCTTGAAGGGCTCGATCTTGATGGCGGGTGCGGTGCTCATGCCGCGCATTATGGTCTGTCCGGGGCCGCCGCCTTCCGTGCCAGTGTCCGGCTTGGGCGAAGAGTGGAGGGGTGTCAGCATGATGTTCCTCAAGGTTGCCGTGATTGTTGTCGGGGCCATACGCAGCAAGCTTGATGCAGGTCAATTGCCCGCCAGCTAGGCTTGGCACAGTGGCGGACATGCCAAACAGCACCACCGCCACAGCTCTCGGAATCAGCGAAGAACTGCTGCGTCGCTACGACGTGGCCGGCCCGCGCTACACCTCCTACCCGACCGCCGACCGTTTCGTCGAGGCCTTCACGGTGGCCCAGTACGAACAGGCGTTGGCCCAGCGCGCCAGCGGCTCGCTGGTCGGCGGCGGCACGCCGCTGTCGGTCTATGTGCATGTGCCGTTCTGCGAATCGGTCTGCTACTACTGCGCCTGCAACAAGGTCATCACCCGCCACCATGAGCGCGCCGGCGAGTATCTGCAGGCCCTGAACACCGAGATGGACCTGACACTGGCCCATCTGGGCCGTGCACAGACCGTGTCGCAGCTGCATCTGGGGGGCGGCTCGCCGACCTTTCTGAGCGATGCCGAGCTGAGCCAGCTGATGCTGGACCTGCGCAGCCGCTTCAAGCTGGCGGCCGGCGCCGAGATCTCGATCGAAGTCGACCCGCGCACCGTCACCGAGCAGCGCCTGACGCATCTGCGCAGCCTGGGCTTCAACCGGCTGAGCTTCGGCGTGCAGGACTTCGATGCCGAGGTGCAGAAGGCGGTGCACCGCATCCAGAGCTTTGACAGCGTGGCCAGCCTGATGAGCCAGGCCCGCGCGCTGGGCTTCGAGTCGACCAATGTCGACCTGATCTACGGCCTGCCGCTGCAGACCCCCGAGTCTTTTGCCCGCACCGTCGCCCAGGTCGCGGCGCTGCGGCCCGACCGCATCGCGCTCTACGGCTATGCCCATCTGCCGCAGCGCTTCAAGCCGCAGCGCCGCATCGACATCACCCAGTTGCCGCCGGCCGCCGACAAGCTGCACATGCTCTCGGGGGCGATCAGCGGTTTCATTGCCCAGGGCTACAGCTATATCGGCATGGATCATTTCGCCTTGCCGACCGACTCGCTGGCGGTGGCCAAGCGCCAGGGGCGCCTGCACCGCAATTTCCAGGGCTACAGCACCCAGGCCGACTGCGACCTGATCGGGCTGGGCGTCTCGGCCATCGGCCGGGTCGGTGCCACCTACAGCCAGAACGCCAAGACCTTGCCCGAGTACTACGACGCGCTGCGCCAGGGCCAGTTGCCGGTGGTGCGCGGCCTGGCGCTGACGCGCGACGACCTGCTGCGCCGCGCGATGATCATGGCGCTGATGTGCCAGGGCCGGGTCGAATTCGAGTCGATCGAGCTGGCCCATCTGATCAAGGTGGGCGAGTACTTCCGGCCCGAGCTGGAGCGGCTGGCTCCGCTGCAGCAGGCCGGCATGGTCACGATCACGCCGGACGCGATCGAGGTGACGGCGCTGGGCTGGTACTTCGTGCGGGCCGTCGCGATGGTGTTCGACCGTTATCTGCAGGCCGATCGCACAAGAGAGCGCTTTTCTAAGATCATCTGAGCATGGATGCAGCTCTTGCCGGCTCGGCCCTGCTGATGGGCCTGGCCGGTTCCCCCCATTGCCTGGCGATGTGCGGCGCGGCCTGCGCCGGCCTGAGCGGCGGCGCGCCGCGCGCGATGGCCTCGTTCCAGCTCGGGCGCTGGCTCAGCTACGCCGCCGGCGGTGCGCTGGCGGCCGCCAGCGTCGGCTGGGCCGCGCAGCTGGGCCAGGCCACCGCGGTGCTGCGGCCGCTGTGGCTGATGGTGCATATGGCGGCGCTGGGCCTGGGGCTTTATCTGCTGTGGCGCGGGCGCCAGCCGGCCTGGCTGGAGAACCTCGGCCAGCGGGTCTCGCGCGAAACCAGCGTGTCGCTGGCGGGGCTGCGGCCCGGTCAGGCGGTGCTGGGAGGGGCCCGGCCCACCCGCGCGCTGCTGGGCGGCCTGGCCTGGCTGGCCTGGCCCTGCGGCCTGCTGCAGTCGGCCCTGGTGGTGGCGGCGCTGGCCTCGGGGCCGGCGCAGGGGGCGCTGGTGATGACGGCGTTCGCCGCCGGCTCCGGCCTGGGTCTGGTGCTCGGGCCGGCGTTGCTGCGCCGCCTGTTCGGGGTCGGGGAGGGCGGCCTGGTCTGGGCGATCCGGCTGGCCGGGCTGGGTCTGGCGGCGGCCTCGGTTTTCGCGCTGGGCCATGGGGTCTGGGTGCAGATCGCCGACTGGTGTGGTCGCGCTTTTTGAGTCCAACACTTATATAAGACTTGAGCCCTTCGCCGGACTTGCCGGCATAGAATCGGCGCCTCAGTCGTTTCACCCCTTGCGCTTTGCGCGGAGCAGACCACACATGTATCAACACATCAAGGTGCCCGAGGGCGGGCAGAAGATCACCGTCAACGCCGACTTCTCCCTGAATGTGCCCGATCAGCCCATCATTCCCTTCATCGAGGGCGATGGCACCGGTTTCGACATCACACCGGTGATGATCAAGGTGGTCGATGCGGCGGTGGCCAAGGCCTACGGCGGCCAGAAGAAGATCCACTGGATGGAGATCTATGCCGGCGAGAAGGCCACCCAGGTCTACGGCCCCGATGTCTGGCTGCCGGCCGAGACGCTGGAGGTGCTGCGCGAGTATGTGGTCTCGATCAAGGGGCCGCTGACCACGCCGGTCGGCGGCGGCATCCGTTCGCTGAACGTCGCGCTGCGCCAGGAACTGGACCTGTATGTCTGCCTGCGTCCGGTGCAGTATTTCAAGGGCGTGCCCTCGCCGCTGAAGGAGCCCGAGAAGACCCATATGGTGATCTTCCGCGAGAACTCGGAAGACATTTACGCCGGCATCGAGTACGAGGCCGAGAGCGACAAGGCCAGGAAGCTGATCAAGTTCCTGCAGGAGGAGATGGGCGTCAAGAAGATCCGCTTCCCCGATACCTCGGGCATCGGCATCAAGCCGGTTTCGCGTGAAGGCACCGAGCGCCTGGTGCGCAAGGCCATCCAGTACGCGATCGACAACGACAAGCCCAGCGTCACCATCGTGCACAAGGGCAATATCATGAAGTACACCGAGGGTGGCTTCCGTGACTGGGCCTACAGCCTGGCGCAAAAGGAATTCGGCGCCGAGCTGATCGACGGCGGCCCCTGGTGCAAGTTCAAGAGCCCGAAGAGCGGCAAGGACATCACGATCAAGGATTCGATCGCCGACGCCTTCCTGCAGCAGATCCTGCTGCGTCCGGCCGAGTACTCGGTGGTCGCGACGCTGAACCTCAACGGCGACTACATCTCCGATGCGCTGGCCGCCCAGGTCGGCGGTATCGGCATCGCGCCCGGCGCCAATATGTCGGACTCGGTGGCCTGCTTCGAAGCCACCCATGGCACCGCGCCGAAGTATGCCGGCAAGGACTATGTCAACCCGGGCAGCGAAATCCTGTCGGCCGAGATGATGCTGCGCCATATGGGCTGGACGGCCGCCGCCGACCTGATCATCAGCTCGCTGGAAAAGGCCATCGCCAGCAAAAAGGTCACCTATGACTTCGCCCGCCTGATGGACGGCGCGACCCAGGTCTCCTGCTCCGGTTTCGGCCAGGTCATGATCGACCAGATGTAGAACTTCCCATCCGGCAGGGTGCCGGATCTGAGCTGCGTGCCGCCTCAGGCGGCGCGCAGCGCCTCGCTTTCCTGCATCAGCTCGGCCTCGTCCAGCGGGCGGATGTTCTGTGCCAGTTGCCCCTTGGGGCCTTGCACCAGATCAAAGCTGACCCGGCCACCCTGGCGCAGCGTACGAAAGCCTTCCATCTGGATGGCCGAAAAATGGGCGAATACATCCTCGCCGCCCGCCTCCGGTTCAAGAAAGCCGAAGCCCTTGGCGTCGTTGAACCATTTCACCGTTCCTACTGCCATAACCGTCTCCACCCCACTGGTTTTTGTACCGGCGGGATTCTCAAAGCGCGGTCCACCGGCTGTCAATTCAGGGCCTGCCCGGGGGGTAGTTGTACGGATGGGTGGGTTCGGGCGTTGAAAAGGCGCGCAGCTCGCCCCCATATCCCGCAGTGCTTGTGGAATGCTTGACGGAAGATCCCCTTGCAGCGGCGCGCTCCGGCCCCACTCTATAGAATCAGCCCATGCCCGATCTACCCAACAAGCCCCCCGAACCGCCGGTGAAAACCCCGGGCGTCGGGCCCGGCCGCGACGATGCGGACGGCACCACCACGCTGGAACGGGTGGCGCAGAAAACCGAGCCGCCGCGCCTGTACCAGGTGCTGCTGCTCAATGATGATTTCACGCCCATGGAGTTTGTCGTCATGGTGCTACAAGAGTTTTTTCGCCATGACTTGGATACTGCAACCCAAATCATGCTGAAAATCCACCATGAGGGCCGGGGCGTTTGCGGTGTGTTCACCAAGGACGTGGCGGCCACCAAGGTTGAGTTGGTGCTGGCCGCCGCAAGGCGAGCCGGCCATCCCCTGCAGTGCATTATGGAGGCCGCATGATTGCGCAAGAGCTTGAAGTCAGCCTGCACATGGCGTTTGTCGAAGCGCGTCAGCAGCGTCACGAATTCATCACCGTCGAACACCTGCTGATGGCCTTGCTGGACAACCCGTCTGCGGCCGAGGTGCTGCGGGCCTGTTCGGCCAATATCGATGATTTGCGCAAGAGCCTGGCGCAGTTCATCAAGGAAAACACGCCCACGGTGGGCGGCAGCGAGGAAGTGGATACCCAGCCCACGCTGGGCTTCCAGCGCGTGATCCAGCGCGCCATCATGCATGTGCAGTCCACCGGCAGCGGCAAGAAGGAAGTGACCGGCGCGAATGTGCTGGTCGCGATCTTCGGCGAGAAGGACTCGCACGCCGTCTACTACCTGCACCAGCAGGGCGTGACCCGGCTGGACGTCGTCAACTACATCGCCCACGGTATCAAGAAGAGCGAGCCGCCCGAGCCTCCGAAGGGCCAGGAGGGCAGCGGCGGCGGCGAGAGCGAGCGCGAAGAGGCCGAGGCGCAGGGCGGCGGCAAGGGCTCGCCCCTGGAGCAGTTCACGCAAAACCTCAACCAGCTGGCCAAGGACGGCAAGATCGATCCGCTGATCGGCCGCGAGCACGAGGTCGAGCGCGTCGTGCAGATCCTGTGCCGCCGGCGCAAGAACAACCCGCTGCTGGTCGGCGAGGCCGGTGTCGGCAAGACCGCCATCGCCGAGGGCCTGGCCTGGCGCATCACCGAGGGTGATGTGCCCGAGGTGCTGGCCGACAGCGTGGTCTATTCGCTGGACATGGGCGCGCTGCTGGCGGGCACCAAGTACCGCGGCGACTTCGAGCAACGCCTGAAGGCGGTGCTCAAGCAGCTCAAGGACCAGCCCAATGCGGTGCTTTTCATTGACGAGATCCATACCCTGATCGGTGCCGGTGCGGCCTCGGGCGGCACGCTGGACGCCAGCAATCTGCTCAAGCCCGCCTTGTCCTCCGGCGCGATGAAGTGCATAGGCGCGACCACCTTCAGCGAATACCGCGGCATCTTCGAGAAGGACGCGGCGCTCTCAAGGCGCTTCCAGAAGGTCGACGTCGTCGAGCCCTCGGTCGAGCAGACCGTCGAGATCCTGAAGGGCCTGAAGTCGCGCTTCGAGGAACACCACAGCGTCAAGTACGCGCTGGGTGCGCTGCAGGCGGCGGCCGAGCTGTCGGCCAAGTACATCAACGACCGCCATCTGCCGGACAAGGCCATCGATGTGATCGACGAGGCCGGCGCCGCCCAGCGCATCCTGCCCAAGAGCAAGCAGAAGAAGACCATCACCCGCAACGAAGTCGAGGACATCGTCGCCAAGATCGCTCGCATCCCGCCGGCCTCGGTGTCCAGCGATGACCGCGGCAAGCTCAAGAGCCTGGACCGCGACCTCAACAGCGTGGTGTTCGGCCAGGAGCCGGCCATCGATGCGCTGGCGGCCGCGATCAAGATGGCGCGTTCGGGCCTGGGCAAGCCGGACAAGCCGATCGGCAGCTTCCTGTTCAGCGGCCCCACCGGCGTCGGCAAGACCGAGGTGGCCAAGCAGCTGGCCTATATCCTGGGCATCGAGCTGATCCGCTTCGATATGTCCGAGTACATGGAGCGCCATGCGGTCAGCCGCCTGATCGGTGCGCCTCCGGGCTATGTCGGTTTCGACCAGGGCGGTCTCTTGACCGAGGCGATCACGAAGAAGCCGCACGCGGTGCTCTTGCTCGACGAGATCGAGAAAGCGCACCCGGACGTGTTCAACGTGCTGCTGCAGGTGATGGACCATGGCTCGCTGACCGACAACAACGGACGCAAGGCCGACTTCCGCAACATCATCATCATCATGACGACCAATGCGGGCGCCGAGACGATGAACAAGGCCAGCATCGGCTTCACCAACTCGCGCGAGCAGGGCGACGAGATGGCCGACATCAAGCGCCTGTTCACGCCCGAGTTCCGCAACCGGCTGGACGCCATCGTGTCCTTCCGGGCGCTGGACGAGGAGATCATCCTGCGGGTGGTCGACAAGTTCCTGCTGCAGCTGGAAAGCCAGTTGCAGGAGAAGAAGGTCGAGGTCACCTTCAGCGATGCGCTGCGCAAGCATCTGGGCAAGAAGGGCTTCGATCCGCTGATGGGCGCGCGGCCGATGCAGCGCCTGATCCAGGACACGATACGCCGGGCCCTGGCCGACGAGCTGCTGTTCGGCCGCCTGGTCGACGGCGGCCGCCTGAGTGTCGATGTCGACGAGGCGGGCGCGGTGCAGCTGGACATCCAGCCGCTCAAGCGCGCCAGCGACAACAAACCCAAGGCCGAGCCGGCGACGGCCAGCTGATCGACAAAGGCCCCTCGGGGCCTTTTTTTACGGGGCCAGGTCTTGCCTAAAGTAGCCGGCCAGTAGTTCGTACAGCGCCGGCTGCTCCCACTTCAGTTCGGCCGGGGCGACAAAGAAGGCCTCGGCCGCAACCGCGAAGAACTCCTCCAGGCTCTCGGCGCCATAGGGATCGATCAGGGTCGGCGCCCCGGCGTCGACCTGCTCGCAGAACCCTTGCCACTCGGCCTCGATCACATCCAGCCAGCGTTCGCGCTCGGCCGCCGAGCCCAGCGGCGGCACGCCGTCGGCGAGGCCGTCGCCCATGTCCAGCACATGGGCGAACTCGTGGATGACGACGTTGTAGATGCTGTCCGGCTCGGCCGAGGCGGGGTCGCCGCTGTCGACCTCGCTCCAGGCCAGCATCAAGGGGCCGCCCTCCATCGCCTCGCCGGCCAGCACCTCCTCATAGCGGTGGACCACGCCGTCCTCGTCGATGAATTCGCGCTGCGCGACCACCTCGCCCGCATGCATCACGATGCCAACAAAGCCGTCATAGGCCGCCAGGCCCAGGCGCAGCACCGGCAGGCAGGCCTGGGCCGCGACGGCCAGTGCGACCTCATCGGTGACCTCGAAACCGTCGACGCCGTGGAATTCCTTGGCGGACAGAAACAGCGAACACAGGCGCCGCAGCTCGGCCAGTTCCTCGCTGGAACGGGCGGCGATGAAGGGGTAGCGCAGCAGCGTCAAGCGCCACAGCGGCTCGGGGATGGCGTAGTCGCGCAGCGTTTGCGCCTCCCGCCTGGCCTGCCAGGCCGACCACAGGCGCCCCAGCATCAGAGCAGGGCGATGCGCCGCAAGCCCTGGGCGTCCAGGCGCAGCACGTCGGCGCGCGGGAGTTCGGCCTCCAGATCCCAGTCGGACAGCACCCATCGCCTCAGGCCTTCGCCCAGGTCATGGACGGCCGGGCGGTGCGTGTGGCCATGCAGCAAGACCTGGCACCGGGCCTGCCGCAGCCAGTCGCGGCAGGCGGCGGCATCGAGATCGGACCAGTTCTGGAGTGTTTGCCCGCGTTTGTTCAGCTCGCTGGCCTCGCGCATCTGGCGCGCGATCGCGCGGCGCTGCGGCAGCGGCTGGGCGAGGAATTCGCGCTGCCAGTCCGCGCCGCGCACCTGGGCGCGAAAGTGTTGGTAGTCTTGGTCGTCCAGGCACAGCGCGTCGCCATGGCTCAGCAGCAGGCGCTGCCCTAAGGCCTCGAGCGCGATCGGGTCGGGCAGCAGCTGCAGGCCGGCATCTTGCGCCATCGCCTCGCCGAGCAGGAAGTCGCGGTTGCCGGCCATGAAGAAGAGCCTGCGTTTCCGGCCGGCGCGTTGCAGCAGGGCCGTGCACTCGGCTTCAAAACCCTCGAAGCGGGCATCGTCGCCGATCCAGACCTCGAAGATATCGCCGAGCAGGAACACCGCCTTGGCCGGCGTGCGCTCCAGGTGCTGCTCCAGCGCAGCCAGCGTCAGCGGCGTGGCGGGCGCCAGATGCAGGTCCGACAGAAAGTCGATCACGCCCCACTCGGGAGGCGCGATCAGGGTCGGGGTGTCGATATCAGGCGATTTCAACCGCGCGCTCGATCACCACATCTTCCAGCGGTACATCGTCATGGAAACCGCTGCGGCCGGTCTTGACCTTCTCGATCGCATCGACGACTTCCTTGCCTTCGATGACCTTGCCGAACACGGCATAGCCCCAGCCCGACGGGGTCTCGGACTTGAAGTTCAGGAACCCGTTATTGGTCGTGTTGATGAAGAACTGGCTGGAGGCCGAGTGCGGGGCATTGGTGCGGGCCATGGCCAGCGTGTAGTGCTCGTTGGTCAGGCCGTTGTTGGCCTCGTTCTGGATCGTCGCGTCGGTGGCCTTCTGCTTCATGCCGGGTTCCATGCCGCCGCCCTGGATCATGAAGCCCTTGATGACGCGGTGGAACACCGTGCCGTCGTAATGGCCCTTGCGCACATAGCTGAGGAAGTTCTCGACGCTCAGCGGTGCCTTGGCATCGTCGAGTTCGACCTTGATCAGGCCGTGGTTGGTATGCAGTTCAACGATCTTGCTCATTTCTTGGGCTCCACAATGGCCTTGGTGATGATCACGGGTGTCAGAGGCAGGTTTTGATGCATGCCTTGGTTGCCCGTGGGTTTGATGCGAATCTTGTCGACGATGTCCATGCCTTCGACGACCTGGCCGAACACCGCATAA
Source organism: Roseateles cavernae (assembly GCF_040187885.1). Taxonomy (NCBI): domain Bacteria; kingdom Pseudomonadati; phylum Pseudomonadota; class Betaproteobacteria; order Burkholderiales; family Sphaerotilaceae; genus Roseateles; species Roseateles cavernae. The sequence goes on from NZ_JBDPLH010000012.1 coordinate 62,625, forward strand.
CCCTTGCCGTCGCGTGCGTTGGCGGCGTCCAGAAAGGGGTTGTCGACGACATTGATGAAGAACTGCGCGGTGGCGGAGTTGGGGTCGCCGGTGCGGGCCATGGCCAGCGTGCCGCGCACATTGTTCAGGCCGTTGCCGGCTTCCAGCGGGATCGGCGGACGCGTCGGCTTTTGCTCCATCTTGGGCGTGAAACCGCCGCCCTGGATCATGAAGCCCTCGATCACGCGATGGAAGATCGTGCCGTTGTAATGGCCGGCCTTCACATACTTGATGAAGTTGTCGACCGACTTGGGTGCCTTCTGGGCGTCCAGCTCGATGCGGATATCGCCCTCGGTCGTGCTCAGCTTGACCGTCTGGGCCCAGGCCGGTGCGGCGGCCAGCAGCGCCAGCAGGCCCAGCGCAGGGAGTAAGGAGTGTTTTTGCATGAACATGGTTGCGGGCTGAAAAACGCGAGAGTGCTATTGTTACCCAGGCCGTCAGCGAGCCGGGCTCAAGCGGCTCAGCTTGAGCTTGAGCGCCGCGCCGTCGCCGCTGCCATGTTTGAGTGCCAGCCCATAGGCGCGGGCCGCCATGCGCAGCAGCACATCGCCCAGATTCTCCTGGGCCTGGGCGTGCTCGGGCTGCAGCCGCACCGCCTGTTCCAGCGCGGCATGGGCCAGGTCCAGCTCGCCCCGGGCGGCGTAGAGCACGGCCAGGTTGTTGAACGGGTCGGCCAGGTCGGGGTAGTCCTGCGTCAGGGCCAGCAGCCCGGCTTCCGCCTGGCTGGCCTGGCCCAGCTCCATCTGCATCACGGCTTGGGCAAAGCGCAGCTTGGCATCGTTGGGGTTCAAGGCCAGCGCGGCCTGCACGGTCTGCAGCGCCTGGGTCTTCTGACCTTGCAGCCACAGGGCCTGGGCCGCGTCGAAATCCTGCGCTCCGGCCGGCAGCGCGCACAGCCACGCGCTCGTCAGCAGCGCCGCGAGGCGTAGCCTGTGGGGGCGGAAAAAGGGACGCAAGCTGGCAGCAGGACTGTGCATAAGTTCTTGGGCGCTAAGCCCGGGGCCTGGGCGCCGCCGAAGAGCGAGCCGCTATACTGACCGATTCTACGGGGCCCACCGCTGCGCGCTTTATGCGATCTCGAAGTGCCTGATTTCGAAGTCCCCATCGCAACAGAGCCGTCCGCAGCCCAACCCTGAGCTCGCCATCGATTCACGACCGACGCTGGCAAATCAAGATCCCATGTCCCTGCGCATCTACAACTCGCTGACCCGCAAGGTCGAGCCCTTCAGCCCTATCGATCCCGGTCATGTGCGCATGTATGTGTGCGGCATGACGATTTACGACCTCTGTCATGTCGGCCATGCCCGCATGATGATGGCTTTCGATGTGGTGCAACGCTGGCTCAAGGCCTCGGGCTTCAAGGTCACCTATGTGCGCAACATCACCGATATCGAGGACAAGATCATCAGGCGTGCGGTCGAGCGGGGCATCAGCATCCGCGAGCTGACCGACGAGATGATTGCCGCGATGCGCCGCGACATCGGCGCGCTGGGCGTCGAGACACCCACGCATGAGCCGCGCGCCACCGACTATGTGGGCCAGATGCTGGACCTGATCGGCACCCTGGAAAACAAGGGTCTGGCCTACCGCGCCAGCAACGGCGATGTGAACTACGCGGTGCGCAAGTTCCCCGGCTACGGCAAGCTGTCCGGCAAGTCGCTGGACGATTTGCGCGCCGGCGAGCGCGTCGCCGTCGACGACGGCAAGCTCGATCCGCTGGATTTCGTGCTCTGGAAGGCCGCCAAGGACAGCGAGCCCGAGGATGCCAAGTACTCTGGCCCTTACGGCCCCGGCCGCCCCGGCTGGCATATCGAATGCTCGGCCATGGCCTGCGCGCTGCTGGGCGAGCATTTCGACATCCATGGCGGCGGGCAGGATCTGCAGTTCCCCCACCACGAGAACGAGATCGCCCAGAGCGAAGGCGCCAGCGGTGGCAAACCCTTCGTCAACGTCTGGATGCACAACGGCTTCCTGAATGTCGACAACGAGAAGATGTCCAAGAGCCTGGGCAACTTCTTCACGATCCAGGATGTGCTGAAGCGCTACGACGGCGAGACGCTGCGCTATTTCATGCTGCGCACCCATTACCGCAGCCCCTTCAATTTCAGCGACGCCAATCTGGACGATGCGCGCAGCGCACTGCGCCGGCTCTACACGGCGCTGGATGGCCTCGACGTCGAGGCTGGCGAGATCGACTGGACACAGCCGCAGGCGGCCGCTTTCCGGGTCGCGATGGATGATGACTTCAATGCGCCCGGCGCGGTGGCCCAGCTCTTCGAGCTGGCCGCCAGCCTGAACCGCAGCCGTTCGCTGGACGAGGCACGCCTGCTGAAGAGCCTGGGCGCGGTGCTGGGGATTCTGCAGCAGCCGCCGCGCCAGTATCTGCAGGCCGGCAGCGGCCTGGACGAGGCCGCGATCCAGGCGCAGATCGAAGCCCGTGCGGCCGCGAAGGCGGCACGCAACTTCGCCGAGGCCGACCGCATCCGTCAGGAGCTGCTGGCCGCCGGCATTGTCTTGCAGGACTCGCCCCAGGGCACGACGTGGATGAAGGCCTGAGGTGGGACGCGCTGCAGCGGGGGTGACCCCGGACTACTGGGACGAGGCTTGCCGCCATCTGGCCAAGCGCGACCGCGTGATGAAGAAACTCATCCCGCAGTTCGGCGAGGCGCGGCTGCAGGTGCGTGGCGATGCGTTCACGACCCTGGCGCGCTCCATCGTCGGCCAGCAGATCTCGGTCAAGTCCGCGCAGGTGGTCTGGGAGAAGTTTGCCGCGCTGATCAGCATGCCGACCGCCCGCGTGATCCAGCCGGCCGCCGTGCTGGCACTGCCGGTGGCCGATCTGCGCACGGCCGGTCTGTCGGCCCGCAAGGTCGAGTATCTCAGCGATCTGGCCCAGCATTTCGAGGCCGGGCGGGTGCATGTGCGCCAATGGACGCAGATGGACGACGAAGCCATCATCGAGGAGCTGGTGGCGATCCGAGGCATCAGCCGTTGGACGGCCGAGATGTTCCTGATCTTCCATCTGATGCGGCCCAATGTGATGCCGCTGGACGACCCCGGGCTGCTCAAGGGCATCAGCCAGAACTACTTCAGCGGCGAGCCGGTCTCGCGCGCCGAGGGCCGCGAGGTCGGAGAGGCCTGGGCCCCTTACCGCTCGGTAGCCACATGGTACATTTGGCGCAGCCTTGATCCGCTCCCGGTGGAGCCCTGACCCTGGTATCTCGGCCCGTATCTACCGATCGCGGGCCGTCATCTCTGAAAGACCTAAGCAGGATGAGCAAGAAACATTTTCTCGAATTCGAGCAGCCGATCGCCGAGCTCGACACCAAGATTGAAGAGCTGCGCTACGTGCAAAGCGAGTCCGCCGTCGACATCTCCGAAGAAATCGACCGCCTCAGCAAAAAGAGCCAGCAGCTCACCAAGGACATCTACGCCAATGTGGCGCCCTGGCAGGTCTACCAGATCGCCCGGCACCCGCAACGCCCGCAGACCCTGGACTATTGCGCCGACGTGTTCACCGAGTTCCAGGAACTGCACGGTGACCGCCATTACGCCGACGATGCCGCCATTGTTGGCGGTCTGGCCCGCTTCAACGGCCAGGCCTGCATGATCATCGGCCACCAGCGCGGCGCCGACTCGAAGGAACGCACCAAGCGCAATTTCGGCATGCCGCGCCCCGAGGGCTATCGCAAAGCCTTGCGCCTGCTGAAGCTGGCCGAGAAGTTCGGCCTGCCGGTCTTCACCTTCATCGACACCATGGGCGCCTATCCCGGCATCGGTGCCGAGGAGCGAGGCCAGTCGGAGGCGATCGGCCGCAATATCTTCGAGATGGCCCAGCTGGAAGTGCCCATCATCGCCACCGTGATCGGTGAGGGCGGCTCCGGCGGCGCGTTGGCCATCGGTGTGGCCGACCAGGTCCTGATGCTGCAGTTCGCCGCCTATTCGGTGATCTCGCCGGAAGGTTGCGCGTCGATTCTGTGGAAGAGCGCCGAACGTGCCTCCGAAGCGGCCGACGCGCTGGGCATCACCGCCCACCGCTTGAAGGCCATGGGCCTGATCGACAAGATCGTCAACGAGCCGGTCGGTGGTGCCCACCGCGACACCAAGGCCATGGCCTCCTACCTGAAGCGTGCGCTGTCCGATGCGCTGCGCCAGGTCAGCGATCTGAAGCCCAAGGAATTGCTGGAGCGCCGCTATGAGCGCCTGCAAGCCTATGGTCGCTTCACCGACACCAAGAGCCGCTGAGCCTCAGTCGCGCCGCTGTGTAGCGGTCGCCTACAGCGGCGGCCGCGATTCCACCGCCTTGCTGCATGCGACGGCCCGTCAGGCCGGCGAACTCGGTCTCGAGGTCCTGGCCCTGCATGTGCATCACGGGCTCAGCGCCCATGCCGACGATTGGCTGGCCCACTGCGAGCGGCAATGCGAGCGCTGGGCCGCCTCGGGGCTGCCCCTGCGCCTGCTGTCGCGGCGTCTGGACGGCGCGCCGGCGGCGGCGCAAAGCGTCGAGGCCTGGGCCCGCGAGGGGCGCTATGCGGCGCTGAGGGCGATGGCCCAGGCGGCCGGCGCCGATCTGCTGCTGCTGGCCCAGCATCGCCGTGATCAGGCCGAAACCCTGCTGTTGCAGGCCCTGCGCGGCGCCGGCGTGGCCGGTCTGGCCGCGATGCCGGTGCAGCAATGGCGCGATGGCCTGCTCTGGGCCCGACCCTGGCTGGCGCAGCCGCGCGAGGCCATCGAGGCCTATCTGCACGCCCATGGCCTGGACTACATCGATGACGACAGCAATGGCGACCCTCGCTACGCCCGCAACCGCCTGCGCTTGCAGGTGTGGCCGGGGCTGAGCCAGGCTTTTCCGGCCGCCGAAGCCAGCCTGGCGCAGACGGCCGAATGGGCGCAACAGGCCTTGGCCTTGCAGCACGAGATGGCCGCTGCGGATCTGACGCAACTCGCCGGCCCCGAGGGCCTGGACATGGCGGGTCTGCTGACCCTGTCGCCGGCACGCGCCAGCAATGCCTTGCGGGCCTGGTTGCACGCCCGGCTCGGCCGACCGGCGCCGGCCAGCCTGGTGCAGCGACTGTTGCACGAGTCGGGCACGGGGCAGGGGGCCTGGCCTTGCGCCGGCGCTTCGCTGAGGCTGTATCGGTGGCGCTTGCTGTATGTCCCTGCGCCGGCTGCGACCGCAGCGCCTGTGATCGAACTGAATCTGGGGCGGCCCGGCGTCCATTCCGTGCCGGCCTGGCAGGGAGCGTGGATTGTTGAAGCCGTCGAGCGCGGTGGCGTGGCCGCCGCGAGCCTTGCATCGCTGGTGATGCGCCCGCGCGAGGGCGGTGAGCAGTTCCAGCGCCACGCGGCCGGCCCGCCGCGCAGCCTGAAGAAGGCGTTCCAGAGCGCCGCCTTGCCGGCCTGGCAGCGCGGCGCACCGCTGCTTTATGCCGGTTCCCAGCTGCTTTTCGTGCCAGGCCTGGGCCTGGATGCGCGCTGCCTGGCCCGGCCGGGCGAGCCGCAGCTGAGCCTGGACTGGCGTCCTGTGCCTCGCATGTAACGCCCGGGGCGTCGATTGCTGCGGTGCGGCAGCTAGAATCGAGGGCTGCGACCGCGGCGCACCCCTTGCCCGATTCAGGGCCTCGACCCCCGCGTTGAAGAATCCCCATGGCACTGATAGTTCACAAATACGGCGGGACCTCGATGGGGTCCACCGAGCGCATCCGCAATGTGGCCAAGCGCGTCGCCAAATGGGCGCGCGCCGGGCATCAGATGGTGGTCGTGCCCTCGGCGATGAGCGGCGAGACCAACCGCCTGCTGGGCCTGGCCAAGGAACTGGCCCCGGCCTCGTCCAGCCCGGAGCTGAATCGCGAGCTGGACATGATTGCCGCTACCGGCGAGCAGGTCTCGGTCGGCCTGCTGGCGATCGCACTGCAGGCCGAAGGCCTGGAGGCCGTCAGCTACACCGGCTGGCAGGTGCCGGTGCAGACCGACTCCTCGCACACCAAGGCCCGCATCGAGAGCATCGATGACGCGCGCGTGCGCGCCGATCTGGCCGCCGGCAAGGTCGTCGTGATCGCCGGCTTCCAGGGTGTTGACGAAGATCAGAACATCACGACCCTGGGTCGTGGCGGCTCCGACACCTCGGCCGTGGCCATTGCCGCTGCGATGAAGGCCGACGAGTGCCTGATCTACACCGATGTGGACGGCGTCTACACCACCGACCCGCGCATCGTGCCCGAGGCGCGCCGCCTGCACACCATCAGCTTCGAAGAGATGCTGGAGATGGCCTCGCTGGGCTCCAAGATCCTGCAGATCCGCTCGGTCGAGTTCGCCGGCAAGTACCGCGTGCCGCTGCGCGTGCTGTCCAGCTTCACGCCCTGGGACATCGATATCAACGAGGAAGCCAAGTCCGGCACCCTGATCAGTTTTGAAGAGGACGAAAAAATGGAACAAGCCGTCGTGTCGGGTATCGCCTTCAACCGTGACGAAGCCAAGGTGACCTTGCTGGGCGTGCCGGACAAGCCCGGCATCGCCTTCCAGATCCTGGGCCCGGTGGCCGAGGCCAATATCGACATCGACGTCATCATCCAGAACGTCTCGCAGGATGGCAAGACCGACTTCAGCTTCACCGTGCACCGCAACGATTACGCGCGCACGATGGAACTGCTGGAGAGCACCGTCGGCCCGGCCACCCAGGCCGCCAAGGTGCTGGGCGACCCGAAGATCTGCAAGGTCTCCATCGTCGGCATCGGCATGCGCTCGCATGTGGGCGTTGCGTCCAAGATGTTCCGCGCGCTGAGCGAGGAGGGCATCAATATCCAGATGATCAGCACCAGCGAAATCAAGACCTCGGTCGTGATCGACGAGAAGTACATGGAGCTGGCGGTGCGTGCGTTGCACAAGGCCTTCGACCTGGATCAGGAAATTTCTGCCTGATTTTCTTGAAGCCTCGAATTCTTCGTATAGAATGCGAGGCTCAGCTGGAGTCGTGACCGAGTGGCCGAAGGTGCTCCCCTGCTAAGGGAGTATGTGGGCAAAACCTGCATCGAGAGTTCGAATCTCTCCGACTCCGCCAACAGTTGAAAAGCCCCCGCAGCGCAAGCTGCGGGGGCTTTGTTGTTTCTGGGCCGCCCTTACCGCCAGGCGCGGGCCAGCGTTGCGACGGCGGACCGGATCTGTGCCTCGGTCACGCCGGCAAAACCCAGCAGCAGCCCGGCGCGTGCGCTGGCCGGCAGCACGGCGCCGACCTGGCGCAGCGGGCCCAGCTCGACGCCCTGGGCCTCGGCCAGGGCATGCAGGCGCTGCTCCTGCACGGCGCTGTCCAGCGGCAGCAGCGCGTGCAGGCCGGCATCGACCGGCGCCAGCGGCAGCGCGGTACCGAAGTGCTGTTGCCAGCTGCCCAGCAGCGCGTCGCGCCGGCGCTCGGCGGCGCGACGCACCCGGCGCACATGGCGCAGGAAGTGGCCTTGCTCGATGAAGTCGGCCATCACGCTCTGGTCGGCGATCGAGGCATGCCGGTCCAGCAGCGCGCGCAGCTTGGCCAGATTCGACGCCCAGGCCGGCGGCGCCACCAGATAGCCCAGGCGCAGGCCCGGGAACAGCAGCTTGGAGAAGGTGCCGATATAGAGCGTGCGGCCGCTGCGGTCCAGGCTGGCCAGCGGCGCGAGCGGCACACCGGTGTAGCGGTACTCGCCGTCGTAGTCGTCCTCCAGGATGTAGGCATCATGGCGCTGCGCCCAGGCCAGCAGGTCCAGGCGCCGCTGCAAGCTCATCACCGCGCCGCTGGGAAACTGGTGCGAGGGCGAGACATAGGCCAGCCGGCAAGGCCCCAGCGCCTCTAGCGCGCCGACCTGCAGGCCCTGGGCGTCGACCGGCACCGGCAAGACCCGACCCCCTTGCAGGGCCAGCGCCGCAGCGGCGGCGCGGTAGCCGGGCGACTCGATCGCGGCGCGCTCGCCGGGCCCGAGCAGGGCCAGCGCGGCCAGCGCGATGGCCTGCTGAGAGCCGCCGGTGATCAGCACCTGCTCGGCCGTGCAGCGCAGGCCGCGCGAATGGCTCAGGTAGCGGGCCACCATCTCGCGCAGGCGCGGCAGGCCGGCAGGGTCCGAGTAGCCCAGCGATTGCTGGCCGGCGCGGCGCCAGAAGCGCGCCTGCAGCCGGGCCCAGATCTCGGCCGGGAACAGGTCCAGTGCCGGCACGCCATAGCGGAAGGCGCGCGGCGGCCCCTCGACCATGCGGGGCTGGCTGTAGCGCTGCAGATGCTGCCACAGCGCGGTGCCCGGCATGGCCTGCTGCGCAGCGGACCCGGCGGCCTGCGCGATGGCGCCGCCCGGCAGCCCGGCCACATAGCTGCCATCGCCGACGCGGGTCTGCAGAAAGCCCTCGGCCAGCAGCTGCTCGTAGGCCCGCACCACGGTGTTGCGCGACACCCCGAGCGCTGCCGCCAGCTCGCGCGTGGTCGGCAGGCGCAGTGCGGCCGGCAGCTGGCCTTGCAGGATGCGTGTCTTCAGCTGCGCATGGATCTGGCGGGCCAGCGGCTGACCCGGCTGCAGCTTCATGCCGGCTGGATCAAGGGCCAGGATTGGTGCCATGAAAATTCCGGATATTGGATCTTTGATCGTACCAAGCGATGCCCTAGAGTGAGGGCCATGTACACACCCAAGCACTTTGCACTGAGCGATCTGGCGCTGGCGCGCCGGCTGATCGATGAACAACCCTTCGCGATGCTGGTCGGCCCCGATGTGCAGGGGCAGAGTTTCGTGACCCATCTGCCGCTGTCCTGGGGGGGCGATGAAGAGGGTTGGTGGCTGGAGGGGCATATGGCGCGCGCCAATCCGCACTGGGCCTGGCTGGCCGCGCAGGGCCAGGTGCTGGCGGTGTTCAGCGGGCCGGACGGCTATATCTCACCGACGCACTACGAAACCCGGCTCAATGTGCCGACCTGGAACTACCTGGCCGTGCATGTGCGCGGGGCCTTGCAGACCCTGGATGAGGCCGCCGCCAAGGACGCGCTGCTCAAGCGTCTGATCGCCCGCCATGAGCCCGGCTATGCCGAGCAGTGGCGCGGCCTGCCCGAGGACTTCCAGCACAAGCTGCTGGGCGCCATCGTCGGCTTCCGCATCCGGGTGGAGCGCTGGGAGGCCAAGGCCAAGCTGAGCCAGAACCGCTCGGCGCTCGAGCGCGCACGCATCATCGCCCACAGCGAGGCCGGCACGGCCAAGGAACGCGAACTGGCGCAGTGGATGCACCAACTGGGGCTGGGCGCATGAGCCGGCCGGACTGGACGATTCGGCCCCTGCAGGCCGCCGACCGTGCCGGCTGGGAGCCGCTGGCGCGCGGCTACAAGGCCTTCTACGAGACCGAGCATGATGCCGCGACCTACGAGCTGGCCTGGCAAGGCCTGCTGGCCGGGCAGGAGGTCCATGGGCTGGCGGCGGTCGATGACGCGGGCCGGCTGCTGGGCATCGCGCATTACCTGTTCCACACCAGCATCTGGACCGGGCCCTGCTGCTATTTGCAGGATCTGTTCGTCGCTACCGAGGCGCGTGGCCAGGGCGTGGCTGCTGCGCTGATCGCGGCGGTGGCCGAGTGTGCCCGCGCGCAGGGTGCGACGCGCTACTACTGGCTGACCCAGGCCCACAACGCCAGGGCCCGCGCGCTCTATGACCGGGTGGCCCAGCATCGTGGCTTTGTGCGCTACGACTATCCGCTGGGCTGACGCGATCAGGGCTTGAGCTGCTCGGCCAGAAAGCGCTCCAGCAGGTCCAGCATTTCGTCATGGTTGCCGGTGAGCCGGTAGCCGTGGCCCTCGCCGTACTTGGCCAGCCAGAGCGGCTCGTTGCCGGCACGCTGCAAGGCGCGGCGCATGCTCTCGGCCTGCTCCAGCGGCGTGCGCCGGTCATCGACGCCGGCGTAGATCATCACCTTGGATTTGATTCTGTCGGCCAGATGGACCGGCGAGACGGCCTGCAGCGCGGCGCGCTGCTGCTTGGGATCGCCCACCATCTCGACCCAGAACTCGCGCGCCCGCTCGTTGCTGGAGATGTCGCTCCAGCCCGAGTCCAGCAGCGCCGGCAGATCGCTGACCGGCATGCCGGCGACCGCGCAGCGGTAGCGTTCGGGTGCCCGGGCCACCGCCATCAGGCTGGCATAGCCGCCGTAGCTGGCGCCCATGATGCACAGGCGCTGCGGGTCGGCATCGGCGCGCTGGAGCACGGCGGCCAGCACATCGTCCAGATCGTCCTGCATGGCCAGGCCGAACTGGCCGCGCGAGGATTGCAGCACGCGCTTGCCGAAGCCCAGGCTGCCGCGAAAGCTGGGCAGCACGACCAGATAACCGCGCGAGGCCAGCCAGCGGGCCGTGGCCATGTCGCCGTGCTCGTCGCCCCAGACGGCACCGCGGTCCCAGGGGCCGCCGTGCACCATCATCAGCACGGGCAGGGGCTGGCCTTTCGGCGCCCTGACCGGCTTGAGCAGATAGGCCAGCAGTGGCAGGCCGTCGCGGGCGCGCAGCTCCAGGATCTCGGTCCCCGGCACGCGTTCGCGTGCCAGTCCGGGGCGGCTGTTCAGCAGCTCGGTGAGCAGGCCTTGCCGGCTGTCCAGCAGGTACCAGCGCATCACCTCGGTGTCTGAGCTGGAGCCCACCAGCACCCGATCGCGGGCGCTGAACTGCAGGATGTTGCTGCGGCCCGGCAGGGCCTTGTCGACCAGTGCCTGCACAGCCCGGCGACGCTCATCCATCCAGAGCTGCAGCGGGCGCTCGGCCGCGACGGAAAAGCCCAGCAGCTCGTGGGTGAGCTCATGATGCAGCTGCGCACCGACGGGCGATCCCAGCGCGTCAACGGCCACGTCGTAGCGCGGATGCTCGACCAGGACCTCGCCCCATTGCTGGCGCTGCGGGTCGTACTCGCGCACGGACGTGGTGTCGCGGCCCGCGTTGCTGGCGACCAGCAGCTTGCCGTCGGCCTCGATGCTCAGCGGCACGCTGACGTCGCCACGGCTGCCGCGATGGCGCCAGAGCTCGCGCCAGCTGCCGTCGCTGTCACGGTAGTGGCTGATCAGATCCAGCGAGTCGGCCTCCCGGCCGATCGCCACCCGCGGCTGGAGCTGCGCGTCCAGCACCCAGCGGCCGATGCGCGGCGGGCGCTTGTCGGTCAGCAGCTTGCGTTTGCCGGTCAGTACATTGAGGCGATAGAGATCGATGCTGTGCTCGTCCACATCGTTGCTGGCAACGATCAGCTCCTCATCGCTGCCAGGCACGCGCTGCTGCGGCCACATCTGCACCATCCGGCGCACGCCCGTGTTGGCCCATTCGCCGGCGGTCTGGAACAGGCGGCGCTGCTCCTTGCCGTCGCGGCCTGTCACATAGAGACCCCCCACATGGCTGCTGGTCTTGCGGCTCTGTCCCAGCTGGGTCAGCGAGAACACCAGACGCGCGTCACCGAGCCAGATGAACTCGCCGACGTCGGCAAAAGGCACGGAGATTCGGGCGGTGAAACGGTCGCTGTCCAGATCGAGGATGGCCAGGTTGCGGCGGCGGTCTTCGCCGGGCACCAGAACGGCCACATAGCGGCCGCTGGGTGAGAGCTGGGCGGCGGCATAGTCGGGCGAGCGGAACACCTCGGCGCGGCTCAGCGGCTGGGCCTGGGCGGCCGACCCTGCCAGGAGGGCGGCGATCGTGAGCAGGGCAGTGCGGATCAGCGAGGGCATAGAGATAAGCAAGGCAGACATGAAAAAGCCCGCCGGTGAGGGCGGGCTATGGCGGAAGGCTAAGCGCTGCGTCGGACTTTACATGCCCGCGTAGTTCGGACCGCCCCCACCTTCGGGGGTGACCCAGACGATGTTCTGCGTCGGATCCTTGATGTCGCAGGTCTTGCAGTGCACGCAGTTCTGCGCATTGATCTGCAGCCGGTCCTCGCCGGCATCGGTCTTGACGAACTCGTAGACCCCGGCCGGGCAGTAGCGGCTCTCGGGGCCGGCGAACTTGGCCAGGTTGATGGCCACCGGCACCGCGGCGTCCTTCAAGGTCAGGTGGGCCGGCTGGTCTTCCGCATGGTTGGTGTTGGAGACGAAGACCGAGGAGAGCCGGTCGAAGGTCAGCTTGCCATCGGGTTTCGGGTAGTCGATCTTGCTCGACTCGGCGGCGGGGCGCAGATAGACATGGTCGGGCAGGGTGCGGTGGATCGTCCACGGCGGGCTCTTGATGCCCAGCTTGGGCAGGAACCACTGCTCGATGCCGGTCATCAGCGCGCCGACCGTGTTGCCCTTCTTGAACCACTGCTTGAAGTTGCGCGACTGGTTCAGCTCGGCGTGCAGCCAGCTCTGCTCGAAGGCGGCCGGGTAGGCGGCCAGCTCGTCGTGCGAGCGGCCGGCGCCCAGGGCCTCGAAGGCGGCTTCGGCGGCCAGCATGCCGGTCTTGATGGCTGCATGGCTGCCCTTGATGCGGGCCGCGTTCAGATAGCCGGCATCGCAGCCGACCAGGGCGCCGCCAGGGAACACGGTCTTGGGCAGGCTCAAGAGGCCGCCGGCCGTGATCGCGCGCGCGCCGTAGCTGATGCGCTTGGCACCTTCCAGGTGCGCGCGGATGCTGGGATGGGTCTTCCAGCGCTGCATTTCCTCGAAGGGCGAGAGCCAGGGGTTCTTGTAGTCGAGGCCGACGACAAAGCCGAGCGTGATCTTGTTGCCTTCCAGGTGGTAGAGGAAGCCGCCGCCATAGGTCTCGTTGTCCATCGGCCAGCCGGCGGTGTGCACGACCAGGCCGGGCTTGGCCTTGTCGGCCGGCACTTCCCACAGCTCCTTGATGCCGATCGCATAGCTCTGCGGGTCCTTGCCGGCGTCGAGCTGGTACTTGGCGATCAGCTGCTTGCCCAGATGGCCGCGCGAGCCCTCGGCAAAGATCGTGTACTTGCCCAGCAGCTCCATGCCCAGCTGGAACTCGCCGGTGGGCTCGCCGTCCTTGCCGACACCCATATTGCCGGTGGCGATGCCGCGCACCTCGCCCTGCTCGCCGTAGACGATCTCGGCGGCGGTGAAGCCGGGGAAGATCTCGACGCCCAGCGCCTCGGCCTGCTCGCCCAGCCATTTGCTGACCGCGCCCAGCGAGATCACATAGTTGCCGTGGTTGTGGAAGCACTCGGGAATCAGCCACTGCGGCGTGCTGGTGGCGCCGCTTTCGCTGAGGAACAGCACCTCGTCGCCGGTCACGGCCTGCTTCAGTGGCGCGCCGAGCTCTTGCCAGTTCGGGAACAGCTCGGTGATGGCCCTCGGGTCCATCACGGCGCCGGACAGGATGTGCGCGCCGGGCTCGGAACCCTTCTCCAGCACCACCACGGACAAGTCCTGACCCTTGGCGGCCGCCAGCTGCTTGAGCCGGATCGCGCTGGCCAGGCCGGCCGGGCCACCGCCCACCACGACCACGTCGTACTCCATGTTCTCGCGCGGACCGTACTGGGCCACAAGTTCTTCGCTCGTCATGCTTGTCCTTGGTTCTTTTGCTGGAGTCACGCGGGCGGCCGCGCGCTTGTTCGGGCCGCATTCTACTGGTGTGATTAAAAAATAGAACGATCGTGCTATTTGGCTTTGGGCTGAAGCCTCTAGCACGGCGCGGAAACCCCGTGTCACAGACCGGCGCCGCCGGGGCTGCCATCATGCGCAGCTCGAATCGTTTTGAACGCCCCCATGCCCAGACATTCCGCTGTCCCGTCGCTGTTGACCCTGCTGGCCGCTGCCAGCGCTCAGCCGGCATTTGCCGAGGCCGAGGCGCCGACCCTGGCCTATTGCGCCGCGATCGGTGCCCCGGCCGACCGGCTGGCCTGCTATGACAAGCTGGCGGGCCGCGCACCCGAGCTGCCGCCGTCGCCCGAGGCGGCGCCCACTGCGGTGGCCGCACCCTTGCCGTCCAGCTCCGAACTGGCCCCCAAGGGTGCGCTGAACGCCGCGCAAACGCGCAGCAGCTCCAGCCTGATGTCCAAGTTCTGGGAGCTCGACGCCGAGGACAAGCGCGGCACCTTCAACTTCGTCGGCTACAAGCCCAACTATGTGCTGCCCTTTCACTACACCAGCCGCATCAACCGCCAGCCGCAGTCGCCGACCCAGGCGGTCGTGGCGCAGCCGAACTACCGGCGCGAGGAGGCCAAGTTCCAGCTCTCGCTGCGCACCAAGCTGGCCCAGGACCTGATACTGCCCGGTGGCGATCTGTGGGTGGCCTTCACCCAGCAGGCGATGTGGCAGATCTGGAACGGCAAGGACTCCAAGCCCTTTCGCAACAGCGACTACGAGCCCGAGGTGATCTATGTGCTGCCCACGCCCGAGGCCTGGCGCCAGCTGCCCTTCGGCTGGCAATGGCGCTATGCGCAGCTGGGCATCGCCCACCAGTCCAACGGCCAGTCCGACCCGCTGTCGCGCAGCTGGAACCGCGTCAATCTGGGCGCCGGTTTCGAGCGCGGTGACTGGTCGCTAAGCACCCGGTTGACCCAGCGCCTCAACGAGCCGCTGGCCACCGACAACAACCCCGACCTGGTCAGCTACCGCGGCCGCGGCGAGTTCCAGCTGAACTGGGCCCATGGCAAGCACACCGCCTCGCTGCTCTATCGCAGCACACTGAAAAACGTCAAGTACGGCGCGCTGCAGCTGGAATGGACCTACCCGGTCTTTGAGGACCAGCCCAACGGCCTGCGCTGGTATTTGCAGGCCTTCCGCGGCTATGGCGAAACGCTGACCGACTACAACTTCCGCCAGACCAGCATCGGTGCCGGGGTGAGCTTCATGCAGTTCTGACCCTGAGCCTTGGGCGGCCCATGCTATCGTTTCCTCCAGCAGTTTTCCGAGGACGAGACCATGAGCTACAGCATTGACTTATCGGGCCGTGTGGCCCTGGTGACCGGCGCCTCCAGCGGCCTGGGCGCGCAGTTCGCCAAGACCCTGGCCAAGGCCGGGGCCGGGGTGGTGCTGGCCGGTCGGCGCCTGGACCGGCTCAAGGCCTTGCGCGCCGAGATCGAGGCGGCCGGCGGCGACGCCCATGTCGTGACCCTGGACGTCACCGATCTGGACAGCATCAAGTCGGCGGTCGCCCATGCCGAGACCGAGGTCGGCACGCTGGACATCCTGATCAACAACTCCGGCGTCAGCACGACGCAGAAGCTGGTCGATGTCAGCACCGATGACTACGACTTCGTGATGGACACCAATGTGCGCGGCGCCTTCTTCGTTGCGCAGGAGGTCGGCAAGCGCATGCTGGCGCGGGCCCGCGGCTCGGCGCCGGGCACCTTCATCGGCGGGCGCATCGTCAATATCGCGTCGATGGCCGGCCTGCGGGTGCTCAGTCAGATCGGCGTCTACTCGATGAGCAAGGCCGCCGTGATCCACATGACCAAGGCGATGGCGCTGGAGTGGGGCAAGTACGGCATCAATGTCAACGCGATCTGCCCCGGCTATATCGACACCGAGATCAACCACCACCACTGGACCACCGACGGCGGCAAGAAGCTGATCGACCTGCTGCCGCGCAAGCGCGTCGGCCATCCGCAGGACCTTGACACCTCGCTGCTGATGCTGTGTGCCAACGAGAGCCATTTCATCAACGGGGCCGTGATCCAGGCCGATGATGGCTTCGGAGTCTGAGCGCATGTCGACGCTGCGTGACCTGACCCCTTTGGAGGCCCGCGTGCTGGCCGTGCTGGTCGAGAAGGAGCACACGGTGCCCGACAGCTACCCGCTGTCCGTCAACGCGCTGACCCTGGGCTGCAACCAGAAGACCGCGCGCGACCCGGTGATGAATGCCTCCGAGTCCGAGGTGCTGCAGGCGCTCGATGAGCTCAAGGCCATGCACCTGATCAACACCGTCAGCGGCAGCCGCGTCGTGCGCTTCGAGCACAACGCCGCGCGCGTGCTGGGTGTGCCCGGTGCGGCGCTGGCTTGTCTGACCCTGTTGATGCTGCGCGGGCCGCTGACCGCCGCCGAGCTGCGCCTGTACACCGAGCGCCTGCACCGCTTCGCCGACATCTCCTCGGTCGAGGGCTTTCTCGATGAACTGGCCAGCCGCGAGCCTCAGCCCTATGTGATCAAGCTGGCCCGTGCGCCGGGTGCGCGCGAGTCGCGCTGGGCCCATCTGCTGAGCGGGCCGGTGGCGCAGGACGCCTACAGCGGCGGAGCAGCGGCACCGGCGCTGCCGCGCGAGCAGGAGATCGAGGCCTTGCGCGCCGAGCAGCTGCGCCTGCGGGCCGAGGTCGAGGCCTTGACGGCCCTGGTCCACCGCATGGCCGCCGAGCTGGGCATCGCGGCCTGACGCAGCGCTTCACTTCACATAGCTCAGCGGCAGCGCCGTCGTCAGCTTCAGCTCCTCCATCGCGAAGCTGGAGCTGACGTCGTGCAGCTCGGTGCCGGCGATCAGGCGCTTGTAGACCGCGTCGTAGGCCGCGATATCGGGCACGACCACGCGCAGCAGATAGTCGACATCGCCGCTCATGCGGTAGAACTCGACCACCTCGGGAATCGCCTGGATGGTGGCGCGAAAGCGCTCGAACCACTCCTGGCTGTGGATGCTGGTGCGCACCGAGACAAACACGGTGACGCCCACATTGATCTTGCGCGCGTCCAGCAGGGCCACCTGGCGGGTGATCACGCCGGCTTCCTTCAGGCGCTGGATGCGCCGCCAGCAGGGCGTGGTCGAGAGGCCCACCTGGGCTGCGATCTGCGCCACCTGTTGCTCGGCGTCCTGCTGCAGAAGTTCAAGAATTTTCAGATCCAGGGAATCCAATTTCATAATTATTCTCTATTGAGGAATTGGATTGCATAACAAAGCGGGAAGACGGTCAATAACGAACGTCGTTTCCGGCCTCGGCCGCGCAGAATTCCGGGCATCAGCAAAGCCAGCGGTGCCCCGCGCCCGATCTCATGGAAATCTATCTCGATGCCAATGCCACCACGCCGGTGCTGCCCCAGGCCCGCGACGCCGCGCTGGCGGCGATGGCCGAGGACTTCGGCAACCCCAGCAGCATCCACAGCACCGGGCTGAAGGCCCGCGCGCTGATGGATGCGGTGCGCGCGCAGGCGCGGCGGGTGCTGGGCGCGCCCAGCGGCCAGCTGCTCTTCGTCAGCGGCGCGACCGAGGGCATACAGACGGCGGTGCTGTCGGCGCTGAATGCCTTGCGGGCCCGTCGCGATGCCGGACAGTTCGTTCCCGATCTGCTGCTGTATGGCGCCACCGAGCACAAGGCCGTGCCCGAGGCGCTGAAGCACTGGAATGCACTGCTGGGCCTGAACTTTGTCGTGCAGGCGATTCCGGTCGGCCGCGATGGCCGCCACGATCTGGACTGGCTGCGCGCCCAGGCGCCGCGCGCCGGCCTGGTCTGCACCATGGCCGCCAATAACGAAACCGGCGTGATCAGCGATCTGGACGGCATCGCGGCCGCGCTGGCCGACAGCCCGGCGCTGTGGCTGGTGGACAGCGTGCAGGCCCTGGGCAAGCTGGGCCTGGACCTGGCCGGGCGCCGCATCGACTACGCGCCGTTCTCGGGCCACAAGCTCTATGCGCCCAAGGGCATAGGCCTGCTCTATGTGCGCGAAGGCGCGCCGCTGACGCCCCTGATGGCCGGCGGCGGCCAGGAGGGCGCGCAGCGCGCGGGCACCGAGAATGTGTCGGGCATTGCCGCGCTGGGCGCGGTGCTGGCGGCGCTGGATGAGGGCAAGACCTTCAAGCACCATGCCGTGCTGGCCGGCTACCGCGAGCGCCTCGCCGACGCGCTGCGGCAGGCTTTTCCCGGCCTGGTCTTCAATGCGCCGCCAGATCTGTGCCTGCCCACCACGCTGAACTTCGCGGTGCCGGGCCTGAGCGCCAAGCTGCTGCTGGACCTGTTCGACGCCGCCGAGATCCGCGTCAGCGGCGGCTCGGCCTGCGGCGCCGCGAAGGCCCAGCCCAGCTATGTGCTGGAGGCCATGGGATTGCCCGACTGGCAGACGGCCTCGGCGGTGCGCCTGTCCTTCGGCCCGGCCACCGAGCCCGAGTTCATCGCCCAGGCCTGCGAGCGCATCCGCGCCTGCGGCGAGTCCCTGCGCCAATGCAGCGCCGGCCCGCGCCCGCTGCACCCCGTGCTGTCGCTGGAGGGCGGTGATGCGCAGGAGCAGCGGTCGGAGCTGGACGCCGCCGCCGTGCGGGCCCTGCTGCAGCAGCACCCCGAGCTGCTGCTGGTCGATGTGCGCGAGCCTTATGAGCAGCGCATGGGCCTCAGCCTCGATCTCGGCACGGCCTTACCCTGCCAGGCCGTGCCGCTGTCGGCGCTGCCCGAGGCGCTGCCCGGCTGGCTGGCCCTGCCGGCCGGGATGCCGCTGCTGTTCTTCTGCCGCAGCGGCAAGCGCAGCGCCCAGGCCGCGAGGGCGCTGCGGCGGCTGGGCCGCGACCAGGCCTTCAGCCTGGCCGGCGGCCTGGCGCTGTGGCCCGCTCAGCGGAAGCTGTAGCTCAGGCTTGCAAACCAGGTCCGGCCGCGCGGGTCGGTGTAGGTCGGGTCATAGGTGGACAGGAAGTAGTAGGACTGGTTGCTGAACGGCGGGTCGGTGTTCAGCAGGTTCAGCAGGCCGGCGCGCAGCTTCAGGTCCTTGCTGATCGCGTAGCTGCCGCTCAGGTCCCACAGCGCATAGGCCTTGACCTTGCGCGGCTGGGTGTCGGGCAGGTAGCTGTCGTCGGTATGGGCCGAGAAGTAGCTATTGCCCAGGGTCAGGCTGGCCGGGCCGAGGTCCCAGTCCAGCGACAGGCGATGGCGCCAGCGCTGGATGGTCTGGTCCTGCAGGAAGCGGCCGGCGTTCTCGATGAAGGGCTCGGTCTTGCCGAACTGGCGCTTGTACTCGATCACATAAGTGCCGCTGAAGTTCACACCGAAGCGGCCGGCTGCCGTGCTGGCCGAGCGCCAGCGGCCTTCGAGGTCCAGACCCGAGGTCTTCAGGCCGCCCTGGTTTTCCTTGCGCAGTATCAGGGTCGGGAAGTCGTCGATCGGATCGCGTTTGATGTAGGCGGCATAGCGATCCGGGTTCTCCAGGATGATCTTGCCGGACAGGTCGCTGATCACATCGGTCTTCTTGATATGCCAGTAGTCGACGCTGACGCTGGTGTCGCGCAGCGGTTCGAACACCAGGCCCAGCGAGAACTGCTTGCTCTTCTCGGGCTTCAGATCGGGGTTGGCGACCTTCTCGGTGGGGTACTGCTCGAAGGAGTCGTAGACGCCGTCGTACAGGAAGGCGGCGCTGGTGCCATAGGAGGTCGGGCGGTAGAGCTCGCTGAAGCTCGGCGCCCGGAAGCCCGTGCCGGCCGAGGTGCGCACCAGCAGCTCCTTGTTCGGCTGCCAGCGCAGGCCCAGCTTGGGGTTCACCGAGCTGCCGACGCGCTGGTAGTGGTCGGCGCGCAGCGCGGCCTGGATCTCCAGGGTCTTGCTATAGGGCGCGCTGATCTCGGCATAGGCCGAGCTGATATTGCGGCCGTTGCGGGTGGCGACGAGTGCCGGGCTGGTGCCGCTGCCGTCACGGTCGCCGCCGATATTGTTGCTGACCAGCAGGGCCGAGGGTGTGAACTTCTGGGTCTCGCGGCGCAGCTCGGCGCCGAAGGCCACGCCGATATCGCCGCCGTCGAGCTGACCCAGGGTGCCGGTGATCTTGGCGTCCAGGCCCGAGGTCGTGCCCTCGCTGCGGCGCGCCGCATCATCGATGCGCAGCGACTGGATCAGCGCCTGGCTGGCGGCCGGGCTCGCCCCGAAGGGGTTGATCTGGCCGCCCCGCACGGCCGCCAGCAGCTCGTTGAACTTGAAATAGCCGTTGACATAGCGGTCCTCGACCTTGTTGAGCGCATGGCTGGCGCCCACCGTGTAGTCCCAGCTGCCGAAGGTGCCGGTGGTGCCGACGACGACGCGATTGGCTTCGCTGCTCACCTCGCTGCTGCGGTTGCCCAGCTCGGTGGCGCGAAAGCGCACTTCGAAGCTGCTCGGGTGGTTGACCGGATTGGGCAGGAAGGCGTTGATCGCGCTCCAGTTGACGCCGGAGAGCGTGGTCGGGTTGGGCGACAGCACATACAGCGTCTCGGCCCGCGCCAGCATCAGCTCGGCAAAGACCTGCTGGCCGCCGCCCAGATCGGCAATGCCGCGGCTGAGGAAGGCGATCTTGTCGGACTGGGGATAGACCTCGGTATCGGCCATATAGTCATAGCCGCAGGCCTGGGTGCCGACCAGCTCGGTGTAGACCGAGGCGGGCGGGTTGCAGCCCGGTGCGAACAGATTGACCGTGCGCTGGTTGTAGGGCTGGCCGTTGAAGCGGTAGCCGGCGGCGTTGATCGCGGCCAGCTGGGCGTTGCGGGTGGCGGCCGTGCCCGACAGACGGATATTGCCCGGGAAAGGGCGGCTCGACAGGTAGTAGGGCACGGTCTCGGCCAGCGGACGCTCCTGGATGAAGTCGCGCTGGGTGCTGCGCAGCGCGTCCAGCTGCTGGATGTCCAGCGTCGCGAAGACATTGAAACGGTCGCGGCTGAGGTCGCCGACACCACCGCTCAAGGTCACTGTGCGCTTGCCGGCGCCGCCGTCCTGGGTGTCGGCCACATAGGCGCTGATGTCGACGCCGCGATAGTCCTGGCGGGTGATGAAGTTGATCACGCCGCCGATCGCGTCGGTGCCGTAGATGGCCGAGGCGCCGTCCTTCAGGATCTCGACGCGCTGGATCGCGCCGGCCGGGATGCTGTTGAGATCGACCCCGGCGCTGTCGCCGGGCGAGGCGAAGTTGGCCAGGCGGCGGCCGTTCAGCAGCACCAGGGTGCTGGAGACGCCGATGCCGCGCAGATTGGCGCCGTTGAAGCCGCGCTGGCCGCCGGTGTTGTCGGTGATCGAGGCGCCGTCACCGAGATTGGCGGCGCTGGCGCTGATGTTCTTCAGCAGCTCGGCGGCGGTGGTGACGCCGCTTTTGTCGATGTCGTCACGCTTGATGGTCTGCACCGGCAACGCGG
Organism: Roseateles cavernae; assembly: GCF_040187885.1. Taxonomy (NCBI): domain Bacteria; kingdom Pseudomonadati; phylum Pseudomonadota; class Betaproteobacteria; order Burkholderiales; family Sphaerotilaceae; genus Roseateles; species Roseateles cavernae. The sequence goes on from NZ_JBDPLH010000012.1 coordinate 83,614, forward strand.
TCTCGCCGTCGATGCGCTTGATGCTGGAGCCGGTGATCTCGACGCGCTCGAGCTTGGCCTCTTGCGCCAGCGCGGCGCTGCTGAGCAGCAACAGGCTGGCCTGGGCCAGCAGATGAAGTTGGGGGCGGCGGAAGCGGGGCATGGACATGGAAAGCCTCTTTGGCGAACGGTGGAGGGAGCGGGCCCTGGACTGCAGGCCTTGAGGCGACTCTAGAAGTCGGCCGCAAGTTGCGGGGATGGGGTTTTGGCGGGGCGGTCGCTTGTGCGCAAGTCCTCGTCGCTTGCGTGCAAGCCCTTGTTGCGCCGGGGCCTGCGGCCTGTCGCGCTCTTGCGTGAATGCGACATGCAGTTGCGGCCTCGGTGCAGCGAGGGCTTTTCCAGGGCCTTACCCGCTGGCCGGGCGCGGCGACGGCTGACAAGATGGCAGCCATCGACCACCAGACCGACGCTCCATGCCTTTCTTGAAACTGTTTCTGCTGCTGGCCGCGCTGCTGCAGGCCGGCCCTGCCAGCGCCCAGACCGCCATCGCGATCGGCGGCGCACTGAAATTCGACAACGATGCGGTCTGGAGGCGCATCGTCGACGAGGCCGGCGGCCCCGGCGCACGCTTCGCGGTGTTCGCCACCGCCGCCGGCAACCCCGAGCGCAGCGCCCGCCAGATCATCGAGGCGCTGAACCGCAACGGCGCCCAGGCCGAGCACATCCCGGTCGCCCCGCGCCTGAAGGGCGAGGACCTGCAGGCCCGCCTCAACGACCCGGCGCTGATCGCCCGGGTGCGCGAGTCGCGCGGCGTCTATTTCTCCGGCGGTGCCCAGGAGCTGATCGTCGACACCTTGCAGCCCGCTGGCCGGCCCACCGAGATGCTCAAGGCGATCTGGTCCGTGTTCGAGCGTGGCGGCGTCGTGGCCGGCAGCAGCGCCGGCGCAGCCATCATGAGCCGCACGATGTTCCGCGATGCGCAGGACACGCTGAAGGTGCTGAAGGGCCAGCTGCGCGAGGGCATAGAGACCGACCGGGGCCTGGGCTTCGTCGGCCCGGATCTCTTCATCGACCAGCACTTTCTCAAGCGCGGCCGCTTCGGCCGCATGCTGCCGCTGATGCAGGCCCAGGGCTACCGGCTGGGCCTCGGTGTCGAGGAGAACAGCGCCGCGGTCATCCGCAGCGGCGAGATCGAGGTGATAGGCGCCAAGGGCGCGCTGCTGGTGGACCTGGGCCAGGCCACGCATGACGCCAAGCTGGCCGCCTTCAATCTGCGCGGAGCCAGCCTGAGCTATCTGGACCGCGGGGATCGCCACTCGCTGAAGAGCGGCCTCACCACGCCCTCGCCGCAGAAGGCCAGGGACCTCTTCATCGACCCCCATGCCACCGGCTTCAAGCCCTATTTCAAGAGCGTGCCTTTCTATCCCGACATGCTGGGCGATACCACCATCGTCAACGCGATGGGCCAGCTGCTGGACAGCCCGGCGAGCGAGGCCCGAGGCCTGGCCTTCAGCGGTCAGCCGCTGGCCGACGATGCAAAACCGGACCTGGCCTTCGAGTTCCGGCTCTACAAAGGCCCCGACACCCGCGGCTGGTTCACCGGCGCCTTTGGCGGCGAGGACTACACCGTGGTCCGCATGCATCTGGATGTGCTGCCGGTGCAGATCAGGCGTCCTTTCTACCTGCCGATGAACGCGCCCACCCCCTGAGCCGCAAGGAGTTCCCGATGTTGCATGGATACGGCGCCAGCCTCGCCGAGGGCGCCCTGATGACGCTCGTGCTCGCGCTGGCTTCGCTGGGCGTGGCCCTGGCCCTGGGCCTGCTGGGCGCGCTGGCCAAGCTCTCGCACAGCCGGCTGCTGCGCGGCCTGGCCCAGAGCTACACGACGACGATACGGGCGGTGCCCGATCTGCTGCTGATGCTGTTGGTCTTCTTCGGCGGCCAGGCCCTGATCAACGAGATCGCGCTGCGCCTGGGCCATCAGGACTACATCGACATCAATCCCTTTGTCGCCGGCGTGGCCACCATCGGCTTCATTTTCGGCGCCTACCTGACCGAGACGTTTCGCGGCGCTTTCATGGCCGTGCCGCCGGGCCAGCGCGAGGCGGCCCAGGCCTTCGGCATGGGCGGGTGGCGGGTGTTCTCGCGCATCGTCGCGCCGCAGATGCTGCGTCATGCGCTGCCGGCGCTGGCCAACAACTGGCTGGTGCTGCTCAAGAGCACGGCCATCGTCTCGGTGATCGGCCTGACCGATCTGATGCACCGCGCCGGCCTCGCGGCCGGTGCGACCCGCGAGCCCTTTCTGTTCTACGGCACGGCGGCCCTGGTCTATCTGGCCTTCACCAGTGTGTCGGAGCTGGGCTTTGCACGCCTGTCGCGGCGCCTGGCCATCGGCGTCAAGGGGAGCCGGCTATGAACTGGGACCTGATTGCCGAGGCGCTGCCGCTGTATCTGCAGGGCGCCGTCACCACCTTCAAGCTGCTGCTGCTGGCCCTGCTGCTGGGTCTGGTCTGCGCCGTGCCGCTGGCGCTGCTGCGGGCCTTGCCCTCGCCTTGGCTGAGCCGGCCGGTGTTTGCCTTCACCTACTGCATCCGCGGCACGCCGCTGCTGGTGCAGCTCTTCCTGCTGTACTACGGCCTGGCCCAGTTCGAGGCGGTGCGCGAGAGCCTGGCCTGGCCCTGGCTCAGCTCGGCCTGGTTCTGCGCGGTGGCGGCCTTCGCGATCAACACCTGCGCCTACACGACCGAAATCATCGCTGGCGCGATCCGCGCCTTGCCGGCCGGCGAGATCGAGGCGGCCTATGCGATGGGCCTGAGCCGGGCCCAGATGCTGCGCCGTGTGGCCCTGCCCAGCGCGCTGCGCCGCGCGCTGCCGGCCTATGGCAACGAGATCGTGATGATGCTGCACGGCACCTCGCTGGCCAGCATCGTCACCTTGGCCGACCTGACCGGCGTGGCGCGCCAGTTCAACGCCACCCACTATCTGCCCTTCGAGGCCTATCTGACGGCCGGTGCCTTCTATCTGCTGATCACCCTGGCCCTGGTCGGTCTGCTGCGCGCTGCCGAGCAGCGCTGGCTGCAGCCGATGCTGGCCCGTTGAACCGATGCAAACCCTTCACCATGTGATCGAGCTGGGCACGCCCGGCACCCGGCGCGAGCTGCTGAGCCTGCACTACGGCCCCGATCAGGGGCGCAGCGGCCGCAAGGCCGTGTTGCAGGCCTCGCTGCATGCCGACGAGGTGCCCGGCATGCTGGTGGCTCATCATCTGCGCCAGATGCTGCAGCGCCTTGAGGACGCCGGGTCGCTGCGCGGCGAGATCGTGCTGCTGCCGGCCGCCAACCCGATCGGCCTGTCGCAATGGCAGCAGCTGGCCCATCAGGGCCGCTTCGAGGCCAACTCGGGCGAGAACTTCAACCGCCACTATGTCGACCTCAGCCGCCAGGCCGCCGAGCGCGCCGCGCCGCGGTTGACGCAAGACCCGACCCTCAATGTGGCCGTGCTGCGCCAGGCCTTGCGCGAGAGCCTGGCGGCGCTGCCGGTCAGCAGCGAGCTGCAAAGCCTGCGCAAGATCCTGCTGGGCCTGGCGATCGATGCCGATGTGGTGCTGGACCTGCACTGCGACTGCGAGGCCGTGCTGCATCTCTACAGCGCCACGCCGCTGTGGCCGCAGGCCGAGCGCCTGGCCCGCCATCTGGGCGTGGGCCTGAGCCTGCTGGCCAATGAGTCCGGCGATGAGCCCTTCGATGAGGCCTGCTCCCAGGTCTGGTGGCGGCTTGGCCAGATCTTCGCGGGCCGCCATCCGGTGCCGCAGGCCTGCTTCGCGGCCACCATCGAGCACCGCGGCTACGGCGATGTCGGCCATGGCCTGGCGGTGCAGGATGCAATGGCCATCCTGGCCTTTCTGAGCGAGCGCGGCTTCATCGATCAACCGGTCAGCGAGCCGCCGCCGCTGCGCCGGGCCGCCCGGCCGCTGGAGGGCTCGATGCCCTTGCACGCGCCGCATGCCGGCATCCTGGTGTTTGCACGTGCGCCTGGCGACGAGCTCAGGGCAGGGGAGCTGATCGTCGAGCTGATCGACCCGCTCAGTGGCGCAATCACGCCGCTGCTGAGCCCGGTCGACGGCCTGCTCTATGCCCGCGAACACCGCCGCTACGCCCATGCCGGCCTGCGCCTGGCCAAGATCGCCGGCGAGCAGGCGCTGCGCAGCGGCAAACTCCTGAGTGCCTGAAGAAAAAGAAACCATCATGGACAGTCTTGTTGTTGAAAACCTGCACAAACGCTATGGCGAACGCGAGGTGCTGAAGG
>NZ_JBDPLH010000055.1:0-335 GCF_040187885.1 Roseateles cavernae
GCCACGCCATCCGCCGGCTTGCCCCGAGGCCAGCCGCGCAGCTGGCCCGAGACGTAGAACGGCACCTTCGCCGGCTTGGGCACCTTCGGCTTCTTGATGAACTTCCACACCAGCCACTGCGGCCGGCTTTTCATCGCCACCGGCAGCGCGTGCAAACGCTCAATCAGCGCAGCACGCTGCGCCCTCAACTCATCTTTGGTGGGCATAGGGTCAGCCGGTCAGCGCCGGGCTTGTTGTTTGGCCAGCACATCGAGGCGGTGCTGGTGGTCCTCTCGGCAGTCCTCGTCGCAATAGACGGCCAGCGGCAGGCAGCGCTCGGCGCAGTTGCTGCAGAT
>NZ_JBDPLH010000056.1:0-319 GCF_040187885.1 Roseateles cavernae
CGTGAACGGCTCCGGCGTCGGTCAGATGCTCGGCATCCTCAACTCTCCGGCCCTGATCACGGTTGCCGCCGAGGGTTCGCAGACTGCCGACACCATCCACGCCGACAACATCATCAAGATGTGGACCCGCATGCCCGCGTCCGCCCGCCGCCGCGCCGTCTGGCTGTGCAATCAGGACGCCGAGGGCCAGCTGATGCAGCTCGGCTCCGTCGTCAAGACCGCTGCCGGCACGGCTGTCGGCGGCATGCCCAGCTATCTGCCACCGGGCGGCCTCTCGGCCAGCCCCTACGGCACGCTGCTGGGCCGCCCCGTGGTGCCC
>NZ_JBDPLH010000057.1:0-319 GCF_040187885.1 Roseateles cavernae
CGTGAACGGCTCCGGCGTCGGTCAGATGCTCGGCATCCTCAACTCCCCGGCCCTGATCACGGTGCCCGCCGAGGGTTCGCAGACCGCCGACACCATCCACGCCGACAACATCATCAAGATGTGGACGCGCATGCCGGCGTCGGCCCGCCGCCGCGCCGTCTGGCTCTGCAATCAGGATGCCGAGGGCCAGCTGATGCAGCTCGGCTCTGTCGTCAAGACCGCAGCCGGCACTGCTGTCGGCGGCATGCCCAGCTACCTGCCACCGGGCGGCCTTTCGGCCAGCCCCTACGGCACGCTGCTGGGCCGCCCCGTGGTGCCC
>NZ_JBDPLH010000058.1:0-317 GCF_040187885.1 Roseateles cavernae
GGCTCGACAGAGTCGGCGCGCTGGGTTTGCAGCTGTGTCGTGATGCGGCCCTGCATGTGGCTGAGCCACAGGCTCGCACTGGCCACGGCGCCGACATTCGCGGCCAGGCTGTCGGCGAAGCCGGCGGTCAGGGCCTCCTGCCCTGTGAACCACTTCGTTTCCTTCATCCAGGCCTTGACCTGGTCGAGCGTGTTGCCGGTGCGCGCGACGTAGAGGTCGGCCATCAGACTGCTCGTGCGGCGCAGGTTCGCCACCTGCACCTCGAAGTCGTCAGCGTTGCCGGCGGCGATGGTCCAGGCGTCGTGGATCATCATCTG
>NZ_JBDPLH010000059.1:0-310 GCF_040187885.1 Roseateles cavernae
CATGCATGAAGCGCTCGGCCGGCTTGTAGCCCAGCTCGATCAGCGCCTCTTTCGCCTTCGTCAGCGGCGGCTTGGTGTGGCGATTGAAGTCCTGCAGATCGAGGGTCTGCAGATAGTGCAAAAAACGCCGCGCCCCGCCGGCCGCCAGGAACTCACGCACCCGCGCGTACAGGTCGCCGTCCTCGGCCACCGGCGTGTAGATCACCATGAAGCGCCGGTCCCCGGCCTCCAGCGCCAGCGGCTGGCTCTCGTTGGAGAGAAAGATCAGGTTCGCGTGATTGCTCTCCCAGCGCGTGTCCGCGTGCATGGC
>NZ_JBDPLH010000060.1:0-310 GCF_040187885.1 Roseateles cavernae
CATGCATGAAGCGCTCGGCCGGCTTGTAGCCCAGCTCGATCAGCGAGGCCTTGGCCCGCGTCAGCGGCGGCTTGCTGTGGCGGTTGAAGTCATCGAGTGGCAGCTGCTGCAGATGGCGCAGGAACTTGCGCGCCCCGCCGTTGGCCAGGAAGTCGCGCACCCGCGCATACAGATCGCCATCCTCGGCCACTGGCGTATAGACGACCAGCATGCGCCGGTCCCCCTCCTCCAGCGCCAGCGGCTGGCTCTCGTTGGACAGGAACACCAGGTTCGCGTGATTGCTCTCCCAGCGCGTGTCCGCGTGCATGGC
>NZ_JBDPLH010000013.1:0-83991 GCF_040187885.1 Roseateles cavernae
GCGAAGCCCTCGACTGTAGCACAGGTTTTTTGAGGCTTGCAAGTAGGGTGTCACAATTTTCTGTTGCGGTGTGCGCCGCAGGTGATGGCCGAGCGCCTGCGGCAGGTCTTCCCCTGGCAGATGCCGGCACGGCGGGGCCATCAAGAAAAAACCCGCAGGCCTTACGGGCTGCGGGCTCCAGATCACGAACGGCCGCATCGCGGCGTCAGCCCATCATCAGTCTTCTTCCTTGAACGCCTCTTCGCGCTTGTTCTTGATCGACGGCAGCATCACCACCACCACCATCAAGGCCGCCGCGATCAGCAGACCGGCGGACAGCGGACGGGTCATGAAGGTCGTCCAGTCACCGCGCGACAGCAGCAGTGCGCGGCGCAGGTTCTCTTCCATCATCGGGCCGAGGATGAAACCCAACAGCAGCGGCGCGGGCTCACAGCTGAGCTTGTAGAACAGATAGCCAATCACCGCGAAGATGGCCGTCATATAGACATCGAAGCTGTTGTTGTTCAGCGTGTAGCTGCCGATGCAGCAGAAGGTCACGATGGCCGGGAACAGGAAACGGTAGGGCACGGTCAGCAGCTTGATCCAAATGCCGATCAGCGGCAGGTTCAGGATCACCAGCATCAGGTTGCCGATCCACATCGACGCGATCAGGCCCCAGAACAGCTCGGGGTTGCTGGTCATCACCTGCGGACCGGGCTGGATGCCCTTGATCGTCATCGCTCCCACCATCAGCGCCATCACCGCATTGGGCGGAATGCCCAGGGTCAGCATCGGGATGAAGGAGGTCTGCGCGCCAGCGTTGTTGGCAGCCTCGGGGCCGGCCACGCCCTGGATCGCACCCTGGCCGAAAGGCACGCTGGGGTTTTTGACGATCTTCTTCTCCAGCGTGTAAGCCGCAAACGAGGACAACAAGGCGCCGCCGCCCGGCAGCACGCCCAGGATAGAACCCAGCGTCGTGCCGCGCAGCACCGAGGGCCAGGCATCGTGGAAGTCCTGCTTGGTCGGCCACAAGCCCTTCACATGCTTGGTAAACACCTCGCGGTGCTCGGCCGGCTTGCCCAGATTGGCGATGATTTCGCCAAAGCCGAACACGCCCATCGCGATCACGACGAAGTTGATGCCGTCGGTCAGCTCGGGGATGTCAAAGGAGTAGCGCGGCGCGCCGGAGATCACATCGGTGTTGATCTGGCCCAGCAGCAGGCCCAGCACAATCATCGCGATGGCCTTCAGCAGCGAACCTGAGGCCAGCACCACGGCACCGATCAGGCCCAGCACCATCAGCGAGAAATACTCGGCCGGGCCGAATTTGAAGGCCAGTTCGGTCAGCGGCGGCGCGAAGGCCGCGATCACGATGGTGCCGACGCAGCCGGCAAAGAATGACCCCAGGCCGGCGGCAGCCAAAGCCGCCCCGGCTCGGCCTTTGCGCGCCATCTGGTAGCCGTCGATCGCGGTCACCACCGAGCTGGATTCGCCGGGCACATTGATCAGGATGGCGGTTGTCGAGCCCCCGTACTGGGCGCCGTAGTAGATGCCGGCCAGCATGATCAGCGCGGGCGTGGCATCCAGCGCGTAGATCGAGGGCAGCAGCATCGCGATGGTGGCCACCGGGCCGAGGCCGGGCAACACGCCGATCAGGGTGCCCAGCAGGGCCCCACCGAAAGCGTAGGCCAGATTCGTCAGCGTCAGTGCGGTACTGAAACCGAGCGCAAGATTGTTCAGCAAGTCCATGCGCTACTCCTCAGCCGCCGAAAATAGTGGGCCAGACCGGCAGAACCAGGCTCAGACCCCACACAAAGATGAACCAGCTGCCCACGGTCAGCACCACCGCGCTGAGCAGGGCGCCGCGCCAGCGGAACTCGTCGCCGGCCATGGCCGAGAACACGATCAGCACAGGCAGCGTGATCGCCACACCCAGGCGCGGCAGCATCACGCCGAACAGCACCACGGACGCTACGATGATCAGCAGCGGCTTCCAGGCCACGCCGCCAATCGGGTCGCCGCCCTCGGACTCGATCGTCAGCGCCTTGAACAGCACCGCGCCGCCCAGGATGGCCAGCAGAATGCCGAGGCCGAAGGGGAAGTAACCAGGGCCGGGACGTGCGGAAGATCCAAAACTGTATTCGGTCGCGCCCCAGGCAAAGCCTATGCCGACGACGAGGAACATCAGTCCGGACCAGAAGTCTTTTTGACTCTTGATCTTCATTGCAGACCTACTCTCAAGCTTGTTAGACCGGCTGCATTCTAGGCAGGGCTATCCAGGCTCTGCTGTGTGGTTTCCACGTAAACACCGGCCGGGCGTCGCACTCGCGACAAGCCTCTCGCGGGTATCTACCGGTAGACCTGCGGCCGAAGCCAGATGCGCAGGGCTCAGGTCTCCCACTGCGGCGTGCTGCGTAGCACCTCTTCGAGCGTCGTCATGCCCTCCGCCACCTTCATCGCACCGGCCAGTCGCAGCGGGCGCAGGCCCTCCTGCATGGCCTGGCGGCGCAGCGCCGAGATGTCCGGGCTGGGGTGCAAGGTCGCCTTGACCGCCTCGCTGACGGTCAGCAGCTCATACAGACCGGCACGGCCGCGATAGCCGGTATTGCGGCAATCGAGGCAGCCCACCGGCTTGTAGGGCTTGACGCCACCGTTCATGCGCCAGGGCTTGAGCATCTCGTTCAAGGTGTCGCGCGTCACCGCCGGATCGGGCACCTTGCAGTGGTCGCACAGGGTGCGCACCAGGCGCTGCGCCAGCACGCCGATCACGGTGGCGCTGATCAGATAGGGCGGCACGCCCAGATCGGTCAGGCGAGTGATCGCCGAAGCCGCATCATTGGTATGCAAGGTCGAGAACACCAGATGGCCGGTCAGCGCCGCCTGGATGGCCATTTCGGCAGTCTCCAGATCGCGGATCTCACCGACCATGATGATGTCGGGATCCTGCCGCATCAGCGCCCGCAGGCCTTCGGCAAAGCCGAGATCCAACGCCGCCTGCACCTGGGTCTGGTTGAAGGCTGGCTCGATCATCTCGATCGGGTCCTCGATCGAGCAGACATTGACCTCGTCGGTGGCCAGGCGCTTGAGCGTCGAGTACAGCGTTGTGGTCTTGCCGCTACCGGTCGGGCCGGTCACCAGGATGATGCCGTGCGGCTGGGCCACCAGCTTGTTCCAGCGCTCGGCATCGTGACCGGAGAAGCCCAGCTGATTGAGTTCCTTGACCGCGTTGTCGGGGTCGAAGATGCGCATCACCATCTTCTCGCCAAAAGCTGTGGGCAGGGTCGACAGGCGCATTTCCACCTCGTCGCCGGCCGGGTTGCGGGTCTTGATGCGGCCGTCCAGCGGGCGGCGGCGCTCCACCACATCCATGCGCCCCAGCAGCTTGATGCGCGAGGTCATCGCGCTCATCACCGAGGGCGGCAGCTGATAGACCGTGTGCAGCACGCCGTCGATGCGGAAACGGATCACGCCCATATCGCGGCGCGGCTCCAGATGGATATCGCTGGCACGCTGGTCAAAGGCGTACTGCCACAGCCAATCGACCACCTGGACCACACCCTGGTCGTTGGCATCGAGCTGCTTGGTGTTCTTGCCCAGCTCCACCAGCTGCTCGAAGCTGGCAATCTGGGTCACCTCGCCGGCCTTGGCCGCATTGCGCACCGAACGGGCCAAGGTAAAGAACTCGGTCGTGAAGCGCGCAATTTCCAGCGGGTTGGCGACCACCAGCTTGATGGACTTGCGGGTGTGCGATTCGATCTGCGCCATCCAGCCGGTATCGAAGGGCTCCGAGGTGGCGATGGTGACTTCGGTCAGCCCGACCGACACCGGCAGGCAGCGCTTGGCCTCGGCATAGCCCACCGACATGATGTCGGAGACCCGGCCCACATCGACCTTCAGCGGATCGATGCGCAGATAAGGCAGCTTGACCCGCGTGGCCAGCCACTCGGTCAGCTGATCCAGGTCCAGCGTCTTGCCATTGGCGCTGCGGGTCAGGCCGGCATGGCCGAGACGCACCAGCGGATGCAGCGAGCTGTCACCGGCCGCGAAACGCGCCTCGGTGCGCTGCACCTGCTCGGCGTCGATCAGCTCATCCTCCAGCATCCAGCGCAGCAGGGTGCGCCATTCGAGGCGGCCCTCGGTCTTGTCCTTGGGCGCGGAAGTCTTGGGCTTGACGCTCATGTCTGGGGCTCGGCACGCAGCTGGTTGATGATGGACAGCGGCAGCGGCCGCACCAGGCGCAGCCATTTGCGCGCAGGCAGCTCATACCGCGACTCGATAGTAGCCGCGCGGCGCTCCAGCTCCTCGCGGTCCGGCACCTGCACGCCACGTGCCGCCACCACCACGGTATTGCCCTCCTTGGTGGGCGCCAGGCTCCAGACCTGGTCGCTGCCGAACACGCTGGCGATGCGGGCGGCGCTGCGGGCAAAGCTGGCATCGCGGCCGAACAGATTGACCGTCATCAGCCCGCCCTCGGCCAGCACCTGGCGGCAGTTGGCATAGAAGAGCTCGTCATCGAGCACCGGCGAGGCCGCGTCGTGGTCGTAGAGATCGACATTCAGCACCGCCGCCGTCTGCCAATGCGCGGCGTCAGCGACCCAGGTCGCCGCGTCCTGGTTCTGCACCGTCAGCCTGGCCTCGTCCTCGGGCAGATGGAACCAGGCGCGGCAAGCCGCGATCACGGTCGGATTGATTTCCACCGCCGTCGTGTGGGGCATGCGCAAGACCTTGTGGCAAAAGCGCGTGATCGCGGCCGCCCCCAGTCCCAGCTGCACCGCCCTGCCCTCGCGCAAGGTCTCGCTGTCACGCCACAGCATCCAGGCCATCATGCGCTGCACATACTCCAGCTCCAGCTGCTGGGGCTTGCGAATGCGCATCGCCCCCTGCACCCAGATCGAGTCCAGGTGCAGAAAGCGCACGCCGTCGTACTCGCTCAGCGTGGCCGGGATCCAATCAGTTTTCTTTGCCTTGTTCTTGCTCATTCATCAAGTAGACCATGGCACGCGAACACCTCCCGCCAGGCGAGCAGCTTGCGCTCGAAAGACCACGAGGCATTGGCCGGGCTGGTCGACGGCAAGCGATAGGCGGGCAGGCCCAGCGCGCCGGTGATCTTGATGCTGCGCGCCGACTCGCCGCCGTTGTGCGCCACCGCCTGCAAGGCCGGCATGCGCGCCACCAGGCCCGCCAGATCATTGGGCTGCGCGGCGCGAATCGCGCTGTCCAGGCTGCCCTCGCGCTCGCAGGCCGCATAGACATCCCAGATCGCCAGTCCGCGCGCCGTCGCTTCCGCGACGCGCTGCGCGTAGGCCAAAGCGCGCAGATCCAGCCCCCACAGCGCCGACAAGATGGGCCAGAAGTGGTTGCGCGGATGGCCGTAGTACTGCTGGGCCTGCAGCGACGCGACACCGGGGAAACTACCCAACACCAGCAGCCGTGCCCGCGGCGACCAGACCGGGGCCAGGCCCTGCAGCAGCGCCTCGTTCACGGCAGCCGCGGCAAGGCCGCGCGCACATTGGCGCTGGTGATGGCGGCGGTCTGCTCCAGCGTCCAGCCGCGCAGCGCCGCCAGGCTCTCGGCAATGCGGGGCAACTCGGCCGGCTCGTTGCGCGCGCTGGCAAGCCCGGCGGCGCGCTCCTCGGCCGTCCTGTAGAGCCAGTGCGGCGGGATATCGGGCGCATCCGTCTCGAGCACCAGGGCCGACTCGGGCAGCTGAGCCGCCAGGCGACGGATCTGCAGCGAGCGATCAAAGGTCAGCGTACCGCCGAAACCCAGCCTGAAGCCCAGCTCGACAAAGCTCTGCGCCTGCTGCGCGCTGCCGTTGAACGCATGGGCGATGCCCCCCGGCACCGCGATGCGGCGCAGGCCGCGCAGCAGCTGATCGGCGCTCTTGCGCACATGCAGGATCACCGGCAGCGCGAAGCGCCTGGCCAGTTTCAGCTGCTCGGTATAGAAGAAGTCCTGCCGCGCCACGTCGAGACCCGGCACAAAGAAGTCCAGGCCGATCTCGCCGATCGCCACCAGGCGTGGATCATCGCGATGCTGCTCCAGCAAGGCCTCCAGCAGGGCCAGGTCTTGCTCCTGGGCGCGCATCACATACAGCGGATGGATGCCCAGCGCATAGGCATAGCCATGCGCATGGGCCAGTTCGCGCGCCGCCTCGAAATCGAAGGCCCCCACCGCCGGGATCACGATCTGATCGACGCCGGCCGCCCGGGCTCGCGCCACCACCGCCTCGCGGTCCGCGTCGAACTCCGGCGCGTCCAGGTGGCAGTGGCTGTCTATCCACATCGCCGGCTAGCGGAAGACGACGGTCCGGTTGCCGTTCATCAGCACCCGGTGTTCGGCGTGCCACTGGATCGCGCGCGCCAGGGTCACGCACTCGACGTCGCGGCCCATCGCCACCAGCTGCTCGGGCGGCAGGCTGTGGTCGATGCGGGCCACCTCCTGCTCGATGATCGGGCCCTCGTCCAGGTCCGAGGTCACATAGTGCGCGGTGGCACCGATCAGCTTGACGCCGCGCTCATAGGCCTGGTGATAGGGCTTGGCACCCTTGAAGCTGGGCAGAAAGCTGTGGTGGATATTGATCGCCCGGCCGCTGAGGTACTGGCACAACTCGGGGCTGAGGATCTGCATATAGCGGGCCAGCACGACCAGATCGATCTGGTTGTCCTCGACGACCTCACGGATCTTGCGTTCCTGGGCCGCCTTCTGCTCCTCGCTGGCGTTCAGCAGCGGGAAATGATGGAAGGGAATATTGTGCGAAGCGGCCAGCTGGTAGAAGTCGCGATGGTTCGAGACGATGGCCGGGATCTCGATCGGCAGATGGCCGGTCTGGACACGGAACAGCAGGTCGTTCAGGCAATGGCCCAGCTTAGAGACCAGCAGCAGCACCCGGGTCTTGGCCGCGCGCGCCACCAGCTCCCAGTCCATCTGCAGGCGCTGCGCCAGCGGCTCGAAAGCCGCGCGCATCGCCCCCACCTCGCCGGGCGCTTCGAACTCGATGCGCATGAAGAAGCGGCGGTGATCGGCATCGCCATGCTGGGCCGAGGTCAGGATGTTGCCGCCCTGCTCCAGCAGATAGCCGGTCACGGCATGGACGATGCCGGACTGATCGGGGCAGCTGAGTTTGAGGATGAAGCGCGAGGTCGTGGTCATATGGCAGTCTTTACGGGGCCCGAGATCCTACTGCAGCTCGCCGCCGACCAGACTCAGCCGGGCTTCGCACTGCGCGGCCAGACCCTGGTCATGGGTCACCAGCACAAAGGCCGTGCCCTGCTCGCGGGCCGTCTGAAGCATCAGTTCAAACACCGCCTGGGCCGTGCCGCGGTCCAGATTGCCGGTCGGCTCATCGGCCAGCACACAGGCCGGCTTGGTCACCAAGGCCCGGGCGATCGCGACACGCTGGCGCTCGCCGCCCGAGAGCTCGCCGGGCCGGTGCTTGACCCGTGCACCCAGCCCCACCTTGGCCAGCATCTCGGCCGCCGTCGCGCGCGCGGCCTCGACCGGCATGCGCCGTATCCGCAGGGGCATGGCCACATTGTCCAGCGCACTGAACTCGGGCAGCAGATGATGGAACTGATAGACGAAACCCAGATGCTGGTTGCGCCACTGGCCCTTGGCGGGTTCGCCCAGCCGTGCCAGGTCTTGCCCCATCAGCGTGACCGTGCCGCTGCTCGGCTTGTCCAGCCCACCCAGCAGATGCAACAAGGTCGACTTGCCCGAACCCGAGGCGCCGACAACGGCCAGGGTCTGGCCGCGTTTGACCAGGATGTCCACCCCGGACAGCACTTTCACATCCAGCCCGCCCTCGCGGAAACGCCGCTCCAGGCCCTGGCCTTTCAGAACAACATCACTCATAGCGCAGCGCCTCGGCCGGTTGCACGCGGCTGGCGCGCCAGCTCGGATAGAGGGTGGCCAGGAAGGCCAGGATCAGCGAAGTGATCGCGATCGGGATGATGTCGGCGCTCTGCGGCTCACTGGGCATGCGGCTGATCAGGTAAATGCTGCCGGGCAGGAAGCTGACATTGAGCAGCCGCTCGATGGCCGGCACGATCACATCGATATTGAAGGCCACCAGCAGACCCAGGCCCACGCCCGAGATCGTGCCGATCACGCCCGAGGCCGCGCCCTGCACCATGAAGATGCCCATGATGGAGCGCGGGCTGGCGCCCAGCGTGCGCAGGATGGCGATATCGGCCTGCTTGTCGGTCACCGTCATCACCAGGGTCGAGACCAGATTGAAGGCCGCGACCGCGACGATCAGGGTCAGGATGATGCTCATCAAGCGCTTCTCGACCTGGACCGCATCGAACCAGTTGGCATTGGCACGGGTCCAGTCGCGCACGCGCAGTTCGGGCCCCAGGCTTTGCGCCAGTTGATCGCCGACCTGGCGGGCCTGGTGCACATCGGCCAGCTTCAGCTGCACGCCGGTGGGGCCGCCGACGCGGAACAGCCGGGCCGCATCGTCCACATGGATCAGGGCCAGGCCGCTGTCGTACTCGTAGTGGCCCGCATTGAAGGTGCCGACCAGGGTGAAGGTCTTGAGTCGCGGCACGACGCCGGCCGGCGTGACCTGACCGCTGGGCGCGACCAGCGTGATCTTGTCGCCCTCACGCACACCGAGCGAGCGCGCCAGCTCCCCTCCGAGCACAATGCCCCAGTCGCCGGCCTTGAGCCGCGACAGCGGGCCGTCCTTGAGCTGGGCCGCCAGCGGCGTGACCGTCGCCTCCAGCTCGGGATCGATGCCTCGGACGATGGCGCCGCGCATATCCTCGCCGCGCGCGATCAGCACCTGGGCCGCGACAAAGGGGGCGGCACCGACCACGGCCGGGTTCTCGCGCGCCTTCGCGGCGGTGGTCTGCCAGTCGGCCAGGGCCTCGCCGGAATAGGACATCAGCTCCACATGCGCGATCACCGACAGCATGCGGTCGCGCACCTCCTTCTGGAAGCCGTTCATCACCGACAAGACAATGATCAGCGCCGCCACTCCCAGTGCAATACCCAGCATCGAGACGCCGGAGATGAAGGAGATGAAGCGGTTGCGCCGCCCGCCACGGCCGGCGCGGGTGTAGCGCCAGCCAATCTGCAACTCATAAGGCCAATTCATGGGCGGGCATGCTAACCGACACCAGCCCACGATTTGGCCGGGGCTGCCGTCTAGTAATAAGAAGGCGATGGCACAAGGAAAAATGGACCGGATGCTTTCACATCCGGTCCATCGATCTCTTCTTTTTGTTGGTCGGGACGGTGGGATTCGAACTCACGACCCCTTGCACCCCATGCAAGTGCGCTACCAGGCTGCGCTACGCCCCGACTGAGCCTCAGATTATAGGCGGATTTAAAACTAGAACGCAAGCAATGTCTCGCGAATCGACAGCAATTCTTGACGCACCTGTTCGAGCGAGAGTTTTTCGTCGCCGCTCAGGTCGAAGGACGGCAGCGTATCGAGCTCGAGCTCCTCGGCATCCAGGCGCTCGGCCTCGGCAGCTTCCTCCCGGAAGGCCTGCAGCGCGTCAAGGCGCAGACCCGGCGCGTCGGCGAGTTGGTTGCGGGCACCCGAGATCGTGAAGCCCTGGTCATAGAGCAGGTCACGGATGCGGCGAATCAGCAGCACCTCATGGTGCTGGTAGTAGCGGCGGTTGCCGCGCCGCTTCATGGGCTTGAGTTGCGTGAACTCCTGCTCCCAATAACGCAGCACATAGGGCTTCACGCCACACAAATCGCTGACCTCACCGATGGTGAAATAGCGTTTGGCAGGTATCGAAGGAAGCACTTTTTCCATTCAAATCAAGGGCTTCAGGTCGGGAGGTCAGACTCTACTCGAAGTCGTCCTCGCCGGGTGTATCACCTTGCACCAGTCCCTTGAGTTTGTGACTGGCGTGGAAGGTCACGACATTGCGGGCCTTGATCGGGATCGCCTCGCCGGTGCGCGGATTGCGCCCGGGGCGCGAGGCCTTGCGCCGGATATTGAAGTTGCCGAAGCCCGACAGCTTGACGTCCCGCCCCTGCACCAGCTGACCATGGATGATGTCGAAGAAGGCCTCGACCATGTCCTTGGACTCGCGCTTGTTCAGGCCCAGCTTGTCGAACAGCAGTTCGGCCAGCTCGGCCTTGGTCAAGGTCGGCGTTTCCAGGCTGGGCAGCAGCACGCGCGCCGGCCCGGTCTCGTTCTTGTTGTCGTCGTCGCTCATCAAAACCCTCCCCGCCTTCTTGTTCGCTTAGCCGCGCAAACGCGCGCCCAGATGCTGAGCCAGCGCCGCGAGCACGGCAGCCACCGCCTGCTCGATGCGCTCGTCGGTCAGGGTGGCCTCGTCGTCCAGCAACTCCAGACGGACGGCCATGCTGCGCTCACCCTCCTTCAGATCACCACCGGCCTGGGTCGGCTTGAAGACGTCGAACAGCCGCGCCGAGCGTATCAATCCGTCATGGGCACCTGCAATCGTCGTCATCAGGGCTTCATGCGTGACGCTCTCGCCGACCACGACCGCGATATCGCGCTGCACCGACTGTTGACGCGGCACACCCTGGCCTTGCGGCAGGCGGCGCGCCAGCACGGCATCGAGCGCCAGCTCGAACACGATGGGCGCGCTGGGCAGCTCATAGCCCTGGCGCCATTTCGGATGCAGCTCGCCGATCACGCCGATGTCTTCGCCATCCAGTTCGACACGCGCGCTGCGGCCCGGATGCAGCGCGGGATGCTCGGCCGCGACAAAGCGCAGCTGGCGGGGCGCGAACAAGGCCTCCAGATCGCCCTTCACATCGAAGAAATCGATGCCCCGGTCGCGCTGACTCCATTGCGGCTGGTCGGCCGGGCCGAAGGCAAGACCTGCCACCCGCATCGGCTGGCGAACGCCGGCGATCGTCGTGTCGCTCTCGACAATGGCGGCGTCGCGCAGGAACACCCGCCCGATCTCGAACAGGCGCACCCTCGGCGCCTTGCGCGTCAGGTTGTAGCGCAGCGCATTGACCAGGCTGCCGATCAGGCTGGAGCGCATCACGGCCAGCGGCGCGGCGATCGGGTTCAGCAGCTGGATCGGCGTGTCGTTGCCCGCCAGTTCCTGCTCCCAGCGCGCCTCGACAAAGCTGAAGTTGATCGTCTCGTAGTAGTCGCGGCCGGCCAAGGCATGGCGCAGCGCATGAACGGCCCGGCGCGACTCCGAGCCCACCTTGCCGACCACCGGCGCCAGCGGCGGCGTGTCGGGCAGATTCGGATAGCCCAGCACGCGTATCACTTCCTCGATCAGATCTTCCTCGATCTGGATGTCGAAGCGGAAGCTCGGCGGCGTCACGGTCAGCGTGCCCTCGCCTTCCACGAACTCGAGGCCCAGGCGCCTGAACACGCCGGCGCATTGCGCCTGCGTGAGCGGCATGCCGATCACCTTGGCGGCGCGCGCCACGCGCAGCGTCACCGGCTTGCGCTCAGGCAGCGCGGTGATCTGGTCGTCCATCGCCGCAGCCTCGCCACCGCAGATCTCGATGATCAGCTGCGTGATGCGCTCGATGTGCTCGACGGTCTGCGCCGGGTCCACACCGCGCTCAAAGCGGTGGCCGGCATCGGTCGAGAAGTTGTAGCGGCGCGAACGCCCCATCACCGCCTTGGGCCACCAGAAGGCGGCCTCGACATAGACGTTCTTCGTGTCATCGGAGACGGCCGTGTGGTCACCACCCATGATGCCGGCCAGCGATTCGACCGCCTTGTTGTCGACGATCACGCCGACGCTCTCGTCGACCTCGATGGTGTTGCCGTTCAGCAGCTTGAGCTGCTCGCCCTGGCGCCCCCAGCGCACGACCAGTTCGCCATCGATCTTGTCGAGGTCGAAGATGTGGCTGGGGCGACCCAGCTCGAACATCACATAGTTCGAGATATCGACCAGCGGCGAGACCGAGCGCTGGCCACAACGGGCCAGGCGGTCCACCATCCATGCGGGCGTTTGCGCCTGGGTGTTGACGCCACGCACGATGCGGCCCGAGAAACGCCCGCACAGATCGGAAGCCTCGATGCGCACCGGCAGCTTATCCTGGTGCTTGACCTCGGCGGGCGTGAACGCCGGCGCCTGCAGCGGCGCGCCGGTCAGTGCCGACACTTCGCGGGCAATGCCGTAGACGCTCAGCGCGTGAGCCAGATTCGGCGTCAGCTTCAGGGTGATGAGCGTGTCGTCGAGCTTCAGATGCTCACGGATGTTCTGGCCGATGGGCGCATCGGCGGCCAGCTCCAGCAGGCCGCCATGGTCCTCGCTGAGCTTGAGCTCGCGACCCGAACAAAGCATGCCGAAGCTCTCGACACCGCGCAGCTTGCCAACCTTGATGCCGAAGGGCTTGCCATCTTCGCCTGGGGGCAGTTCGGCGCCGACCATGGCCAGCGGCACCTTGATGCCGGCCCGCGCATTCGGGGCACCGCAGACGATCTGCAGCGGCCCCGGGCCGCCGGCATTGACCGTGCAGACGCGCAGCTTGTCGGCATTCGGGTGCTGCTCGGCCGTCAGGATCTCGGCAACGACGATGCCGTGAAAAGGCGGCGCCACCGGGCGCAGCTCTTCGACCTCGAGGCCGCTCATCGTCAGTAGCTCGGCCAGTTCTTGGGTGTTCAGCGCGGGGTTGCAGAATGACCGCAGCCAGGATTCAGGGAATTGCATGATGTTTGATCTCGTCTTGGATGGCGGGCGGCTGCTTACTTGAACTGCGACAGGAAGCGCAGATCGCCATCAAAGAACAGGCGCAGATCGTTGACGCCATAACGCAGCATCGCCAGACGGTCGATGCCCGAGCCGAAGGCAAAGCCGATGTAGCGCTCCGGGTCCAGGCCCATATTGCGTATCACCTGCGGATGCACCTGACCGGAGCCCGACACCTCCAGCCAGCGGCCCTTCAGCGGACCGGTGCCGAACATCATGTCGATCTCGGCGCTGGGCTCGGTGAAGGGGAAGTAGCTGGGGCGGAAACGGATCTGCATGTCCGTCGTCTCGAAGAACTGCTGCAGAAAGTTCACATAGACCGACTTCAGGTCCTTGAACGAGATGTTCTCGCCAACCCACAGACCCTCGACCTGGTGGAACATCGGCGAGTGAGTCGCATCGCTGTCGACGCGGTAGGTGCGGCCGGGCGCGATCACGCGGATTTCCGGCATGGGCTGACCCGCGGCTATCAAGGCCTGGTGGCGCTTGACATGCTGCACGGCATAGCGGATCTGCATCGGGCTGGTGTGGGTGCGCAAGACATGACCCCCTTCGACATAGAAGGTGTCATGCATCGAGCGGGCCGGGTGATCGGCCGGCGTGTTCAACGCGGTGAAGTTGAACCAGTCGTTCTCGATCTCGGGGCCGTCGGCCACATCGAAACCCATCGATCCGAAGATCGCCTCGATGCGTTCCATCGCCCGCGTGATCGGGTGCAGGCCGCCGGTGCCGCGCTGGCGGCCGGGCAGGCTGACATCCAGGGCCTCGGCCTTCAGCTGGATCTCGAGCTCGGCGTCGGCGAGGGCCTGGCGGCGCTCGCTCAACGCGGCCTCGATGCCGACCTTGAGGACGTTGATCTCGGCCCCGCGGGTTTTCTTCTCGTCGATGGTCAGTGCGGCCAGGCCCTTCATCAGCTCGGTCACGCGACCGGACTTGCCCAGAAATCGGGCCTTGGCGTTTTCCAAGTCGGCGGGCGTGGCTGCGGCGGCAAAGTCTGCCTGCGCGCTCTGTAGCAGTTGATCGAGATCGTTCATCGCGGGGCGAGTTCGTATCAGAAATGAAAAAGGGCCGAACACCTGGGTGTCGGCCCCTAAAGGTCGCGCCCCGGCTTGCACCAGGGCCACCACGGCCGCATTGCTGCGGCCCTGGCAATTAAGCGAGAGCGGCCTTCACCTTGGCGAAGATCGAAGCGAAACCGGCCGGATCGTTCACGGCCAGGTCGGCCAGAACCTTGCGGTCGATGTCGATCTGGGCCTTCTTCAGGCCGGCCACGAACTTGCTGTAGGTCAGACCCAGGCCACGGCTTGCTGCGTTGATACGAGCAATCCACAGCGCACGGAACACACGCTTCTTGGCGCGACGGTCACGGTAGGCGTATTGACCTGCCTTCATCACCGCCTGCTTGGCGATGCGGAAGACATTCTTACGGCGACCACGGAAGCCCTTGGCCAGAGCCAGGACCTTCTTGTGACGGGCACGAGCGGTAACACCACGTTTAACGCGAGGCATATTAAATCTCCTTTAGTTAAATGGTGGAATTACAGGCCAGCAAAGGGCAGCATCTGAGCGATGTGACCCATGTTGGTTTCGTGCACGGTCGTCGTGCCACGCAGGTGGCGCTTGTTCTTCGTGGTCTTCTTGGTCAGGATGTGGCGCTTGAACGCTTGACCGCGCTTGACGGTGCCACCCGGACGAACGCGAAAACGCTTTTTCGCGCTGCTCTTGGTCTTCATTTTGGGCATGTTATTGCTCCTTCTAAGATGTCCCAGGGGCGTCAGCGATTCCTCGCTGCACTTGTTCAGCCTCTGGAGACTAATAAGCCCGCCGACGACCAGATCGGCGGGCTGAAACTGCAAAGCGCTTTAGCGCTTTTTCGGTGCAAGCACCATGATCATCTGCCGGCCTTCCAGCTTGGGCATGTTCTCCACCACGGCCACATCCGACAGCTCGTCGCGAATACGCTCCAGCAGCCGCATGCCGATGTCCTGATGCGTGATCTCGCGACCACGGTAGCGCAGGGTCACCTTGCCTTTGTCACCGTCTTCGGCGATGAAGCGACGCAGATTGCGCATCTTGATCTGGTAGTCGCCTTCGTCCGTACCCGGGCGGAACTTGACTTCCTTGATCTCGATGACCTTTTGCTTGGACTTCGCCTCGGCCGCCCGCTTCTGCTCGATGTACTTGAACTTGCCGTAGTCCATCAGGCGGCACACCGGAGGTGTCGCCGTCGCGGAAATTTCGACCAGATCCACATCCAGCTCGCCCGCCATGCGCAGGGCTTCCATGATGCTCACGATACCCAGGGGCTCGTTCTCGGGGCCGTTCAGGCGGACTTCGGGAGCCAGGATTTCACGGTTCAGCCGATGCTTACGCTCGGGAATCGCACGACGATCAGCAAAAGTAGCGATGGTGCATACCTTTCAACAGGCCTCCAAGGCATAGAGGCCCAAACACAAGCAAAAGCGCGCCCAGAGCTAGACCTTCTGCGTGATATCACCCGAGAGCTTCTCCAGGAAGCTCTCCAGGGGCATCACACCCAGGTCTTGGTTGCCACGGGCGCGCACCGCAACGGCTCCATTTGCCTTTTCCTTGTCGCCAACGACGAGGATGAACGGAACCTTCTGCAAAGAATGCTCGCGGATTTTATACGTGATTTTCTCGTTTCGCAAATCCGCCTTGACCCTAACTCCTTGTTTTTGCAGTGATTTCACGATTTCGGCGACGTAGTCAGCCTGCGCATCGGTGATATTGGCCACCACCACCTGCTCCGGCGCCAGCCAGGCCGGCAGGGCGCCGGCATGCTGCTCGATCAGGATGCCGATGAAGCGCTCCAGGCTGCCGACGATGGCCCGATGCAGCATCACGGGCTCGCGGCGCTCGCCATGCTCGTCCACGTATTCAGCACCCAGACGGCCCGGCATCGAGAAGTCGACCTGCATCGTGCCGCACTGCCACTGGCGGCCCAGCGCATCCTTCAGCGTGTACTCGATCTTCGGACCGTAGAAGGCGCCGTCGCCCGGCGCAATGACGAACTCGACGCCGGAGGCGCGCAGCGACTCCATCAGCGCGAACTCGGCCTTGTCCCACACCTCGTCCGAGCCGATGCGGGCCTCGGGCCGCGTCGCCACCTTGTAGATGATGTCGGTGAAGCCGAAGTCCTGGTAGACCTTCTGCAAGAGCACCGTGTAGTTGACGCACTCCTGCAGGATCTGGTCCTCGGTGCAGAAGATGTGGCCGTCGTCCTGCGTGAAGCCGCGCACGCGCATGATGCCGTGCAGGCCGCCGGTGGGTTCGTTGCGGTGGCACTGGCCGAACTCGCCGAAGCGCAGCGGCAGGTCGCGGTAACTCTTGATGCCGTGCTTGAAGATCAGGATGTGGCCGGGACAGTTCATCGGCTTGAGCGCGTAATCGCGCTTCTCCGACTCGGTCGTGAACATATTGTCGCGGTACTTGTCCCAGTGGCCCGTGGCCTCCCACAGCGTCTTGTCCAGCAGCTGCGGGCCCTTGACCTCCTGGTAGCCGTTGTCGCGGTAGACGCGGCGCATGTACTGTTCGACTTCTTGCCAGACCGTCCAGCCCTTGGGGTGCCAGAACACCACGCCCGGGGCATGCTCGTCGATATGGAACAGGTCGAGCTCCTTGCCGAGCTTGCGGTGGTCGCGCTTCTCGGCCTCCTCCAGCATCAGCAGGTACTTCTGCAGATCGTCCTTGCTGGCCCAGGCCGTGCCGTAGATGCGCTGCAGCATCTCGTTGCGATGATCACCGCGCCAGTAGGCGCCGGCCACCTTCATCAGCTTGAAGTGCTTGAGCTTGCCGGTCGACGGCACATGCGGGCCGCGGCACAGGTCCTCGAAGGCACCCTCGCGGTACAGCGAGACATCCTCGCCGGCCGGGATGCTGGAGATGATCTCGGCCTTGTAGTCCTCACCGATGCCCTTGAAATAGGCCACGGCCTCGTCACGCGGCAGCACGCGGCGCTGGACCTTCTCGTCCTTCTTGGCCAGCTCGCTCATCTTGGCCTCGATGGCGACCAGATCCTCGGGCGTGAACGGGCGCTTGTAGGAGAAGTCGTAGAAGAAACCGTTCTCGATCACCGGGCCTATCGTGACCTGGGCCTCGGGGAACAACTCCTTGACCGCATAGGCCAGCAGGTGGGCGGTCGAGTGGCGGATCACCTCCAGGCCGTCGGCATCCTTGTCGGTGATGATGGCCAGCTGGGCATCGGCTTCGATCAGGAAGCTGGTGTCGACCACCTTGCCATCGACCTTGCCGGCCAGCGCCGCCTTGGCCAGACCGGCGCCGATCGAGGCCGCCACGTCGAAGACGGTGAGGGCTTGCGGGAACTCACGCTTAGAGCCGTCGGGAAGTTGAATCGAGATCATTGGAATACTCCGAATGCAAAACAAAAAAGCGCGGCCTGCTGCCGCGCTTTTGAGGGAGAGATGGAAAGACGAGACGAGCCGCGGCCGACTATTTACCTTGAGAGGTGGTCGTAGTTCGCGGTGTCATAACCATGATGCCTTTCTCGCCCTTGTTGTCTGAGGATGGCCGATTGTAATCAAAGCGGCAGCGCCAGGATCTCGGGCTGTGCACAGGCCGCGGCAAATTCGTCGCGCAGACGTTGGCTCTCGGCCACGGCCTGACGCCAGACCTTGGCGCGGCCGGCAACGTCGTCGCCGTAGTGCTTGAAGTCATCGCGGTCCGGCAGCTTGGCCCGCGGCAGGCCGGCCACCCAGGCCGGGCTCGGCGCCAGCAGCACGACATTGTCGAGAAAGGCGCTGGCGCCATGGCGGCGCTTGAGCCCCTTGTCCAGCCAGCCCGGCACCACCTGCCGCTGGAAATGCGGATACAGCACCAGGCCATCGCCGACCATGGCCGCATAGTTCAGATGCAGGTGGTAGTCGGTGATGCCGCCGTCCCAGTACGCGCCGGGCGGCCCGCCGGAAATGTCCTGCACCGCCTGCAGCCAGAACGGGATCGAGCAGCTGGCGAGGATGGCCTGCAGCAGATTGCGCTCGCCGAGCAGAGCCTGATGGCTGCGGAAATCATGCAGCGGCATCGGCAGCGGCGCACGCGGGTCGGAGAACACCACCCGGTCCAGCCAGCCGCCCATTGCGCGGCGCGCCAGCAAGTTCGCGGCAAAGGCGCCGGCATAGCCCAGCGGCGTGCGCAGCCGGCCCTCGCGGCCCAGGATGTGGCGGCCGCGCGAGGTGAACACATGCAGGCGGTAGCGCGGGTGGCTCAAGACCAGGCCCTCACGACCGCCGAAGCAGTCGTTCAAGGTCGCGGCAAAACCGCGGCTGACGCTGGCAGCACTCGGTCGCCGGCCCGGCAGGCTGTCGTAGCGCTGCTGCACATAGGCCTCGGTCAGGCGCTCGAACTCGGTCTGCGGCTCACCGAGGCAGGCCGTGGCCATGCGCCAGGCGCCGATCGAGGCGCCCAGCAGGTGCACCGGCTGAGCACTCTGGCCCAACCAGGGCCCGAAGATGTGCTGGTCCAGCGGCCCGAGTATCAGGCCCTTGGGGCCGCCGGCGGCGGCCGGGACCACCTGCACATCTGCCGGCCGCAGGCCCCGCTCGCGCAGGCGCTGGCGGGCACGCGGGCCGGCGAAGATCTGCAGCGCCTGCATCGCACCTGTCCTGCTCAGAGCTTGAGCTCCAGCGCCGCGCCGAACCAGGTCCGGGTGCTGCGCTCGGTGCTGCTGCCGTAGCCGGTATCAGCCAGCATCGTGGTCGAGCGGGTGTCGAAGGGGGCGAGATTGTTGGCCGACAGGCGCAGCGAGGCCGTGCGGCTGAAGCTCCATTGGGCGAACACATCCAGCGAGCGGCTGCGCGACTGCTCCAGGCTTTGCGACACTGTCTGCTGCGTCGTGTAGCCCGGCGTGTAGACCAGGCTGACGCCGGTCAGCAGCGGCAGGCTGCTGAGCCGGTAGTCGAGGCCGAAATTGCCCGACCAGGGCTGCTGGCTGTCGAGCCGGTTGTTCGGCCCCTGGACGGCCTCGACATCGGACTTGTAGAAGCTCAGTGCGGCACGCAGATTGAGCGCCAGCCTGGGCTCGAACAGCGCGGGCATCAGCTCACCAGCCCGGCCCTTGAGCTCCAGTTCCAGGCCGCTGGTCTTGGCCTTGGAGAAGTTGACCGGGCGCGAGACCCAGCGCGGCAGCGTGGACCAGCTGACCTCCTCCAGTGTCGAGACATTGCGGATCAGGTTGTTGACCCGGCGATGGAACACACCGACGCTGACCAGACCACCGCCTTCGAGGTACTTCTCGAAGGCCAGGTCCAGGCCCGTGGCCAGCTCGGGCTTGAGCAAGGGGTTGCCGATGCGGTCCGGATACTGCTCTTCGTTGCGCTGCGGCTTGTTGTCCTTGTCGAGCAGCGGAAACAAGCCATTGATGCCCGGGCGAGCCAGCAAGGCGTTCAGATCCGGCGCCTTGTAGCTGCGCGTCAGGCTGGCGCGGATCAGGTCGCGGCCCTTGGGGTCGAGCTTGTAATTCAGATGCCATAGCGGCGTCGTCACGCGGCTGGTGCTGCGCGAGGCCACCTCGCTGCCACGGCTCACGGTGGCGATGCGCTCGGTGCGCAGGCCCAGATAGGTGGACCACTGCGGCGACAGCTCCCACTCGTCCTGCACGAAGAAGGCCTGGCGCTCGATGCGGGCCGTGAAGGGCAGCCCCTCGATACCGGCCAGCTGCGGCCTGCCGTTCTCGGTGACGCTGCGCTCCTCGTCGCGCTTGCGCCACTCCAGATCCCAGCCCACCGTCAGGCTGTGTTCCTCGCCCAGCAGCCGGGCGTACTTGCCGGACTGCGTGAAGTTGCGGTCATGGTTCTCACCTTCGGAAAGGCGCCAGATCACGTCATTGCGGAAGCTGCGGTTGGTGAAGCGGTTCTGCGCGTCCTGCACCCCCGCCTTCAGCTCGATGCGCTGCGAGTCGGCAAAGCGGTTCACCCAATTGGCATTGCCGCGCAGCACCTGCCAGGTGCCGTTGTTGTGGCTGTCATCGTCCAGGCTGGGCTCGCCCAGCAAGATCTGGTCGTCGAAGCGGTTGCGGTTGTTCCAGTAGCCGCGCTGGGCGAAGCCCTGCAGAGTCAGGGTCTGCTCGTCGCTGAGCTTCCAGCTCAGGCGCGGCGAGGTATTGAAACCATGGCCCCAGAAGGCCTGCTGCTGGCGCTGGATGGCGCGCGAGGGCGAACGGTACTCGTCAGTGCCAGGCGCAAAGCGCTCGATGACGAACTCATTGCGGCCGCGCCACTCAAACGCCGAGACCGGCACCGCCAGCGACACCGGGCCGATGCGCTCGCCAAAGGTGAAGGTGGCCGAGGGCACCGGGCGCTGCACGCTATAGCCCAGGGCCAGGCGCAGATCGCGCTGCGAGGTGCGCGGCGCCTCCTTCAGGATGATGTTGATCGCGCCGGCCACCGCCTGGGCGCTCTGGTCGGCGCTGGGGCCCTTGGTCACCTCGATGCGCTCGACCTGGGCCGGGTTCAGCTGGTCCAGGGCAAAACCCGGCGGGGCCGGATCGCCGTTGATCAGTATCAGCGTGTAGCCGGCGCCCAGGCCGCGCATGCGTGGCGCGCCGTCCTGCATATTGACGCCGGGCAGGCGCTTGAGCACATCGGCCACGTTCTGGTCGCCGTACTTGTCGATCTCCTCGCGGCCGTAGATCTGCTTGGCCACCGGCGAGCGGCGGCGCAGATCGGTATCGCTTTGCGGGCGCGACTGGATCTCGACCCGATCCAGTCGGTTGCCAGGCTGCACCGTCGGCTCGGGCGGTCCTCCGGGCATGTCCTGCGCCCACGCGGATGGCAGGGTGCTCAGGGCACAGACGACAACAGTGGCGGCGGCGTGTCGGTTCAAGAATTACTCCAGAGTGTCGGTCAGCGCTTGGTCTGCAGCTTGGCAAAGGCCGCGGCCATCGCATTGCCGCCGCTGGGCGCTGCGGCCGGTGCGCGGCCGGCGGCCGGGCGCTCGTTGCGCGCGGCCGGGCGGTAGCTGTTATCGGCCTTGGCGGTGCCGCGCGGGGCCGGCGCGGCATCGAGCTTCATCGTCAGCGAGATGCGCTTGCGGGCCAGGTCGACCTCCAGCACCCTCACCTTGACGATGTCGCCGGTCTTGACGACCTCGCGCGCATCGCTGACGAACTTGTTGGCCAGCTGGCTGACATGGACCAGGCCGTCCTGGTGCACGCCCAGGTCGATGAAGGCGCCGAACTGCGCGACATTGGACACCGTGCCCTCCAGCACCATGCCTTCGGTCAGGTCCTTGATGTCCTCGACGCCGTCGTTGAAGCGCGCCACCTTGAAGTCCGGGCGCGGATCGCGACCCGGCTTCTCCAGCTCGGTCAGGATGTCCTTGACGGTGATCGCGCCGAACTTGTCGTCGGCAAAGGCCTCGGGCTTCAGCGTGCGGATCACATCGCTCTTGCCCATGATGTCGGCCACCGGGCGCTGCACCGCCGCCATGATCTTCTGTACCACCGGGTAGGTCTCGGGGTGGACGCCGGTCAGGTCCAGCGGATTCTCGCCGTCACGGATGCGCAGGAAACCGGCCGACTGCTCGAAGGTCTTGGGGCCCAGGCCCGTCACAGCCAGCAGTTGCTGACGGTCCTTGAAGGCGCCATTGGCATCGCGCCATCGCACGATCGATGCCGCCACCGTGCCCGAAAGGCCCGAGACCCGCGCCAGCAGGGGTGCCGACGCGGTGTTCAGATCCACGCCCACCGAGTTCACGCAGTCCTCGACGACGGCGTCCAGGGTCTTGGCCAGCTCGCTCTGGTTGACATCGTGCTGGTACTGGCCGACGCCTATGCTCTTCGGATCGATCTTGACCAACTCGGCCAGCGGATCCTGCAGGCGGCGCGCGATCGACACGGCGCCGCGCAGCGACACATCCAGGTCCGGCAGCTCCTTGGAGGCGAACTCGGAGGCCGAGTAGACCGAGGCGCCGGCTTCGCTGACGACCACCTTCTCGATGATGGTGCCGGGCGCAAGCTGCTGGATGCGCTTGATCAGGTCGGCGGCCAGCTTGTCGGTCTCGCGGCTGGCCGTGCCATTGCCGATCGCGATCAGATTGACGCCGTGCGTGGCCACCAGGCGACCCAGCGTGTGCAGCGAACCCTCCCAGTCCTTGCGTGGCTCGTGCGGGTAGACGGTATGTGTGTCCAGCACACGGCCGGTGTCCGACACCACCGCCACCTTGACACCGGTGCGTATGCCCGGGTCCAGCCCCATCACGACGCGCTTGCCGGCCGGTGCGGCCAAGAGCAGATCGCGCAGGTTCTCGGCGAACACCTTGATCGCCACCTTCTCGGCCTCCTCGCGCAGGCGCGAGAACAGATCGCGTTCCAGGCTCATGCTGAGCTTGACCTTCCAGGTCCAGGCCACGGTCTTGCGGATCAAGGTGTCGCCGGCCCGGCCGGCGGGGCTCCAGCCCAGGTGGCGGGCGATGCGCCCCTCGGCCAGGCCGGGCTGGCCGGCCACGATCTCCTCGTCCAGCACCAGCTTGGCATCGAGAAACTCCTGCGTGCGGCCGCGAAACACCGCCAGCGCACGGTGCGAGGGCACGGTACGGATGGGCTCGGCGTAGTCGAAATAGTCGCGGAACTTGGAGATGTCCGGGTTGTTCTCGTCCTTGCCGTCCATCAGCTTGGACTTGAACAGGCCCTCGGCCCACAGCCATTCGCGCAGCTTGCCGATCAGCAAGGCGTCCTCGGCCCAGCGCTCGCTGAGCAGGTCGCGCACGCCGTCCAGCACGGCGAAAGCATCGGCAAAGCCCAGTTCCGCGTTGACGAAGGCCGGCGCCTCGGCCTGCGGGTCCAGCATCGGGTCGGCAAACAGCTTGTCGGCCAGCGGCTCCAGGCCGGCCTCGCGGGCGATCATGCCCTTGGTGCGGCGCTTTTGCTTATAGGGCAGGTAGAGGTCTTCGAGCTCCTGCTTGGTCGGCACGGCCAGGATCGCGGCCTGCAGCTCCGGCGTCAGCTTGCCCTGCTCCGCGATGCTCTTGAGCACGGCGGCGCGGCGGTCCTCCAGCTCGCGCAGATAGCCCAGGCGCGACTCCAGCTCGCGCAGCTGGATGTCGTCCAGGCCGTCGGTGACTTCCTTGCGGTAGCGGGCGATGAAGGGCACGGTGGCACCGCCATCGAGCAGCTCCACCGCCGCGTTGATCTGGGCCGGGCGAACCTTCAGTTCGGCGGCAATTTGAAGCAGGATCTTGTCCAAAACAGCGAAAGCCAAGGCTAAATCTTGAAGCGCGCGAGTGTGCCACAGGGGTGGGGGCGGGGTCGGCACCCAGAGCTCAGGCGGCCAGCCAGCGCCGCTGGCCGGCGATGCGGCGCAGATCGCTGAAGCGGGTCTCGCCCCGCTCGCGCAAGGCCGGCCACAGCCGCAGCAGCAACTCGGCCGTGGCCAGCGTGTCGGCGGCGGCCTGATGGCGCTGTGCGCAGCGAATGCCGAAGTGCGCCATCCACTCGTCCAGCGAGCGCCGCCGCCCCTGGGCATGCAACACGGCGGCCACCGGCTCCAGGTCCAGCCAGCGGTTGGACAGGCGGCGGCCCAGCAGCCGGCCCATCTCGCGCTGGATCATGGCCTCGTCAAACGCTGCATGGAAGGCCAGCAGCGGCGCCGCGCCGGCCCACTGCTCAAAGGCCCGCAGCGCCGTCGCCGGCTCGACGCCGCTGCGCTGGGCCGCCAGGCCGATGCCGTGCAGCAGGATATTGGCCTTGTAGTCGGCCGGCACGGGCCGGGCCTCGTCCTGGCGCAGCAGGATCTCGAAACTGTCTCCCAGCAGGATGCGGGGCTCGGGCCTGAGCTCCACCGCGATGGCCGCGATCGCCAGCAGCCGGTCGCGTTCCAGGTCCAGCCCGGTGGTCTCGACATCGAGCACCACCCAGCGCTGCTGTGCATCGACGCTGCCGCGGCCTGTCAGGCGCTGCCACCAGCCGCTCATCGCAGATAGTCCAGTTCCAGGCGCTGCTGCAGGCGACGCGCCACCTTGTAGCTCTCCTTGAGCACACGGCGGTCGATGTCATTGAGTTCGTCCAGCGCGATCCAGTTGGGGTGGGCGGCAGCGCCCTGCACCCGCAGCCTGAGCATCTGCAAGAACTCGAAGGCGCCGACCCAGCCCTCGCGCTCGTGCGCGGGCGCCTGCAGCACCTGTCCCAGGGCCTCGAAACGGGCCCGGGTGCCGGTCTCGGCCACGCCATGGGCCAGCGCGTAGAGCCGGGCCACATCGACAAACAGGGCCGTGCCGCCGAGCTTCAGGTCCACACCCTCGCGGCCGCCGATCTGCTGGGCCTCGACCGCGCCCAGCCAGTTCAGCGGCGTGCGGTTGCGCAGCGCGTTTTCGGCCATCTGGCGCATGAAGCGCGGCAGCCGCGCCGCATGGTCGCTGACCAGGGCGCGCAGCGGCCGCGCCAGCCTGGCCTCGCCCCAGATCGGCCGGAAGTCGAAGTAGATGCTAGCCTTCAGCAAGTCCTCCGGCGCGCCGTGCTCCATCCAGGCGCTGAAGGCTTCCAGCCACTCCTGTTGGCTCAGGCAGCAGGCCGGGTTGCCGGCCATCACCTGGCCCTTGCACAGCGGGTAGCCGCAGGCATCGAGGGCCTCGTTGGCCGCCCGCGCAAACGCCAGCCAGCGCGGCCGGTCGGCGGCGGGGTCGCTGCTCTCGAATATCAGGCCGTTGTCCTGGTCGGAGGCAATGGTCTGCTCGCCGCGCCCCTCGGAGCCAAAGGCCAGCCAGCAGGCCCGGCCCATGTCCAGCCCATGGGCTTCGGCCAGCAGCTGCAGCAGGCGCTGGGTCAGCACATCGTTGAGATGGGAGATCAGCTCGGTCAGCTGCCGCGCCGCCACGCCCTGGCCCAGCAGATTGCGGGCGAAGCGGCGGATGTCCTGGGCCACCACGCGCAGCGTGTCCACATCCTGGGCATTGCGTATCGCCGTGCTGACCTGCTTGAGCGACAGGCGCTGCATCGCGAACAGATCGCGCTCCGAGACGATGCCCACGACCGCCCCACCCTCGCCAAGCACCGGCACATGGCGCAGGCCGTGGCGCGACATCAGCAGCGCCGCGTCCTGGGCCGTGTCCTCGCCGCGCAGGCACAGCACCGGCGTACTCATCACGGCGGCGATCGGCGTGGCCAGCAGCAGTTGCGGCAAGGTGATGCGCGCCAGCACATCGTGGCGGGTCAGGATGCCCAGCGGCGCGCCGGCGGCGTCCAGCACCAGCACCGAGCCGATGTGTTGCTGGTGCATCAGCAGCAGGGCCTGCGCCAGCGGGGTCTCGGGCGCGACGCCGGTCGGTGATTTGCGGGCCAGCTGGGCCAGCGGCGTCTCCATCGACTGCTCGGACAGGGTCTGCGAGGAGTAGGCCACCTGCAGCGCACGGCGCGATAGCGCCAGAAACTGCGCGACGCGGCGGTTCAGGAAATCGGCAAAAGGCGCGCTCACCCGGGCCAGTCCATGCACTTCGGCCGCCGGCAGCAGCAAGCAGAAAGTATCGCCCTGCGAGGTGTAGGTGGCGGTGACGGCGCGCGCGCCCATCAGCGCGCCGACCGGGAAGAAATCACCCGGTTCGAAATGAAAGCCGCCGGTGGCCTCGGCGATG
Organism: Roseateles cavernae; assembly: GCF_040187885.1. Lineage (NCBI taxonomy): Bacteria > Pseudomonadati > Pseudomonadota > Betaproteobacteria > Burkholderiales > Sphaerotilaceae > Roseateles > Roseateles cavernae. The sequence goes on from NZ_JBDPLH010000013.1 coordinate 25,245, forward strand.
CCGCGCTGGGCCGTCACCGCTCCCTGGCGAACGAACAGCAGATGCTCGACCGGCCCCTGCTCCGGCGCCAGCAGCAGCTCGCCCGGGCCGTAATAGGCCTGGCTGGCCGCGGCCAGGAAGCGCTCCACATGGGCGGCCTGCATCTGCGCGAACGGGGCATGCGCACTCAGCTCGCTGCGCAGATGTCCCAGCAGACTGGCGGACGGCGTGGCGTGAGGTGGATCGCTCATGGGGTGATCATTCATGAAAAAAGCCCCGCAGCAAGCTGCGGGGCCGATTCAGATCAAGACTTGATCAAAGAAGCATCAGGCCTTGCCCAGACGCAGGTCCGGATAGCGCACATGCTCGACCAACTCCTGCGTGTCCTTGCTCGGCGCCGGCGTGATCAGGCTGACGATGATGATCACCGCAAAGCCCAGCGGCACGCCGAACAGGCCGGCCGAGATCGGCAGGATCCCCCACCACAGCTCGATCGGCGAGGTCACGCCGAACACGCCGCGCAGCCAGGGCTGGGTCGTCACCATATAGTAGAAGGTGATGCCCAGACCGGCCGCGATGCCCAGCGACGCACCCCATTTGTTGGCGCGCTTCCAGAACACCCCCAGCACCAGGGCCGGGAAGAAGGCAGCGGCCGCGAACGAGAACGCAGCGGAGACCAGGAACAGGATGTCGGCCGGCTTCTGCGCCGCGACATAGGCCGCAGCCAGCGCCACCACCAGCAGCAACACCTTGGAGATGGTGACGCGGCGGGCGGTCGAGGCGTTCGGGTCGATCATCTTGTAATAGACATCGTGGCTCAGCGCATTGGCAATGGTCAGCAGCAGGCCGTCGGCGGTGGACAGCGCCGCCGCCAGGCCGCCGGCCGCCACCATGCCCGAGATCACATAGGGCAGGCCACCGATCTCCGGCGTGGCCAGCACGATGATGTCGCCACCTATCCTCATCTCGCCGAGCTGGAAGATGCCGTCCTTGTTGACATCGGCCACCGCCAGCAGGGCCGGGTCGACCTTGGCCCAGTTGTTGATCCAGGCCGGCAACTGATCGAACGGCGTGCCCACCAGCACGGTGAAGACTTCGTACTTGACCAGCACGGCCAGGGCCGGCGCGGTGAAGTAGAGCAGGAAGATGAAGAACAGGCTCCAGGTCACCGACTCGCGCGCCTCCCTGACCGAGGGCGTGGTGTAGTAGCGCATCAGGATGTGCGGCAGCGCGGCCGTCCCCACCATCAGGCAGAACACCAGAGCCAGGAAGTTGCGGCGCGATTCGTCGAAGGTCTTCTTCGCCTTCTCGTCACCATTGGGATCGCCGGCAAACTGCTGGCCGTGGGTCGGCATGCCGGCCAGCGGCTTGGCGCGCGCCTCATTGGCGGTCTTGCCGGCCGTCCAGGCCTTCTTGGCATCGGCCTCGGTGGCCGGCAGGGCCGCCAACGCCTTTTGCGCCGCCTCGACCTCGGCCGCCGGGGCATTGGCCGCCTTCAGCGCGGCCAGCTTGCTCTCGGCCGCAGCCTTGTCTGCAGCCATCGCGGCCGGCACATCCTTGAGCTTGGCATCGAACTCGGCCGCGCGGGCCTTGAAGATCTCGATGACCTCCAGCTCCTTCGGATCGGCCTTGATCTTCTTCTCGGCCGCGCTGACCTTCTCCAGCTGGTAGCCGTAGATGGCCTGTGGCACCGGGATATTGGTCTGCTTGACCGACAGCCAGATCACCGGCACGAGGTAGGCAATGATCAGGATGATGTACTGGGCCACCTGGGTCCAGGTGACGGCCCGCATGCCGCCCAGGAAGGAACAGACCAGGATGCCGGCCAGACCGACAAAGACCCCGATCTCGAAGGCCAGCCCCGAGAGCCGCGCGGTGATCAGACCGACGCCATAGATCTGCGCCACCACATAGGTGAAGGAGCACAGGATGGCGGCGATCACGCCCAGGATGCGCGGCAGATTGCCCTCATAGCGCGCGCCCAGGAAGTCGGGGATCGTGAACTGGCCGAACTTGCGCAGATAGGGCGCCAGGAACAGCGCCACCAGGCAGTAGCCGCCGGTCCAGCCCATGATGAAGGCCAGGCCACCATAGCCGGTCAGATAAAGCGTGCCGGCCATGCCGATGAAGGATGCGGCGGACATCCAGTCGGCGCCGGTGGCCATGCCGTTGTACATCGCCGGCACCCGCCGGCCGGCCACGTAGTACTCGCTGGCATCCGAGGTGCGGCTCATGAAGCCGATGCCCGCATACAGCAGCACGGTGGAGATCAGGAAGATGAAGCCGATGTACTGGCGCGGCAGGCCCATCTGCTCCAGGATCGCCAGCGCGATGATGAAGACGATGAAGCCGCCCGTGTACCAGGTGTAGACCTTGTTGAGCTGCTTTTTGAAGGCAACGTTGGAGGCGGCACTGAAGGTGCCGCCGGCGCTTGAGGGTGTTGAGCCTGCCATGTCATTCATCCTCGGCAACGCCGTGTTCCTGGTCCAGGCGATTCATATAGCTCGCGTAGAACCAGATGATCAGGCAGTAGACGATCAGCGCCCCCTGGGATGCGACCCAGAAGCTGAACGGCCAGCCAAAAAAGGTGAAGTTCAGTTCGCGGGCGTAGAAGCCCACGACAAAGGTCACCACGAACCAGATCGCCAGCAGAATTCCTGTGATTCGCAGGTTCTTCTGCCAGTACTGGCGGTGTCGGTCGGATAACTGCATCGCTGTCGTCTCCATCGCGTTGTAAGCAAGGCCGGCCCGCCTGGCGGCGGTCCGGGCACCGATGCGTCCCCCTGCACCAACAGCGCGCAGCCTGCGTGGGAACGCCCGTCAGGCGAGCAGGCCGGTCTCGCGCTCCAGTTGCGCGGCGACCTTGGGCTCGAAGCCCTTGAGGTGGGCGATGATGCGCCTTGCCTCGTCGGGCTCCTGACGGTCCACATGCACCCGGGCCAGCTGGTACCAGCCGTAAGGGCTCATGGGTTGCAGTTCGGTGTTGCGCCTGAGGGCGGCCAGGGCCTCCTCGAAGCGTTGCATGCGTATCAGGCACAGGCCCAGGCCGTACCAGGCCCGGTCCAGCTTGGTGTCCAGCGACACGGCCTGGCGGAAGGCGGTCTCGGCCTCTTCCAGCCGGCTCTCGGCCTCCAGCAGATAGGCCAGATTGAACCAGTCGCCGGCGCTGCGCTGCGGTGCTGCCGCGACCAGGGCCTGCAGATCGGCAATCGCCTCGCCGCGCGCGCCGCGCTGCGAGCGCAGATGGGCACGGCTGGCCAGGGCATAGCTGTCCTGCGGCCAGCGTCGCAGCATCTCGTCAAAGATCTGCTCGGCCTGCTCGTGGCGGCCGAAAACCAGGGCGGTGATGGCGCGCAGCTTCAGCAGGCGATAGGGCCAGGTCTTGCCGGATTGCAGGGTGTTCACTGACATTGCGCCACTCCGATCTGCAGGCAGAGATTGATCTTGACCACCGTCACCACCAGCCACAGGCTCAGCACCAGCAGGAAGGCGGCCAGCGGGATGTGGCGGTCCAGCACGACGCGCGGGCTGATCGCCCGAGTCAGCCTCACAAAGGGCTGGGTCAGCACCTGCAGCAGGCGGTAGAAGAAATTGCCCTCGCGTTTCTGGCCGGCCAGCAGGCCTAGCAGCCATTGACCGGCCATGGCCAGTAAGGCGATCTCGGCGATCAGCTTTAAGGATGATGTCAGCAAAAGCATGTGGGGTCTCGCGTGCGCTGACCGCACTGTGCGACCGCAGCGCTTACAGATTTCTGACAAACACGCCCCACCCTGGGGCGGCCCCACTATCGATAACCCTTGAACCCGCCACACCGGGCCCCGCACACCGGGAAATCCCGCCCGGGTCGTCCATGTAAAAATAGCGCGCTTGCGAGCGCTCCCGCGCCGGCAACCCAAAAACACGGAATCCCATGGACATCGAACGTATCAACACCATCGGCAGCAGCCTGGCCGACCTGACAGCGCGTACTGACGCGCTAAGGGGGTATCTTTGACTACGACCGCAAAGCACTGCGGCTGAACGAGGTCAACGCCGCGCTGGAGAACCCCAGTGTCTGGAACGAGCCCAAGCGCGCCCAGGAGCTGGGCAAGGAAAAGCGCACGCTGGAGAACGTGGTCCAGACCATCGACCATCTGAGCAGCAATCTGGCCGACAACCTCGAGCTCTACGAGATGAGCAAGGCCGAGGACGACTTCGCCGGCCTCGAAGGCATCGAGGCCGATGCGGCCAAGTTGGCCGAAATCGTCGAGCAGCTGGAATTCCGCCGCATGTTCAACAACCCGGCCGATCCGCTGAACTGCTTTGTCGACATCCAGGCCGGCGCCGGTGGCACCGAGGCCTGCGACTGGGCCGGCATGCTCTTGCGCCAGTACCTGAAGTATGCCGAGCGCAAGGGCTTCAAGACGACACTGGAAGACCAGACCGACGGCGATGTGGCCGGCATCAAGAGCGCCACCATCAAGGTCGAGGGCGAGTACGCCTTCGGCCTGCTGCGCACCGAGACCGGCGTGCACCGCCTGGTGCGCAAGAGCCCCTTCGACAGCTCGGGTGGCCGCCACACCAGCTTTGCCTCGCTGTTCGTCTATCCGGAAGTCGATGACTCGATCGAGATCGACATCAACCCGGCCGATGTGCGCACCGACACCTTCCGCGCCTCGGGCGCCGGCGGCCAGCACATCAACAAGACCGACTCGGCGGTGCGCCTGACCCATATCCCGACCGGCATCGTCGTGCAGTGTCAGGACGGCCGCAGCCAGCACAGCAACCGCGACGTGGCCTGGAAGCGCCTGCGCTCGCGCCTGTACGACCATGAGATGCGCAAGCGCATGGAAGAGCAGCAAAAGCTCGAGGACACCAAGACCGATGTGGGCTGGGGCCACCAGATCCGCAGCTATGTGCTGGACCAGAGCCGCATCAAGGATCTGCGCACCAACTACGAGACCTCGGCCACGCAGAAAGTGCTGGACGGCGATCTCGATGCCTTTATCTCGGCCAGCCTGAAGCAAGGCGTCTGAGACCGACGAGACACCCGGCGCCGTGCGCCGGGCCACACAACAACACTGAGAACAAGCACCATGCGTGAAGGCTCTGCCACCTTGATCCGCCGCGAAGACTATCTGGCGCCGACCTTCTGGATCCGCACGGTCGATCTGACCTTCGATCTCGATCCGGCCAAGACCCTGGTCACCAGCAAGATGCAGCTGGAGCGCAACCATGCCGTGCCGCACGGCCCGCTGCGCCTGCATGGCGAGGAACTGAACCTGCTGCGCGTGCTGATCAATGGCGAGAGCGTGTCCTTCCGCCAGGAAGGCGGCGAGCTGATCATCGACAACGTGCCCGACGCCGACTTCGCGCTGGAGATCCGCAACAGCTGCGCGCCGGACAAGAACACCACGCTCAGCGGCCTCTACACCTCGGGCGGTAGCTTCTTCACGCAATGCGAGGCCGAAGGCTTCCGCCGCATCACGTATTTCCTGGACCGCCCCGATGTGATGGCGGTCTACACGGTGCTGCTGCGCGCCGACAAGGCCAAGTACCCGGTACTGCTGTCCAACGGCAATCTTGTGGAGAGCGGCGACCTGGAAGGACCGGCCGGCAAGCACTTCGCCAAATGGCACGACCCCTTCCCGAAGCCCTCCTATCTGTTCGCCCTGGTGGCGGGCGATCTGGTGGCGCGCGAACAGCGCGTGCGCACCCGCGCCGGCAAGGACCATCTGCTGCAGGTCTATGTGCGCCGCGGCGATCTGGAGAAGACCGAGCATGCGATGAACTCGCTGATCGCGTCCATGGTCTGGGACGAGGCCCGCTTCAAGCTGCCGCTGGACCTGGAGCGCTTCATGGTGGTCGGCGTGTCCGACTTCAATATGGGCGCGATGGAGAACAAGGGCCTGAACATCTTCAACACCTCGGCCCTGCTGGCCAGCCCGGCCACCGCGACCGACGTGGACTTCGCCCGCATCGAATCGATCGTCGCGCACGAGTATTTCCACAACTGGACCGGCAACCGCGTCACCTGCCGCGACTGGTTCCAGCTCTCGCTGAAGGAAGGCCTGACCGTGTTCCGCGATCAGGAGTTCTCGATGGACATGGCCGCCACGCCCAGCGCGCGGGCGGTCTGCCGCATCCAGGATGTGCGCGGCCTGCGTGCGATGCAGTTCCCGGAGGACTCCGGCGCGATGGCCCATCCGGTGCGCCCCGACAGCTATGTGGAGATCAATAATTTCTACACCGCGACGGTCTACGAAAAGGGCTCCGAGGTCGTGCGCATGTACCAGACCCTGGTCGGCCGGGCCGGCTTCGAGAAGGGCATGAGCCTGTACTTCGAGCGCCATGACGGCCAGGCCGTGACCTGCGACGATTTTGCGCAAGCCATCGCCGATGCCAACCCGGGCTCGGCCCTGAGCACCCGGCTGGACGCGTTCAAGCGCTGGTACAGCCAGGCCGGCACGCCGCGCGTGCAAGCCCGCGGCAGCTACGACGCTGCGGCGCGCAGCTACACGCTGACGCTGACCCAGAGCAACAAGGGCCAGCCCCCGCAGGTGATCCCGGTCGTCACCGGCCTGCTCGGCCGTGACGGTACCGCCCTGGCCGAGCAGTTGCTGGTGCTGGATGAGGCCGAGCAGCGCTTCACCTTCCAGGACATCGCCGTCGAGCCGGTGCCCTCGCTGCTGCGCGGCTTCTCGGCCCCGGTGCTGCTGGACGACGGTCTGAGCGACGCCGAACTGCTGGTGCTGCTGACCCATGACGCCGACGCCTTCAACCGCTGGGAGGCCGGCCAGCGCCTGGCGCTGAACCGCATCCTCGGTGCGGTGCGCAGCGGCCAGCCGCTGCAGCTGGACAGCGCCTTCATCGACGCGATGCGCGCGGTGCTGAACCACGCCGGGCTGGACGCCGCCTTCAAGGAGCTGGCCCTGACCCTGCCCGGCGAGGCCTATATCGCCGAGCAGCTCGAGGTGGTCGATCCGCAAGCCATCCATGCCGCCGTCGAGGCTGCGCAGGTCCAGCTCGCCGCCGCGTTGCGCGAGGACTGGATCGCGGCCTTCGAGGCCAACCAGATCAAGGGCGGCTACACGCCCGACCCGGTGTCCTCGGGCAAGCGTGCGCTGGCCAATCTGGCGCTGGCCATGCTGGTGCTGGATGCGAAAGCACAGAGCCGACCCGATGCCGGCGTCTGGCTGGGCCGCGCCTACCAGCGCTTCAAGGACGCCGGCAATATGACCGACCGCCTGGGCGCGCTGGCCGCCCTGGTCAACGGCCATGCCGAGCTGGCCGAACCGGCGCTGGCCAAGTTCCACGCGCTGTTCAAGGACGATGCGCTGGTGATAGACAAATGGTTCGCGCTCCAGGCCCGCGCCGCCGAGCACGGCGGCCGTACCTTCGCCAAGGTGCGCCAGCTGCTGCAGCACCCCGACTTCAGCCTGAAGAACCCCAACCGTGCACGCAGCCTGATCTTCTCGCTGTGCCTGTTCAACCCGGCGGCCTTCCACCGGGCCGACGCGGCCGGCTATGTGTTCTGGGCCGAGCAGGTGCTGGCGCTCGATGCGATCAACCCGCAGGTCGCCAGCCGCCTGGCGCGCGGCATGGACCGCTGGACCGCGCTGGCCGAGCCCTACCGCAGCGCCGCCCGCGAGGCCATCGCCCGCGTCGCGGCCAAACCCGATCTGTCCAACGATGTGCGCGAGATCGTCGAGCGCGCACTGGCCTCCGGTTCCTGAAGACTCGCAAAGGATTGACCCCATGACCCGTCGCATCAGCCTGACCCAGTACCTGATCGAACAACAGCGCCAGCACGGCCACATCCCGCAGGAGCTGCGCCTGCTGATCGAAGTGGTGGCGCGCGCCTGCAAGCGCATCGCCATCAGCGTCAACAAGGGTGCGCTCGGCGATGTGCTGGGCACGGCCGGCTCGGAAAACGTGCAGGGCGAGGTGCAGAAGAAGCTCGACATCATCGCCAACGAGGTGCTGATCGAGGCCAATGAATGGGGCGGCCATCTGGCGGCCATGGCCAGCGAGGAAATGGAAGGCATCTACGTCGTGCCCAACCGCTTCCCGCAGGGCGAGTACCTCTTGATGTTCGACCCGCTGGACGGCTCGTCCAATATCGACGTCAATGTCTCGATCGGCACGATCTTCTCGGTGCTGACCAAGCCCGAGGGCGGCAAGGGTGTCAGCGAGGAAGACTTCCTGCAGCCCGGCACGGCCCAGGTCGCCGCCGGCTACTGCGTCTACGGCCCGCAGACCACGCTGGTGCTGACGGTGGGCGACGGCGTCGCGATGTTCACCTTGGACCGCGAGCAGGGCTCCTGGGTGCTGACCGCCGACGACATCAAGATCCCCGAGGACACCAAGGAGTTCGCGATCAATATGTCGAATATGCGCCACTGGGATGCCCCGGTGACCCGCTATATCGACGAATGCCTGGCCGGCACCACCGGCCCGCGCGCCAAGGACTTCAATATGCGCTGGATCGCCTCGATGGTGGCCGATGTGCATCGCATCCTGACCCGCGGCGGCGTCTTCCTCTACCCCTGGGACAAGCGCGAGCCCGGCAAGGCCGGCAAGCTGCGCCTGATGTACGAGGCCAATCCGATGGCCTTTCTGGTCGAGCAGGCCGGCGGCGCGGCCACCAATGCGCGCCAGCGCATCATGGAGCTGCAGCCGGGCAAGCTGCATGAGCGGGTGGCCGTGGTGTTGGGCTCGAAGAACGAAGTCGAGCGCATCACCGCCTACCATCTTGATTCGACAAAATAGTTCCTGCTAGAATCGCGGGCTTGATAGCCGGTGTAGCTCAGTCGGTAGAGCAGCTCATTCGTAATGAGAAGGTCGGGTGTTCGATTCATCTCTCCGGCACCAAAAAAACGTAAGAAGCCACTCCCGAGAGGGGGTGGCTTTTTTGTTGATGGAGCTCTGATCTTGTCTCAAGCCTTGGCCGCCTGGCTGATTGCGCCGCAACACCGCCGGGCCTGGCAGCTCCTGCTGGCCGTGCTGCTGCTGGTGATCAGCTATCTGGCCTTGTCCTCCGCCCCGCCACCGACGCTGGACAGCGGCTGGGACAAGCTTAACCACCTGCTGGCCTTCGGTGCGCTGGGCTTTTGCGCCTTTGTGGGCGCCAGCACCATGCGCTCACGCTGGCTGTGGGGCCCGCTGGGGCTGCTGGGCTATGGCGTGCTGATCGAGCTGCTGCAATCGCAGCTGCCGCCGCGCTCGGCCGATTGGCGCGATGTGCTGGCCGATGCGCTGGGCATCGCCGCAGGCCTGGTCCTGGCCGCGCTGGCGCAAGCCCTGGCACGGCGCCGCTGAGCCGGGCCGACGCCTACTCGATGCGCGGCCCGCCGCGGGCGCGCTGCGCCAGAAAGCGCCGCAGCCCGGGCGCCTCACGGGCGAACTGCTCCTCGCTGAGCCAGCGCCGGTACAGCGGCAAGACCTGCTCAGGCCGCGCCGCCACCGCACGCAGCGCGCGGTCGATGTCCTTGATCACCCCCCTGCCCCAGTCGCTGCGATTGCAGGAGAAATAGCCGACCGGCGACTCGCCCAGCTCCTCGATCGGCAGGCTCACCAGCTCGGCCGGCTGGCCCAGCTGGTGATAGCCGACCACCATCGGGTATTCCAGCGTGAAGTCCATGCGGCCGGCGCTGAGCATGGTCAGCAGATTGCCGGCGCGTGGCGCCACCATGGTCTGCACATTGCCATCGGGGGCCGGCCTCAGCCAGGGCGCCAGATCGGCGCCGTAGTGGCGCTGGCTCATCACCAGCCCGTGCAGCTCGGCGCGCGCCGAGAGTTCGCGCAGCGAGACGCTGCTGCGCCCTCGCGCGATCTCCTGCAGCCGCTCGCGTCGCAGCACCAGCTGCAGCTGGCCGGCCAGCAGGGCCGGCGTGAACAGGCGCTGCGCCAGCCGCTCGGGCGTGCGCATCGAGGTCGGCGAGCACAGCTGCAGGCCGGCCTTGCGCTCGACCTCGGCGCGCGGGCCGTTGAGCACGACGAAGCGATGCCGGTACTGCGGCAGCTGGCCCAGCACCAGACGCAGAAAACCGTCCATCAAGCCCTCGCCAAGCTGTTCGGCCGACGCCGGCGCCTGGCCGCCGGGCAGCAGATGAAACGGCGGCCAGTCGGACAGATTCCAGGTGATGGTGGGCTCGGCCGGCCCCACCGCCAGCACCGGCTCCGACAGCACGGCCAGGCACAGCAGGCCCAGGCGCAGCAGCCTCCTCGTTCTCCACATCGCACACTCCCTCGCAATGGCGGTCAGCGAGGCGTCGATGCGCCTCTGCTGGCGTGCAGTCTAGGCGAGCGAGACGCCGCCGATCGCCGCATCAACGGGCTTCGACACCGCCATCCCAGGGTTTGAGCGCCAGCGCCACCGCATGGGCGCGGTTGCTGGCGCCGAGCTTGCGCAGGATGCGCTGCACATGGTTCTTGACGGTCAGCGCGCTGATGGCCAGGTTGCAGCCGATGTCATGGTTGCTCAGGCCCTGGCGCAAGCCTTCCAGCACCTCCTGCTCGCGCTGGGTCAGGCTCACACCCGCCTGCGGCCCCGCGGCCGGCTCCGGCATCTCGCACTGGACGCGCAGCCAGCTGCTGTGCAGATGCGGCATCAGCAGCTGCAGCAGCACCTGCTGATGTTCGCTATAGCCGCCGTCCTGGCGCGCCAGCACGAAGAAGCTTTCGATCTCGCTGGGGCGCTGCGGCCGCGACACGCCGTGCACCAGCAACTCCTCATAGCCAGCCTGGCGCAGCAGGCCGCAGACCGGCTCGCCGCTGTCCGGCGGCAATTGCACACGCAGCGGCCGGCAGCCGCCGCGCAGCCACAGCGCCTGCAACTGGGCCGGCAAGGCGGCGCCACGCTCGCTCAGCAAGGTGGCCAGCGCGGCCGGCAGCGGCTTGCTGTTGAAGAGCTCGAAGCCGAGCTCGCGGTGGCTGCGCTGGTAGGCGCCGCACAGCAGCAGCTGATGCGGCAGCAACTGCTGCAGGCTGCCCTGGGTCCAGACAAAGAATTGCGCGCCATGGCGCAGGCTCAGTGCGGCCTCGGTCGTGCGCACCAGGGCCAACACCTGTGCCTGGTTCAGCAGAGTGGATCCGTAGAAATCGTCCGAGGGCTGGGCTGACATGGGTGGCCGGGCATGCTGCTAATTGCTCAGCTTAGGCGGCGCAGATGACGGCTTGTTGAAAAACAGCGGCCGCTACAGCAGTTTCACCAGCGCCAGCGTGATCGCCGGGAAGCACAGCAGCAAGGCCAGGCGCAGCCCATCCCAGGCCAGAAAGGGCATCACGCCCTTGTAGGTCTCGCTCATCGGCACCTCGCGGGCCAGGCTGTTAACCACATAGACGTTCAGGCCCACCGGCGGCGCCAGCAGGCCTATGCCCACGGTCGTCAGCACCAGGATGCCGAACCAGATCGCCTTGTGCTCGGCGCTCAGCCCCCACAGATCCAGTCCCATGATGGTCGGGAAGATCACCGGAATCGTCAGCAGCAGCATCGACAACTCGTCCATCACGCAGCCCAGCACGATGTAGAAGGCCAGCACGCCGGCCACGATCAGCAGCGGGGCCACGTCTTGCTGGCCGACCCAGGCGGCCAGATGGGCCGGCATCTGGGTCAGCGCCAGCGCCGCGTTCATCATGTCGGCGCCCAGGAAGATCATGAACACCATGGCCGTGGTCTCGGCCGTGCCGAGAAAGCTGCGCTTGATGCCGGCCCAGCCCAGCTCGCGCTTGAACAGACCCAGCAGCAGGGTCGCGGCCGCGCCGACCGCCGCGCCCTCGGTCGGCGAGAACACCCCGCCATAGATGCCGCCGAACACCAGGCCGAAGATCACGACGATGGGCCAGACGCCCCACAGCGCCTGCCAGCGCTGGCTCCAGGGCAGCGGCTCGCTGGGCGTGGCCAGCTCGGGCCGGGCCCGGCAGTACAGCCAGATCACGACGATATAGCCGAAGGCCGCCAGCAGCCCCGGCAGCATCGCCGCAGCAAACAGTTTGGCGATGTTCTGCTCGGTCAGGATGGCATAGACCACCAGGGGCACAGAGGGCGGGATCAGGATGCCCAGGGTGCCGCCGGTGGCCAGCGTCGCGGTGGAAAGCCGTCCGGCATAGCCATGGGCCTTCATCTGGCCATAGGCCACCTGGGTGATGGTGGCCGAGGTGGCCACGGCCGAGCCGCAGACCGCGCCGAAGGCCGCCGCCGACAGGATGGCCGCCATGCCAAGGCCGCCGCGCACATGGCCGACAAAAGCCGCCGCCGCCTTGAACAGCGCCCGGCTCAAGCCCCCCTGGGTCGCGAACTGGCCCATCAGCAGGAAGAGCGGAATCACCGACAGGTCATAGACCGAGAGCCGCGCCACCGCGCTGCCCTTGAGCGTGTTCAGCAAGGCCATATCGCTGGTCATCAGCGCATAGCCGACGGCGCCGGGGATGAACATGGCCGCCGCGATCGGCACGCGCAGCGCCATCAGCAGCAGCATCGCGGCGAAGATGCTGGCGCCCAGACCGGCGCCGCTCATGAATTTCTACCCTTCGGTCCCAGCAAGTCCTGGCCCATCTGAACCAGCGCGATCAGTGCCGTCAGCGCAAGACCTGGCCCCAGCACCGCATAGCTGATCCACATCGGCAGGTCCAGAATCATCGTGGTCTCGCCGGCCTCGCGCACGGCCAGCGCGCCGACGCCGGTGCGCCAGGCCAGCAGGCCCACCATCAGGGCCAGCAGCAGCGCGCCGATGCCATCCAGCAGGCCGCGCGAGCGCGAGCCCAGCTTCTGCGTGAAGAAGTCGACGATGATGTTGGCGCGCTGCAGCTGGCACCAGGGCAGGCACAGCGCGATGCACAGCGCGATGCCGAACTGGCTCAGCTCGACATCGCCGGGAATCGGCCGTGACAGCCAGGACCGGCCGACGATGCTGGCCACCGTCAGCATCGCCACCAGGCAGGCGCTCAGGCAACCGGCCAGCGCGCTCCACAGGGCCAGCCGCCGCAACACCCCCATCCCGCTCACTTCTTGTACTTGGCCAGCAGGTCCTGCGCGTCCTTCAGCATCTGCTTGCCGGGCAGGCCGCGCTTGTCCATATCGGCCACCCAGTCGTCATACAGCGGATGGCTGGCCTTGATCCACAGGTCCACCTCGGCGGCCGGCACGGTGTAGAAGCTGTTGCCACGCTCCACCGCCGGCTTGCGGCCCACCGCCTGGCTCTCGTCCCAGGTCTTGCCGGCCTGCTGCGACAGTGCCGCGCCGCTGTTGCGGTCGATCACCGCCTTCAGATCGGCCGGCAGGCTGTCGTACCTGGCCTGGTTCATCGCCAGGATGAACAGCGCCGAATACAGCGCCGGGCGCGAGCTGTCGGTCTCGGTGTGGTACTTGACCATCTCATGCAGCTTGACCGAGGGGATCACTTCCCAGGGCAGCGCGAAGCCGTCGATCGTGCCTTTGCTGACCGCATCGGCCACCGCCGGCAGCGGCATGCCCACCGGCGTGGCGCCGAGGGAGGCCAGCAGCTTGTTGGTCTGGCGGGTCGGAGCGCGCAGCTTCATGCCCTTCAGATCGGCCAGGGTCTTGATGGGCTTGTCGCGGCTGTGCAGATAGCCCTCATCATGGATGCTGAACATCAAGGGCCGGATGCCGGGGAACTCCTTCGTGCCGTACTTGCCGTAGAAGTCCCAGGCGGCGCGCGCGCCGGCCTCGGCCGAGTTGTTCATGAAGGGCAGCTCGAACACCTCCATGATGGGGAAACGACCGGCCGTGTAGCCCGGCAAGGTGAAGGCGATGTCGACGACGCCGTCCTTGGCCTGGTCGATCAGCTGGGCCGGCGTGCCGCCCAGCTGCATGGCCGGGTAGATCTGGCATTTCATCTTGTTACCCGAGTCCGCCGCGATCTTGTCGCACCAGGGCTGCAGAATCTTGCTGGGCGGCATCGCACCGGGAGGCCAGAAGTGGTGAACCTTGAGGGTCACCTCTTGCGCCAGCGCCAGGGAGGCACCCAGGGTGCCGGCCAAGGCCAGCAGGGCGCGCAGCGCGGTTTGGGGCAGCTTTTTTCCACTCACGCTTGTCTCCGCAAATGTTCGTTATGAGCGCCTATCGTATGCCCAGCGAACCGCGTCGCCATCGAGATTAGCCCTGTGGGCCGACCGGCATGGCTGCTGACAGATTCGGATGGCGTGATGCGCTACGCTGCGCAGACCGCGACAGGGAGTCACCGATGCCCGCAGCAAGTTCGCCCGCCAGCCCCACAGCCCGTCAGCAGGCCGATGCTCGCTATGCGGCGATACGCGCCCACACACGGGCCCTGGCCGCGCCGCTGAGCGCCGAGGACCAGGCGCTGCAGTCGATGCCCGATGCCAGCCCGGCCAAATGGCACCAGGCCCACACCACATGGTTTTTCGAGGCTCTGCTGCTCAGGCCGCTGGCGCCCGGCTACCGGCTCTTCAACGAGCACTTCCTCTACCTCTTCAACTCCTATTACGAGGCCCTCGGTCCGCGCCATCCGCGCGCGCAACGCGGCCTGCTGAGCCGGCCCGGGCTGGACGAGGTGCGGGCCTACCGCGCCCATGTGGACGCGGCCGTGCTGGACTGGATCGCCCACTGCGACGCCGACAGCTGGGCGCGCGGCGAGGCCATTCTGGAGCTGGGCCTGCAGCATGAGCAGCAGCATCAGGAGCTGTTGCTGACCGACATTCAGCATGCCTTCTCCTGCAACCCGCTCTGGCCCGCCTACGGCCAAACACCGGAGCTGCCGCCCGCGCCGGCGCTGCAGTGGCTGAGCCATCCGGGCGGCGTGGTCGAGATCGGCCACTCGGGCACCGGCTTCTCCTTTGACAACGAAGGCCCGCGCCACCAAGCCCTGCTGCAAGCCTTCGAGATCGCCAACCGGCTGGTGACTTGCGGCGAGTTTACCGACTTCATCGCCGACGGCGGCTACCGCCGGCCCGAGCTCTGGCTGTCGGACGGCTGGGCCCTGGCCCGCGCCCAGGACTGGCAGGCGCCGGCCTACTGGCTGGCCGATGGCCGCGTCTTCGGTCTCGGCGGCGCCCGGGCCATGGACCCGGCGGCGCCGGTACTGCAGCTGAGTTTTTACGAGGCCGCCGCCTATGCCGACTGGGCGGGCGCACGGCTGCCCAGCGAGTTCGAGTGGGAGGCGGCCGCCACCGCCCTGCCCGGCCTGGCCCAGCTGTATGACTGCGCCTGGCAGTGGACCCGTTCGGCCTACCACCCCTACCCCGGCTTCAGGCCGCTGGCCGGACCGGCCGCCGAGTACAACGGCAAGTTCATGGTGGGCCAGCTGGTGCTGCGCGGGGCCAGCCTGGCGACGCCGCCGGGCCATGCCCGAGCCAGCTACCGCAATTTCTTTCCGCCGGCCGCGCGCTGGCAGTTCAGCGGCCTGCGCCTGGCGCGCGAGCCCCAACAAGGAGCCCCGCGATGAAGCCCCTGCTGCAACTGGTCGCCGACGACGAAGGTTTTGCCCCCGATCTGCACCGCGCGCTGCGCCAGCGCCCGCGCACGATCTCGCCCAAATACTTCTACGACGAAGCCGGCTCGGCCCTGTTCGAGCGCATCTGCGAGCTGCCGGAGTACTACCCGACCCGCACCGAGCTGGCCCTGCTGCAGCGCCACGCCCCCGAGATGGCGGCGCTGATCGGGCCCGGCGCCCAGCTGGTCGAGTACGGCGCCGGGGCACTGCGCAAGGTCAGGCTGCTGCTGGCGCATCTGAACGCGCCGCACAGCTTTGTGCCGGTGGACATCTCGGGCCCGCATCTGCTGGGGGCCTGCCGCGCGCTGCAGGCCGAGTTCCCGGCGCTGGCGCTGCAGCCGGTGATCGCCGATTTCACCCGTCCGCATGACCTGCCGGCGCGTCCGGCGCAGGGGCGGCGCATCGGCTTCTTCCCGGGATCGAGCATCGGCAATTTCGCACCCGAGCAGGCGCTGGACTTTCTGCGCATGGCGGCCCAGCAGCTGCGCGGCGGGGCGCTGCTGATCGGGGTGGACCTGATCAAGGAGCCGGCCCTGCTGCACGCGGCCTACAACGACGCCGACGGCGTGACCGCCGCCTTCAACCTCAATATCCTGGCGCGCGCGCGTCAGGAACTGGGCGCACAGATCGATTCGGAAGGATTTGCGCACAGCGCCTTCTACAACGCGCCGCTGCAGCGCATCGAGATGCATCTGCAAAGCCGCCGCCGCCAGCAGCTGCGGCTGGAGCACCGCGTCTACGAGTTCGAGGCCGGCGAGACCCTGCACACCGAGAATTCCTACAAATTCAGCATCGAGGGCTTCCAGGCCCTGGCCAGCAGGGCCGGGTTCAAAGCCGCTACAGTCTGGACCGACGAGCGCGACTGGTTCAGTCTGCACTGGCTGCAAGCACCCGACTGAGCAAAGGATGGACGGACGATGAAAGCAATCTGGAACGACACCGTGATCGCCGAGAGCGATGACACCGTGGTGGTGGAAGGCAACCACTACTTCCCCGACAGCGCCCTCAAGCGCGAGTACACCAGCTTCAGCAACCACCGGACCATGTGCTCCTGGAAGGGCCAGGCCAGCTATCTGTCGCTGATGGTCAATGGCGAGCTGAACCCCGATGCGGTCTGGTACTACCCCGACCCCAAGCCGGGCGCCGAGATGGTCGCCGGCCGGGTCGCGTTCTGGAAGGGCGTGCAGGTTACCGAGTAACTGCCGGCAACACGGTGGCCGCGCAGTCACCAAAGCCGATGCGACGCGCGCCGTCCTTGTGCGCGTAGCCGCGCAGTATCAGCGTGTCACCGTCCTGCAAGAAGCTGCGTGTCTCACCATTGGCCAGGGTCAGGGCTTGCTTTCCCCCCTGCGACAGCTCCAGCAGCGAGCCGCCCTCCTCGGCCGCCGGCCCGCTCTGGGTGCCGGTGCCCAGCAGATCGCCGGGCTGCAGATTGCAGCCATTGCTGGCGTGGTGCGTCAGCATCTGGGCCAGGGTCCAGTAGGCCGACTCCCCGAAGTTGGAACGCATCAGCCGGGTCGGCGCCTGGCGGGCCGCGCGCATCTGTGCGGTCTGCAGCCAGACCTCCAGCTCGATCGCGTAGCCG
Source organism: Roseateles cavernae (assembly GCF_040187885.1). Lineage (NCBI taxonomy): Bacteria > Pseudomonadati > Pseudomonadota > Betaproteobacteria > Burkholderiales > Sphaerotilaceae > Roseateles > Roseateles cavernae. Next base: position 42,261 of record NZ_JBDPLH010000013.1, read on the forward strand.
CCCTCGGCGCGGTTCTTCGCCGAGTCCAGATAGGGCAGCGGCTGCGGATCCTCGGCCGGATGGGCGAAGGCGCAGCGGAAGGGTTCCAGCGCCTCCATCGTGACGATCCAGGGCGAGATCGTGGTCGCGAAGTTCTTGGCCAGGAAGGGGCCTAGCGGCTGGTACTCCCAGGCCTGCATATCGCGGGCCGACCAGTCGTTCAGCAGGGTCAGGCCGAACAGATGCGCGTCGGCCTGCTCGATGGGAATCGGCTCGCCCAGCGCATTGCCGCCGGAGACGAACACGCCCAGCTCCAGCTCGTAGTCCAGCCGTTTGCAGGGCGCGCGCTCCGGCACGGTGGCGCCCGGCGGCATCAGCTGGCCCAGCGGGCGGCGCACCTGCTGGCCCGAGACGCCGATCGAGGAGCTACGGCCGTGATAGCCGATGGGCACCCATTTGTAGTTGGGCAGCAGCGGGTTGTCGGGGCGGAACAGCTTGCCCACCGTGGTCGCGTGGTGGATGCCGGTATAGAAGTCGGTGTAGTCGCCGATGCGGCAAGGCACAGCCATCTGCGCGGCGCTCTGCGCCAGCAGGCAAGGCGTCAGCGCAGCTTGCTGCTTGCTGTCCGCGGCCAGCGCCTCGAACAAGGCGTGGCGCAGCAGCCGGCGCTTGTCGGCAGGCTGGGCCATGAAGGCGTTCAGATCGCCCTCGGCCAGCGGCTGCAGCAGCACCTGGACCGCGCTGCTCCAGCGCCCGGCACTGGCGGCCAGCCTGAGGTCCAGGATCTGATCGCCGATCGCGACGCCGACGCGGGCGCTCTCGTTCGTGCCGGCGCGGCGGAACAGGCCGTAGGGCAGGTTCTGGATCGGGAATTCGCTGTCGGCGGCATTGGCCGAGGCCACCCAGCTCTGGGCGGCGGCGTCATGGGTGTGGTCGATGGAAGAGCTCATGCTTGTGCGGGAAAGTTGTCTTTGAGATCGCGCCAGCAGTCGGCATAGCCGCTGTCCAGCGCGCCGCCCTTCATGGCGAACTCGGTCGGCAGCAGACGCCAGCGGGTCTCGAACATAAAGGCCAGGGTGTTGTCCAGTTTGTGCGGCGTCAGGTCCGCGCCGCTGGCCTTGGCGAAGGCCTCGGTGTCGGGGCCGTGCGGCACCATCGCATTGTGCAGGCTGGATGCGCCCGGCTTGAAGCCGCCGGGCTTGGCGTCGTACTGGCCGGTCACCAGGCCCATGAACTCGCTCATCACATTGCGGTGATACCAGGGCGGGCGGAAGGTGTCCTCGGCCACCATCCAGCGCGGCGGGAAGATCACGAAGTCCAGATTGGCCCAGCCGGCGGTGTCCGAGGGCGAGGTCAGCACCGTGAAGATGCTGGGGTCCGGATGATCGAAGCTGATCGAGCCTATGGTCATGAAGTGGGCCGTGTCGTACTTGTAGGGCGCCAGATTGCCATGCCAGGCGACGACATTGAACGGCGTATGGGCCTGGCGCGCGGACCACAGCCGGCCGCCGAACTTCTTGACCATCTCGTAATCACCGGCGCCCTCCTCGAAATCAGCGACCGGCGCCAGAAAGTCGCGCGGATTGGCCAGCCCATTCGAGCCTATAGGCCCCAGCTCGGGCAGGCGCAACGCCGCACCGTAGTTCTCGCAGACATAGCCGCGCGAGGGCCCGTCGACCTCGACCTTGAAAGCCAGGCCGCGCGGGATCAGCGCGATCTCGCCGGGCCGCAGCGCCAGCAGGCCCAGCTCGGTGCGTATGCGCAGGCCGCCCTGCTGCGGCACGATCAGCAACTCGCCGTCGGCATTGACGAAGGCACGCCGGTCCATCGAGCGATTGGCCAGATACAGATGGGCGGCCATGCCGAGCTGGGCATCGGGATCGCCGTTGACGACCAGGGTGCGCAGGCCCTCGATGAAGTCGGTCGGCGCCTCGGGAACCGGCGTGGGCGCCCAGCGCAGCGGATCGGGCGGCACGGCCTGGCCCTGGGCAGCGCCGGTCTTCAGCCAGCCATGGTCCAGCGGCGCATAGCCACCGACCACCACCGAGGGCTGGCGCCGGTACATCCAGGTCCTCAGGTTCTCGGCGCGCGGCGCGGTGAAGGCCGTGCCCGAGATCAGCTCGGCATAGAGGCCGTGGGCCACCTGCTGCGGGCTGTTGCGCCCGATCGGCAGGCTGCCGGCGCGGGCCTCGCTGGCATGCTCGTTGCCGAAGCCCGATTGGTACTTGAGTTCGCTCATCTGCGCATCAGTCCAGTTTGATATTGGCGGCCTTGATCACCTGCCCCCATTTGGCCAGCTCCTGCTTCCAGTAGGCGCGCATCTGCTCGGGCGTGCCGCCCAGCGCCTCCAGGCCCAGGGTCTGGAAGCGCGCCTTCACGGCGGTGCTGGCCAGTGCGTCCTGCAGCGCCTTGTTCAGCGTTGCGATCACCGGGGCTGGCGTGCCGGCCGGCACGACCAGGCCCTGCCAGGCATAGGCCTCGAAACCGGGCAGGCCCTGCTCGGCAAAGGTCGGCACCTCGGCAAAGGTCTTGATGCGGGCCGGGCTGGCCACGGCCAGCGCGCGCAGCTTGCCCGAGAGGATGTGCGGGTAGCCGGCCGCGGTGTCGATGAACATGAAGGGCACCTGGCCGCCGACCACATCCTGCACCGCCGGGGCCGCACCGCGGTAGGGAATGTGGGTCAGGCTCAGCTTGGCGCGGTCACGCAGCAGCTCGGTGGCCAGATGATGGGGGCTCCCGGCACCGGGGGTCGCGTAGTTCAGCCCGTCCTGGGTCTTGGCCCAGGCCAGGAACTCCTTGTAGTTCTTCACCGGCACATTGGCATTGACCACCAGCAGCATCGGAAAGCGTGCCACCAGGCCCACCGGGGCCAGGTCTTGCTCGGCCTTGTAGGGCAGCTTGCTGTAGAGCCAGGGATTGGCCGCCAGGGTGGCGGTGTCGGCGGTCAGCAGCACCTGGCCATCGGCCTTGGACTTGACCACATAGTCCGCGCCGATATTGGTGGCCGCGCCGGGCTTGTTATTGATGATGAGGGTCTGGCCCAGGGTCTGGCCCATGGCCTCGGCCAGGCTGCGGGCCACCACATCGGCGCCACCGCCGGCCGGATAGGGCACGACCCACTCGACCGGCTTGTCGGGATAGGCAAAAGCCGGCGTGGCGGCAGCGGCGGCCAGACTCAGGAGCAGGGAACGGCGGGACACAAGAAACATGGATCAGGACTCGCTTGGAAGAGGAAGGAAATCAGGAAGCCGCCAGCGTGTTGGCACGGGCCAGCGCCAGCGCCTCATCGAGCAACTCACGCTCGCCGACGTGGTTGGCCAGTATCAGCACCAGCTTGGCCAGCAGCATGTCGGCCTGCTCGTCGCCCAGATCGCGCTGGGCCTCGATCAAGGCTTCGTAAAAGCCATCGGGATCGGCGATATGGGGGCTGCGTATCAAACGGCTCATGAGGGCAACACTCCCAGGCAGCGCCGCAGCGCGGCTTGGATCTTGGCCGCATCGAAGCGGCGCCAGCGCGCGGCCAGATGCTGGTCGGGGCGTATCAGGTAGACGCTGCCGGGCCGCGCGTCATAGCGCTCGGCCAGCAGGCCATCGGCCGGCACGATCAGCGGCAGGGCCACGGTATCGCCGACGCTGACCGGCTCGGCCGGGCCGAAGCTCAGCAGCGTGAAAAAGCCCTGGCCCAGCTGATGGAGCAGCCAGCCCTCGCCCAGCGGCGCATCGAGACAGGGGCTGCCGGGGCGCAGCGTGCCGGCAAACTCATCCTGGTCGGGCGTGTTCAGCGGCGAGCCGGCGTAATGGGTGGGCGTCGACAGCCGGCCGCTATTGACCAGGGGCCGGGCAAAGGCCTCGGTCTTGGCCAGCTCCAGCACCGCATTGCGCAGGCGCAGCGAGGCGCGGCTCTTGGGGCTGATGAAGTCGGTCGCGCGGGTCGAGTTCAGGATGTTCTCGTCGGCTGCGGCGGCGCGTTCGATCTGGTAGCTGTCCAGCAGGCTTTCGGGCGCGGCGCCGTCCAGCACCGCCTTGAGCTTCCAGCCCAGATTGTCGGCATCCTGCACGCCGCTGTTGGCGCCGCGCGCGCCGAAGGGCGAGACCTGGTGCGCCGCATCGCCGAGCAGCAGCACCCGGCCCTGGCGGAAGGTCCTGGCGCGCCGGCAGGCGAACTGGTAGACCGACACCCATTCCAGCTCGAATTCGACATCCGGGCCCAGCATCGCCTGGATGCGCGGAATCACCTTCTCGGGCTTCTTCTCCTCGGCCGGATCGGCATCGCGGCCGAGCTGGAAATCAATGCGCCAGACGCCGTCGCATTGCTTGTGCAGCAGCACCGACTGGCCGCGGTGGAAGGGTGGATCGAACCAGAACCAGCGTTCGGTGGGGAAGTCCGCCTTCATGATGACGTCGGCGATCAAGAAGCGGTCCTGAAAGACCTGGCCCTCGAAGTCCAGGCCCAGCATGCGGCGGGTGTCGCTGCCGGCACCGTCGCAGGCCAGCAGCCACTGAGCCTGCAGCTGGAACTGGCCATCCGGGGTCTCCACCGTCAGCGTCGCGGCCTCCTCGCCCTGCTCCAAGGCCACCAGTCTGTGCTTCCACGCCAGCGTGATCAGCGGCTGGGCCTCGCAGGCGGCGACCAGGCGCTCTTCCAGATGGTATTGCTGCAGATTGACCATGGCCGGCAGCTGGTGGGCCGGCTGCGGCAGCAGATCGAACTGGTAGGCCAGCTCGTCGCGGAAGAACACCTTGCCGACCTGCCAACGCACGCCCTGCCCGGCCAGCGCAGCGCCGACGCCCAGGCGGTCCCAGATCTCCAGCGAGCGCTTGGCATAGCAGACCGCGCGCGAGCCCTGGCTGACGCTGTTGTTGTCGTCCAGCAGCAGCACCGGAATGCCGCGCGCGGCGCAGTCCAGCGCGGCCGTCAGCCCCACCGGACCGGCGCCGATGATGACGACCGGATGGCGCAAAACCTGGCCCTCGCGCTGGGCCGGGCTCTGCCGGTAGTCGTAGACCGGGAAGGTATAGGTCTTCAGCATGGGCCGGCCTCAGTGCGCCTGGGCCTGGAATTCCTTGTCGTGCATCCAGGCCGCATGCTTGGGCGCACGCTTGGTCTGGCTCCACTCCTCCAGCATCTGCCATTTGCAGGCATCGAGCTGCGCATACATGGCCGGCGTGCCGACATCGGCCGCCAGCTCGACGCGGTGGCCGTTGGGGTCGAAGAAGTAGATGCTTTTGAAGAGGGTGTGATCGGTGACACCGATCACCTCGATGCCGGCCGCTTCCAGCTCGGTCTTCTTGGCCTCCAGCTCGGCCACGCTGCCGACCTTGAAGGCGATGTGCTGCACCCATTCCGGCGTATTGGCGTCACGGCCCATGGGCTTGGCCGTCGGCAGCTCGAAGAAGGCCAGCACATTGCCGCCGCCGGCATCGAGGAAGAGATGCATATAGGGGTCCTCGGCCTTGGTGGACGGCACCTTGTCCTCGGCAATGGCCAGTACAAAGTCCATGCCCAGATGCTGGCCGTACCACTGCACCGTGGTCTTGGCGTCCAGGCAGCGGTAGGCGACGTGGTGGATGCGTTCGATCTTCATCGCTGACTCTCCCTCAGGCCTTGATGTCTTCCAGCGCCTGCCACATCGCGATATCGCGCTCGGCGGTCCAGATGCGCGGGTCCGGGTACTGGGTGGCTTCGTCATAGGCACGGGTCACATCGAAAGGCATGCAATGGGCAAAGATCACCCACTGGCCGTACTTCGGTGCCAGGCGCTCATAGGTCTCGCGGTACACCGTCTTCAGATCGCGGCCCGCGCTGGCCCCGGCCTTGACGCTCTCGTAGAGCTCGGAGACAAAGGCGCGCGTGCCCGACAGGCCGGCCGCCACCTCGGCCGGGTTCTGCAGCGCGCGGCCGCGGCCGGGCACCAGCTTCTCGGGCTTCAGCGCGGCGATATTGTCCAGGGTCTGCGGCCAGTCCTTGAAGTAGGCGTCGCCGGCATAGGGCGTGGCGTCGAACTCGACCAGATCGCCGGAGAACAGGACCTTGTCCTGCGGCAGCCAGACCACCGTGTCCCCCTTGGTATGGCCACGCCCCAGCTGCAGGATCTGCACCTCGAGCTTGCCGAGGAACATCGTCATCTTGCCGGTGAAGGTGACGGTGGGCCAGGTCATGCCATCCGGCACCGACTCGACCGCCTGGAACAGCCGCGGGAAGCGGCCGATCTCGCTGGCCTTGTCTTGCTCGCCGCGCTCGACGATCAGATCAAACGTGTCCTGGCTGGCGATGATGTGCTCGGGCTGGTAGGCGCTGGCGCCCAGCACCCGCACCGCGTGATAGTGGCTTAGCAGCACATACTTGATCGGCTTGTCGGTGACCTCGCGGATGCGGCGGATCACGTCCTGGGCCATCACCGGCGTGGCCTGGGTGTCGATCACCATCACCGCGTCATCGCCGATCACGATGCCGGTGTTCGGATCGCCCTCGGCCGTGTAGGCCCAGGCATGGTCGGACAGCTTGTCGAAGCTGACCTTCTTGACCTCCAGATCGGCTTGGGACGCAAAAGTCTTGGTGTTCATGGTGGCGGCGGCTGGTTTCGGGTGGCAGGCAGATCGGGAATGAATTTAATCTTTGACAAATTCATTCGCCTATAACGAATCAACAGCTTGATCTTAGTCATCGCGTTTGTTAATGTCTAATTGATTGTTTTAGGTAGAAACCCTAGTGAAGCCCAGCGACGCAGAGACGAACCCGACCGAACGCGGCCCGCGCGGCATCCAGAGCGTGGAGGTCGGCGGCCAGTTGCTGATCGCGCTGGCCCACCACGGTCGGCCGCTGGCGCTGAAGGATCTGGCCCGCCAGGCCGAGATGCCCCCGGCCAAGGCCCACCCCTATCTGGTCAGCTTCATCAAGCTGGGTCTGGTCGAGCAGGAGGCCGGCAGCGGTCGCTATGGCCTGGGTCCGCTGGCCTTGCAGCTGGGCCTGATCAGCCTGCAGCAGTACGACCCGGTGCGCCTGGCCACGCCGCGCATCGAGGAGCTGGCCCTGCTGCTGGGTCACACGGTGGCGATCGCCGTCTGGGGCAATCACGGGCCGACCATCGTGCGGGTGGCCGAGGCCTCAAGCCCGGTCCACATCAGCATGCGCCACGGCACGGTGATGAGCCTGGCCGGCACCGCCTCGGGCCGGCTGTTCGCCGCCCACCTGCCGCGCGAGCAGGTCCTGGCGGCCGACCCGGCCATCGTCTTCGATGGCGCGCTGGACGATCATCTGGCCCAGGCCCGGCTGCTGGGCATCGCCCACTCGCATGACGGCGTCGTCGCCGGCGTCAGCGCGCTGGCCGCGCCGGTGTTCGATGACCAGGGCCGCATGGTCCTGAGCCTGACCGCCATCGGCCCCAGCGGCAGCTTCGACCTGCGCCTGGACGGCGCACTGGCGCAGACGCTCAAGCGGGCCGGGCTGGAGCTGTCGCGTCAGCTCGGCTGGCGCGCCGTGACGCCCTGATGGGCAGGCATGAGGAGGCGCTGCGCGCGCTGGTGCGCGCCAGCCCCTGGCTGATGGCGGCGCTGCGGGCCGCACGAGCGCTGGAGCTGCCGTCCTGGTGCATCGGTGCCGGGGTGCTGCGCAATCTGGTCTGGGATGCCTTGCACGGCCACACCGAACCCTCCCCATTGGCCGATCTGGATCTGGTGTTCTTCGATGCGCAAGACCTGTCCCCGGCCCGCGATGCGGCGCTGCAGGCCCGCCTGCAACAGGCCCTGCCGGGCATTCCCTGGGAAGTCACCAACCAGGCCGGCGTGCACCTGTGGTTCGAATCGGTGTTCGGCCATGCGGTGGCGCCGCTGACCTCACTGGAGGATGCGGTGGCCTCCTGGCCCGAGTACGCAACGGCGGTGGGTGTGCGGCTGGAGGCCGATGAGGGCCTGACGGTGATCGCCCCGCTCGGCCTGGAGGATCTGTTCGCGATGCGGGTGCGGCGCAACCCGCGCCGCGTCAGCATCGAAACCTACCGCCAGCGTGTCGCGCAAAAGCGCTACGCGCAACGCTGGCCGGCAGTGACCATCATCCTGGCCTGAGGATCCCGTTCAGCAGATCTGCGGCTGGGCCTCGTCGCGCAGGCTCGCCAGCACCTCGGCCGCCTTGACCGGGTCGAAGGCGTAGGGATAGAGGGTGCGAGCCACCGTGGCCAGCGCCGGCTGGCCGCCGTAGCGGGCGATCTGCTGCGCGATATGCGAGAACTCCAGCACCATCAGCACGGCCGGCGCATGCACGCGAGGGTTCAGCCGCGCCTCGCTGCAAACCTTGAAACCCAGCATGCGGCGGTAATAGGCCACATGACGCGGGTTGACCTCGATCACCAGCAGCTCCGCGCCGCGCAGGTGTGAGGCGTGCAGATAGGCGCTATGGAACAAGGCGGCCAGCACGCGCTTGGACGCGGCCTGCGCGTCCAGCGCCAGCTGGGTGAACTCGCACAGGCTGCGCCCCTGGCTGCGCAAGGCATTCATCTCCTGCTCGAACACTGCATCGGCATTCAGGCCACGCGCCGAGTCATAGCGTATGCCCAGCGTGCCCAGCGTGCCCTCGGGTGCCGTCGCACTCAGGGTCAGCAGCTCCGGTGTCGCATGAGCCGCGCCGACCGCCTGATGGACACGATAGCCGCGCTCCGAATAGCGCTGCTGGACCAGTTGACCGGCCAGCGCACGGTGATGGCTCGAGTGCGCCGCATGAATGGCAAAGCCATTGACATGGGGGTGGGTGGCGCGTTCCCTGAACATGGCAAAACTACCGCCATGAGCTCCGGACCTCAGTGCTTGCAGTCCCACCAACTGCTGCAGGCCCTCTTGTGTACCCATGGCAAAACCGTCTTGCTGCATGACTTCCTTTGCTGATCCAACGCGCTGCGGCGCAGTCTAGCGTGAGGAAATGCCGAAACAGCGGCAAGACATGTCACCCAAACAATTGACACAAGAAACTTACAACTGCAAGCCCCACTCAAGGGGGAAACCCCGATTCCAGGGGGGACAGGTCGTGATCAGCGATCAGGGGCCGAACGCGAAAGCGATCAATCGCGGCGGTGCCCGAAAGACGATGGAGCCATGGTTCTCGCCGTCCAGCGCCTCAAAGCTCGCCGTCAGGCCGGCCTCGGCCGCTTGCTCGGCGAAGGCCCGCGGGTGGCTCACCATCCGGCGGCCGGCAAAAGGATGGGGCGCGCCGCCGGGCATGAACTCCTCCTGCATGCCGACCACCACGCGCAGGCGCGCCGGCTGCGGCTTCGCGCGCAGGCCGGCCACAAAGCCCGGCAGGCGCTGCATCAGCAGCGCATCACCGAACCACAGCGAGGGGCTCAGCGCGTAATAGCGCTGGAAGCTGCCGGGCCGCTGCATCAGCGCATACAGCGTGAACAGGCCGCCATAGGAGTGGCCGAACAGGGTCTGGCGCCGCGCGTCGACGGGAAACTCGCGCGCGATCAGCGGTTTCAGCTCCTCGTCGATGAAGTCCAGAAAGCGCTCGGCCCCGCCCGAGCCCAGCGCCCCGACGCCCTCGCAGGGCGGCTTGCAGTCATGGGCCGGCGTGTAGTCCAGCGAGCGGGCGTCGAGATCGACGCGCTCGCCGCTGGCATAGCCTATGCCCACCACCAGGCCGTCCGGCGCCTCGCCGTGGCGGGCGGCGAAGCGGGCGGCATGGGCCTGGTTGACGCTGGGCTTGTCGCGGGCGGCGTCCAGCAAGGGAAAGAAGCGCGCGCCGTCCAGCGCATAGAGCACCGGATAGCCGGCGCTGGGCGCCGCGCGGCTGGGCAGGCCGATGAAGATGCGGTAGCGCTGGCCGGTGTGGCGCGAGCTCATCTCGAAGCTGCGCGTGTGTTCCAGGCTTACCGGCGCCCAGGCGGGGTTGGCCTGGGCGGCCGGCAGCAGCGCGGCCATCGCGATCCACAGGATCAGGCGACGGGCCGTCATTGCAGCACCGGCACGACCAGCGGCGCCCCATCATCCGGCGCCTTCAGCACATGGGCCTCGATGCCGTACAGCCGCCGCACCAGCTCGGGCGTCACGACCTCGCTCGGCGCAGCGCAGCGCAAGACCCGACCCTCGTGCAGCGCCAGCAGCCGGTCGGCATAACGGGCCGCCGCAGCCAGGTCATGCAGCACCATCACGACGCTGCGCCCGGCCCGCGCCAGCCGCCGCACCAGCGACAGCAGCTCGACCTGGTGGCCCAGGTCCAGCATGCTGGTGGGCTCGTCCAGCAGCAGCCAGGGCGTGCCCTGGGCCAGCACCATGGCCAGCCAGGCGCGCTGGCGCTGGCCGCCCGACAGCCGCTCCAGCGCCTGGCCGGCCAGCGCCAGCATATCGGTCTCGACCAGGGCCTCATGCACCGCCGCCGCGTCCGCCACCGACCATTGGCGCAGCAGGCCCTGGTGCGGTCGGCGGCCGAAGGCCACCAGCTGCGCCACCGTGATGCCCATCGGCGCCTGGGTGTGCTGCGGCAGCAGGCCGATGGCCCGCGCCATCTGCCCCGGGGTCCTGCGCCAGACATCCTCGCCGCCCAGCAAGACCTGGCCCTGGCTCGGCCGGTGCAGCCGCGCGATGCAGCGCAGCAGCGTCGATTTGCCGCAGCCATTGGGTCCGACGATGGCCAGCACCTGGCCGGCCGGCAAGGCCAGATCCAGCCCCTGCAGCACCGGCTTGTCGCGATAGCGGGCGTGCAGCCCCTGTACTTTCAAATCCATATCAATCCTGTGCTTCCGTTTGGCGCAGCAGCACCCAGAGCAAGAAGGGCCCGCCCAGCATGCCGGTGATCACCCCGGCCGGCAGCTCCACCGGCGCCAGCACGCTGCGGCCCAGCGTGTCGGCCGCCAGCACCAGGCTCGCGCCCAGCGCCATCGCGGCCGCCAGCGGCAGGCCCAGACCGCCGAACAGCGCGCGCGTCAGGATGGGCGCGGCGATCGCGACAAAACCCAGCGGCCCGGCCACGCTGACCCCCAGCCCGGCCATGGCCGCCGCCAGCAGCAGCACGGCCAGGCGCAGCGGCTCGGGCCGCAGGCCCAGGCTGCGCGCCATCTCGTCGCCCAGGCCCAGCAGGCCCAGGCTCCGCGCCAGCGGCGCCAGCAGCAGCACCAGCACGGCCAGCGCCGCCCCCACCGGCGCGGCCACCTCGTAGCCGCGCGCCAGCAGGCTGCCGACGCTGAAGCTGTAGACCGCGCTGCTGTGCATCACCGGCAAGGTGGCCAGCACCAGATCGAACAGCGCCCGCAGCAGGCTGGCCAGACCCAGGCCCACCACCAGCACCCGATAGCCCTGGCGGCCGCTGCCGCCGGCGGCCGCCAGCACCAGCAGCACCGTCAGCAGCGCGCCGACCAAGGCCTGCCACCAGGGGCCCAGCAGGCCCTCGGCGCTCCACAGCAGGCTCACGCCCATCGCCAGGGTCGCGCCGTCGCTGATGCCCAGCAGGTCCGGGCTGGCCAGGCGGTTGCGCGCCAGGGTCTGTAAAAGCAGGCCCGAAGCACCCAGCGCCGCGCCGAGCAGCGCGCCGGCCACCACCCGCGGCAGCCGCAGCTCCTGCACCAGAAAGACCTGCGGCCCGCTGGTCCCCACCAGGCCCTGCCAGAGCGCGGCCGGGCCCAGCCGCGTGTCGCCCAGCATCAGGGCCAGCGCGGCCGTGGCCAGCAGCCCGAGCAGGCACAGCAGATGCAGCGCCAGCCGCTGCGGCTGCAGACGCAGCGACCAGCCGCGATGGCGCCAGACCCATGCCGCGCCGCTCATCGCCCGCCCCCGCCCGGCGCGCTCAAGGCCAGCCAGCCCTGGCTGCGCACCATCCAGATCAGCAGCGGCGCGCCCAGGATGGCGATCACCGCGCTGACCGGCGCCTCGAAGGGTTGCACCACCAGGCGCGCGACGATATCCGCTGCCACCAGCAGGCCCGCGCCCAGCAGCATCGCCAGGCGCAGCTGCGCGCCCAGCGCCAGCGCACCGAGCGCGCGCGCCAGATAGGGCGCGACAAAGCCCAGAAAGGCGATCGGCCCGACCAGCGCCACCGCGCCGCCGGCCAGCAGCCCCACCACCAGCACCGCGCTCCAGCGCAGCAGTGCCGGCCGCCCGCCCAGGGTCGTCGCCAGCTCGTCACCCAGGCTCAGCAGATCCAGCGGCCGCGCCAGCAGGCCGGCCAGGGCCAGGCCCGCCAGCAGCGGCGCGCAGCCCAGCAACAGCGCCTCGGGCGTGACCCGGGCCAGCGAGCCCAGCACCCAGAAGCGGAACTGGTCCAGCCCCTGCTCGCTGGCCAGCAGCAAGAAGGCCATGAAGCCGCGCGCGCTGGCCGCCAGCGCCAGGCCGGCCAGCACCAGGCGCAGCGGCGACACCCGCGCATCGCCGGCGCGGGCCAGCAGCAGCACCAGGGCGCTGCCGGCCAGCGCTCCGCCGAGGGCCCAGAACAGCTGGGCCTGGGCGCCGAGGTGGCCCTGCAACACAAAGCCGGCCGCGATCGCCAGCGTCGCGCCGGCATTCACGCCCAAGAGCCCCGGCTCGGCCAGCGGGTTGCGCGTCACCGCCTGCAGCAGCACGCCGGCCGCCCCCAGCGCCGCGCCGACCAGCAGGGCCGCGCCCAGGCGCGGCGCGCGCAGCTGGCCCAGCACCATCTGCGCATGCGCGTCGACCGCCGCACCGCCCAGCCAGGCCCAGCTCTGGGCCGGGCCGACACGCCCAGGCCCCAAGAGCAAGGCCAGCAGGCTCAGGACCAGCAGCGCGCCCATCAGGCCCAGCGAGGCCCTCACCGCCGGCTCAGCAAGGCCTGGGCCGCCTCGTCCAGCACCGCCAGCGCCGCCAGCGGGCCGCCGGTGACGGTCCACAGCGAGGCATCGACCTCGCGCACCCGGCCGGCCTTGGCGGCGCCCAGCTCCTTGAATTCGGGCTGGCGCAGCAGGGCCGCCAAAGCCTCGGGATCATGGGCGCGGCCGCTCCTGAACATGCCCATGAAGAGCCAGTCGCCATCGATCTTGCTCAAGGCCTCGCGCGACAGCGGGCCCGAGTGCCCGGCGCCCGGCTCCTGCTGGGACGCCGGCCGGCCCAGGCCCAGGTCGGCCAGCACCTGGCCGGCAAAGGCATCGCCCTTCATATAGACCGGGCCCGAGGGGGTCCAACGCACGATGCTGGCGCTCTTGCCGGCCTCGCCGGCGAGCTGCTTGCGCAGCGCGGCGGCCTTGGCCTGGTAGCTCTCGACAACCGCCTTGGCCTGGGCCTCGCGGCCCAGCATCGCCGCCACGCGCGCCAGCGTCTGCTGCCAGCTGTCGGTGTTGGTCGATGTCACCAGCGTCGGCGCGATCTTGCCGAGCTGGCTCAGCAGCTGCGCATCGCCGAGGCCGCCGGCCAGGATCAGATCGGGCTGCAGGGCCAGCACCCGGTCCAGGCTGGGCTGGGCAAAGGCGCCGACACCGGGCACGCCGGCGGCGCGCTCCAGCAGATAGGCCGGCAGGCTTTGCTGGCCGCGCCCCAGGGTGCTGCCCACCGGCTTCACACCCAGGGCCAGCACGATGTCCAGATCGCGCTCCGACAGCACCAGCACCCGCTGCGGCGCGGCCGGCACGCGCAGCGCGCGGCCCTGCGCATCCTTGACCTCGCGCACCTCCTGCGCCCACGCAGGCAGGGCCAGCAGGCCGGCACTCAACAACAGGGATCTTCTCTTCAACATGGGCTTCTCCTCAAAGCGTCCGCCACTGCAAGAGCAGCGGTTCGCGGCGTGTCATCAATTGCAGATGCGAGTCCAGCACCCCATGCAGGCGGGCCTGGCTCGCGGCATCGGCGGCCTGACAGTCAAAACAAAGCGTGGCCGGATCGGGGGCGCTCATCTCGCACAGGCCGAATTCGAAGGCCAGCCGCGCGTGCTGCGGCTGCAGCTCGACCGGGATCTTTTTCGCAAAATGCTTGGCGAGCTTGAACAGGAACTGTTCGGCCTGGGGGGTGGCCACGCTGGCTTGGGACTTGAACATGGTGCGGGCCTCAGAACTTGGCATTCAGGCCCAGCCAGACGCGGCGGCCTTCGTCCAGCATCCAGTTGCCGTCCAGGCCGGTGTTGCGGCCGCGCTCGTCCACCGCGACCTGCTCATCGGCGAGATTGAGCAGGGCCGCGCTGAGCGTCAGCGTGCTGTTCAGGCGCCAGGCGCCGCCCAGGTCCACGGTCGTCAGCCCCTTGCGCTCGCGCACATTGCGCGCGCCGTTGCGAAAGCCCGCCCAGTACTGCTTGCCCTCGGCGCTGAGCCGGGCATAGCCGGACAAGACCTGACCCTGAGCCCAGTCCAGGCGCAGCGAGGCCTTGTGCTCGGGCGTCTTGTCCAGCGGCCGGCCGTCCAGCGGGCTGCCGTCGAACGAGGGTTCGCCGCCGCCCTGGCGGCGCGAGCGGGTGTAGGTGTAATTGCCGGCCAGGGCCCAGTCGGCGGCCAGCGGCCAGGCGGCGGCCAGCTCCAGGCCGCTGAGCTTGACCCGCGCCACGTTGTCGTAGATGTAGACGTCCAGCGCCGGGTTCAGCGGATCGACCTTGCCGGTGCTGTAGCTGACCACCTTGTTGCGGAACTGGTTGTGGAACAGCGCGGCCGAGGCGCTGCGGCCCTGCTTGCCGTCATAGCGCAGGCCCAGCTCGGCGCTGCTGCTTTGCTCTGGCTTCAGGCCCGGATTGCCGCACAGCGAGCCGCGCCGCGGCGAGCTGCCGCCGGTGCTCATGCAGTAGCCGGCCGTGGTCTGGCGCAAGGTCGGTGACTTGAAGCCCTTGGCGACGCCGCCGCGCAAGGTCCATTGGGCGTCGAGCTGGTAGACGCCGTAGACGCGCGGGCTCCAGTGCGAGCCGTAGCGGTCGGCATGATCGAGGCGCAGGCCGGTGGTCAGGGCCAGGGCCTCGCCGAGCTGCCATTCGTCCTCGGCGAACAGCGCGCTGGACTTGTCGCTGACGCTGTCGGGGCTGGCCGGGTGGCCGGCCACCGGCGATTCCTTGCCGATGCCGGACAGGCGGCTGCGGTTGAGCTGGCCGCCCAGATTGAGGCGGTGCTGGCCGAAGGCCAGGGTCAGCAGGCCGTCCAGCACGGTGTTGACGATCTCGGGGCGCACCGCACCGAGCAGGCCGGCATCCCAGACCTTCTGCTCGCCGCTCTCCTGGTACAGGGCCAGGCGCGAGCCACCCCAGTCCCAGGCGCCGCGATGGCTGAGCGCCCAGTGCGTGCGGGCCTGCTCCATCTCATAGTGCTTGGCGGTCGGTGCGCTGGTCTTGCCGGCGCTGCTTTCCTGCTTCAGCGCGCCGCTGCCGGCCTCCAGCCAGAAGGACTGGCCGGCGGCCGGCGTCAGGCTCAGCTTGGCCGTCAGCTGGCGGTTCGATGTGCCGTAGGCGCCGCTGGTGGCATTGGCCGGGAGGTAGAAGCGATCCTCGTCGCGCCGGCTGCTGCTGCCGTAGATCTGCAGGCCCAGCAGATCGGTCTTGATCGGGCCGCCCAGCCAGAAGTCGAGCTGGCGCGCGTCGCCCTGGATCTTGTCCTCGGCCTGGGTGAAGCCCAGCGAGGCCGAGCCGGTCCATTGCGCCAGGTTCTTGCGCGTGATGACATTGATCACCCCACCCATCGCGTCGGCGCCGTACAGCGCCGACATCGGGCCGCGCACCACCTCGATGCGCTCGATCGCCTCCAGCGGCGGGGTCTGCCAGGCGGCCACGCCGCTGGTGCCGCGGTTCATCGTTTCGCGGGTGTTCTGGCGCCGGCCGTCCACCAGGATCAGCGTGTACTCGCCGGGCAGGCCGCGGATCATGATGTCCTTGGCGCTGGGGCCGGGACCCACCACGCTGACGCCCTCGATATGGCGCACCGCGTCCTCCAGGTTGGCATAGGGCTTGTGGGCCAGCTGCTCGCGGGTGATCACGCTGATGCTGGCCGGCGCTTCGCGCACGATCTGCTCATGGCCGCTGGCGGTCACGACCACGCGGTCGAGGCTGGCGGTCTGGGCCTGGGCGCCGGCCGCCAACAGGGCCAGCACGAGGGGACGGAGTCTTGGGAGGGTCGGCATGGGGTTCTTTGCGGAGTGGATTCTACAAACCAAATAAGAATGATTTGCATTAACATGAAGCCAGCGAGTATTCCATTCCCTGCCGGCCGGCGCTTTTGCGGCCACCACGCCGACCTTTGCGAGACCCCACCCTGCGATGCGAGAGACTGCGCTTTGTCAAATGATCCGGCTGCGCCCCGGCCTGGAGCTGCGCTGCAGCGATGTGCGCCATGCCCACCGCGGCGATGGCGGCGGCGCGGCCTCGGCCGGGCTCTATCTGGTGATGGTGCTGGCCGGAGAGGTCCAGGTGGCGTATGGCGGGCGCCGGCTGCGGCTGGTGGCCCAGGCCGGTGCCGACGGTGCGCTGATAGCGCTGCGCGAGAACGACAGCTTCGAGCGCAGCGACTGCGGCCCAGGCCCGGAGCGCAAGCTCAGCCTGTGGGTCGGCCCGGACTGGCTGGAGCAAGCCGGGCTGACGCCGGCCACCCCGCATCTGAACATGCGCTCATGGCGGGCCAGCCGACGCCTGCAGGGCCTGGCCGATGCCATCATCGGCACGCCGGTCGCCGACCATGGCCTGGCACGGCTGCAGACCGAATGCCGGGTCATCGAGCTGCTGGCCGAGGCGCTGGGCAGCCAGCACACCGATGCCGGCCCGCCCGCTCGCATGCGGGCGGCCCGCGAGCTGCTGGACAGCGGCGCCGCCGATGGCTGGAGCCTGGCCGAGATCGCGCTGGAACTGGGCCTGCACGAGAACACCTTGCAGCAGCAGTTCCGCCTCGCCTATGGCTGCACGGTGTTCGAGCATCTGCGCCGCCGGCGGCTTTCGATCGCGCGCCGTTCGATCGAGCACGAGGGGCATAGCGTCACCGAAGCGGCCCTGAGTGCCGGCTACAACAGCCCGGGCAACTTCGCCACCGCCTTCAAGCGCGAGTTCGGCTGCTCACCCGGCCAGCTCAAAGCCCGGCGGCAAAGGGCCTGAGCAGGCCCAGCAAGGCCTCGGGCTGCTCCAGCGGGCTCAGGTGCGAGGCGCCGGCCAGCACCTCCAGCCGCGCGCCCGGGATGCGCTGCGCGATGGCCTCGGCCATCGCCGGGGTGGCGCCCTGGTCCAGCGCGCCGGCGATCACCAGGGTCGGGCAGCGCACCGCGCCCAAGGCCTCCAGATAGTCGACCCCGCACACCGCCTGGCAGGCGGCGATATAGGCGGCCGGATCCTGGGCCAGCAAGCGGCTGTGCAAGAAGGTTGTGGCCTCGGGCTCGGCGGCGCGGAAATCGGCATGCAGATAGCGCTCGGTGACCATGCCGGCCACCGCCGCCATGCCGCCGGCCTCGACCGCCGCGATGCGTTGGGCCCAGGCGGCGCGCGCGGCCTCGGGATACTGCGCCGTCGTGTGCGCCAGCACCAGGCCGCGCAGCAGCTCCGGGTGCTTCAGGGCCAGGCCCTGCCCCACCATGCCGCCCAGCGACAGGCCGACAAAGCAGACCGGCCCGCGGCCCCATTCGCGTATCAGCCGCGCGGCATCGTCGACCAGCTCGTCCAGGCGGTAGGGGCCGGCGGGCCGGGCGGATTCGCCATGGCCGCGCTGGTCATAGCGCAGGGTCGGGTGCTGCCCGCCGAGCGCGGCGGCCAGGCCGTCCCAGAGATGGGCATCCAGGCCCAGCGCATGGGCGAACACGATGGGCACGCCGCCACCCTCGCCCTGCAGCAGCAGATGCAGCTGCGGCTGGCTGAAGGTGTGCTGCGCGCGCGGGCGTACCGCGCGCGTCAGCGGCGCCGGCAGCGGCGCCAGGCCCTCGGCCTTGAGGATCTCGCCGGTGATCTTGAAGGCGGTATTGGCCGCCGGCACGCCGCAGTAGATCGCGCCCTGCAGCAGGGTCTCCTGGATCTTGGCAATGGGCACGCCGCCACGGACGGCCGCGCGGCAGTGCAGCTCGAACTCCTCCCAGCGCGCCATGCCCATGGTCATCCCCAGCACCAGCAGGCGCCGGGTCGGCTTGTCCAGGCCCGGCCGGCCCCAGATCTCGTGCCAGGCATAGCGGGTGATGAAGTCCTGGAACTCGGCGTTGAAGGCGGTGGCGCCGGCGGTCGAGCGCTGCACCCAGTCCTCGCCCAGCATGGCACGGCGATTGACGAGGCCGCGGTCGAAATCGTCGTCGCGCTGGTCGGGGGAATCGGCGGAATCGGGATGAGCGGTCATGGCGCCAGCGGTTGGTCCATCAAGGACTGCCATTGTGAACGTGCCGTCAGCAGCACCTTGTGCACACGGGCGTCGGCATGGCGGGCGGCGGCCTGCACATCGAACACCGCATCGAGCTCGTCCGCGCTGATGCCGCGCGAGAACTCGGCATCGCCCTGCCACAGGCCCTGGGCCAGCAGCCGCAAGGGCCGGCCCTGGGCCGCGACCTGCTGCGACAGGCCCTCGACCAGCTGATGCGCCCGCGCCTTGCCGCAGACCCGCGCCAGCAGCAGGGCCAGGCCCTCGGCGGCAACCAGATCATCAAGACGCTCGATATTGGCCCGCATGCGCTCGGGCTCGATGCGCAGCGCCGCCAGCGCCCCGGCCAGCGCCTGCAGCGCGCCATGACTGCTCAGCAGCAGGCCGGTCCACTCGGCCAGCTCGGCCTGCCAGCCGCCCAGGCCGCGCTCATGCTCCTGCCCCATGCAGGCCAGCAGCGCGGCGACCCGCTGCGGCGCGCGCTGGGCCGCCGCCAGCGCCTGCATGCAGGCGACCGGGTTGCGCTTGTGCGGCATCGCGCTGGACCCGCCGGAGCCGCTGACCGCGCCCTCCATCATCTCGCTGACCTCGGCCTGGGCCAGCAGCGAGAGATCGCGCGCCAGCTTGCCCAGCGAGCCGCACATCACGCCCAGCTCGGCACCGAGCCGCACCCAGCGGTCGCGCTGGGTATGCCAGCACTGATCCGGCAGGCGCAGGCGCAGCTCGGCCGCGACCTGGCTCGCCACCGCGTCGGCCTTGTCGCCCAGCGAGGCCAGCGTGCCGGCGGCCCCGCCCAGCTGCAGCAGCAAGGCCTCGTCGGCCCGGGCACGCAAGGCCTGGGCCGAACGCAGCAGCGGCATCAGCCAGTTCAGCAGCTTGCAGCGCAGGCTGCTGACCAGGGCCGGCTGCATCAGCGTGCGGGCCAGCATCGGGGTGGCGTCGGCAGCCTCGGCCCGGTCCAGCAGATGGCCGCACAGGCTCAGTAGATCGTCGTCGATCAGGCGCAGCGCACGGCGGGTCTGCAAGACCATCGCGGTGTCGATCACGTCCTGGCTGGTGCTGCCCCAGTGCACATAGCCGGCGGCGGCCGGGTCGAACAAGGCCACCGTCTCGGTGAGCTTCTTGACCAGCGGTATCGCCAGGCTGCCGGCACGGCCGCTGGCGGCGACCAGGCCGGCCACATCGTAGAGCTCGGCCCGGCACAGGCTGGCAATCGCCTGGGCGGCCGACTGCGGGATCACGCCGGCCTTGGCCTCGGCGCGCGCCAGCGCCGCCTCGAAGTCCATCATGGCCTGCACGATGGCGCTCTCGTCGAAGAGCGCCAGCATCTGCGGCGTGGACAAAAAACCCTCGAATACCAGCACTGACATCAACCCATCCTGAGGATCTTTGCAGCGATGCTAACGAGGGCTGGCGGGACTGCGAGCCCGGGGCTTACCCGCAGCGGGTTTGCCCCGGCGTGGCGGCAAGCCTCAGGCAGCGGCGCTGTGCGCCTGCGCCAGACGGCTCATATTGCCCATCGAGACACGGTGCATCTCGATCAGGCCCAGCAGGCCGCTGCGGTGCAGCTGCAACACCTTCTCGTCTTCCAGCTGCGCGAGCTTGTCTTCGTTGATGGCCAGGAAGCCGTCGACATCGATCTTCTCGCCATTGGGCAGTGTGGCCTCGAAGCGCATGTCCTGCAGCAGGTCGAACTCCTGCAGCTGGGCGCAGACCATGCGGGTGCGCTCGGCCTCGCGCTCGAAGCTCTCGAGGAAGTTCTTCGCGTTGACGGTGAACTCGGTGGGCTGGCCGTCGGCGGCGAACAGCAGCTGACCCTCGGTCTGCGAAAAGCCCTTCCACTGCTCGTCAAAGCAGACGGCGATGTCGTCGCTGTTGTTGATGCGGGCCATCGCGAAGGGGTAGCGACGCAGGTAGGCGGGCAGGTAGTTGCCGGTCCACTGGCCGTCCTTCAGGAACAGATTGCTGCCCGGCTTCAGGCCGAACACGGCCAGCGGGGCCACCGCCGGCTTGGCGCCTTCGGCGGGCTGCTGCGCGCTGTCGCCGACGCGCACGAACACGATAGGGAATTCCTTGCAGGCATCGGCGAACTCGACCGCCGTCAGGAACAGCGAGTTCAGGCCGGCGACGCGCTCCAGCGTCGGCAGCTCGGCCTGCAGGCGCAGGTTCTTGTGCTGTTCACGGTCCAGCGGCACCAGCGAGCCGTACAAAGGGGGGTTGCTCATTTCTCATCATCTCCGTCTTGAGCCAGTCGTTCGACCAGCACCTTGTCCACACGCTTGCCATCGAGGTCCACGACCTCGAATCTCCAGGCGTTCCACTCCACCACATCGGCCGTGCGCGGCAAACGCCCCAGCAGCAGCATGATCATGCCGGCCAGGGTGTTGTAGCGCCCACGATCCTCTTCGGGCAGTTCCTTCAGGTCCAGGCGGTCCTTCAGCTCGGGGCTGGGAATCAGGCCGTCCATCAGCCAGCTCCCGTCCTCGCGTTGCACCGCCCAGGCATCGCCATCGCTGGGCGCCGAAAACTCGCCCGCGATCGCTTCCAACACATCACGCACCGAGATCACGCCCTGGACCTCGCCGTACTCGTCGACGACAAAGACCAGCTGCGCATCCGAGCCGCGGAAATGGTCCAGCAGCTCCATGCCCGACAAGGTCTCGGGCACAAAGATCGGCGCCTCCAGATCGTCGCCCAGGTTCAGCGGCTGGCCCGACAGCGCGCGCTGCAGCAGGGTCTGGGCCGAGACCACGCCGATCACATCGTTGAGCCCTTCGCGGCAGACCGGGTAGCGGCTGTAGCCATGGGCTTGCAGGATGGACAGCACCTGCGGCGCCTCGTCATGGATATTGAGCCAGGCGATCTCGGCGCGCGGAATCATCATCGAGCCGACCTGGCGCTCGTCGAGCCGGAACACATTGCGCACCATCTGGTGCTCCTGCTCCTCGATCACGCCGGCGTCCAGCCCCTCTTCCAGGCTGGCCGCGATCTCCTCTTCGGTGACGCCGCGCTGCGCCTTGCCGCGCAGGCCCAGCAGGCCCAGGGTCGCGTCGGTCGCGAAGGTCAGGAACTTGACCAGCGGGCGCGCCGCCATCGACAGGAAATTCATCGGCGGCGCCACCAGGCGGGCCACAGTTTCCGGATAGATCTGCCCCAGTCGCTTGGGCACCAGCTCGCCGAAGATGATGGTGGCCACGGTCAGTATCACCACCACCAGGCCGGTGGCCGAGTAGTCGGCCGCCTGCTCGGCCAGACCCAGCCCCATCAGCCACAGTGCCAGCGGGCCCGAGAAGGCGGCTTCGCCGACGATGCCGTTGAGCACGCCGATCGAGGTGATGCCGATCTGCACGGTCGACAGGTATTTGGTCGGATTCTCATGCAGGTCCATCGCCGCCTGGGCACCGGACTCCCCGCCTTCCACCATCACCTGCAGCCGGGCCTTGCGGGCGGCGGTGAGCGCCATTTCCGACATCGCGAAAAGGCCGTTGAGCAGAATCAGAAAAATGACTAGGGCGGTATCCATTGGCAGCGCGAGCCTCGGGTAAACCCGGTCGCGCATCGGTTCTTTCGGGGGCGCAAGCGTAGCAGAAGGCCATGACACAAACCCACCGCACAATCCCGGTATGAACTATCTGATCGGTGATCTGCAAGGCTGCTGCGACGCGCTGGAGCGCCTGCTGGCCACGCTGGACTTCTCGCCCTCGCGCGACCGGCTCTATCTGCTGGGCGACCTCGTCAACCGCGGCCCGGCCTCGCTGGCCACCCTGCGCCGCCTGCAGGGCCTGGGCGACGCGGCCCGCTGCCTGCTGGGCAACCACGACCTGCACCTGCTGGCCGCCGCCGCCGGCACCCGCAAGCCGCACCGCAGCGACACGCTGAGCGAGATCCTGGACGCGCCCGACCGCGAGGCCCTGCTGGACTGGCTGCGCCAGCAGCGCCTGGCCCGGCACGAGCAGGGCTGGTTGATGGTGCATGCCGGCGTCGTGCCGCAATGGGACGCGGTGCAGACGCTGGCCCTGGCCGGCGAGGTCGAGGCGTTGCTGCGCGGGCCCGATCTGCAGGACTTTCTGCAACAGATGTATGGCAATGAGCCGCTGAGCTGGGACGAGTCCCTGGCCGGCACCGCCCGATATCGCTTCATCGTCAATGTGCTGACCCGGCTGCGCTTTTGCGATGCCCAGGGCCGGCTGGACCTGAAGACCAAGGACGCCGATGGCGCGCCCGAGGGCTTCCTGCCCTGGTTCGATGTGCCCGGCCGGCGCAGCGCCGGCACCCCGATCGCCTTCGGCCACTGGTCGACGCTGGGCCTGCTGCAGCGCCCCGACCTGCTGGCGCTGGACACCGGCTGCGTCTGGGGCGGCCGCCTGACGGCCGCCCGGGTCGAGACCGGCCGGGTGCTGGAGATCATCCAGGTGGACTGCGCACAGGCCCAGAAGCCGGGCCTTGCATAGCGGCTAGAATGCGCGCTCTGCGCAAGGCAGAAACCGGAGGCTTGGGGGAGTGGTTTAACCCAACAGTCTTGAAAACTGTCGACGGGCAACCGTCCGTGAGTTCGAATCTCACAGCCTCCGCCAAGCGGGCTCAGCCCCCCTTGATACGCACGGTGAACGTGATCTTGTAGCTGCCGCCATCGCCGCTGTAGCTCAGCGGGGACAGCGAGGTCTCGGTGGTCACCAGGGGCACGACGAAGCTGTGCGAGCCCAGGTACTCATCATTGGACAGCGTGCTCTTGAGCAGATCGGTCAGCTTCGGTCGGACGATGGAGCGCAGCTGATCGCTGTTCAGATTGGCCCAGGCACTGCCGCCGTAGATATTCCAGACCGACTGCATCATCAGCTGCAGGACGCCGCCGCTGCCGAGGTCGGGGTCAAAGTCCTCTTCCAGCAGCCAGGCGAAGACAAAGGCGCCGCCGGCCTCGGCCTCGTTGACGATCTGTCGCATATTCATCGTCTTGCCGGCGAGGAAAGCGCCATCCCAGTCGGGATCGCGCACGCGGATCAGCTTGCCGCCGGGCACATTGCGATGACCCATGAAGACCATCAGATAAGGGGCATCGCTGCCGCCCTCGCTGGTGTCATCCAGGCACTTGATCTGCGTAACCATGAGTTGACGGGTGGGCATGCTGCACCTCCATTGCTGACGGACAGGCGCTAGGGCCTTGGCGGTCGCCAAAGGCTCGGCCGTGTCGTGAGTCAGGCTAGGTGCGCCCCCTGCCCCGGCCCATCCCTAGGAGTGTGGGCCGCGCGCCGGCGCTCAGGGCTGCAGCGTATACCGCGTCACCAGCCGCCGCCCCGCGCCGTCCTGGGCCGTGAGCCAGAGTTCGTAGGCCAGCGGCGTCTGCCCGGCCTGGGCCGACAGCGCCGGCAGGCTCAGCGTGCTGGCCGGCGGGAAGGCGGGCGTGAAGTCGCTGATCGTCACGCTGCCGCTGTAGCGGATCAGCGCCCGCACGCCGCTCAGGCGCAGATCGGGGTTGGCGCCGGCCCAGCTCGACCAGTTCAGCGCCAGGCCGCCGGCCAGGGCGGCGGCACTCAGCGGGGCGCTCGCGCTGACGCCGTCCAGCGCCGGATGGCGGGCGGCGGCCGGCGCGCTGGCCGGCAGCTCGGCGCGCAGCCAGCTGTTGCGGGTCTCGGCCGTGCCGGCCAGCGTGTAGCTGGCCAGGTAGCGGGCAGCGCGCAAGGTGTCGGCGCCACCCAGCCAGCCCAGGCTGGTGGGCTGCAGCAAGGTGTCGGACAGCGCGCCGCTGGCCACGGCCGAGGTCGCGCCGGCGGCCGCGCTGATGCACAGCCAGCGCTGGCCGCAATAGGCCAGCGGGATGCTGAAGCCGCCGGGGGTCTGCACCGTGGCCTTGTCGAGCAGCGCCGTACCGGCACTGTCCTGCGCCTGCAGCAGCAGCTGCACGCCCAGGCCGGGATTGCTGGCCGGCGCAACGACGCTGGACAGCGCGCCGCCGGCGTCCAGACCCAGCCAGGAGACCGGCAGCAGGCTGAACTCCAGCTTCTTGCCATTGCCCTTGAGCAGCCACTTGGGCTTGGTAAGGCTCAGTGCATCGCTGAACAGCGCGACCGTGGCGCCGCTGCTGTCGCTGACCGGTGCGGCCACCAGCACGCGGTTGCAGCCGGCCGTCACCGCCACATCGTCGGCACAGCCGCCGAGCTGGAAGCGGCCAAACTGCCAGTTCTTCTGCGCATAGCCGGCCAGCAGCGCCGAGAGCTCGGCGAGCGTGCGGCCGTTGTGGCCCTCGTAGCCGACCAGCAGCTCGGAGGCGGCAAAGGTGGCGGCGCTGGCGCCCTGGGCGATCAGCTTGTTCAGCGCCGCACCCAGATCGTCCATCGTGGCCAGCTCGGGCAGCACCTTGGCGGCGCCGGTGGTGGCCTTCAGCGTGGAACTGATCGCATTGGCCGGCGCCGCATCGGCGCTCTTGGCCAGCTCGGTCTTGGCCGTGGCCAGATCCACCAGCACCTCGGCCGGCTGATTGATCAGCAGCTTGTTGCCCAGCTGCAGCTGCTCGACACCCTTGCTGTTGGTGACCAGGCTGATGCGCAGGCTCTCGATCAGCAGGTCCTGGCTGTTGCTCTTGACGGCCGCGAAGCCGGCATCGCCCAGCAGGTTCAGGGCGGCCGCATCGCTGATCTTCAGCTCGGTCAGCTGGGTCTTGACGATGGTCTTCAGGAAATCGGCGGCAGCGCCGGTCTTGCTCAGACTGGCCAGCAGGGCCGCGTTGTCGGCGGCCTTGGCGAACACCGGCCGCGGGTCGGTGCCCAGAGCCAGCGCCACGGCGGCGTCGCTCAGCGGGGTCAGCTGGGCCGTCATCGTCGCGGCGGCGGTCTGCACGGTGCCGTGCAACACCTGCGGCTGGCCGGCCGCGTCCATGCCGCGCGCCTGCAGCAGCAGGGGCATCGCCGGGCTCTGGGTCGACAGGGTCAGGCGGTAGGTGCCCTCGACCGGGTGGGCCACGGCCGAGCCGACGCTGGCACCCTTGGCATCGACCACGCTGATGCGGGCGCCGCCCAGCGGCGCGCCGACGGCGGCCACGCCGCTGAGCACCAGGTCGGCGGCCGGCGTCGTGCCGCCGTCGCCGCCCGAGTCCGAACCTCCACCACCACCGCAGGCAAGCAGACACAGGGCGGCCATCAGGCTCAACGGGCGGGCGGCAATAGAGGGCAAGCGCATGGCGAGGGGCAACTCGGGCAGGGAGATGCAGCGAGTATGGCCAGGGCGCGCCGGAACAAATGCCGCATCAGCGCCGGAAAGTGCGGCCAATAAAAAACGGCCCGCAGGCCGTTTTGTCGATCCGCTCGGATCCTCTTACTTCGGATTGACCGTGACCCAGGCCGTCTCGAACCAGTTGTCGGCGCGGTGCACCACATTGACATTGTTGCGTGCGGCCCAGGGGATGACCTGGCGGTGCAGCGGGATCACATTGACCTGCTCCTTGACCTCCATCAGCGCGGCCTTG
The DNA here is from genome assembly GCF_040187885.1 of Roseateles cavernae. NCBI lineage: Bacteria > Pseudomonadati > Pseudomonadota > Betaproteobacteria > Burkholderiales > Sphaerotilaceae > Roseateles > Roseateles cavernae. Next base: position 67,899 of record NZ_JBDPLH010000013.1, read on the forward strand.
ATCAGTTGCTCGCGCTTCTTGGCATCGGCCTCGACGCTGCTCTGCGCGGCCAGCTGGTCGAACTTGTCATTCTTGAAGTTGCCGTAGTTGTAGGCGCCGACACCCTTCTCGCCACGGTTGCGCAGCACCGGGGTCATCATGGTCTCGGCATCGGTGATGGCGCCGCCCCAGCCGTACAGATAGACGCTGGTGTCGAGCTTCTCGACCTTGGGGAAGAAGGTCACGCGCGGCATTGCATTGACCTTGACCTTGACCTTCAGCTGCGCCCACATCGTGGCCACGGCCAGGCAGATCTCCTCGTCGTTGATATAGCGGTTGTTCGGGCAGTCCAGCGTGAGCTCGAAGCCGTCGGCATAGCCGGCGTCGGCCATCAGCTTGCGGGCGGCGGCGATGTCGAAGGGGTAGCGGGTCTCGATGGCCGGGTCGTTGTAGGAACCCAGCGGCGACGGCGTCAGTCCGCCGGTGGGCACCGACAGGCCATTCATCAGCTTGGTGCGCATCGTCTCGACATCGATGGCCTGGTAGAGCGCCTTGCGCACGCGCTGGTCCTTCAGCGGATTCTTGTCGCCCGGCACCGCGCCATAGAGCAGCTTGTCGCGCGCCTGGTCCATGCCCAGCATCACCAGCCGGTTCTCCGGCCCGTCGACGATCTTGACGCCCTGGGTATTGCGCAGCCGCGGCACATCGCGCGGCGCCGGGTCCAGCACGAAGTCGATCTCGCCGGACACCAGAGCGGCCAGGCGGGTCGCGTCATTGCCGATCGGCGTGAATACGATGTCCTGCACATTGCCGTCGAACTTGCCCCACCAGTTCGGGTTGCGCTTGTAGACGGTCTTCACGCTGGGCTCGCGGGTCACCAGCATATAGGGCCCGGTGCCATTGGCGTTGCGGCTGGTGTGGGCCTCTTCCTTGTTCTTGAAGTCCAGCGGGCGGGTCACCTTGTGCTGCTCGCTCCAGCTCTTGCTCATGATCCACAGCGTGTCCAGATGCTGCAGAAAGATCGGGTTGAAGGTCTGCAGCTGGAACTCGACGGTCAGATCGTCGATCTTCTTCGGCGTGCCGACAGCGGCCGCATAGACGGCGATCTGCGAGGTCGGCTCCTTGGCGCGGTTGATCGAGTACACGACGTCATCGGCGGTCAGCGGCGCGCCGTCATGGAACTTGATGCCCGGGCGCAGCTTGAAGCGCCAGACCAGCGGCGAGGGCTGGCTCCACTCGGAAGCCAGGCCCGGCACGATATTGAGCTTGGCATCGCGCTTGGTCAGCCGCTCGTAGACCTGACCGTTCATCATATTGGTCATGCTCTCGTTCTGAGAGTGCGGATCCATGGTCTGGGGATCACCCTGACTGGCCCAGCGCAGGGTTTGCGCCTGCACGCTCAGCGCACAGGCGGCGCTAACCAGGCCCAGCAGCAAAAACGGCTTTCTCTTCATTCGGGAACTCCCAACTGTGAACGGACGGTGGCGCGAGTGTAGGCAGGCGCGGCAGCGCGCAGCCCCTGGGATTCACCTGATGGGGCTAGCCCGGATCAGCCGCGCGCATCGGGCTTGGCCCAGAGCTCGTCCAGATGGGTGAAGCCCCAGTCCTGCGGCAGCTCGCGGCCAACGATCTTGTCGTTGCAGGAGGCTTGCGACAGATCCAGCACCTGTACCGGCACCGGCAGCTTGGAGCGGGTCGAGTAGAACACCCGCACCACCGGCGCCACCAGCTTGACGGGATTCTGTTCGATCACCACCGCGAGCCGGCCCGAATGCAGCTTGACCAAGGTGCCGACCGGGAAAATGCCGACACTCTTGACGAAGGCCTGGAACACCGCCGGATCAAAATGGCCCTGCCACTGCGCCATGCGCTGGATCGAGCCGGCCGGATCCCAGGCGACCTTGTAAGGCCGGTTCGACGTGATCGCGTCGTAGACATCGCAGACCGCCCCCATGCGCGCCAGCAGGCTGATCTGCTCGCCGGCCAGCTTGTCCGGGTAGCCGCTGCCGTCCATCTTCTCGTGATGGTGCAGGCAGACATCGAGCGCCGAATCGGGCACCGCACCGCCTGCCTTGAGCGCCTCGAAGCCCATCCGGGGGTGGGAACGCATCGTCGCGTACTCGGCATCGCTGAGCTGGCCGGGCTTGTTGAGCACCTCCAGCGGCATCATCATCTTGCCGACGTCGTGCAGCAGTCCGGCCAGACCGGCCTCGCGCACCTGCTGCTCGGACAGAGCCAGTTGGCGACCCAGGGCCACCATCAGCGCACATACCGCCACCGAGTGCATATAGGTGTAGTTGTCCTTGGTCTTGAGCCGCGACAGGCTGATCAGCGCCGACGGGTTGCGCGCCACCGAGCTGGCCACGTCCTCGACCAGGGGCAGACATTGCTCGGCATCGACGGCATGCCCGAGCCGGGCCTCGCCGAACAAGCTCATCACCGTCTCGCGCGACCGGCTCACCAACTGGCCGGCGCGCACCATCTCCTCGCCCAGGCTGGCACGAGGGGCTGGCGGCGCCGGGCTGGGCGGCGGCGCGGCGGCCACGGCTGGGACCGGAAGGGCCGCATCGGCCGGCGCCGGCAATTCCAGATCGACACCCTTGCTGACATCGATCCAGACCGCCACGACGCCGCTGGTTCGCAGCGCCTCCAGGTCCGCCGGGTCCTGCAGCACGAACTTGGTCTTCCAGAACGGATGCGAGAGCCAGGATCCCTCCATCGACTGCAGGAACATGCCGAGTTGAACCTGCGGGGTTGGAATCTTCTTGAGCATGGCGCGACCTGTGCTGATGCGACAAGCCCTCAGTATCGGGTGTGGCACACGTCGCCATGCCGGAATCAGGCGCAAAAAAACCGCCTACAAGAGGCGGTTTGCTCGGGCAAACCCGGGGTTCTCAGCGCAGCTTGGGCTGCGGCACGACCTTCAGCTCGCCCGGCAGCGAGGCCAGGTATTTGGACATGGCCTTCAGTTCGGCATGGCTGAACTGCTTGACCTGGCCGGCCATGATGGCGTTGCCGCGGCCCACCACGGTGTTGCCCTCGACCTGGTAGGACTTCAGCGCGGCATACAGATAGTCGGCATGCTGGCCGGCGATCTTGGGATAGCTGCCGTCGATGGGCTTGCTGAAGTTCGCACCATGGCAGGAGGCGCAGGCGCCCTTGTTCAGCAGCTCGGTGACCTGGGCGCTGGCCGGCACGGCGGCCTCGGGCACGGTCGTCGTGCTCTTGCCATGCTGCTCGTAGTAGGCCGAGATGTCGGCGATGTCCTGCTCCGTGAGGCTCAGCGCGATGCCGCGCATCGTCGGGTGCTTGCGCTCGCCCTTGGCATAGGCGCTCAGCGAGGCGGCGATGTACTTGGCGCCCTGGCCCGAGATCATCGGCACCTTGTACACCTCGGGGAAGCTGGACTGGTAGCCCGGGATGCCATGGCAGCCGATGCACATGGCCACCTTCTTCTGCCCGGCGGCCACATCCTGCGCCTGCACCGAGGTCAGGGCTCCGACGGTAGCGGCCAAAGCGAGCGAAATCTGCAGCAGTTTTTTCATGGTCCCGAGTGTTGTAGTGCTGGGTCTGGATCTGACACCGGGCGCGATTATAGGGGGCCCGTATACTGGCCCGCTGCCCATCTGTCGTTGATCTACACCATGAAGTTTCAAGGCTCGGACCAATACGTCGCCACCGCCGACCTGATGCTGGCGGTCAATGCCGCCATCACGCTGCAGCGTCCCCTGCTCGTCAAGGGCGAACCCGGCACCGGCAAGACCATGCTGGCCGAGGAAGTCGCCCAGGCCCTGAAGCTGCCGTTGCTGCAGTGGCATGTGAAGAGCACGACCAAGGCCCAGCAGGGCCTGTATGAGTATGACGCGGTGAGCCGGCTGCGCGACAGCCAGCTCTCCGGCATCGAGGGCACGGACAAGGTCCGCAATATCGAGAACTACATCGTCAAGGGCGTGCTGTGGCAGGCCTTCGAGGCCGATGCGCCGGTGGCCTTGCTGATCGACGAGATCGACAAGGCCGATATCGAGTTCCCCAACGACTTGCTGCGCGAACTCGACCGCATGGAGTTCTACTGCTACGAGACGCGCCAGCTGATCAAGGCCAAGCATCGCCCGCTGGTCTTCATCACCTCGAACAACGAGAAGGAGCTGCCCGACGCCTTCTTGCGTCGCTGCTTCTTCCACTACATCAAGTTCCCCGATGCGTCGACGATGCAGAAGATCGTCGACGTGCACTTTCCCGACATCAAGTCCGAGATGCTGGCCGCCGCGATGAAGACCTTCTTCGACGTGCGCAATCTGCCCGGCCTGAAGAAGAAGCCCTCGACCAGCGAGCTGCTGGACTGGCTGAAGCTGCTGGTGGCCGAGGACATCCCGACCGAGGCGCTGAAGAGCGGCGATGACAAGGTGCTGATCCCGCCCCTGGTGGGCGCCTTGCTGAAGAACGAGCAAGACCTGACGCTGTTCGAGAAGCTGGTCTTCATGCAGCGGAACAACCGATGAGCGGCCAAGACCTGGGCAAGGCCTTCCGGCAGGGGCTGGCCGACGCCATCGGCTTCGTGCTCGGCGCGCTGGCCGGCTGGCAGCTCGGCCGCTGGCTGGGCTATGACTTTATCGCCAGCACCGCCTGGGGCGTTCCCGAGCTGATCGGCCTGGCGCTGATCCTTGTGGGCTGCGGCCTGGGCCGCTGGCTGGCGCGCAAACTGATACTGAGAGACTGAATGGCAAGCACTGACACGACGGTCATCTGCACACCGGTCACGCTGAGCGGCCGCCACGCCACGCTGGCACCGCTGGCCGCCGAGCACGAGGCCGGCCTGCAGGCCGCCGTGCGCGAAGGCGAGCTCTGGCAGCTCTGGTACACCGCGATCCCGACCCCCGAGGGCATGGCCGCCGAGATCCGGCGCCGGCTCGATCTGCTCGCCCAGCAGCGCATGCTGCCCTTCACGGTCTTCGATGCCGAGCAGCGCATCGTCGGCATGAGCACCTTCATGAATGTCGACAACGCGAACCGCCGCGTCGAGATCGGCTCCACCTGGTATGGCGACAGCGTGCAGCGCAGCCTGCTGAACACCGAGTGCAAGCTGATGCTGCTGACGCATGCCTTCGAGACCCTCGACTGCATCGCGGTCGAGTTCCGCACCCACCGCTTCAACAGCGCCAGCCGCCGCGCCATCGAGCGTCTGGGCGCCCAGCTCGACGGCATCCTGCGCTCGCACATGCGCGCCAGCAACGGCACGCTGCGCGACACCGCCGTCTACAGCATCACCGCGACCGAATGGCCCACCGTCAAAACCCATCTGCAATGGCAACTCGCAAAACCCCGCTGAAGAAAACCCCCAAGAAGACTTTCGACGTCGACGCCCTGTGGCAGGTCGAGCGCGTCGGCGCCCCCAGCCTGTCGCCCGATGGCGCCCAGGCCGTGGCCGCCGTGACCCGCTATTCGATGGAAAGCAACAAGGCCCAGTCCGGCCTGTGGCTGCTGTCGACGCTGGGCGGGGCGCCGCGCGCACTGACCAGCGCCGGCGACAAGGACGGCCAGCCGCAATGGAGCCCGCAGGGCGACCGGATCGCCTTCATCGCCCGCCGCGAGCAGCAAGGCAGCAAGGATGAGGAAGCCCAGCTCTACCTGATCGCGCCGGACGGCGGCGAGGCCCAGCGCGTCGGCAGCGTGGCCACCGGCGTCGAGGCCTTCAAATGGTTTCCGGACGGCAAGCGCATCGCCTTCATTTCCTGGGTCTGGCCCGGGCTGAAGGGTGCGGCCGCCCAGGCCAAGGCGCACAAGGAGTTCAAGGAACGCAAGGCCAGCGGCTACGTCACCAGCGAGGCGGTCTACCGCTACTGGGACCACCATGTGCCGATGGGCCGGGTCGCGCATCTGCATGTGATGGATGTGGCCACGGGCAAGACCCGCGACCTGTTCGAGGGCACGGACATCGAGCTGACCCGCGCCGACCCCGACGCCCACTGCTTCGACATCGCGCCGGACGGCAAGCGCATCGCGTTCGCCTTCGACCCCGCCGCCGAGAAGCGCCTGGACAACCGCTATGCGCTGGCCGAGGTCGAGCTCAAGAGCGGCGCGATCCGCACGCTGCTGCAGGACAAGGACTGGGACCTGCAGGCGCCGCGCTACAGCCACGCCGGCCAGCACCTGGCCTTCCTGGCCAGCCACCAGGGCAAGAAGCACACCATGCCCTCGCAGCTGGCGGTGCTGGACACGCAAGGTCACTGGGCCGTGCTGTCCGAGCACTGGGACTACGAGGTCACCGCGCCGCTGCGCTGGGATGAGGACGATCTGGGCCTGCTGTTCGGCGCCGAGGAGCGCGGCCGCCGCCACCTCTGGCGCTTCGACGTCAAGACCTGCGAGGCCTTCAAGCTCTTCGAGGGCGGCAATGCAACGGCCTTCGCGCTGGAAGCCGGCACCCTGGTCGTGCAGCACGACAGCGTCCAGCATCCGCCGCGCCTGTCGGTGGTCGTCAGCGAGGGGGATGAGGAGGGCCAAGGTCAGGTCATCAGCCGCATCGAGTCCTTCAACGACAGGCTGCTGGCCGACTACGCCTTCTGCCGCCACGAGGAGGTGGTCTACCCCGGCGCCCAGGGCGACGATGTGCAGATGTGGCTGGTCTACCCGCCCGGCTTCGATGCGAAGAAGAAGTACCCGGTGATGCATCTGATCCATGGCGGCCCGCACACGGCCTTCGGCGACAGCTGGCATTTCCGCTGGAACCACCAGGTCTTCGCCAGCCAGGGCTATGTGCTGGCCTGCGTCAACTATCACGGCTCCTCGAGCTTCGGCTACCAGTTCCTCGACTCGATCACCCAGCGCTGGGGCGAGCTGGAGCTGCAGGACGTCGAGGCCGGCACCGACTGGATACTCAAAAAGCCCTGGGCCGACAAGAAGCGCGTCTTCGCCACCGGCGGCAGCTACGGCGGCTATATGGTCGCCTGGATGAACGGCCATGTGAAACCGGGCCGCTACCAGGCCTATGTCTGCCACGCCGGCTGCTACGACTGGCAGGCCATGTTCGCCGACGACGCCTACACCTGGCATGCCAAGGAACTCGGCGCCTGGTACTGGGACGATGCCGCCAAGGTGGCCTCGCAAAGCCCGCACGCCTTCGCGAAGCACATGGCCACGCCGACCCTGGTGATACACGGTGCGCTCGATTACCGCGTGCCCGATGCCCAGGGCCTGGCCTACTACAACACGCTGAAGGCCAAGGGCGTCGACGCGCGCCTGCTCTGGTACCCCGACGAGAACCACTGGATCCTGAAGCCGCGCAACAGCAAGCTCTGGTACGGCGAGTTCTTCGGCTGGCTGAAGAAGTACGACCAGGCGCCCGCCCGCACCAGGAAGGGCTGATCAGTCCCCTTCGGCCAGGCCCCAGTCGATATCGCCGCACAGCACCCGCAGCTGGCCATCGCGCCAGAAGGCCACCGAGACGGTGACGCACATGCGGGCGCCGTGCAGGCTGAGGTAGGGGCGGGTCACCTGCACCTCGCCGACCGAGGCGATGGCACGGCGGAAGTAAGGGCGGCGGGCCCAGCGGGCATCGCCGGCCCGCTCCAGCGGCGCGTAACGCGGGTCGACCACATCGACCCGGCCCGAGGGCGCCACCCGCTCGCCCTGCTCGCGGCCCTGCTCGTCCAGCAGATAGCAGAGCTGGGCCTGCTCCAGCCGCAAAAAGGCCGCGCAGGCCTCGGCCAGCGGCCGGCCCTGCTGCAAGGGTTGCAGGGCCAGGGTCAGTGCGGTCAGAAAGGGTGCGACCCGCTCCTCGTCGGCATGCCGCAGATGCAGATGGCGCTGGTCGAACAGCTCCCAGGCGCTCTCGACCTCGCCGCTGACCGCCTTGCTCAGCAGCTGCGGTGAGGGATGGCCAAAGGCATAGCCCTGCACCAGGTCGACATCGGCGTCCAGCGCCAGATGGGCCTCGTCCTGGGTCTCGACGCCCTCCAGCAGCACCAGGGCACCGCATTCATGCAGCAGGGCCACCATCTGGCTGAGCACGCGGGCGATGCGCTTGGAGTCCATCGCGCGGGTCAGCAGGCTGCGGTCGAGCTTGACGATCTCGGGCCGGATGCGCCAGATGCGGTCGAAGTTGGAATGGCCGACGCCGAAATCGTCCAGCGCCAGCAGGCAGCCGGTGGCGCGCGCCTGCTCGACCGCCAGCTCGAACTTGTGATCCTGCGACATCACGTCCTCGGTCACCTCGAACACCAGGCGCTGCATCGGCAGGCCCAGCTGGTGCACGACCTCGACCGCGCGCGCCAGCATCTCGGCCTGCTCGGCGACATTGACGAAGACCGCCGCGTGCACATTCAGGAACAGCCAGCTGTCCTGCGCCTGCTGGGCGACGAAGTTGTGCACATGCAGCAGGCGGCACAGCCGGTCCAGCCGCACCTGCTCCTCGAAGCTGCCGACCCGCTCGAACAAGCTCATCGGCGACAGCAGCCGCCCCTGCCCGTCCTGCACCCGCACCAGGGCCTCGTAGCCGACCGGGCGGCGGTGCGGGAAGCTGTAGATGGGCTGGAAGCTGCTGCTCAGCAGACAGTCACCATGGCGGCCCTGCCAGATGCCGTCCTGCTCGCTGATCGCCTCGTACAGGGCCAGCAAGGTGCTCTCTACTTCGGTGGCCATGGCACTCCGATCCGGCGGTCTTGTCAGCGCGATGCTAGCGGATAGCGGGCCTGGCTGCGGTGCAGCATCGGATGTGGATAATCAACAGCCCACCCTGCCCCACCCGAGCCCATGCTGATCAAGTTCTTCTACACCCTGCGCGCGGCCAAGCTGCCGGTCTCGGTCAAGGAGTTCCTGACCCTGCTGGAGGGACTGAAGGCCGGGGTGATCGGCGCCGACGGCGTGCCGACGATAGACGACTTCTACTACCTGGCCCGCACCACCCTGGTCAAGGACGAGGCCCAGTTCGACAAATTCGACCGCGCCTTCGCCGCTTATTTCAAGGGCGTCGAGCTGCTGACCGACTTCACGAAGGAGGTGCCGCTGGAGTGGCTGCGCAAGCATCTGGAGCTGGAACTGACGCCCGAGCAGAAGGCCGCCATCGAGAAGATGGGGTGGGACGAGCTGATGGAGACGCTCAAAAAGCGCTTCGAGGAGCAAAAGGAACGTCATGAGGGTGGCAATCGCTGGATAGGCACCGGCGGCACCAGCCCCTTCGGCAACAGCGGCTACAACCCGCAGGGCATACGCATCGGTGGCCAGGGCGGGCAGAAAAGTGCGGTCAAGGTCTGGGAGCAGCGCGCCTACAAGGACTATGACGACAACCTCGAGCTCGGCACCCGCAATATCAAGGTGGCACTGCGCCGGCTGCGCCGCTTCGCCCGCGAAGGCTCGGATCTCGAGCTGGACCTGAACGACACCATCCACAAGACCGCGGCCAATGCCGGCATGCTGGACATCCGCATGATTCCGGAGCGCCACAACAAGGTGAAGGTGCTGCTCCTGATGGATGTCGGCGGCACGATGGACGAGCATGTGCACCGTGTCGAGGAGCTGTTCTCGGCCGCCAAGACCGAGTTCAAGCATCTGGAGTTCTATTACTTCCACAACTGCGTCTACGACTTCGTCTGGAAGAACAACCGCCGCCGCTTCGCCGAGAAGTTCCCGACCTGGGACATCATCCGCAAGTACAACAAGGACTACAAGCTGATCTTCATCGGCGACGCGACGATGAGCCCCTACGAGATCCTGCAGGCCGGTGGCAGCGTCGAATACAACAACGAGGAGCCCGGCGCCGAATGGCTGCAGCGGCTCACCCATGCCTTCCCGAAGTACGCCTGGATCAACCCCGAGCCGCAAGGCGTCTGGCAATACCGCCAGAGCATCGCGCTGGTCCAGCAGATCATGCATCAACGCATGTTTCCGCTCTCGCTGGCCGGGCTGGAAGGCGCCATGCGTTTGCTGAGCAAATGAGGGGGGGCACGCTGCGCACAGGCATCGCACTGGCGAGTCTGCTGCTGTCGGGCTGCGCCAGCCTGAGCGGCCTGTTCAATGGCGGCAAGCCGGCCGGCGCGCCGGCAGCCGACCCGCAGAAGATCGCCTACGAACTCGAGATCGACGCGCCCGAGGCGCTGCGCCCGCTCTTGCAGGAGCACCTGGACCTGGCGCGCTTTCAGCGCATCGGCGAGGACGAGCGGCTGAGCCGTATCGAGCTCGACCGCCTGGCCGCCGCCGCGCCGGCCCAGGCCCGCTCGCTGCTGGAGACCGAGGGCTATTTCAACGCCGAGGCCGGCTTCGAGCGCCTGGCGGCCGACGAGCGCGGCCTGCAGCGCGTGCGGCTGACCGTCACGCCCGGGCCGCGCACCGAGGTGGCCCGGTTCGACCTGAGCTTTGCCGGCGCGCTGCAAGAACCCCAGGGCGAGGATGCCCAGGCCCTGGCCGAGCGTCTGCGCGCCCAGCTGCGCGAGGACTGGAATCTCGACCCGGGCCGCTATTTCCTGCAAAGCCGCTGGTCTTCGGGCAAGACCGAGGCCCTGGCTACCGCCCGCGCCGGCGGCTACCCGCTGGCGCGCTGGGCCCACACGGCCGCGCGCGTGCAGGCCGAGACCAATAGCGTCGAGCTGGAATTGCAGCTCGACAGCGGCCCGCTGTTCCGCCTCGGCGAGCTGCGCATCGAGGGACTCAAATACCAGCACGAGGAAACCGTGCGGCGCCTGGCCGGCTTTGCGCCGGGCCAGCCCTATAGCGAGCGCGGCCTGCTGGACTTCCAGGAGCGGCTGCTGCAGACCCAGCTCTTCGATGGCGCCAGCGTCGATATCGAGCCCGAGGCCGAGCAGGCCGAGGCCACGCCGGTGCTGGTGCGCCTGCGCGAGGCGCCGCGCCAGCAGGCCACCACCGGCATCGGCTACAACGCCAACACCGGCCAGCGCGTCACGCTCGAACACCTGCACCTGATCCCCTTCGGCCTGCCGATGCGCAGCCTCAGCAAGCTGGATCTGGGCCGCGATCTGCGCGCCGCCTCGCTGGAGCTGACCTCGCATCCGCAGAACGATATGCAGCGCAATCTGGGCTCGATCGCGCTGGAGGAGGACCGCAGCGAAGGCGGGGTCAAGACCAGCCTGACGGCCCGGCTGGGCCGGCTGCGCGAGACCACCCGCGACGAACGGCTCTACTACCTCGAGCTGCTGCGTGCGCACGAGCGCGCCGACGATCTGAGCGTCAGCACCGGCGCGCTGTCGATCAACGGCCAATGGACACGCCGGCGGGTCGACAACAATCTGCTGCCGACCGAGGGACACACAGCCTCGCTGCAGCTGGGCCTGGGCCGCGCCGACAGCTCGATCGGCGCCAACGGCTTCTTCGGCCGGGTCAATCTGAAGACCGCCTGGTACCGGCCCTTCAAGCTCAGCGGCCAGACCTGGTATGCCAACACCCGGCTGGAGCTGGGTCAGGTCTTCGTCAAGCAGGACATCGGCGTGCCCGACAAGCTGCTGTTCCGCGCCGGCGGCGACGACTCGGTGCGCGGCTATCCCTACCGCAGCCTGGGCCCCACCGAGGGTGAGCAGAGCGTTGGCGGCCGGATGCTGTTCGCGGCCAGCGCCGAGATCGCCCGTCCGATCAGCGAAACCATGCCCAGCCTCTGGGGCGCGGCCTTCATCGACGCCGGCAATGCCGCCGACCGCTGGGGCGACCTGAAACCGGCCCTCGGCTATGGCGTCGGCGTGCGCTGGCGCAGCCCCGTCGGGCCGCTGCGCATCGACATCGCGCGCGGCCATGAGCTGCGCAAGTGGCGGCTGCACTTTAGCGTCGGCATCGCGCTATGAGCGAAGAGCACAGCACGCCGGCACCGGCCACGCTGCCTCGCAAGAAGCGCAGCCGCCTGCTGCTGACCACCAGCCTGGCCCTGCCCGGCCTGGCCGCCGTCGGCGCCCTGGCCCTGTACTGGGGCCTGAAGACCGAGCCCGGTACGGGCTGGCTCCTGCGGCAAGTGCCGGGCCTGCAGCTCGAGGCGCCGCAAGGCCCGCTGCTGGGCGACTTCTCGGCGCGCCGGCTGCGCTACCAGAGCCCCGGCTTCAGCATCGACATGCAGGACCTGCGCTGGCAGGGTCTGAGCCTGGCCTGGGAGCGCACGCCGCTGCTGTGGGGCCGGCTCGAGATCAAGCGCCTGCAGGCGCGACGCCTGGCGCTGGGCTGGCCCGACAGCCCGGCCTCGACCGAACCGATCACCGCGCCGCAAGACCTGACCCTGCCGCTGGCGGTGCAGATTGCCGATCTGCGTGTGGACGAGGTGCACGCACCGCCGCTGGGCGCGCAGCCGCTGCGCGATCTGCGCGCCGGCGTCTGGCTCGCCGAACAAGAGGGCCAGCGCCACCGCATCGAGCTGCAGCACCTGGCCTGGGACAAGCTCTCGCTCAGCGGCCAGGCCAGTGTGCAGACCAGCGCTGCGATGGCTGTGGATCTGCAGGCCCTGCTGCGCTCCGGCGCGCAATGGCAGGCGCAGGCCACCTTGAAAGGTCCGCTTGACGCGCCGGCGCTGCAGGCCAGAGCCGAGACCGCCGGCCAGGCGCTGCAGCTGAACGCCGCGCTGCGCCCGTTCGCGCGCTGGCCGCTGCAGGCCGCCGAGCTGAACGCCGACAAATTCGACCTCGCCGCCCTGCACAGCGGCCTGCCCAGCACGGTGCTGAGCGGCCATGCGCGGCTCAGGGCCAGCGCCTGGGACCAGCCGGCCCATCTGCTGGCCGAGCTGCGCAATGCGGCGGCCGGCCGCTGGGACCAGCAGCGCCTGCCGGTACACAGCCTCAAGCTCGATCTGCAGGCCCGCCCCGATCATCTGCAGGGCCTGCAGGACCTCAGCAGCCTGAAGGTCGATGTGCTGGAGGCCCAGCTGGGCAGCGCCGGCGCGCCGGCCGGCCGCCTCAGCGCCCAGGGCACGGGCCTGCAGCTGCAGGCCCGTGTCAGCGAGCTGCGCAGCGCCGCCCTCGATGCCCGGCTGCCGGCGCTGCGGCTGAGCGGCCGCGTCGATCTGAAGGGCCAGCTCGGCGAGAGGCCCAGCCTGGACCTGGATGGGCGGCTCAGCGGCGACTGGCAGCAGAGCGCCAAGCTGAGCCGGCCGGTCGAGCTGCAGCTGCGTGCGAACAGCGACGGCCGCCAGATCGAGCTGCAGCAGGCCCTGCTGCAATCGGGGGCCTCGCGCCTGGATCTCAAGGGCCAGGTCTTGCCCGCCAGCGGCCCGCAGGGCTGGAGCGCCAAACTCAGCGCCAGCGCGCAGGACTTCGATCCCCGCCTGCTGTGGGCCGGCGAGGCCGGCTCGGGCTGGGCCAAGGGCCAGCACAGCCTGGATGCCACGTTGCAGGCCGAGCTGCGTCAGGGCGCCGATGCCTGGCCGCTCGGCACCGCCAAGCTGCAGCTCCAGCCCAGCCTGCTGGCCGGCGTGGGTCTGGACGGCCAGATCAGCTATCAGGCCAGCGCCAAGCCCGAGCTGCAGCTGGACCTCAGCAGCGCGGACAACCGGCTGCGCCTGAGCGCCCAGGGCGGCGCCACGCCTCAGGGCCGCGCCGAGATCGCCGCGCCGAAGCTTGCAGCGCTGACCCCGTTGCTGACGCTGTGGGCCCCGCAGGCCCAGCTCAGCGGCGGCCTGCAGGGCACGCTGGCTTTGAATGGCAGGGATAGCGGCAAGGACGGCGGCGGCAGCACCAGCGGCCGGCTCGAGGCCAAGGCGCTGCAGCTGAAGAATCTGCCCGGGCTGGACAGCCTGCGCCTGGACGGCGCGACACTGGATTGGCAGCTCGACAGCCGCATCGATGCCCCGCTGCGCGCCCAGGCCCAGCTCAAGCAGCTGAGCCTCAACGGCAGCCTGGTCAGCCAGGCCCAGCTCGATTTGCAGGGCAGTTGGGCCCGCCATCAGCTCAAGCTCGATGGCCTGGGGTACACACCCACACCGGCCTGGGCCGCCACCATCGCCGACCCCGCCGGCCTCAGCGGCAGCCTGCTGCTGGCGCTGAACGGTCAGCTCTCGGCCTCACCCTGGCTGGCCTGGCGGCAGGCGAAGGCCCCAGTCAACTGGCAGGTCCAGGCCAGCCGGCTGCTTCTGCGGCCCACGCGCAGCGAGCAGCCCGACTGGGTCTCGGCGCGCGATGTCAAGCTGAGCTTGCAACTGGGCTCATCGATCGTGCTGCAGCAGGCCGATCTGGCGCCAGGCCGGCTCGAGCTGGCCGGTGCCGGGCTGCGCTGGAGCCAGATTCAGTGGCTGGCTGCCAGCGACGCCAACGGGCAGCCGCAGCTGAGCGCCGAGCTCGAACTGGAGCCGCTGGCGGTGGCGCCGCTGCTGGCGCGCTGGCAACCTGACTTCGGTTGGGGCGGCAAGCTGGTGATGGGCGGGCGGGCGCGGGTGCGCAGCGCGCCGCAGGTGGAGGTCGACATCGCGCTCAGCCGGGCCGGCGGCGACCTGACCGTGACCGATGAGGCCGGTGTCCAGGCCCTGGGCCTGAGCGAGCTGCGCCTGGGCCTGCTGGCCAGCGGCGGGGTCTGGCACTTCACCCAGGCGGTGGCCGGCAGCAATCTGGGCGTGCTGGGCGGCGCCATCACCAGTCGCACCTCGCCGCAGGCCCTGTGGCCCGCGCCGGATGCGCCACTGGAGGGCGTGCTGCAGGCCAATGTCGAGAACCTGAGCACCTGGGGCAGCTGGGTGCCGACGGGCTGGCGCCTGGGCGGCAGCTTCACTGCCGGGGTCCAGCTGGCCGGCAAGGTCGGTGCCCCGGAGATCATCGGCCAGGCCAATGGCGCGCAGATCGCGCTGCGCAACCCGCTGCTGGGCGTCGATGTGCGCGACGGCGAGTTCGCGCTGAGGCTCGACGGCAGCACCGCCACCCTGGAGCGCCTGAGCGCCCGTGGCGGCGATGGCAAGCTCAGCGCCCAGGGCCGCGCACTGCTGGGCGACAAGCCAGAGCTCTCGCTGAGCATGACGGCCGAACGCTTCGCGGCGCTGAGCCGGGTCGACCGGCGCCTGAGCGCCAGCGGGCAAGCCAGCCTGAAGATCAATCGGGAAGCCTTCAGCCTCGACGGGCGCTTCAAGGTCGATGAGGGTCTGTTCGACTTCAGTCGTGGCGATGCTCCCAGCCTGGATGACGATGTGCAGGTGCTGCGCCCCGACCGTGCCGTGCCCGAGGCCGGGCGTGCGCGCGCCAGCGGCCGGGCGCCGAAGATCGATGTGCAGCTCACGCTGGATCTGGGGCAGGCTTTGCGCATCAAGGGGCGCGGCCTGGACACCCGCTTGCGCGGCGAGCTGAAGCTGGTGCATCAGGGGGCGGGGCCGACCTTGACCGGGGTGCTGCGCACCTTCGGCGGCACCTACGACGCCTATGGCCAGCGCCTGGATATCGAACGCGGCGAGATCACTTTCGCCGGCGTGGTCGACAACCCGCGTCTGAACGTGCTGGCGGTGCGCCCGAATACCGATATCCGGGTCGGCGTGACCCTGACCGGCACGGCGCTGAACCCGCGCATCAAGCTGTTCTCGGAGCCCGATATGGGCGACACCGACAAGCTCTCCTGGCTGCTGCTGGGCCGTGCGCCCGACGGCCTGGGCCGCACCGACACGGCCCTGCTGCAGCGCGCCGCGCTGGCCTTGCTCAGCGGCGAAGGCGAGAGCACCTCGGGCAAGCTGATCAAGAACCTGGGGCTGGACGAGCTGTCGCTGAGCCAGGGCGAAGACGACTCGCGCGGCACCATCGTGCGCCTGGGCAAGAACATCTCGCGCCGCTGGTACCTCGGTTACGAGCGCGGCCTCAATGCCACCACCGGCAGCTGGCAGCTGATCTACCGCATCGCACGCCGATTCACCTTGCGCGCCCAGGCCGGCGAGGAGAGCGCGGTGGACCTGATCTGGCAGTGGAAGTGGGAGTAGCAGGGGCAGCGATCCCGGGTGTCGAACCCGCCGCTCATGCGACAATTCGCGCCGCCCCGGCTCCGGGGCAATGGCTCTCCGTAGTTCAATGGATAGAACGGCCGCCTCCTAAGCGGCAAATGTGGGTTCGATTCCCGCCGGAGGGACCAGCCTGTCACACAGGCGGCCCCATGCGCTGGTTTCAGCTCGCGACCGAGCCTGATCGGACTGCTGTCTGACGCCGGCGCCAAAGTGCCGGCACAAAAGCACCCGCCAGTG
>NZ_JBDPLH010000014.1:0-78015 GCF_040187885.1 Roseateles cavernae
CTATGTGATGGAGTCCGGCGAGATCACCATGACCGGCGAGGGCAAAACCTTGCTCAATGATCCCAAGGTCCGCGCCGCCTACCTGGGCGAGTGAGCCGGCGAGCGAGCCCATGAAAAAAGGCGGCCGAGGCCGCCTTTGCGCTTAGTCCAGTTTCGCGCCGGAGTCCTTGACGACCTTGCCGTACTTGGCCAGCTCGGTCTTGACGAAGGCGCCGAACTGCTCGGGCGTGCTCGGTGCCGGCTCGGCCATCAGCGTGGCCATGCGGCTCTTGAGCTCGGGCGAGTTCAGGGCTTCGACGAAGGCGGCGTTGAGCTTGGCCGTGACATCGGCCGGCAGCTTGGCCGGGCCGAACAGGCCGAACCAGGTGTTGATGTCGAACTTGCTCAGGCCCAGCGCGGCCGGGCTTTCGGCAATCGTCGCCAGCTCGGGCTGGGCCGAGGTGCGCTTGGCCGTGGTCACCGCCAGGGCCTTGAGCTTGCCCGACTTGATATTGGCCGAGGCGCTGGCCAGATTGTCGAAGTTCAGATCCACCTGACCCGACACCAGGGCCAGCTGGGCCGGGTTGCCGCCGGAGTAGGGGATGTGGGTCATGAAGATGCCGGCCTGGGCCTTGAACATCTCGCCGGACAGATGGCCGGCGCTGCCATTGCCGCCCGAGCCGTAGTTCAGCTTGCCGGGATTCTTCTTTGCATAGGCGACCAGATCGGCGACGCTGTTGATGCCGAGCTTCTGCGCGGCCTCGGCATTCATCACCAGCACATTGGGCACGCGCGCGACCAGGGTGATCGGCGTGAAGTCGCGGATCGGGTCATACGGAATCTTGGCGAACAGCCAGGGGTTGATCGCATGGGTGGCGACCGCGCCCATCACGATGGTGTGGCCGTCCGGCGCGGCCTTGGCCGCCATGTCGGCGCCCAGATTGCCGCCGGCACCGGCCTTGTTCTCGACGACGATGACGCCCAGCTTGTCCTTGGCCCGCTCGGCCAGGCTGCGGGCGACGATGTCCAGCGGGCCGCCCGGGGCATAGGGCACGATCAGGCGGATCGGCTTGTTGGCCTGGGCCAGTGCCGGGCCTGCCGACAGCAGGCTGAAAGAAGCGCCAAGACCCGCCAGCAGTATGCGGCGGGTCTTGGAAGAGAGAGTAAGGCGGGAGGTGGTAGTCATCCCGCTAGCCTAGCAGCAGCGCTCTCCAGGTAAACCCGGATCAGGCGCTAAGCGCACGCCCGCTGCCGCCAGAGTGCGGCAGAGTTCACGCCGGGCGGACCAGCTTGGCACGGGCCCAGGCATCGGCCACGCGGGCGGGCGTCGAGTCCTCGCGCTTGACGCGCTCCAGCAGCTCGGTGACCCGGTCGGCGATTCTGCCGACCTCGGCCATCACGGCCGCTTCCTCGCCCTCGCCGCGATACTCGCGGGCCACGCTGATGATGCCGCCGGCATTGACCAGGTAGTCGGGCAGATAGGTGATGCCGCGTGCCTGCAGCGCATCGCCATCGGCCGCGGTGGCGAGCTGGTTGTTGGCGGCGCCGGCGATCAGGCGGGCACGCAAGGTCGGGATCGACTGCGCGTTCAGCGCCGCGCCCAGCGCATTGGGCGCCAGCACGTCCGCATCGGCAGCCAGGATGTCCTGCACCGCCAGGGCCTGGGCACCGAAGCGCTCTTGCGCCCGGACCACCTTGGCCGCATCGATATCGGCCACCAGCAGCTTCGCGCCGGCCTGGTGCAGGAACTCGGCCAGATGCCAGCCCACGGCGCCCAGGCCTTGCAGCGCCACGCGCACGCCTTCCAATGACTCGCGGCCCAGCACCTGGCGGACGCCGGCGCGGATGGACACGAACACGCCCCAGGCCGTCTTCGGGCTCGGGTCGCCACCGAAGGCGCCTTCGCGCGGGATGCCGCTGACGAAGGAGGTCTGGCCCTGCATGCCGCGCATATCGGCGGTGGTGGTGCCGACGTCCTCGGCCGTGATGTAGGCACCGTCCAGTGACTGCACCGCGCGGCCGAAGGCGGCGAACAGCGCGGCGCGATCGAAGTCGCCGGCCGGCTTGATGATGACGGCCTTGCCGCCGCCGAAGGGCAGGTCGGCCAGCGCGTTCTTCAGGCTCATGCCCTGCGACAGGCGCAGGGCGTCGTTCAGTGCGGCCAGCTCGCTGTCATAGGTCCAGAGGCGGCAGCCGCCGAAGGCCGGGCCGCGGGCGGTGCTGTGCACGGCCAGGATGGCTTTCAGCCCGGTCTGCGCATCGGCGGCCAGCAGCACGCGTTCATGCGGGGCTTGCTCGGGCAGGCCGAACAGCGAGGTGGGGATGGAGGAGGCGCCGGCGTCGGTGGAGAGGGCGCGGGCGATGTCGGTGATGGCGTTCATGGATGCACTCGTGATGCGGGGGAGATACGCGTCGGCAGGGCGCCGACGCGGCGACGGCCAAGCTTGTGGCTTGGCCGGTGCACGAGTGTAGGGGGCTTTGAACGCCGATCGGCTGCCGCCTGGGCATCAGCCCATGCGGCGGCGGCATGAATCCACGCCTCAGGGCCCCTGGAAGCCGCCGGCCCGCAGCGTCACGACCAGGGTGTCGCGCCAGCCGTTCTCTGCCGCCGGCTGGATCGGCGTGGTCTCGTGGATCACACGCTCGTCGTCCAGCAGCAGCAGGGTCCAGGGCTGGGTCATCGTGAAGCGCTGGCCTTGCGGGCCCTGGGCTTCGAAGACGCGCGATTCGCCGCCCTTGATCTGCTGGCGCGCGACCAGGAAGACCGCGACCAGATCGACCCCGTCGCGATGCGCACCCTCGGGCGTCGGCCGGCCGATGCCGCTGGCGGTGTCGATGCGGAACTGATGGGCTTCGATGAACCAGGGCTGGGCGCCTTTCAGACCCGAAGCAATATCGGCCAATCCCAGCATCAGCCGGCCCCAGGCCGGCAGCGCCACGGCGGCCGGCGCCATCGGCTCGAACCAGCGCTCGATGCCGCCGTGCAGCGCGTTGTAGTCCAGCGGCTGCCAGTGGGCGCGATGCGGGGCCTGGGTCAAGGCCGGTCCGTCGGCGACGAAGCAGCTGTGGCGGCGGAAACGGTAGCTGCCGCCATCACGCAGATAGGCGTCCGGCGGCAGGTCATTCCAGAACGGACTCAGCAGGGCCAGGTCTTGCGCGTCGACGGCCAGGCTGCGCTGCACCGTCGCCGGCGAGATCACGGCATGGCCCAGCTCCTTGAGCTGAGCCTCGAAACGGTCAGCGGCAACGTAGGGCGGCTCGAACATCAGTGTTTATCTGCCTCGGAGGTGAAGGAATCGGCGTAGAACTCGTCCGCCGGCAGGCCGCATTGGGCCACGAAATCGCGCTGCGCGGCATCGACCATCACCGGCGCGCCGCAGGCATAGACCTGGTAGGCCGAGAGGTCCGGCAAATCGCTCATCACGACCTGGTGGACGAAGCCGGTGCGGCCGTTCCAGCCGTCCTCAGGGAGAGGCTCGGACAGCACCGGCACGTAGCTCAGATTCGGGATCTCGGCCGCGGCCCTCAAGGCCCAGTCATGCAGATAAAGATCGGCCTTGCTGCGGCAGCCCCAGTACAGCGTCGTCGGGCGGCTGAATCCGGAAGTACTGCCCAGATGCTGGATGCGCTCGATGATGGCCTTGATCGGCGCGAAGCCGGTGCCGCTGGCCAGCAGCACCATGGGCTTGTCCGAGTCCTCCCGCAGGAAGAAGCTGCCGAACGGGCCTTCCATGCGCAGGATGTCTTTCTCCTTCATCGTGCCGAACACATGGTCGGTGAATTTGCCGCCGGGCATGTGGCGGATGTGCAGTTCAATGAACCCCGGTGTGCTGTGCGGGGCATTGGCCATGCTGTAGCTGCGGCGTGCGCCGTCACGCAGGATGAACTCGACGTACTGGCCGGCATGGAACTGGAAGTTCTGCGTGGCCGGCAGCTGCAGCCGCACGACGGCCACATCGCCGGACGGCCGCTCCAGGCTCTGTACCCGGCTGGGCAGCTTCAGCACCGCGAACTCGCCGGCGCCGGGCACGGTGCGGGCTTCCAGCACGCAGTCGGTCTGCGGTGTCGCGCAGCAGGTCAGCACCATGCCGGCGGCCTCTTCGGCCTCGCTCAAGGTCTTGGGCTGGTGCGCGCCATGGATCACGCGGCCTTCCAGCAGCTTGCTCTTGCAGGAGCCGCAGGCACCGTCCTTGCAGCCATAGGGCAGGCCCACGCCCTGGCGGATCGCGGCGCCCAGCAGGGTTTCGTCGCGCTCGACGGCAAAGACGCGGCCGCTGGGTTGTACGGTGACCTGGAAATTCATGATGTGCAGTGGGCTCCGGCAAAAACACGGCCCGCCGCTCGCGTGCGCAGGGCGGGCCTTAAACTCGGGCGCCATTTTGCCTGAGCCCACGCGATGCCTTCTTGCCCCATGCCCGCCGCCACCCGTCTGCTGATCGTCGGCTGTGGCGATGTCGGCATGCGGGTGCTCAAACTGCTGCAGGGGCGCTGGCCGGTGCTGGCCCTGACTTCCAATCCCGAGCGCCGTGCCGAGCTGCGTGCCGCCGGCGCCAGGCCCTTGCTGGGCAATCTGGACGAGCCCGCCAGTCTGGGGCGTCTGGCCGGGCTGGCGGACCGGGTCTTGCATCTGGCACCGCCGCAGCCGCAGGGTCGCGACGATCTGCGCACCGCCGCGCTGCTGCAGGCCTTGGCGCGCGGCCGGCCGCCGGCCTCCCTCGTCTACGCCAGCACCAGCGGCGTCTACGGCGACTGCGGCGGCGCGCGCTTTGATGAGAGTCGGCCGGTGGCGCCCGGCACCGACCGGGCGCTGCGCCGCGTGGCGGCCGAGCGGCGGCTGCGCGTCTTCGGCGCCCAGTTCGGCAGCCACATCAGCCTGCTGCGCGTGCCCGGCATCTATGCGTCTGACCGCGAAGGCGGCCATCCGCGCGAGCGGCTGGCGCGCGGCAGCCCGGTGCTGCGGCGCGAGGAGGATGTCTACACCAACCACATCCATGCCGACGACCTGGCGCGCGCCTGCGTGGCGGCGCTGTTTCGCGGCCTGCCGCAGCGTGCCGTCCATGTCTGCGACAACAGCGAGCTGCTGATGGGGGACTACTTCGATCTGGCGGCCGATCTGTGCGGCATGGGCAGGCCGCCACGGGTCGCGCGGGCCGAGGCGGCCCGGCTGATGTCGCCTATGCAGCTGAGCTTCATGAGCGAATCACGCCGTCTCATCAACACCCGTCTGAAGACCGAGCTGCGGCTGAAGCTGCGCTACCCGCAGCCGGCGCAAGGCCTGCTGGCCTAGCGGCGATTGGCGGCGACTAGCGGCGCCGCGCGCCGCGCCAGTAGCGTATCAGCAGGTAGGCGCCCAGCATGCCGCCCAGATGGGCGAAGTGGGCGATGCCGCTGCCGCCGCCCAGGCCCATCAGCAGCTCCAGCGCGCCGAAGATCGCGACGAAGTACTTGGCCTTCATGGGGATAGGCGGGAACAGCGGCATGATGATGCGGTCCGGGAACAGCATGCCGAAGCTCAGCAGCAGGCCGAACAGCGCGCCCGAGGCGCCGACGGTGGGCGACATCGAGCCGATCAGCAGCGTGAAGATCAGCTGGGCCAGCGCGGCAGTCAGGATGCTGGCGGCCAGCATCTGGATATAGCGCTTGCTGCCCCAGACCCTCTCCAGCTCCGAGCCGAACATCCACAGGCCCAGCATATTGAAGAACAGATGCATCACATCGCCGTGCAGGAAGGCGTAGGTGACCGGCTGCCAGGGCAGGAAGCGCCCGGTCTGTAGGGGCCACAGCGCGAACAAGACCTCCAGCGACGGCGGCAGCAGCAGGAAGGCGCAGAACAGGCCCACACAGGCCAGCATGAAGGCTTTGGTAACCGGAGGCAGATGGGGCATGGTCGGGCGGGTGTCTCGGAAGTCGCTCTGACATTGCCGCGACGGGTCGGCGGCAGACGGGCGCTAGAGTGTATTCGCAGCGCAGCCGAGTCCCCGGGACCTCGCCGGCCGCTTGGCGACAGACGCAAAAAAGCCCCGGCTCGCGGGGCTTGTGCTTCAACGGCGGGCTCTGTGATCTGGTGCCCCAAGCCGGACTCGAACCGGCACACCTTGCGGCGGGGGATTTTGAGTCCCCTGCGTCTACCGATTCCGCCATCGGGGCAGATCTCGGAGCTCGCGCTGCTGAAGGCCGCAATTGTGCCACACAAATTGGCCGCCCTCCGGCAACGGCGCTGGTTGGCTGCCACAATCGCCGCCATGACTAGCAAGCATTACCCCAGCCTTGAAGATGTGATCGGCAACACCCCTCTGGTGCGCTTGCAGCGCCTGGGCGCCGAGATGGCCGCGCGCGGCAATGTGATCCTGGCCAAGCTGGAGGGCAACAACCCCGCCGGCTCGGTCAAGGACCGGCCTGCCATCAGCATGATCCGGCGCGCCGAGGAGCGTGGCGACATCAAACCCGGCGACACCCTGATCGAAGCGACCTCGGGCAATACCGGCATCGCGCTGGCGATGGCGGCGGCGATCCGCGGCTACCGCATGGTGCTGATCATGCCGGAGGACCTGTCGATCGAGCGCGCCCAGACGATGAAGGCCTTCGGTGCCGAGCTGATCCTGACACCGCGCTCGGGCGGCATGGAGTACGCCCGCGATCTGGCCGAGAAGATGCAGGCCGAGGGCAAGGGCCGGGTGCTGGACCAGTTCGCCAACGAGGACAATCCGCGCATCCACTACGAGACCACCGGCCCGGAGCTGTGGCGCGACACCGGCGGCGAGATCACGCACTTCGTCAGCGCGATGGGCACGACCGGCACCATCACCGGCACCTCGAAATTCCTGAAGGAACAGAACCCGGCGGTGCGCATCATCGGCGCCCAGCCGGCCGAGGGCTCGCGCATTCCGGGCATACGCAAATGGCCCGAGGCCTATCTGCCCAAGATCTACAAGCCCTCGGCCGTTGACGAGCTGGTGCTGGTCAGCCAGGCCGATGCCGAGGACATGGCCCGACGCATGGCGCGCGAGGAGGGCCTGTTTGCCGGCATCTCGGCGGCCGGTGCCTGCTGGGCCGCGCTGCAGCTGGCGCGCACGCTGGAGAACGCCACCATCGTCTTCGTGGTCTGCGACCGCGGCGACCGCTATCTGTCGACCGGGGTGTTTCCGGCCTGAGCCCGCCAAGGCCAGGGCCTAGAATCGGACCTCAAAGGAAGCTATTGCCATGGACGCCCACAAAGAACTCGACACCCGCGGCCTGAACTGCCCGCTGCCCATTCTGAAGGCCAAGAAGGCCCTGGCCGAGATGGAGAGCGGCCAGCTGCTGAAGGTCGTCGCCACCGACCCCGGCTCGATGCGCGACTTCCAGGCCTTTGCACGCCAGACCGGCAATGAGCTGGTCGAACAGTCCAGCCAGGCCGATGAATTCATCCATGTGCTGAAACGCCGCTGACGCGGGCGCCGCATGAAAGCAAAGGGCCACGCTAGCGTGGCCCTTTTGCCGAGCGAAGCTCGGACTCAGATGTCCAGGCTTTGCAGATACTGGCGAAAGCCCGGGCCCAATTCCGGATGGGCCAGCGCCAGCTCGACATTGGCCTGCAGAAAGCCTTCCTTGCTGCCGCAGTCGTAGCGTTTGCCGTCATAGCGATAGGCAAACACCTTCTCGCGGCGCAGCAGGCCGGCGATGCCATCGGTCAGCTGGATCTCGCCGCCGACGCCGCGTGGCTGGTTGGCGATCTCGTGGAACACGCCGGGCGTCAGGATGTAGCGGCCGGCCACGCCCAGGCGCGAGGGCGCGTCGGCGGGAGCGGGCTTCTCGACGATGCGGCTGACATCCATCAGCTTGTCGTTGACCTGGGTGCCGGCGACGATGCCATAGCGGCGCGTGTGTTCCTCGGGCACTTCCTGCACGGCCAGGATGGAGGCGCGCCACTCGGCATACTGCTCGACCATCTGGGCGAGCACCGGCCGACCCTGTTCCTCGCCCACCATCAGATCATCGGCCAGCAACACAGCAAAAGGCTCGTTGCCGACCAGGCGCTGTGCGCACAGCACCGCGTGGCCCAGACCCAGGGCCTGGGCCTGGCGGACATAGATGCACTCCATATCGTCGGGCTTGACGCTGCGCACCACCTCCAGAAGCTCGCGCTTACCCGCCTGTTCGAGGGCTACCTCGAGCTCGAAAGTCATGTCAAAGTGGTCTTCAATCGGGCGCTTGTGACGACCCGTGACAAAAATCATTTCCCGTACACCGGCGGCATAAGCCTCTTCAACGGCGTACTGGATGAGGGGCTTGTCCACCACCGGCAGCATTTCTTTGGGCTGCGCCTTGGTGGCGGGGAGGAACCGCGTTCCAAGACCTGCAACCGGGAAAATCGCTTTGGTCACCATCATTTCCGTACACTCTCCTATTGCTGGCGCGCATTGTGGCATGGGGCCTGGGTGTCAAATTTGGGATTGCAAGGGCCGCTAGTGTCATGAGTCTGCTGATCGTTGAGCCGCTGGAAGCCGAGGTCATGCAATGGCTGGCGGAGCGCCACGCCGTGATCTACGCGCCCGAGCTCGCGGCCGACATGCCGGGGCTGCGTGCCGCCCTGCACCAGGTGCAGGGGCTGGTGCTGCCGCCCCATGTGCCGCTGGATATCGCCTTGCTGCGCGCCGCGCCCAAGCTGCGCGTGGTCGGACGCATGAGCGCCGGGCTGGAAAATCTGGATACCGAGGCCTGCCGCAGCGCTGGCATCGAGGTGGTGCGCAGCATCACCGCGACCGCCAGCGCCGAGGCCGAGTTCGTCGTCGGCGCCTTGCTGGCCCTCTTGCGCCGGGTGCCGGTGCAGGCCAGCGACGGCATGCTGGTCGGCCGCGAGCTGGGTTGCGCCACGGTCGGCCTGATCGGCATGAGCCCGGCCACGCGCATGCTGGCCCAGCTGCTGCCGGCCTTCGGCACGCGGGTGATCGGCTACGACCCCAGCCTGCACCAGAGCGAGCCGCTATGGGCGCAATGGGGTATCGAGCCGCTGCCGCTGCGCGAGCTGATGGAGCGCAGCGACGCGGTCAGCGTGCAGCTGGCCTATTACCTGCGCTACCGCGGCCTGATCGGCGAGCGGGTACTGGGTTTTGCCAAGCCCGGCCAGGTGCTGGTCAGCCTGGCCCACTCGGGCATCTTCGACGAGCAGGCGCTGGCCCAGGCCATGGGCAGCGGCCGCATCCTGGCGGCCTGGTTCGACAGTATGGAGCCCGGCGTGCTGGAGCCGGGCCGGCCCCTGCATGGCCTGCCGAGCCTGCAGGTGACGCCGCGCCTGGCCAGCACGACGCGCGAGTCGCGCGTGCGCGCCGCCTGGGGGGTGGCACGCCGCATGGACGAGATGCTGGCCGTGCCGCCGCAAGCGACGGCGGAGTTCCGGCCTACTTACCCAGCCGATCTGCCTGAGCCCGAAGCCGCGCCACGGTGGCGGTAAATTCGGCGATGCGCTGACGCTCCTGCTCGACCACCGAAGCCGGTGCCCGTGCGACAAAGCTCTCGTTGCCCAGCTTGGCCTGGGCCTTGACGATCTCACCGTCCAGGCGGGCGATCTCCTTGGCCAGACGGGCGCGTTCGGCCTCGACATCGATCTCCACATGCAGGGCCAGGCGCGCCTCGCCATGCACCAGCACCGGTGAGTTCTGGCTGGCGGCGGCGAAGGCGGCCTCGTCCGCGACGATGCGCACCTCGCTGAACTTGGCCAGCACCTTCAGGAAGGGGGCGGCCTCGGCGATGAAGCCGGTGTCGCCACCAACCAGCAGGGGCACGCGCTCACCCGACAGATTCATCTCGCTGCGCAGGCTGCGGCAGGTGCCGACCACGGCCTTGAGCTTGTCGACCCAGGCGATGGCCACAGCATCGATGCGCTCGGGCTGGGCCACCGGGTAGGCGGCGGTGACCAGATAGTCGCTGGACTTGCGGCCGGCGATCGGTGCCACCGTCTGCCACAGCTCCTCGGTGATGAAGGGCGTGATCGGGTGCAGCAGGCGCAGGATGGTCTCGAGCGTGCGGATCAGGGTGCGGCGGGTGGCGCGCTGCTGGCTCTCGTCGCCACGGTCCTTGGCCTCCTGGATCTGCACCTTGGCGATCTCCAGATACCAGTCGCAGTACTCGTCCCAGACAAAGGAATAGATCGCGTTGGCGACGTTGTCGAGGCGGTACTCGGCAAAGCCCTGGGCCACGGCGGCCTCGACCTTCTGCAGCTCGCTGCTGATCCAGCGGTCGGCCTGGCTGAAGCTCATATAGCCGG
This sequence comes from Roseateles cavernae, assembly GCF_040187885.1. Lineage (NCBI taxonomy): Bacteria > Pseudomonadati > Pseudomonadota > Betaproteobacteria > Burkholderiales > Sphaerotilaceae > Roseateles > Roseateles cavernae. The sequence goes on from NZ_JBDPLH010000014.1 coordinate 10,223, forward strand.
GCGGGCACTGACCCTTCTCATGCGCGAGGCCGCAGTCCTGGCCTTCGCAGTTCATCAGCACGAAGCGGGTCGCATTCCACAGCTTGTTGCAGAAATTGCGGTAGCCCTCACAGCGCTTGCTGTCGAAGTTGACGCTGCGCCCCAGCGTGGCCATCGCCGCGAAGGTGAAGCGCAGCGCGTCGGCACCGTAGCCGGGGATGCCCTCGGGGAATTCCTTCTCGGTGGCCTTGCGCACCTTGGGCGCGTTCTCGGGCTTGCGCAGGCCCTGGCTGCGCTTGTCCAGCAGCGGGGCCAGTGCGATGCCGTCGATCAGGTCGACCGGATCCAGCACATTGCCTTCCGATTTGCTCATCTTCTTGCCCTGCGCATCGAGCACCAGGCCGTGGATGTAGACATGCTTGAACGGCACCTTGCCGGTGAAGTGCTTGGTCATCATGATCATCCGGGCGACCCAGAAGAAGATGATGTCGTAGCCGGTCACCAGCACGCTGCTGGGCAGGAACAGGTCCTGCTCCTGCGCGTTCAGCGTCGAGAAGGGCACCAGCGCGGACGAGTACCAGGTGTCCAGCACATCCTCATCGCGCTTGAGCGCGCCGGCGTAGCCGGCGGCCGTGGCCTTGGCGCGGGCCTCGTCCTCGCTGCGGGCGACGAAGATGCGGCCGTCGTCGGCATACCAGGCCGGAATCTGGTGGCCCCACCAGAGCTGGCGCGAGATGCACCAGTCCTGGATATTCTTCATCCACTGGTTGTAGGTGTTGACCCAGTTCTCGGGCACGAACTTGACCTCGCCCGAGGACACCGCCTCGATGGCCTGCTCGGCAATGCTCTTGCCGCCGGCGCCGGGCTTGCTCATCGCGACGAACCACTGGTCGGTCAGCATCGGCTCGATCACCTGGCCGGTGCGGGCGCAGCGCGGCACCATCAGCTTGTGCTTCTTGACCTCGACCAGCAGGCCTTCGGCCTCCAGCTGCGCGACGATCTTCTTGCGCGCGACAAAGCGGTCCAGGCCGCGATAGGCTTCGGGCGCCGTATCGTTCACGGTGGCCTGCAGCGTGAAGATGGTCAGCATCTCCAGCTGGTGGCGCAGGCCGACCTGGTAGTCGTTGGTGTCGTGCGCCGGCGTGACCTTGACCACGCCGGTGCCGAAGGCCTTGTCCACATAGTCGTCGGCGATCACCGGCACCAGGCGGCCGGTGATGGGCAGGCGCACCTGGCGGCCGATCAGATGGGTGTAGCGCTCGTCCTCGGGGTGCACCATCACGGCGGTGTCGCCCAGCATGGTTTCCGGCCGCGTGGTGGCCACCACCAGGCTCTCGTCGCTGCCCTCGATGGGGTAGCGGATATGCCAGAGCGAACCGTCCTCCTCCTCGCTCTCGACCTCCAGATCGGAGACGGCCGACTGCAGCACCGGATCCCAGCTGACCAGGCGCTTGCCGCGGTAGATCAGGCCTTCCTCGTGCAGGCGCACAAAGGTGTCGGTCACGACCTCGGAGAGCTTCTCGTCCATCGTGAAGTACTCGTGGGCCCAGGACACCGAGTCGCCCATGCGGCGCATCTGGCGCGTGATGGTGTCGCCCGATTCCTGCTTCCACTCCCAGACCTTGGCGACGAAGTTCTTGCGGCCCAGGTCATGGCGGCTCTGACCGCTGGCCTGCAGCTGGCGCTCGACGACGATCTGCGTCGCGATGCCAGCATGGTCGGTGCCGGGCACCCACAGCGTGTTGTGGCCCAGCATGCGGTGGTAGCGCGTCAACGAGTCCATGATGGTCTGGTTGAAGGCGTGGCCCATGTGCAGGGTGCCGGTCACATTGGGGGGGGGCAGCTGGATGCTGAAGGACTGGCGGCTCGAGTCCAGGGTCGGGGCATACAAGCCCTGGCCTTCCCACAGGGGACCCCAATGGGCTTCAAGAGCGGCGGGTTCGAAAGACTTGGCGAGTTCGGTCATGAGGGCGGCGCCCGCCATGGTCCTGGCCGGCACTGTGTTCTAAGGGGATGGGCCGCATTGTAGGTGGGCCGTCGATACAAAACGAAACCCAGCGATACCGCGCTGACAAGACCGCGACGCTCCGCAGGCCCAGCATCAGCACATCCTCAACCACCATGGAGAAGCCCATGAAGTTCTTTCAGAAACGCAGTCTCAAACGCGCGCTGCTGGCGCTGGCCGGTGTCGGCGTCCTGGGCTTTGGCGCGGCCGCCTGCAGCCACCATCGTGGCCATGACTTCAGCGACAGCGATCGCGCCGAGATGCGGGAGCGCCTGCTGTCGCGCGCCAGCAGCAAGCTCGATCTGGATGCCGCGCAGCGCCAGCGCCTGGATGCCTTGCTGGCCCAGCTGTCGGCCCAGCGTCAGGCCTTGGTCGGCCCGGCCGGCTCGCCGCGCCAGCAACTGCAGGCCCTGATGACCGGCCCAACCTTCGACCAGACGGCGGCCCGCCAACTGGTCGACAGCAAGACCGAGTTGCTGCGCCAGCAGAGCCCGGAATTGATCGCGGCGCTGGCCGCCTTCTACGACGGCCTGCGGCCCGAGCAGCAGGCCCAGCTGCGCGAGTTGATGAACCAGCGCCGCGGCTGGCGCGGCTGAGCGGGGGCGGCAATGAACTGGCAACCCTGGTATTTCGAGCTCCTGTACCGCTACAGCCGGCCCGACTGGCTCACCGACGAGGTGCAGCCGGAGCTGGAGGAGGCGGTCTGGGAGGGTGCGGTGCGCGGCCCGGCCGTGCTCGATGTCGGTTGCGGAGCGGGTGACAACAGCCTGTTCCTGGCCGAGCGCGGTTTCTCGGTCACGGCCATCGATGTGTCACCGGCCGCGATTGCGATGGCCCGGGCCAAGGCGCGCCGGGCCGGCCTCGATGTGCGCTTCATGGTGCTGGATGCGACCCGCCTCGGCGAGCTCGGCCAGCGCTTCGACACCGTGATCGATTTCGGCCTCTTCCACCACCTGGCCGAGGCCCAGCGTCGGCGCTATGTGGCGGCGCTGCAGCAGGTCTGTCATGCGCGCAGCCGCCTGCTGCTGCAATGCCAGGGCGGGCGGCCCAGCCGGCTGGGACCGCGCTTCATCGGCCCCGAGGATTTGCAGCAGGCCTTCGGCCACGACTGGCAGGTCGACTGGGTGCGTGCCTCGGCGGTGGCGACGCGCAGCGCCCCGCGCATCCCGGCCTGGCTGGCGGTGCTGCGGCCCCAGGCCGCACTGGTATGAAAGGGCACAAATGACCGGGCACAATCGGCCGCCACCATGCCCCATCTGCTGCTGATCGATGACGACGAGGCGCTGGCCGCGCCGCTGGCGCAATACCTGGCCCGCTTCGACTTCACGCTGGAGGCCGCCACCAGCCCCAGTGTGGCGCTGCGACGCCTGGCCGAGGCGCGTTTCGACGCGCTGATCCTCGACGGCATGCTGCCCGAGATGGATGGTTTCGAGCTGTGCCGACGCCTGCGCAGCGGCGGCCAGGCCTGGCAGGACATCCCGATCCTGATGCTGACCGCGCGGGGCGACCTGAGCGACCGGGTGGTCGGCCTGGAGTTGGGGGCCGACGACTATCTGCCCAAGCCTTTCGAGCCGCGCGAGCTGGCGGCGCGGCTGCAGACGATTCTGCGGCGCAGCCGGCCGGCGGCGAGCGGCCCGCTCTTGAGCTTCGAGGGCCTGCAGATTGACGCGCTGCGCCGCGAGGTGCGTCGCCAAGGCCAGTTGCTGGAGCTGACGGGTACCGAGTTCGAGCTCTTGCTGCTGCTGGCGCGCGAGCCCGGCCGCGTCTTCGGCCGCGACGAGATCCTCAACAAGCTGCGTGGCCAGGACGCCGAGCTCTACACCCGCGCGGTCGACATCCTGGTGAGCCGGCTGCGTCGCAAGCTCGAGCCGCTGGACGCCGTCAAGACGCTGCGCAATATGGGTTACAGCTTCGCGCTGGCCGCCGCATGAGGGGGCTGGGCCGGCGCCTGAAGCGCGCTCACGACTGGAAGCGGCGCGCCGCCCATTCGCTGGGCGCGCGCCTGGTGATGGTGTTCGTGCTGCTGGCCCTGGCCAGCGCCTTTGTCGTCTTCGGCGGGGTGCGGGCGATGCTGGGGCAGGGCTGGGAGGGCTGGCTGCAGCCGCTGACGGCCGACTATGTCGACCGGCTTGCGGCCGAGCTGGGCAGCCCGCCCTCGATAGCGCGGGCCCGCGCGCTGACCCAGCGCCTGCCGATCAGCATCGCGATCCGCGGCCCGCAGCTGAACTGGAGCTCGAACCAGGAACTCGGTGCTGCCGAGCCGGGTTTCGATCCCTGGCGCTCGCGGCCGGCCGCGATCTCGAAGCTGTTCACCCGCCACAGTGCCGACGGCCACGAGATCCGCATGGGTCTGGCGCCCAGTGCCCTGCTGAAGCATCCGGACCGCAAGGGCTGGTGGATGCTGGGCGCGCTGCTGCTGATGGTGGCGCTGGCCTATGCGGTGGTGCGCCGGCTGCTGCGGCCCCTGCAGGCAATCGGCGCCGGTGCCGAGGCCTTCGGCCGCGGTGAGTTCGAGCATCGCATCGCGGTGCGGCGCGAGGACGAGCTGGGCGATCTGGCGCGGCGTTTCAACACCATGGCCGGCCAGATCCAGCAGATGCTGGACGGCAAGCGGGCGCTGTTCCTGGCCATCAGCCACGAGCTGCGCAGCCCGCTGACGCGGGCTCGGCTGAATGCCGAGCTGATCGAGGAGGGGCCTGCGCGCGGCGCGCTGCTGCAGGACCTGGCCCTGATGCGCGATCTGATCACCGACCTGCTGGAGGCCGAGCGCCTGGGCTCCGGCCACCAGGCGCTGCAGCGCGAGCCCTGCGAACTCAATGGTCTGGTGCGGGAGCTGGTGGCCAGCCGTTTTGCCGGCGCTGCGCTGCGCCTGGAGCTGGACGAGGCGCTGCCGACGCTGCCGCTGGACCGGCTGCGGATGCAGCTGCTGCTGCGCAATCTGCTCGACAACGCGCTGCGCTACAGCGAGGCGGGCGATGAGGGCCAGGTCTTGCTGCGGACGCGGCGGTTCGGGGGTGGGGTGGAGCTGCTGGTGCGCGACCAGGGGCCCGGTGTGACCGAGGCTGAGCTGGCCCAGTTAGGCCAGCCCTTCTACCGCCCCGATGCGGCCCGCACCCGCGCCAGCGGCGGGGTTGGCCTCGGCCTGAGCCTGTGCAAGCTGATCGCCCAGGCCCATGGCGCGCCACTGACGCTGCGCAATGCCAGGCCGGGCCTGGAGGCCAGCCTGGTCTTGCCGCTTACATGAACAGGTGCTCGCCGGCGTTCTGGCTGCGCCGAAACGCCAGGGCGAGGCCAGCCATTACATGAACAGGTGTTCACCGGCGTTTTCTCCGCCGAGCACCACGTAGTTCACCTTGCGCAGATCGGCCAGGGTCTTGCCGCCGGAGTAGGACACCGAGCTCTGCACGTCTTCCAGCATCTCGCGCACCGTGTCGGCCAGCTTGCCCTTGACTGGCTCGAGGATGCGCTTGCCCTCGACATGCTTGTACTCGCCCTTGTTGAAGTCCGAGGCCGAGCCGTAGTACTCCTTGTAGAGCTTGCCGTCGACCTCGACCGTGTTGCCGGGCGACTCCTCGTGGCCGGCGAACAGCGAACCTATCATCACCATCGAGGCGCCGAAGCGCACGCTCTTGGCGATGTCGCCATGGTGGCGGATGCCGCCGTCGGCGACGATGGGTTTGGTCGCGACGCGGGCGCACCACTTCAGGGCCGAGAGCTGCCAGCCGCCGGTGCCGAAGCCGGTCTTCAGCCGCGTGATGCAGACCTTGCCGGGGCCAATGCCGACCTTGGTGGCATCGGCGCCCCAGTTCTCCAGATCGATCACGCCCTCGGGCGTGCCGACATTGCCGGCGATCACAAAAGCGCTGGGCAGCTTCTGCTTGATATAGGCAATCATGCGCTGCACGCTGTCGGCGTGGCCGTGGGCGATGTCTATCGTGATGTAGTCGGCACCGACGCCCTCGGCCGCCAGGCGGTCGATCACCGCATAGTCGGCCGGTTTGACGCCCGAGCTGAGCGAGACGAACAGGCCCTTGTCGCGCATGCGCTTGGCGTACTCGATATTGTCGAGATCGAAGCGGTGCATCACATAGAAGTAGCCGTTGGCGGCCAGCCATTCGGTGATGGTCTCGTCCACCACCGTCTTCATATTGGCCGGCACCACCGGCAGCTTGAAGCGGCGCGGGCCGAATTCCACCGAGGTGTCGCATTCGCTGCGGCTTTCCACGCGGCATTTGCGCGGCAGCAGCAGGATGTTGTCGTAGTCAAAGATTTCCATGGTCCAGGATCGCAAGTGTCGGGGTGCGTTCGTGCAGTGCACCACCTGGGCTGCGAGCGCTTGACTTGGGACCGGTTGCCATCGCGAGGCCATTCAGCGCGGAATGGTGCGAAGACAAAAAACCGGACACCAAAATTTGGGCCCGGTGACTGATTCTACGCAGGTTCTCCTGTTTGGGGCGGGGTAAGTCCTCTTTGCCCCGCGATGGGGCGGCTCGCTACACTTGCGCCCCCGCCAAGGAATTCATATGAGCGAAGCAGTCGTCATCAGCGGCACCGGCCTGTACCGGCCGCCGCACACCATCAGCAATGCCGAACTGGTCGAGGCTTTCAACCGCTATGCGGACCTGCAGAACGCCCAGCATGCCTCGGAAATTGCCGCCGGCACGCGGGCCGCGCTGACCCATTCCAGCGTCGAGTTCATCGAGAAGGCCTCGGGCATCAAGCAGCGCTATGTGATCGAGAAGTCCGGCGTGCTGGACCCGACCCGCATGTACCCGCGCTTCGAGGAGCGCCCCGACGACCAGCTCTCGCTGATGGCCGAGATCGCCGTCGATGCCGCCCGCCAGGCCATGGCGGCCGCCGGCAAAGAGGGCCACCAGATCGATGCGGTGCTGTGTGCCGCCGCCAATATGCAGCGAGCCTATCCGGCGATGGCCATCGAGATCCAGCAGGCCATCGGTGCCGGCGGCTACGGCTTCGACATGAATGTGGCCTGCTCCTCGGCCACCTTCGCGATCGAGCAGGCCGCCAATGCGGTGCGCGCCGGCACGGCCCGCTGCGTGCTGGTGGTCAACCCCGAGATCACCTCGGCCCATCTGGAATGGCGCGACCGCGACTGCCACTTCATCTTCGGCGATGTCTGCACCGCGGTGATTGTCGAGCGCGCCGACACCGCCACCTCGGCCGAGCAATGGGAGATTCTCGGGACCAAGCTGGCCACCCAGTTCTCCAGCAATATCCGCAACAACTTCGGTTTCCTGAACCGCAGCGAGGACAGCGATCCTCAGGCCCGCGACAAGACCTTCCAGCAGGAGGGTCGCAAGGTGTTCAAGGAGGTCGTGCCGCTGGCCGCCGCCCATATCGAGGGGCATCTGGCGGCGCTGGGCCATCAGCCCGCAGCGGTGCGCCGCTTCTGGCTGCACCAGGCCAATCTGGGCATGAACCAGCTGGTGATCAAGAAACTGGTCGGCCAGGACCTGGCCGGCGCAGGCTCGGATGTGGCGCCGCTGATACTCGATGAGTACGCCAACACGGCCTCGGCCGGCTCCATCATCGCCTTCCATGCGCACCGCACGGATCTCGCGCGTGGCGATGTCGGCGTGATCTGCTCCTTCGGGGCCGGCTATTCGATCGGCAGCGTGATCGTCAAGAAGCGCTGAGTCTGGGCCCTGGCGCTCATGCGCCCCTATCATCGCCCGCATGAACATCCTCATTCTTGGCGGTACCCAGTTCGTCGGGCGCGCACTGGCCGAGGCGGCGCTGGCCGCCGGCCATCGGCTCACGCTGTTCAATCGCGGCCGTAGCGGCACCGGGCTGTTCCCGGAGGCCGAGCACCTTCGTGGCGACCGCGGCGGCGACATCTCCGCGCTGGCCCGGGGCGAATGGGACGCGGTGATCGACAGCTGCGGCTACCTGCCGCGCGAGGTCGAGGCCACGGCTTCCTTGCTCAAGGGCAGGGTGGGGCGCTATCTCTATATCTCCAGCGTCTCGGCCTATGCCAGCTTTGCCCAGCCCAATGATGAGGGCTCGGCGCTCGGGCGCCTGGTCGATCCTGACACCGAGGTGGTCGATGGGGCGAGCTACGGTCCGCTGAAGGCCGCCTGCGAGATGCGCCTGCGCCAGCATTTCAACGAGCAGGCCCTGGTATTGCGCCCGGGACTGATCGTCGGGCCGCATGACCCGACCCAGCGCTTCAGCTACTGGCCGGCGCGCGTCGCCCAGGCCCGGGACGGCGAGCCGCTGCTGGTGCCGGGCCAGCCGGGCGATGCCTTGCAGTTCATCGATGCGCGGGATCTGGCTGCTTTTGCGCTGAGCCTGCTCGCGCAGGGCCGGGCCGGGACCTTCAATGCGGTGGCCGCGCCCGGGCAATGGACCCGGGGCGAGCTGATGGCAGCCTGCGCGGCGGCCGCCGGCGTCAAGCCCCGCTGGGTCTGGGCCGAGGATCAGCGCCTGCTGGATCTGGGCGTCAAGCCCTGGATCGAGCTGCCGCTGTGGCTGCCGCAGACCGGCGATCACATGAGCTTCATGGCATGCGACAACCGCGCTGCGCTGCGCGCCGGACTGACGATACGGCCGCTGGCCGAGACGGTGGCCGATACCCTGGCCTGGTGGCGCGCCTTGCCGGCCGAGGCCCAGGTCTTCAGTAAGGCCGGTGTGCGTCCTGATCGTGAGCAGGCGTTGTTGCACGCCCTGGCGTCGGCGGAAGGCTGAGCGGCGGCGGCATCAGCGCCGACGAGGCCGGCAGGCCCGGCTGAACCGGTATTTGGCCCGGGCTCAAGGGCTCCAGGCTTTTCAGGCCGGCGCCGCCGGCAAACTCCTCGAACACCCAGTCGCCGTCCTGCCACAGCAGGCCGCCGACCGGTGCGGGCTCCTTGACCGGCACGCCCTTGAGCGCCTCGGCCATCAGCTCAATCCAGGCCGGCAGCGCCAGGCCGCCGCCGCTTTCGCGCTCGCCCAGGCTGCGCGGCTGGTCATAGCCCATCCAGACCACGGCCGCCAGGCTGGGATGGAAGCCGGCGAACCAGGCGTCGACCGCGTCATTGGTGGTGCCGGTCTTGCCATAGACATCGCCGCGCCGTAGCTGGGCCGAGGCGCGGGCGGCCGTGCCGCTGCGCGTGACCTCCTGCAGCAGGCTGTTCATCACGAAGGCATTGCGCGCCGAGATCGCGCGGTTGTCCTCGCTGGCCGTCTCGGTGGGGGCCTCGAACAAGACCTGACCCTTGGCGTCGACGATGCGCGCGATCACCGTCGGTTTGAGCAAATGGCCGCCGTTGGCGAACACCGCATAGGCGCTGGCCATCTGCAGCGGCGTGGCCGCGCCCGAACCCAGGGCCAGGGTCAGGTTGTCGGGCTGCTTGTCGGCGTCCAGGCCGAAGCGGGCGGCCCAGGCCCGCGCGGTCGGCGGCGTGACTTGCTGCATCAGCCGTATCGTCACCATATTCTTCGAGCGTGCCAGCGCCTGGCGCACCGTCATCGGGCCATCGAACTGGTTGTCGGAGTTCTTCGGTTCCCAGTCGCCGATCGCGATCGGCGCATCCTCGACCAGGGTGGCCGGGCTGACGCCCTGTTCCAGCGCGGCCGAGTAGACCATGGGCTTGAAGGCCGAGCCCGGCTGGCGCCAGGCCTGGGTCGCATGGTTGAACTGGTTCTTCGCGAAGTCGAAGCCGCCGACCAGGGCCCGCACCCGGCCGGTGCCGGGCTCCAGCGCCACCAGTGCGCCCTCGGCCTCGGGTTGCTGGGTGATCTGCCACAGGCCCTTCGGTTCGGCCTTGCTCGGCGGGCCGCGCAGCACGCGGATGATGGAGCCGGGGCGCAGCTTCAGATTGGCCTTGGCCTTGGCGCCGAGGCCGGACTGGGCGCCGCGCAGCCCATCACCGCTGATCACGATGTCCTCGCCGCTTTGCAGGCTGGCCGAGACCTTGGCCGGCGCGATCGCGGTGATCACGGCGGCGCGTAGATCGTCCTGGTCGGGGTGTTCGGCCAGCGCCTCGGTGATGGCGGCGTCCCACAGCTCGGGCTTGTCGGGCAGCGCGACAAAGCCCTCGGGGCCGCGATAGGGCTTGCGCCGCTCGTAGTCCATCAGGCTGCGGCGCAGGCCGCGGTAGGCGGCGGCCTGTTCGTTCGACTCCAGCGTGGTGTAGACCGACAGGCCCAGCGTATAGGCCTCGTCGCCGTACTGCGCATGCACCTGCTGGCGCGCCATCTCGGCGACGAACTCGGCGTGCAGGCGCGGGTCGCTGGCCGAGCGGATGTGCAAGGTCTCGGCCTTGGCGGCATCGAGTTGGGCCTGGTCGATGACCCCGAGTTCCTCCATGCGATGCAGCACCACCTGCTGGCGGCTCTGGGCGCGGGCGAAGTTGTTGACCGGGTTGGCATAGATCGGATTCTTCGGCAGGCCGGCCAGCAGCGCGGTTTCGGCCAGCGACAACTCTTGCAGACTCTTGCCGAAATAGATGCGCGCGGCCGCCTCGAAACCATAGGCCCGCTGACCCAGATAGATCTGGTTCATATAGACCTCGAGGATCTTCTCCTTGCTCAGCGCCGACTCGATGCGCATCGTCAGCAGGGCCTCGATGAACTTGCGGCTGTAGGTCTTCTTCTTGGTCAGATAGAGATCGCGGGCCAGCTGCTGGGTGATCGTCGAGCCACCCTGGCTGCGCGGGTTGAACAGATTGCTGATGAAGGCCCGCGCGATGCCGCGGTAGGACAGGCCACCGTGCTCGTAGAAGTCCGGGTCCTCGATGGCCAGCAGCGCGTCCTGCATGGGCTTGGGGATCTGCTCCAGCGGCAGATAGCGGCGCCGCTCGGCGCCGAACTCGCCGATCTGCACGCCATCCGCCGTGTAGACGCGCAGCGGCTGCTTGGGCTGGTAGTCGAGCAGATTGCTGATGTCGGGCAGGTTCGGATAGACCAGGGCGGCGGCCATCGCCAGCAACAGGACCAGCAAGGCCAGGCCAGCGCCCGCGATCAGCAGAAGGCGGCGCCAGTGGCCCCGGAAAAACTCGGTGAGCAGACTCAACAATGCAGGCATCCGTCGCTTGGAGGAGCGGCGATTATCACCAGGGCCTGGTGTCGGCCCCGGGCCGGCCCTGATCCGGCTATCGGTTATCGTGCCGGCCATGCATGAGTTTTCCTTCTTCTGGCACGACTACGAGACCTTTGGTCGCGTGCCCCGCCGTGACCGCCCGGCCCAGTTCGCCGGCCTGCGCACCGATGCCGATCTCAATGAGATCGGCGAGCCGCTGATGCTGTACTGCCAGCCGGCGCCGGACTTTCTGCCCGACCCCGAGGCCTGTCTGCTGACCGGCATCCTGCCGCAGACCTGCGTCGAGCAAGGCCGACCCGAGCATGAGTTCGCTGCGGCGATCGAGGCCGAGCTGGCCGCACCGGGCACCGTGGGCGTGGGCTACAACACGATACGCTTTGACGACGAGGTGACCCGCCATCTGTTCTGGCGCAATCTGATCGACCCCTATGCCCGCGAGTGGCAGAACGGCTGCGGCCGCTGGGACCTGCTGGACGTGGTGCGCTGCGCCTATGCGCTGCGGCCCGAGGGCCTGCAATGGCCCACGCACGAGGACGGTCGGCCCTCGTTCAAGCTCGAGCACCTGACCGTCGCCAACGGCCTGGTACACGAGGCCGCGCACGATGCGCTCTCCGATGTGCGCGCCACCATCGCCTTGGCCCGGCTGGTCAAGACGGCCCAGCCCAAGCTCTTCGAGTTCTGCCTGAAGCTGCACAAAAAGGACGCGGTCTGGGCCGAGATCGGCATTGGCAAGCCCTTCCTGCACATCTCCGGCATGTATGGCCCCGAGCGCGGCTGCATCGCGCTGGTCTGGCCGCTGGCGCCGCATCCCAGCAACAAGAACGAGCTGATCGTCTGGGATCTGGCGGCCGACCCCGCCGAGCTGCTGACGCTGAACGCCGCGGCGATCCGCGAGCGCCTGTTCACCAAGCAGGATGAGCTGCCCGAGGGCGTGGCCCGGCTGCCGATCAAGACCATCCATGTCAACAAGTCGCCGGTCGTGATCGGCAATCTGAAGACCTTGTCGCCGGCCATGGCCCAGCGCTGGGGTCTGGACATGGCCCAGGGCCTGGCCCATGCCGAGCAGCTGGCCACACAGGGCCGGCTGCTGGACGGGCTGTGGGGCGAGGTTTTCGCCCGCCCGGCACCGGCAGGCACGCCCGATGTCGACGAAGACCTGTACGGCGGCTTCGTCGGCAACGAGGACCGGCGCCTGCTGCAGCGGCTGCGCGAGCTGAGCCCGGAGCGCCTGGCGGAGCGGGTGGCACAGGGCAAGACGATGTTTGCCGATGCGCGGCTGGACGAGCTGCTGTTCCGCTATCGCGCTCGCAACTTCCCGGCCAGCTTGGACGAGGCGGAGCGCGAGCGCTGGCAGGCCCATCGCGCGGCGCGCCTGCATGCGGGCGAGGGCGGCGGGCTGAGTCTGCAGGCCTTCTTCGAGCGGGTCGACCAGCTCAGCGAGGCGGCCGACGAGCGCGGCCAGGACATTCTGGGCGCGCTGTACGACTACGCGGAGCAGATCGCCCCGGAGGCTTGAATGAGGAGCGCGACATGGCGAAGACAGCTTGGATGGGGGCCCTGCTGATGGCCGCGGCCCCGCAGGCGCAGGCTCAGCCGGATCTGGTGCAGGCGCGTGCCCAGGTCTGGGCGGCCGAATGCGCGTTTGCGCGCAGCATGGCCCAGCGCGATCTGGCGGCCTTTGCCGGCCATCTGTCGGCTCAGGCGCTGTTCTTCAATGGTCCCGAGGTATTGCGCGGCAGCGCGGCCGTGCTGGCCGGCTGGACGGGCTTCTTCGACGCGCCGACGGCACCGTTCTCCTGGGCGCCCGACCAGGTCGAGGTACTGGCCGACGGCAGCTTGGCCTATTCGACCGGCCTGGTGCGCAACCCTCAGGGCGAGGCCATCGTGCGCTTCAACTCGGTCTGGCGCCAGGAGGCACCCGGCCAATGGCGGGTGGTGCTGGACAAGGGCTCGCCACTGAGCACGACCGACCGCGCCGCGGCCGGTGCTTCCTCGGCCGCCGGCTGCCCACCCTGAGGCTTTTGGACCGGCATTGGGGGCGCCGCGCCGAAATGCCTGGCGAATTTCCGCCAGTTCGGGGTTTCCGGCGGGGCGCAAACACGCTACACCTGCGATAGTTGTGGCGTGTGGTGCGCCCGGCGCCTAGGAGACCTCGATGCAAGACCCAGCAAATCCGCCCGTGGATGGCAGCTCCAACGATGTGATCGCCGCGCGCATGCGTGCGCTGCTGGTGCGCGCACCGATGGCTGTGGGCTTTGTGCAGGGGCCGCGTTTCGAGGTGGTCAGCGAGTATTTCAACCATTTGTTCGGCCATGGCGACGAGACCGATCTGAGCGGCCAGGCCACCCGTTCGGTCCATGTCTCGGACGGCGCTCACAGCGGCGTCTTCGAGCGCATGGCGCAGGCCTTCGCGGCCGGGCGGCCGCTGGACGAGGAGATCGAGTACGTGCGCCAGGACGGCTCGCGCTTCTGGGGCCGCTTGCAGGCAACGCCGGTGCACTGGGATGTGCCGGGCGGCGAGGCGCTGTGGGTGATCGACGACGTGACGGCCGCGCGCCAGCTGCGCATGCAGCCGACCTGGACCGCCAAGCATGACGCGCTGACCGAACTGGCGAACCGGCGCGAGTTCGAGCGTCGGCTGGCCGAGCATGTCGGCAGCCGCCGCCATGAGCCCGTCTCGGTGTTGTGGATCGATGTCGACAAGTTCCAGGAGGTACTGACCAGCATGGGCAGCGAGGTGGCCGACCATTTCCTCTACGGTCTGGGCCAGATGCTGGTGACCAAGGTGCGCGCCTCCGACCTGGTGGCGCGGCTGGAGACCGACCATTTCGCGGTGCTGCTGCCCGATTGCGACCAGCACTACGCCCAGATCGTGGCCGAGAAGATCCGCTCGGCGATCGCCGCTTACCGGCTGCGCTGGGGCCTGCACCGCACCCGCGTCAAGGCTTGCGTCGGCGTGGTGCAGCTGCAGCCCAATCTGGAATCGGTCGAGTCGGTGATCGGCGCCGCCACGCTGGCCTGCGCCGAGGCCAAGGCCTCGGGCGGCGACAGCGTGCGGGTGTTTGTCTCGAACGGCGGCTTCGAGGAACTGGCGGGCTGATCCCTGTGGGGGCGGCGGCCCGCCTGCGGCCGCTTACATCCAGTTCACGCCGTAGTAGTCATAGACCTGGCGGCCGTATTCATCCGTGTACTCCGGGGCGTCGGACTGCGCATAGCGGGGCGCGCGCTCGAGTTGGTCCTTCTGCAGAGGGACGACATAGCCGTCCAGCGCGGTGTCGTACTTCAGCAGACTCCAGGGCAGAGGGTAGCGATCGGTGCCCATGCCCATAAAGCCGCCGAACTCCAGCGAGGCATAGCGGACCATGCCGGAGCGCTTGTCTATCATCAGGTCGTCGATCGAACCGAGCTTGTCGCCATTGGGGTTGTAGACGGCCGTGCCCTCGACCTTGTCCGATGAAATCACGGGATTGCTGCTGATGCTCATCATGAGCCTCCTTGCTGTTGGCGGCCATCGACACCATGTCTTGCGGCCGGAGAGCCGACTATTGATCGGCAGGCGGCAGGCCACCATCGGCGCTGCGCCAACGGCAAGGTAGGACCGGGCCTACGGCCCGCGCTTGTTGCAGCTGCTTACCGTGCTCGCAAGCGCATACAAGGCCGGAAACAAGCTTTACCTGGTTTCACAGTCGGCATGTCGGCGGGCGCGTCTCGTGGCTCGTTGGGTGGTGGCGGCGGCATCCAGTTCGGATCCTTGCCTGTCATCAGAGGAGTCCATGCTCATGAAGAACAGAAACACGGTGATTGCGAGTCTCGGTCTGGTCGGCCTGCTGTGCGCTGGCGCTGCTGCGGCGCGGGAGCCGGACGTGCGCTGGTCGGTCACGATCGGAAGCCAGGGTCATGCGCCGGTCTACGTCCAGCCCCGCCCGATCTATGTCGAGCCGGTCTACCCCTCGCGCCACTATCACTCGCGCCACTATCAGGAGCCGACGCGCTGGGATCGCGATGGTGACGGCATCCCCAACCGCCGCGACCGGCTCTACAACCCGGCCTGGGATCGTGATGGCGATGGCATTCCCAATCGCTATGACCGCCATGACCGCTATGACGGTCGACGCGGCGACTGGAGGCGCTGAATCAGCGGGGCTGCCCTGTGGCAAGTTTCATCAACGCTTAAGACGCGCTTAATAAAGCCTTCGCATCATGCGACACCGTTGAACCGAAGATGGCGACGGACCTGACACAGCGCCTGCGGCGCGATTTCTGGAGTCGAGATGCAAGAAGCAACAGGTATTCAAATCCTGGTCGCGCCGGCGCGGCTGCGGCTGGCGCAACAACTGACCCTGCTGGCGCTGGTGGCCTTGTGCAATCCCTACACGCTGTTTGGTCGTGATGACGGGCAGTACTGGGCGGCGGCCTTCGTGCTGCCGCTGGCACTGGCGGCGACTTACCGCGGCCTGCATGCGCTGGCAGCCGCCGCCGGGCTGGGTCGGCGCCCGGCCATGCCCTTCATGCCGCTGAGCGCGATGCTACTGCTGCTGTCACTGCTGATTCAGTGGGTGGATGTCTAAGCCTGCTGCCTGAGCCAGGCGCTGGTCCTCAGACCAGACCTTGCTTGCTGGCCAGCACCGCCGCTTCGGCGCGGCTGGAGACATTGAGCTTCTTGTAGATGGACTTGATGTGGTCGTTGACGGTGAACCACTTGATGCCCATCAAATTGGCGATTTCCTTGATCGTGAAACCCTTGCTCAGATAGGTCAGCACCTCGTTCTCGCGCGGGGTCAGGCGCTCCCATTCGGGCGGCGGGTCCAGCACGACGCCTCGACCGCTGGGCGGCGCGGCGCTGGAGGACAGCGGGCTGAAGCCCGAGTTCAGCGCCGAATTCAGGCTCATCGGGCCGCTGTCGCCACTGGAGCCGGGCCGGAAATGCGAGAGCAGACGGCGCGCGATCGCCGGTGACAGCGGCGGCTGGCCGCGCACGATGCGCTGCAACTCCTCGACCAGCACCTCGAAACGGTCTTCCTTCAGCAAATAGCCATCGGCCCCGCATTGCAGGGCCGGGAAGAGGTGGTCGTCGTCGGAGTACAGCGTCGTGACGACCTTGACCGATGGCGTGCCGGCCAGCTCGGCCAGGAATTCCATGCCATTGCCGTCAGGCAATTCCAGATCGACCAGGATCAGCTTGAAGCCGATCTCGGGGCTCTCCTGCGCCACGCGGGCGACATGGCGTCGCGCGCCCTCGAGATCGCCGGCTTCGGTGATCTCCATTGCATCGCTGAAACTCTCTCGCACGACGCGGCACAGAAAACTGCGCGCGACGGGGTTGTCTTCAATAATCAGGACTTTGACTGCCATGGTGTGAGGCTCCGCTCGACCGGCATCCTAGCGCACAACCGAGACCGCGCATGCCCCGCGAAAGCAGGGCACGCGTAGCGAGATGTTGCTGCAGCGCTTCGCCGCAGCTCAGGCCTGGCTCAGCACCACCTTGCCGACCACCTGGCGGCTGCTCATGCGAGCGAACGCGGCGGGCAATTCCGTCATCGGCAGCACGCGGTCCAACACCGGCTTGATCTTGCCCTGGGCGTACCAGCCGGCCAGCTGAGCCAGCATCGCGGCATTGCGCTGCGGCTCCCGCTTGGCGAACTCGCCCCAGAACACGCCGACGATAGAGGCCCCCTTCAAGAGCGCGAGGTTCAGCGGCAGCGCCGGGATCTGGCCCTGCGCAAAGCCGACCACCAGATAGCGGCCCCGCCAGGCGATCGAGCGGAACACCGGCTCGGCCAGATCGCCACCGACCGGGTCGTAGACCACGTCGGGCCCCTTGCCCTCGGTCAGTGTCTTGATGTCCTCGCGCAGCGTGCCCTTGCTGTAGTTGATCGTGGCATCGGCCCCGATCTCGAGGCAGCGCGCACATTTTTCGTCGGACGAGGCCGCTGCGATCACGCGCGCGCCCGCCGCCTTGGCGATCTGTATTGCGGCCGTGCCAACCCCGCCGGCCGCTCCCAGTATCAGCACCGTCTCGCCGGGCTGCAGCGCGGCGCGGTCGGTCAGCGCATGGTGGCTGGTGGCATAGGTGCAGATGAAAGCGGCCGCATCCTCGAAGGCAAAGCCCGGCGGCAGCGGCATCGCCAGCGCGGCCGGAATGCAGGCATGACTGGCAAAGCCACCGGTGCCGGCAAATGCGGCTACCGCATCGCCAGGCTTGAAGCCCTTGACGCCGTCGCCCACCGCATCGACCACGCCGGCGAACTCGGTGCCCGGCACAAAGGGCAGCGGCGGTTTCATCTGATATTTGCCCTGCACGATCAACAGGTCCGGGAAGTTCAGGCTGGCGGCCTTGATCGCCACGCGGATCTGGCCGGTGCCGGGCTCGGCGGTCGGCATTTCCTTCCAGCGCAGGGCTTCGACGCCCACAGGGTTCTCGCACAGCCAGGCTTGCATGGGTTTGACTCCGGTTTTTGCTTGTTGATCGATGATAAGCAGGGGTGGGTAGACAAGGGGTCGCCCAGGTGACGCGATGCCTACAATGCCGGCATGCGTATCCTGATAGCAAACGACGATGGTTATCTGGCACCGGGGCTGGCGGCCCTGGTCAAGGCCTGCGAGGGCCTGGGTCAGATCGATGTGATCGCCCCCGAGCAAAATGCCAGCGGCACCTCCAATGCGCTGACGCTGGGCCGGCCGCTGTCGGTCTACACCGCCGGCAACGGCTTTCGCTATGTCAACGGCACGCCGTCCGACTGCGTCCATGTGGCCTTGACCGGTCTCTTGGACTATCGGCCCGACCTGGTGCTCTCTGGCATCAATAACGGCGCCAATATGGGAGACGACACCCTGTACTCGGGCACGGTGGCGGCCGCCACCGAGGGCTATCTGTTCGGCATCCCGTCGATCGCGTTCTCGCAGGTCGAGAAGGGCTGGGGCCATCTCGATGCGGCCGCCGCAGCGGCCCGGGCCCTCATCGAGCAGGTGCTGGCCGGCGGCCTGGGCCAGGCCTTTCTGCTCAATGTGAACATGCCCAATCGCGCCGATGTCGCGGCCCTGCCGCGCCGCATCACGCGCCTGGGGCGGCGCCATGCCAGTGAGCCGGTGATTTGCCAGCAAAGCCCGCGCGGCGAGACGATCTACTGGATCGGCCCGGCAGGCGATGCCCGCGAGGCCGGCGAAGGCACCGACTTCCACGCCTGCGCCAACGGCATGGTCTCCATCACGCCGCTGCAGGTCGATCTCAGCGACCACGCCTCGCTGCCGGCCTGGCGCCAGCGCCTGGGCCAGACCCCGTGAGCGCGACGCCGCCCGAAACGCCCAAGAAGCGCTTTCCGCTGCCGCTGGACAAGCTGGGCGGTCGTGGCGCGGCGCCGGTGCGCGAGCTGCTGATGCCGCAGCGCCATCTGCAGCAGGCCACCGCCGACGCAGCCCGGCGTGCGGCGCCCAGCGGTCTGGGCATGGATTCGGCCGGCGTGCGCCTGCGCATGGTGCAGCGCCTGCAGCGCGAGGGCCTGCGCGACGAGCGGGTGCTGCAGGCGCTGGCCGGCGTGCCGCGCCATGAGTTCGTCGATACCGCGCTGGCCATCCAGGCCTATGAGGACACCAGCCTGCCGATCGGCCATGGCCAGACCATCTCCAAGCCCTCGGTGGTCGGTCGCATGATCGAGCTGCTGCTGGCGCGTCCCGGCGCGTCCAAGGAGGCCGGTGCGCTGATGGGGCGGGTGCTGGAGATCGGCACCGGCTGCGGCTACCAGGCGGCCGTGCTGGCCCGGCTGGCGCGCCAGGTCACCAGCATCGAGCGCATCAAGCCGCTGCACGATAAGGCGCGCGCCAGCCTGGCGACACTGAATCTGGGCGGCGTCCGGCTGATTTATGGCGATGGGCGGCTGGGCCATGCGCCCAGCGGTCCTTATGACGGCATCATCGCGGCGGCCGGCGGCGACGATCTGCCCGAGGCCTGGATGGCCCAGCTGGCGCCGGGCGGGCGGCTGGTGGCGCCGATGCAGACGCCGGGCGGTCGGGGTCAGGTCTTGGTGGTGGTCGACCATCTGCAGGAAACAGGTGCTAGCCGTTTTGTCCGCACGCTTCATGAGGCGGTGCTTTTCGTGCCTTTAAAATCGGGCGTGACGTAAGAGCGCCCGCCGTGCCCTGTCTGCCGGGCCATCCACCAAACGCTGAAACGCATGCCACTGAACCCTAACCGCAACACCCCATTTCCCGTCGGCCTGCTGGTCGTCGCGATCTGTGCCCTGATCGTCGGCTGCGCCTCGCCCAAGCACCGTGCGCCGGTGGAGGACCGACCGATGAATGGCGCGACCAAGCCGGTCGCGACACCCTCGGGCAACCCGGAGGCGCAGCCCGCGCCCGAGGTCAAGCCGCTGCCGGGCGCCGAGAATGCCGGCAAGCCCGGCTACTACACCGTCAAGCCCGGTGACACGCTGATCCGCATCGCGCTGGACAACGGCCAGAACTGGCGCGACCTGGCGAAATGGAACGGCATCGACAATGCCAATCGCATCGAGGTGGGACAGGTCTTGCGCGTAGTGACGCCGAGCGTCGACGCGGCGGCGGTCAGCGCGCGCCCGGTCACGAGCGCCAAGGTCGAGAGCCGCCCGCTGGACGGCAAGCCGCCGGCGAGCGCCGCCTCGGCGCCTGCCGCGACGACGGCCGCCAGTGCGCCGACGACCACGCCGCCGGCTGCCGCCGGCTCCGAGGATGAGCCGCCCTGGGGCTGGCCGGCCGCCGGTGCGGTGGCCGCCGGTTTCGACGAGGTCAAGAACAAGGGTCTGGTGTTCACCGGCAAGGCCGGCGACCCGGTGCTGGCGGCTGCCGACGGGCGCGTGGTTTACGCAGGTTCGGGCTTGCGCGGATATGGCAATCTGGTCATCATCAAGCACAACACCACCTACCTGACGGCTTACGCGCACAACCAGAGTTTGCTGGTCAAGGAAGACCAGGCGGTGCGCAAGGGCCAGAAGATTGCCGAGATGGGATCCAGCGATGCCGACCAGGTCAAGCTGCACTTCGAAGTGCGCAAGCAAGGCAAGCCTATCGACCCGGCCAAGCTGCTGCCGTCCCGCTAAGCAGTGAGGGCGCCGTGCTGACATCATGAAACGCGCCGCGCCCCATCTGTCCAACGGCTCACTCGCGCCACCGCTGCCGCCACCGGCCGATCTGGAGCGGCTGCTGGCCGAGGATGGCCCTGCCGCTCCCGCAGCGGCAGGGCCTGACGATGACGAGGTCCAGATCTTGCGAAATGGCGCCGCGCCGGCCGCCGATGTCGATCTGGGCAATGCGCTGCAAGCCTATCTGCGCGATATCCGCCGCACGCCGCTGCTGACGCCGCAGCAGGAGTACGACACGGCGGTGCGGGCCCGGGCCGGCGAATTCGCCGCCCGCCAGGCGATGATCGAGCACAACCTGCGCCTGGTGGTCAGCATCGCGAAGAACTATCTCGGCCGCGGCCTGCCGATGAGCGATCTGATCGAGGAGGGCAATCTTGGCCTGATGCATGCGATCGGCAAGTTCGAGCCCGAGCGCGGCTTCCGTTTCTCGACCTATGCCAGCTGGTGGATACGCCAGAGCATCGAGCGCGCCTTGATGCATCAGGCCCGGCTGGTGCGGCTGCCGGTGCACATCGTGCGTGAGCTCAACCATGTGCTGAAGGCGCGTCGGGCGCTGGAGGCCTTGCGCAGCCAGAACGGCGCCGAGTCGGTGGTGCGCGCCGAGGACATTGCGGCCGTGCTGGGCCGGCCGCTGGCCGAGGTTGCCGAGCTGCTGGCCTATGCCGAGCTGCCGACCTCGCTGGACTCACCGGTCGATCGCAACGGCGAGGGCGGCGAGTCGATGATGGATCTGGTGGCCGACGAGCAGGCGGTCGACCCGCTGGGCCTGCGGCTCAGCCATGAGCTGGAGGAATTGCTGGAGCATGGCCTGGCGGCCTTGAACGAGCGCGAGCGCGAGGTGCTGGCCGGTCGCTATGGCCTGAGTGACCGCGAGCCCGAGACGCTGGATGTGCTGGCGATCCGGCTGGGCTTGACGCGCGAGCGCATCCGGCAGATCCAGATCGAGGCGCTCAACAAGCTCAAGCGCAATATGATGCGGCACGGCATCAACCGCGACGCGATCTTCTGAAGCGGGGCTGAGTGTGGCCGCAGGGATAATCCCGGCCATGACTCAACAATCCGAATGGCTGAAGGTCGAATCGCTGGACCTGGAAGCGCAGGGCGTTGCCCACAATACCGAAGGCAAGGTGGTGTTCATCGAGGGCGCTTTGCCCGGTGAAGAGGTGCAGGTCACCGTCGGCCGCAAGAAGAACAATTGGGAGCAGGGCGCTCTGGTGGCGATGCGCCGCGAGAGCTCACAGCGGGTCGTGCCCGGCTGTCCCAATTTCGGCCTGCATGCCGGTGCCTGTGGCGGCTGCAAGATGCAGCATCTGCACACCGGGGCCCAGGTCGCCGTCAAGCAGCGGGTCGTCGAGGACAACCTCTGGCATCTGGGCAAGGTCAAGCCGGAGACCCTGCTGCGGCCTATCGAAGGCCCGGCCTGGGGCTATCGCTATCGTGCACGTTTCTCGGTCCGCTATGTGGCCAAGAAGGGTCAGGTGCTGATCGGCTTCCATGAGCGCAAGAGCCGCTATGTGGCCGATATGCAGGTCTGCAAGGTCGTACCGGCGGTGGTCAGCGATATGCTGATGCCGCTGCGCGAGCTGATCGCCAGCATGGCCGAGCGCGACCGGTTGCCGCAGATCGAGCTGGCCATGGGTGAGCAGGTGATCGCGCTGGTCCTGCGCCACCTGAATCCGCTGCCCGACTCCGATCTGGCCAAGCTGCGCGAGTTCGCGGCCGCTCATCCGGGCGTGCAATGGTGGTTGCAGCCCAAGGGGCCGGACACGGTCAAGCTGCTTGACGAGGGCGGCCCGGAGCTGGCCTACACCTTGCCGGAGTTCGGCGTCGTGATGCCCTTCAAGCCGACCGATTTCACCCAGGTCAATCCGCATATCAACACGGTGCTGGTCGGCCGCGCGCTGCGCCTGCTGCAGGTGCGCAAGAACGAGCGGGTGATCGACTGGTTCTGCGGCTTGGGCAACTTCACCCTGCCACTGGCGACCCAGGCGCGCGAGGTGCTGGGCATCGAGGGCAGCGAGACCCTGGTGCAGCGCTCGCGCGAAAACGCCAGGCGCAATGGGCTGGAGGGCAATACCGCCTTTGTCGCGCGCAATCTGTTCGAGATGACGCCCGAGTTGCTGGCGGCCGACGGTGTGGCTGACAAATGGCTGGTGGACCCGCCGCGCGAAGGTGCGTTCGCGCTGGCCAAGGCGGTGGCCGATATCGCTCAGGACCCGAGCCTGGCCCCGGGCTGGACGCCGCCCCAGCGCATCGTCTATGTCAGCTGCAATCCGGCCACGCTGGCGCGCGATGCGGGGCTGTTGGTCAATGTGGCCGGCTACCGCTGCACGGCCGCCAGTGCGGTGAATATGTTCCCGCACACGGCCCACGTCGAGTCGATCGCGGTCTTCGAGCGCTGACAAGAAAAACGGGACCCGCAGGTCCCGTTTCTGCTAAGCCAGGGTGCGCGCTCAGTCGCGTTCGCCGCCGAAGATGCCCAGCAGGGACAGCAGGCTCTGGAACACGTTGTAGATGTCCAGGTAGATCGCCAGGGTGGCCGAGATGTAGTTGGTCTCGCCGCCATCGATCACGCGCTTGATGTCATACAGCATGAAGGCCGAGAACACTGCCATCGCCAGCACCATCACGGTCAGCATCAGTGCCGAGGACTGCAGGAAGATGTTCACCAGGCCGGCCACCAGCAGGATGATGGCGCCGACGAACAGGAACTTGCCCATGCCGGAGAGGTCGCGCTTGATCACGGTGGCCAGGCTGGCCATCGCGAAGAAGATCGCGCCGGTGCCGCCGAAGGCCATCATGATCAGTTCGCTGCCGTTCTTGAAGCCCAGGATCTGAGCCAGCAGGCGCGACAGCATCAGGCCCATGAAGAAGGTGAAGGCGAGCAGGGCCACGACGCCGGTGCTGCTGTTCTTGGTCTTCTCGACGACGAACATCAGACCGAAGGCGCCGGCAAAGAACACCAGGGTGCTCATGCCCAGGCCCAGACTGGCCATGATGCCGGTGGACACCCCGACCCAGGCGCCCAGCACGGTGGGCACCATGGACAGGGCCAGCAGCCAGTAGGTGTTGCGCAGCACGCGCTGGCGTTCGACCGCGAGGCCGCCGCCGAGGGCGCTGCCGTATTGGGTTTGCATGCTGTCGTTCATCACAGTCCTCCAGGGAAATGTCGGTTGAGAGACCAGTTCTTCTTTGCAATTATTCTAGTCAGCACAGGCTGACTGCGCAGCCATNCTGGCGTTCGACCGCGAGGCCGCCGCCGAGGGCGCTGCCGTATTGGGTTTGCATGCTGTCGTTCATCACAGTCCTCCAGGGAAATGTCGGTTGAGAGACCAGTTCTTCTTTGCAATTATTCTAGTCAGCACAGGCTGACTGCGCAGCCATGCCGGGGCAGGGCTTGCACCAGGGCGGCAGGTAGTTTTGCATTCCCGCGCAGCAATACCGCAGGCCGCTGACGCTAAAGTGCGGCTCTTAGCCAGGATTTCAACACCATGAAGCAAAAACCCTTTCTGAGCCTTGACGAGGTCAAGCGCATCGCCGCCGCCGCCGAAGCGGAGGCCGTCAGCCATAACTGGGCCGTCACGATTGCCATCGTCGATGATGGTGGCCATCTGCTGTGGTTGCAGCGTCTTGATGGCGCAGCCGCCATTTCGGCCCAGATCGCGCCGGCCAAGGCCCACACGGCGGCCTTGGGGCGTCGTGAATCCAAGGTCTACGAGGACATGATCAACCAGGGTCGCATGTCCTTCCTGAGCGCGCCGGGCCTGAACGGCCTGCTGGAGGGTGGCGTGCCCATCGTGGTCGACGGTTTCCATATCGGCGCCGTCGGCGTCAGCGGTGTGAAATCGACCGAAGACGCGCAGATCGCGCGTGCCGGCATCGCCGCGCTGGGCTGATACGCGCCGAGACCGATGCGCAAGCCCCGGCCCGCCGGGGCTTGTTTGCTTTTGTCCACCGGTTTCGTTGTCAACTTCGTGTCAAAGCGCAAGGCTTTGCCTCCGTGATAACCCTGGTCGGTTATACTCAGCAGGTTTACCCGCAACCTACCGCTACCCTAGCGAAACTCCTCAGTTTCCTCAACCGGACTCAAGCTCATCAGCGTGATGGAGCCGAGCTGGGCGTGCGCACAATAAACGGAGTTCCCCGTGCTGCCCGATCTGCTCTCCTCCCCCAAAGCGATCCTTGCCCTGGCAGACGGTACGGTCTTCAAAGGCTCCTCGATCGGCGCAGCCGGTCATACGGTCGGCGAAGTGGTGTTCAACACCGCGCTCACCGGCTATCAAGAAATCCTCACCGACCCCAGCTATTGCCGGCAGATCGTCACCCTGACGTATCCGCATATCGGCAACTACGGCGTCAATGATGAGGATGTCGAGGCGTCGAAGGTCCATGCCGCAGGCCTGATCATCAAGGAGCCGCCCGTCCTGGACTCCAATTTCCGCAAGACCCGCAGCCTCGTGCAATACCTGCGCGACGAAGGCACGGTGGCGATTGCCGACATCGACACCCGACGCCTGACCCGCCATCTGCGCACGACAGGCGCACAGAACGGCTGCATCATGGCGCTGGCCGCCGGTGAGGCGATCACCGAGGCGCTGATCGCCGAGGCTGTGCGTCTGGCCCAGGCCGCGCCCAGCATGGCCGGCCTCGATCTGGCCAAGGTCGTCACCGCGAGCGAGTCGCACAGCTGGACCCAGACCGAGTGGAGGCTGGGCACGGGTTATGGCGAGCTGACGCAGCCGCGCTTTCATGTCGTCGCCTACGATTTCGGCGTCAAGAGCAATATCCTGCGCATGCTGGCTTCGCGCGGCTGCAAGATCACCGTCGTTCCGGCGCAGACCCCCGCCAGCGCGGTGTTCGACCTGGAGCCGGACGGCATCTTCCTGTCCAACGGCCCTGGCGATCCGCAGCCCTGCGACTACGCGATCAAGGCCGCGGCCGAGCTGATCGAGTCGGGCATCCCGACCTTCGGCATCTGCCTGGGTCACCAGATCATGGCCCTGGCCAGCGGTGCGAAGACTTTCAAGATGAAATTCGGCCACCACGGCGCCAACCACCCGGTCAAGGATCTGGATAACGGCCGCGTCTCGATCACCAGCCAGAATCATGGCTTCGCGGTCGAGGCCGACTCGCTGCCGGCGAATCTGCGCGCGACGCATATCAGCCTGTTCGACGGCACCTTGCAAGGCCTGGCTCGCACCGACAAGCCGGCCTTCTGCTTCCAGGGGCACCCGGAGGCGAGCCCCGGCCCGCACGACATTTCCTATCTCTTTGATCGCTTCATCGGTCTGATGGCGAAGGCTTGATTGATCATGGCAAAACGTACTGACATCAAAAGCATCCTGATCATCGGCGCCGGCCCGATCATCATCGGCCAGGCCTGCGAGTTCGATTACTCGGGCGCCCAGGCCTGCAAGGCGCTGCGCGAGGAGGGTTACAAGGTCATCCTCGTCAACAGCAACCCGGCCACCATCATGACGGACCCGGACACGGCCGACGTCACCTATATCGAGCCCATCACCTGGCAGGTGGTCGAGAAGATCATCGCCAAGGAGCGCCCCGACGCGGTGCTGCCGACCATGGGCGGCCAGACCGCGCTGAACTGCGCGCTGGACCTGCACAAGCACGGCGTGCTGGCCAAGTACAACGTCGAGATGATCGGTGCCAATGAAAAGGCGATCGAGAAGGCCGAGGACCGCCTGAAGTTCAAGGATGCGATGACCAAGATCGGTCTCGATTCCGCGAAGTCCGGCATCGCCCACTCGATGGAAGAAGCGCTGGCCGTCCAGAAGCGCATCACGGCCGAGATCGGCGGCACCGGCTTCCCTATGGTCATCCGCCCCAGCTTCACGCTGGGCGGTACCGGTGGTGGCATCGCCTACAACCCGGAAGAATTCGAAGAGATCTGCAAGCGCGGTCTGGATCTGTCGCCGACCAATGAGCTGCTGATCGAAGAGTCGCTGATCGGCTGGAAAGAGTACGAGATGGAGGTGGTCCGCGACAGCAAGGACAACTGCATCATCGTCTGCGCGATCGAGAACCTGGATCCGATGGGCGTGCATACCGGCGACTCGATCACGGTCGCCCCGGCCCAGACCCTGACCGACAAGGAATACCAGCTGCTGCGCAATGCCTCGATCGCGATCCTGCGCGAGATCGGCGTCGACACCGGTGGGTCCAATGTGCAGTTCTCGATCAATCCGAAGAACGGCCGCATGACCGTGATCGAGATGAACCCGCGCGTGTCGCGTTCCTCGGCGCTGGCGTCCAAGGCCACCGGCTTCCCGATCGCCAAGATCGCCGCCAAGCTGGCCGTGGGCTACACCCTGGACGAGCTGAAGAACGACATCACCGGCGGCGTCACGCCCGCGTCCTTCGAGCCCAGCATCGACTATGTCGTCACCAAGATCCCGCGCTTCGCCTTCGAGAAGTTCCCGATGGCGGATTCGCGCCTGACCACGCAGATGAAGTCGGTCGGCGAGGTGATGGCGATGGGTCGCACCTTCCAGGAGTCGTTCCAGAAGGCCTTGCGTGGCCTGGAAACCGGCATTGACGGCCTGAGCGAGCGCTCGACCGATCGCGAAGAGATCGTGCAGGAGATCGGCGAGCCCGGCCCCGAGCGCATCCTGTTCGTGGCCGATGCCTTCCGCATCGGCATGAGCATGCAGGAGGTGTTCGAAGAGACGGCCATCGACCCCTGGTTCCTGGCCCAGATCGAACAGCTGGTGAAGATCGAGCTGTCGCTGGCCGGCCGCGCGCTGGCCTCGCTGTCGACCGACGAGCTGCGCCTGCTGAAGAAGAAGGGCTTCTCGGACAAGCGCCTGGCCAAGCTGCTGGGCACGAACCAGCACGAGGTCCGCGCCGCGCGCCACGCGCAAGGCGTGCGCCCGGTCTACAAGCGCGTGGACACCTGCGCCGCCGAGTTCGCGACGCAGACCGCCTATATGTACTCGACCTATGAGGAAGAGTGCGAGGCCGAGCCGACCAGCAAGAAGAAGATCATGGTGCTGGGCGGTGGCCCGAACCGTATCGGCCAGGGCATCGAGTTCGACTACTGCTGCGTCCATGCGGCCTTGGCGATGCGCGAGGACGGCTACGAGACCATCATGGTCAACTGCAATCCCGAGACCGTCTCGACCGACTACGACACCTCGGATCGCCTCTACTTCGAGCCGGTGACCCTGGAAGACGTGCTGGAAATCGTCGCGCTGGAAAAGCCGGTCGGCGTGATCGTGCAGTACGGTGGCCAGACGCCGCTGAAGCTGGCGCTGGACCTGGAACGCGCCGGCGTGCCCATCATCGGCACGACGCCGGACTCGATCGACATCGCCGAGGACCGCGAGCGCTTCCAGAAGCTATTGCACGAGCTGGGCCTGAAGCAGCCGCCGAACCGCACCGCGCGCACCGAAGAGCAGGCCGTGGCCCTGGCCAACGAGATCGGCTACCCGCTGGTGGTGCGTCCGAGCTATGTGCTGGGCGGCCGCGCGATGGAGATCGTGCACGGCGACAAGGACCTGGAGCGCTATATGCGCGAAGCGGTGCGTGTCTCCGACAAGTCGCCGGTGCTGCTGGATCGCTTCCTGGAGGATGCGGTTGAGGTCGATGCTGACTGCATCAGCGACGGCACCGATGTGATGATCGGCGGCATCATGGAGCACATCGAGGCGGCCGGCATCCACAGCGGCGACTCGGCGTGCTCGCTGCCGCCCTACACGCTGTCGGCGGAGATCCAGGACGAATTGCGTCGCCAGACCGCAGCGATGGCCAAGGCGCTGAAGGTGGTCGGCCTGATGAATGTGCAGTTCGCGATCCAGGGCGATGTGACCGGCGGCCTGGACCAGGCCACCGTCTATGTGCTGGAAGTGAATCCGCGCGCCTCGCGCACCGTGCCCTTCGTCAGCAAGGCGACCGGCCAGCAACTGGCCAAGATCGCCGCGCGCTGCATGGCGGGCCAGAAGCTGAAGGACCAGAAGGACCGCCTGGGCCGTGTGCCGGCCGAAGTGATTCCGCCTTACTTCAGCGTCAAGGAAGCGGTTTTCCCCTTCAACAAGTTCCCCGGCGTCGATCCGATCCTGAGCCCGGAAATGCGCTCGACCGGCGAAGTGATGGGCGCGGCCCGTACCTTTGGCGAAGCGATGCTGAAGAGCCAGCTTGGCGCCGGTTCGCGCCTGCCGCGCCAGGGCAACGTGCTGATCACGGTGAAGAACAGCGACAAGGCCCGCGCCGTGGCGGTGGCCAAGGACCTGCATGCGCTGGGCTTCGGTGTCGTGGCGACCAAGGGCACGGCGGCGGCGATTGCCGAGGCCGGCGTGCCGGTGCGTGCGGTTAACAAAGTCAAGGACGGTCGGCCCCATATCGTCGACATGGTCAAGGGCGGCGAGATCCAGCTGGTCTTCACGACCGTGGATGAGACCCGCACCGCCATTGCCGACAGCCGCTATATCCGCCAGTCGGCGCTGGCCAATCGCGTGACCTACTACACGACCATGGCCGGCTGCGAGGCTGCGGTCGAGGGCATGAAGCACCAGGACGGTCTGCTGGTGCAATCCCTGCAAGAGCTGCACGCCGAACTGGTCTAAACTTCTCTCCCAGATACCGCCGCCGCGCCTCAGGGCTTCCTGAGCGGCGGCGGCTTCATTTTGTTTTCAAGGTTTGTTGAATATGGCCACTGTCCCTTTGACCGTCTACGGCGCTGAAAAGCTCAAGGAAGAACTGCATCGACTCAAATCGGTCGAGCGGCACGCCGTGATCCAGGCCATTGCCGAAGCCCGTGCGCAGGGCGATCTGTCCGAGAACGCCGAGTACGAGGCGGCCAAGGACAAGCAGGGCTTCATCGAAGGCCGCATCCTCGAAATCGAAAGCAAGCTGGCGGCGGCGCAGATCATCGACCCGGCCGGTGTCGATGCCGGCGGCCGCATCGTGTTCGGCACGACGGTCGATCTGGAGGAAGAAGCCAGCGGTGCCGAGGTCACCTACCAGATCGTCGGCGATGACGAGGCCGACCTGAAGATCGGCAAGATCTCGATCAGCTCGCCGATCGCCCGTGCCCTGATCGGCAAGGAAGCCGGCGATGTCGCCGAGGTGCAGGCGCCTGGCGGTGTCAAGCGCTACGAGATTGTTGAAGTCCGCTACGTCTGAGTCGTGCTGTACCGCAGTCGAGCCGTGCTGGCCGCCCTCTGGGGCGGTCTTTTGCTTTGCATCGCCTTCGTGGCGGCTCCCAGCGCCTTCGCGGTGCTGGAGCGCTCACAGGCAGGCGTGGTGGTCGGGCGGCTGTTTGCGCTGGAGGCCTATATCAGCCTGGCGGCGGGTCTGCTGCTGATGATGATGGAGCGGCGCCTGGGGCGGGATGGCGGCGACCCGGTGTTTTCGGTCGCGATGCTGTTGCCGGCCGGTGCCTTGTTCTGCACGGTGGCCGGCTACTTCGGGCTGCAGCCGCTGATGGCGGCGGCGCGAGCCGGGCAGGGCGGCTGGTCATTCATGACGCTGCACGCCGTGTCGTTCGGCTTTTATGGGGCCAAGACCCTGCTGGTGCTGGTCTTGGCCTGGCGCGCCAGCAAGGAGCCCGGTCCGCCTCAGTCCTGAACCAGTTTCTTGACGCTGGTGATGCGCCGCTTGGCGCGCTTGATCTCGCCACCTTGGGCGACGCGCTGATTGCCCAGCACTTGCAGCTTCTTGACCTGGGGGCGGTGGTTGCCGCTCTTCGAGAATTTGACGATCTTGACGACGCGCGGGCCGGGGCGGCCATCGCTGCGCTCGGCCTGCTCCTTCTCGGGAATCGGGCGCCACAGCACCAGCAGCTTGCCGATGTGCTGGATCGGCGCGGCGTCGAGTTCGTTGGCGAGGATCTGCAGCATGCCCTCGCGGCCGGCACGGTCGTCAGAGAACACGCGCACCTTGATCAGGCCATGGGCCTTCAGGGCGTGGTCCACTTCCTTGGTGACGGCGGGCGTCAGGCCGTCGCCCCCTATCATGACCACGGGGTCCAGGTGATGGGCTTCGGAGCGTTTTTCCTTGCGCTGGGCAGGAGTCAGTTGAATTGCGGGCATACCCTATTATCGGTGCAAGATGAAAATTCAGACAAAAAGTAAAAAGGTCAATAAGGCGTGGCTGCATGGGCATATCAATGACCCCTATGTGAAGCTGGCGCAGAAGGACGGATTCCGGGCCCGTGCGGCCTACAAGCTCAAGGAGATCGACGAAGAGCTCAAGCTGATCCACCCGGGTCAGGTGGTTGTCGATCTGGGGGCCTCGCCCGGTGCCTGGAGCCAGTACCTGCGTCGACGCTTCGCACCCAAGGAGGCGGGTGTCGGCGGTGCGGCGGTGGGGGCGCTCAACGGCACCATCATTGCGCTGGATCTGCTGGACTTCGAGCCCATCGAGGGCGTGCACTTCATCCAGGGCGACTTTCAGGAAGAGGCGGTGCTCCAGCAGCTGGAGGCCGCGCTGGCCGGACGGCCGGTCGATCTTGTGGTCTCGGACATGGCACCCAATCTGTCCGGCATCGAGGGCGTGGATTCGGCGCGTGTGGCCGGTCTGGTCGAGTTGGCCATCGATTTCGCGCAGCAGCATTTGAAGCCCGAGGGCGCGTTGGTGGCTAAGGTCTTCCATGGCAGCGGTTACAACCAGCTTCTGGACGCGTTCAAGAAGGGCTTCAAAAAGGTCAAGACCCTCAAGCCCAAGGCCTCGCGTGACCGCTCGTCCGAGACTTTTCTGATCGGTATCGGTCTGAAATAAGTGGCAGGCTTGGCAATCTCTATCGCCCTGCATGGGAAAGCCAATCAAGTGCAGGGCTTGACTGCAATAGAATCAACCCCATATGCCGTGCAAGAGTCGTCGTTGGTGCGACTCAGCGTGTTTGGAATTAAGGAGTCGCGGTGAACAATCAGTGGTTCTCGAAGGTAGCTGTTTGGATGGTGATCGCCCTGGTGCTGTTCACCGTCTTCAAGCAGTTTGATCGGGGCGCGGCTCAGGGCAACCAGATCGGTTACTCCGACTTCCTGGAGGAAGTGCGCGCCAAGCGAGTCAAGCAGGTCACCCTGCAAGAAGGCAGTGGCGGAACCGAGATCATCGCCATCACCAATGACGATAAGCGCCTGCGCAGCAATGCCACCTATCTGGACCGCGGTCTGGTGGGCGACCTGATCAACAACGGTGTCAAGTTCGATGTCAAGCAGCGCGAGGAACCGTCGCTGCTGATGAGCCTGCTGGTCAGCTGGGGCCCGATGCTGTTGCTGATCGGCGTCTGGGTCTACTTCATGCGCCAGATGCAGGGGGGCGGCAAGGGCGGGGCGTTCAGCTTCGGCAAGAGCAAGGCCCGCATGCTGGACGAGGCCAACAACTCCACCACCTTCGCCGACGTCGCCGGTTGTGACGAGGCCAAGGAAGAGGTCAAGGAGCTGGTCGACTTCCTGAAGGATCCGCAAAAATTCCAGAAGCTCGGCGGTCGCATCCCGCGCGGCGTGTTGCTGGTCGGCCCTCCGGGCACCGGCAAGACCTTGCTGGCCAAGGCCATTGCCGGCGAGGCCAAGGTGCCGTTCTTCTCGATCTCGGGTTCCGACTTCGTCGAGATGTTCGTCGGCGTCGGCGCGGCCCGCGTGCGCGATATGTTCGAGCAGGCCAAGAAGAGCGCCCCCTGCATCATCTTCGTCGACGAAATCGACGCGGTCGGTCGCCACCGTGGTGCCGGCCTGGGTGGCGGCAATGACGAGCGCGAGCAGACGCTGAACCAGATGCTGGTCGAGATGGACGGCTTCGAGACCAATCTTGGCGTCATCGTGATGGCCGCGACCAACCGTCCGGACATCCTGGACCCCGCGCTGCTGCGCCCGGGGCGTTTCGACCGCCAGGTCTATGTGACTCTGCCGGATGTGCGTGGCCGTGAGCAGATCCTGAACGTGCATATGCGCAAGGTGCCGGTCGGCCAGGACATCCGCGCCGACATCCTGGCCCGCGGCACGCCCGGCTTCTCCGGTGCCGATCTGGCCAATCTGGTCAACGAGGCGGCCCTGTTCGCCGCGCGCCGCAGTGGTCGCGTGGTCGAGATGGTCGACTTCGAGAAGGCCAAGGACAAGATCATGATGGGCCCCGAGCGCAAGTCCATGGTCATGCCCGAGGAAGAGCGCAAGAACACCGCCTATCACGAGGCCGGCCATGCCCTGGTCGCCCGCCTGATGCCCAAGACCGATCCGGTGCACAAGGTCACGGTGATCCCGCGTGGCCGTGCGCTGGGCGTGACGATGCAGCTGCCCGAAGGCGACCGCTACAGCATGGACAAGGAGCGCATGCTCTCGACCATCTCGGTGCTGTTCGGTGGCCGTATCGCCGAAGAGGTGTTCATGAACCAGATGACCACCGGTGCGTCGAACGACTTCGAGCGCGCCACCGCGATTGCCCGCGATATGGTGACCCGCTACGGCATGACCGACGAGCTCGGCCCGATGGTCTATGCCGAGAACGAGGGCGAGGTTTTCCTCGGTCGCTCGGTGACCAAGACCACCAGCATGTCCGAAGAGACCATGCGCAAGGTCGACTCGGTGATACGCCGCATCATTGACGAGCAGTACACGATTGCCCGCAAGCTGATCGAGGACAACACCGACAAGATGCACGCGATGGCCAAGGCGCTGCTGGAATGGGAAACCATTGACGCGGACCAGATCGAGGACATCATGGGCGGCAAGCCACCGCGCCCGCCCAAGGATTGGACACCGCCGTCCGGCGGCAACAAGCCGGATGGCACGCCCCCGGCCGTCAACGCCGATAGCGCGCCGGCAGCGGCCTGATTTTCGACTCATGTCCAGCGGGGCCGTCTGCAAAGACGGCCCCGTTTTCAATTCCGAAGAGTGCTTTTCCATGCTTTGGCAGACCACCCGCTACGCGATCGACCTGAGCCGCCCCCGTGTGATGGGCATCGTCAATGTCACGCCCGATTCCTTTTCCGATGGCGGCCAGCATGGCGAGACGCGCAGCGCGATCGCGCACTGCGAGCGCTTGGTGAAAGAAGGGGCGGACATTCTCGATATCGGCGGCGAGTCGACCCGGCCCGGCTCTCAGAGCCTCGCGCCGTTGGATGAATGGGCGCGCATCGAGCAGGTGCTTAAAGCGGCGCTGAGCCTGGGGCTGCCGGTCTCGGTCGATACGTGCAAGACCGAGGTGATGCGCCGCGCGACGGATCTGGGGGTGGACATCGTCAACGATATCCAGGCCTTGCAGGCGCCGGGGGCCTTGGTCCTGCTGGCCGCGCAAGCCCGGACCGGTGTCTGCCTGATGCATATGCGCGGGGAGCCCAGCACGATGCAGGGCCTGACCGATTACCAGGACCTGGCGGGCGAGGTGCTGGCCTTTCTGGCGGCACGGGCGCGGGCGGCGAGCGATGCCGGCATCGCGGCGGCGCGCATCTGCCTGGATCCGGGCTATGGCTTTGCCAAGACCGCAGAGCAGAACTTCGAGCTGCTGCGCGATCAGGCCCGGCTGCTTGATCTGGGCTATCCGCTGCTGGTCGGCTGGTCGCGCAAGGCGGCCCTGGGCAAGGTCACCGGCCGGGCGGTCGACGAGCGCGTACCGGCCAGTGTGGCGGCGGCCCTGGTGGCCGTCGCCCGTGGTGCACGCGTTCTGCGTGTGCACGATGTCGCGGCCACCAGCGACGCCTTGAAGGTCTGGGCTGCGGCCCAGGGCCCGGCCTGAACGACAATAGCGCCCACTAAGAATTCCAGGAGATGCTCCCAATGAGCCGTATGTATTTTGGAACCGATGGCATCCGCGGCACCGTGGGCCAGTCGCCGATCACGCCCGACTTCATGCTGCGCCTGGGCCATGCGGTGGGCCGGGTCTTGCGCAAGGAGACGGCGCGCCCCAGCGTGCTGATCGGCAAGGACACGCGGATCTCGGGCTATATGCTGGAATCCTCGCTCGAAGCGGGTTTTGCCTCGGCCGGTGTCGATGTCTGGCTGACCGGGCCGTTGCCGACGCCCGGCGTGGCCTATTTGACTCGTGCGCTGCGCCAGCAGCTGGGCGTGGTGATCAGCGCCTCGCACAACCCCTTCTCGGACAACGGCATCAAGTTCTTCTCGTCCAAGGGCGAGAAACTGCCCGATGCCTGGGAGCTGGCGGTCGAGCAGGCGCTGGAGGAAGCGCCATCCTGGGTCGACTCGGCCAATCTGGGCCGGGCACGGCGGCTGCAGGATGCGCGCGGCCGCTATATCGAGTTCTGCAAGAACAGCTTCGGTCCCGACCTGTCGCTGCGCGGCCTGAAGATCGTCGTCGATGCGGCCCATGGTGCGGCCTATCACGTCGCGCCCGATGTGTTCCACGAACTCGGCGCCGAGGTCATCTCGATCGGCTGCAGCCCCGACGGCTTCAATATCAATGCCGGTTTCGGCGCCACCGCGCCGGCCGCCCTGGTCAAGGCGGTCAAGGAGCATGGCGCGCACTACGGGGTCGCGCTTGACGGCGATGCCGACCGCCTCCAACTGGTCGATGCCCAGGGCCGGCTCTACAACGGTGACGAGCTGCTCTATGTGATGGTGGCCGACCGGCTCAGCCAGGGCTTGCGGGTGCCCGGTGCCGTCGGTACCTTGATGACCAATATGGCGGTTGAGCTGGCCTTGAAGGCGCGCGATGTCGACTTTGTGCGCGCCAAGGTCGGGGATCGCTATGTGATGGAGGAGTTGGCCGCGCGTGGCTGGCAGCTCGGTGGCGAGGGCTCGGGTCATCTGCTGGCGCTGGACAAGCACACGACCGGCGACGGCATTGTCAGCGCCTTGCTGGTGCTGCAGGCGGTCAGCCGCAGCGGCTGCAGCCTGGCCGAGCTGCTGGCCGGTGTCGAGCTGTTCCCGCAGACCTTGATCAATGTCCGCTTGCAGCCTGGTCAGGACTGGAAGAGCAATGCCCGCCTGGCCCAGGAACAGGCTGAGGTGACGGCCGATCTGGGGGCGCGCGGCCGGGTGCTGATCCGGGCTTCGGGTACCGAGCCGCTGCTGCGCGTGATGGTCGAGGCCAGCGATGCGCAGCTGGCCCAGCAATGCGCGCAGCGCCTGGTGGACGCCGTCAAGCTCTGATCCGCCCCGGATGCGCAAAAGCCCCCGCAGCGCAGGCTGCGGGGGCTTTCTTGTGGGATGGCCGTTGCTTACTTCTTCGGCGGCATCAGCACGCGATCGATCACATGGGCCACGCCGTTGGTGGCCTTGATGTCGGAGCGCTGCACCATCGCATCTTCGACGGTGACGAAATCGCCGGCCTTGGACAGGGCCACATTGGCGCCTTGCAAGGTCTTGACATTGCCGGGCTTGATCTCGGCGGCGCTCAGCTGGCTGCTCAGGATGTGATAGCTCAGCACGGCCTTGAGCTGGGCGTTGTCCTGGGCCAGCGCCTCCAGGGTCTTGGCCGGGACGGCCTTGAAGGCCTCGTCGCTGGGCGCGAACACGGTCAGCGGGCCGCTGGCGCGCAGGCTGTCGCGCAGGCCGGCCTGGTCGACCAGGCGGTTGAAGGTGCTCAGCTGCGGATCGCGGCCCAGCGTATCGGCCAGCGGCGCCGGCGCCGGTGCGGTGGCGCAGGCGCTCAGGCCCAGTGCCAGGGCGGCCAGGGCCAGGAATTGGGTGGGTTTGTTCATCTCGAGGTCTCCGGTCCAGGGCATCAGGCCCAGCGGCACGGACTGTAGGCAGGGTATGTGACAGACGGGTGAATTGATTGTGACAATGGCGTTGACGCCTTGTGCGGGTCTGGAGAGACTTCACGAGCGCCTGCTGCTGTCACTGACCCGTCACATTCAAGTCATAGGATGGCACCCATCGTCAACCAAGCACTGCGATAGGTAACTCATGAACTTCGTACATTTGAGCAAGGGTCTTGTTTTTGTG
The DNA here is from genome assembly GCF_040187885.1 of Roseateles cavernae. Lineage (NCBI taxonomy): Bacteria > Pseudomonadati > Pseudomonadota > Betaproteobacteria > Burkholderiales > Sphaerotilaceae > Roseateles > Roseateles cavernae. Next base: position 46,214 of record NZ_JBDPLH010000014.1, read on the forward strand.
GCCGCTGCAACATTGGCCCCGCTGGCCATGGCCCAGGACGTGACCGGTGCCGGTGCATCCTTCCCTGCACCGGTCTATGCCAAATGGGCCGATGCCTACAACAAGGCGATCGGTGCGCGCATCAATTACCAGTCGGTCGGCTCGGGCGCCGGCATTCGCCAGATCAAGGCCAAGACGGTGGACTTCGGTGCCTCCGACGCGCCGCTGAAGGACGATGAGCTGGCCAAGGACGGCATGATCCAGTTCCCCACCGTGATCGGCGGCGTCGTGCCGGTGGTCAATATCAAGGGCATCACCCCGGGCCAAATCAAGATGACCGGCCAGCTGCTGGGCGACATCTATCTGGGCAAGATCACCAAGTGGAACGACGCGACCATCGCCGCGCTGAATCCCGGCGTTGCGCTGCCGGACGCGGCCATCGCCGTGGTGCGTCGCGCCGACGGATCGGGTACCAGCTTCCTGTTCACCAACTACCTGTCCAAGGTCAATGCCGAGTGGAAGAGCAAGGTGGGCGAGGGCACGGCCGTGAACTGGCCGACCGGTGCCGGCGGCAAGGGCAATGAGGGCGTGTCGGCCTTCGTGACCCGTCTGCCCAACTCGATCGGCTATGTCGAGTACGCCTACGCCAAGCAGAACAAGATGTCGCATGTGCAGCTGAAGAATCAGTCCGGCGCCTATGTCAATCCGGATGACAGCGCCTTCAAGGCGGCGGCTGCCGGCGCTGAATGGACCAAGAGCTTCTATCAGGTGCTGACCGAGCAGCCCGGCAAGGACAGCTGGCCCATCACCGGCGCCACCTTCATCCTGATGCACAAGAACCAGGACAAGCCCGCCAGCGCCACCGCTTCGCTGAAGTTCTTCGACTGGGCCTTCGGCAGCGGCGACAAGATGGCCGAAGACCTGGACTACGTGCCGCTGCCCGCCAGCGTCAAGGATCTGATCCGCAAGCAGTGGGCCGACAACCTGAAGGACGCTTCGGGCAAGGCCATCGCTTACAAGTGATTCTGAATTGATCAGTCGCAACGGCCCGGCAGTCAACGCTGTCGGGCTGTTGTCGAATCTGCCGCCGACTTTTCAACGCCTGATTCCCAGGAGGCCCCGTGGCCGCAATACTCCCAGCCAACAACTTCGAGTCCGGTGATCGTCCGGCAGAGCGGGTCCAGCCGCAGGGCAGCCCGCCGCCGCGTCGCCGTGTCGCGCCCTGGGCCGACACCGTGTTTTCGCTGCTCGCGCACAGCGCCGCCTGGCTGACGCTGGCCCTGCTGGTGGGCATCATCGTCTCGCTGCTGATCGGCGCGGCCCCGGCCATCCAGGAGTTCGGCCTGGGCTTTCTGTGGACCAGCGAGTGGGATCCTGTCCAGGAAAAGTTCGGCGGCCTGGTGATGATTTACGGCACGCTGATGACCTCCTTCATCGCGCTGCTGATCGCGGTGCCGGTGAGCTTCGGCATCGCGCTGTTCCTGACCGAGCTCTCGCCCAACTGGCTGCGCCGGCCGCTGGGCGTCGCGGTCGAGCTCTTGGCCGCCGTGCCGTCCATCGTCTACGGCATGTGGGGCCTGCTGGTGTTCGGCCCCATCCTGGCCACCTATGTGCAGCAGCCGCTGCAGGCCCTGCTGACCGGTGTGCCCTTCCTGGGCGCGCTGGTGTCGGGCCCGCCGGTGGGCATCGGCATCCTGTCGGCCGGCATCATCCTGGCCATCATGATCATTCCCTTCATCGCCTCGGTGATGCGCGACGTGTTCGAGGTCACGCCGCCGATGCTGAAGGAAAGCGCCTACGGCCTGGGCGCCACCACCTGGGAGGTGGTCTGGAAGGTGGTGCTGCCCTATACCAAGACCGGCGTGGTCGGCGGCATCATGCTGGGCCTGGGCCGCGCGCTCGGAGAGACCATGGCCATCACCTTCGTGATCGGCAATATGAACCAGCTGAACTCGCTGTCGGTGTTCGAGGCGGCCAACAGCATCACCTCGGCGCTGGCCAATGAGTTCGCCGAGGCCGGCGAGGGCCTGCATCAGGCTTCGCTGATCTATCTGGGCCTGGTGCTGTTCTTCATCACCTTCGTGGTGCTGGCCTGCTCCAAGGTGCTGTTGTCGCAACTGAAGAAGAACGAGGGAGCGCGCTCATGAGTGTCAGCACCACCGTATTGGATGCCAAGCGCCTGGCCATGCATGCCAAGCGCAAGCGGGTCAACGCGATCGCGCTGACCCTGTCGCTGGCCGCGATGGCCTTCGGCCTGTTCTGGCTGCTGTGGATTCTGTTCGAGACCGTGCGTCTGGGCATCGGCGGCCTGGCGCTGGCCACCTTCACCGAGATGACCCCGCCGCCGCAGGCCGAGACCGGCGGCCTGGCCAATGCCATCTTCGGCTCGGCCGTGATGGTGGGTCTGGCCACCTTGATCGGCACGCCGGTCGGCGTGCTGGCCGGCGTCTACCTGGCCGAGTACGGCCAGAAGACCTGGCTGGGCAGCACCGTGCGTTTCATCAACGACATCCTGTTGTCGGCGCCGTCCATCGTCGTCGGCCTGTTCATCTACGCAGTCGTGGTCGCCAAGATGAAGAGCTTCTCGGGCTTTGCCGGCATCCTGGCGCTGGCGCTGATCGTGATCCCGGTCGTGATACGCACCACCGAGAACATGTTGAGCCTGATCCCGAATGCCTTGCGCGAGGCGGCCTATGCGCTGGGCACGCCGAAGTGGAAGGTCATCATGTCGGTGACCCTGAAGTCGGCCCGCGCCGGCGTGCTGACCGGCATCCTGCTGGCCCTGGCCCGCATTTCGGGAGAGACCGCGCCGCTGCTGTTCACCGCGCTGTCGAATCAGTTCTGGACCTCGGACCTGAGTGCGCCGATGGCCAGCTTGCCGGTCACGATCTTCAAATTCGCGATGAGCCCCTACGAGAACTGGCAGAAGCTGGCCTGGGCGGGCGTGTTCATCATCACCATTGGCGTGCTGCTGCTGAATATCCTGGCGCGCGTGCTCTTCAAGAACAAGCATTAAGAGGGCTTAACCACCATGGACGCAAAAGTCGACATGCCCATCACCGAGCGGGCCAAGCTCTCGGTCAAGAACCTGAACTTCTACTACGGCAACTTCCATGCCCTAAAGAACATCAATCTGGACATTCCGGAGAAGAAGGTCACCGCCTTCATCGGCCCCTCGGGCTGCGGCAAGTCCACCCTGCTGCGCACGCTGAACCGCATGTTCGAGCTCTATCCCGAGCAGCGCGCCGAGGGCCAGATCCTGCTGGACGGCAATGACATCCTGACCAGCCGCGACGATGTCTCGCTGGTGCGCGCCAAGATCGGCATGGTGTTCCAGAAGCCGACGCCGTTCCCGATGTCGATCTACGACAACATCGCCTTCGGCGTGCGCCTGTTCGAGACGCTGCCGCGGGTCGAGATGGACGAGCGGGTCGAATGGGCGCTGAAGAAGGCCGCGCTGTGGAACGAGGTCAAGGACAAGCTCAACCAGAGCGGCTCGGGCCTCTCCGGCGGCCAGCAGCAGCGTCTGTGCATCGCCCGCGGCATCGCGATCAAGCCCGAGGTGCTGCTGCTCGACGAGCCCTGCTCGGCGCTGGACCCGATCTCGACCGGCAAGATCGAGGAACTGATCCACGAGCTGAAGAGCGACTACACGGTGGCTATCGTGACCCACAACATGCAGCAGGCCGCGCGCTGCTCGGACTACACGGCCTATATGTACCTGGGCGACCTGATCGAGTTCGGCCCGACGGCCGAGCTGTTCATGAAGCCCAAGCGCAAGGACACCGAAGACTACATCACCGGCCGCTTCGGCTGAGCCAGGGAGACACACCATGAGCGACAAGCATCTCTCAACCCAATTCGATGCCGAGCTGAGCGGCATCTCGACCCGCGTGCTGGAAATGGGCGGTCTGGTCGAGGCCCAGGTGGCGCAGGCGGTCAACGCGCTGACCTCCTTCAGCGGCGAGATCGCCAGCGTCGTGCTGCAGACCGAGGAGCGCGTCAACGCGATGGAGGTGGAGATCGACCGCGATCTGTCCAGCATCATCGCGCGCCGTCAGCCCACGGCCCGCGATCTGCGCCTGCTGATCGCGATTTCCAAGACCATCGCCAATCTGGAGCGCGTCGGTGACGAGGCCGCGCGCATTGCCCGCACGGTGCAGCGCCTGATCAACTCCGGCGTCTCGAGCCGGCTGCGCCTGCCGATGTCGGACCTGGCCTTCGAGGCCGATCTGGCCGTGGCCCTGCTGCGCAAGGCGCTGGATGCCTTCGCGCGTCTGGATGTCGAGCGTGCGCTCGAGGTGCTGAAGCAGGACGACCAGATCGACAAGGAGTTCGATGGCCTGCTGCGCAAGCTGATCACCTACATGATGGAAGACCCGCGCACCATCTCCACCTCGATCGACATGGTCTTCGTCGCCAAGGCGATCGAGCGCGTCGGCGACCATGCCAAGAACCTGGCCGAGGTCATCATCTATGTGGTCAAGGGCACCGATGTACGTCACAACACGCCCGAGGCGGTTGAGACCATGGTGCGCTGAGACCCCGAGCAGAAGGAAAACAATATGAGCCGTATCCTGGTGGTGGAAGACGAATCGGCGATTGCCGAGCTGATCTCGATCAATCTGCGTCATGCCGGATTCGATGTGACGATCGCCGGCAGTGCCGATCAGGCGCAGCTGGAGGTGGATCGGGTGTTGCCAGACCTGGTGGTGCTGGACTGGATGCTGCCGGGTCAGTCGGGCCTGGCGCTGGCGCGGCTGTGGCGCGGTGCGGTGCGCACCAAGGAGCTGCCCATCATCATGCTGACCGCGCGGGCCGAGGAGACCGACAAGGTCTCGGGGCTGGATGCCGGCGCCGATGACTATCTGACCAAGCCTTTCTCGACCAATGAGCTGCTGGCGCGCATCCGTGCGGTGCTGCGCCGTAAGGCGCCCGAGGCGCTGGATTCGGTGGTCGAGATCAGCGGCCTGAGCCTGGATCCGGGCACGCGCCGTGTCAGCCGCGAAGGTGTCGAGGTCAAGCTGGGCCCGACCGAGTTCCGCCTGCTGCACTTCTTCATGACCCATCCCGAGCGCGTGCACAGCCGCTCGCAGCTGCTGGACCGGGTCTGGGGCGATCATGTCTTCATCGAGGAGCGCACCGTGGACGTGCATGTCAAGCGCCTGCGTGAAGCGCTGGAGCGCGTGCACTGCGCACGCATGATAGAGACGGTGCGCGGTGCGGGCTACCGGCTGACGCAACAGGCCAGCGCGCTGTCCGCCTGAGCCAGGAACTGGAGTTTCAGTGAACTGGCTGCTGCCGCGTATTGCATTGGCCACCCTGGCCGTGGCTCTGGGAGCCTTGGTCGGTGTGTGGGTGGGGCGCTGGTCACAGGCGCCATTTCTGGGGGAGGTCCTGGGTGCGGGCAGCGCGGTGCTGGTGCTGGTGCTGGTCGACTCGCTGCGCGGCCATCGGCTGATCCAGTGGCTGCGCGGCAACCAGCAGGGCGCCGCGCCGCGTGACACCGGTTTCTGGGGCGAGCTCGGCTATCGCATCGAACGTGCGGTGCGCGAGCGCGAGCGCGTCATCGATCGCGAGCGTCTGCAGCTCTCGCAGTTCCTGTCGGCCATCGAGGCCTCGCCCAATGGCGTGCTGATGCTGGACCGGCATGACCATATCCAGTGGTGCAACAAGGTAGCGGCCGACCACTTCGCGCTCGATCCGCAGCGCGATCTGCAGCAGCGCATCACGAATCTGGTGCGCTCACCGGCTTTTGTCAGCTATCTGCAGTCGGGTCAGTACGCCGAGCCGCTGATGCTGGGCAACACCCGCGGTGCCGGCAATCTTTCGGTGGTGGTGCGCTCCTATGGCGAGGGCATGCGGCTGGTGCTGTCGCAGGATGTCACCGAGCGCGAGCGCGCCGAGAGCATGCGGCGCGACTTCGTCGCCAATGTCTCGCACGAGATCCGCACGCCGCTGACGGTGCTGACCGGTTTCATCGAGACCATGAGCTCGCTGCCGCTGACCGAGGCCGAGCGCAAGCGCGTGCTCTTCCTGATGGGCCAGCAGACCCAGCGCATGCTAACCCTGGTCAGCGACCTGCTGACCCTGGCCCAGCTGGAAGGCAGCCCGCGCCCCGCGCCGGACCGCTGGGTCAGCCTGGACGGCCTGCTGAACCGCGTCGCGTCGGATGCGCAGGCACTGTCCTCGGGCCGGCACCAGATCAGCGTGCAGACCGAGACCCATGCCGATGTGGCCGGCGTCGAGCCCGAGCTGCTCAGCGCGGCCGCCAATCTGGTGACCAATGCGGTGCGCTACACGCCGGACGGCGGCGCCATCGATGTGGTCTGGCGCCTGCAGGCCGATGGCAGCGGCGAGCTGAGCGTCTGTGACACCGGTCCGGGCATCGCGCGCGAGCATCTGCCGCGCCTGACCGAGCGCTTCTACCGTGTCGACGGCAGCCGCTCGCGCGAGACCGGCGGCACCGGCCTGGGCCTGTCCATCGTCAAGCATGTGGCGCAGCGCCATGGCGGCGAGCTGCACATCCAGAGTGAACCCGGCAAGGGCTCGAAGTTTCGCCTGGTGCTGCCGGCCGTGCGGGTGCGGGTGGCCGGTGGCGAGGCCGAGGTGGGCGTCGAGGCGGCGATGCCGCGCGCCCAGGCCTGAGGATGTGTCAGAGCCGGCGCAACACCAGGTAGTGCTGCACCCGATCGGTCGGGCGGCGCACGGTGCCGACCAGGCTCCAACCCTCGGGCAGCGTTGCCTGGGTGTCGTTTTGAAGCAGCGCGTACTGGCAGCTGCTCTGTGCCAGCGGCCGGCGCGCCTCGACCATCCAGCCGCCCTGAAATTCGAGCGAGGCCAGCAACGACATCGGCTGGCCTGGTGCCGCCAGGCAGTTGAACTCGGCCGGCAACTGGCTGCGCAGTCGCTCGATCAGTGCACGATTGCTGCGCGCATAGTCCAGCAGCGGCAGCCACAAGCTCATCGCCAGCAGCCACAGCAGGGCCACGCCACCGGCCGGCAGCACCAGGCTTTTCCATAGCGCATGCTGGTGGCGGGCCGTGCGCCAGCGCACCAGCGCGATCCAGGCTGCCGTGCCGAGCAGGGCCACGGCCAGCGCCAGCGGATGGAAGCTGGGCTCGAAGCCCTGCGCCAGCTTGCGGATATTGGCCAGCGGCTGAGTCGGCCAGCCGGCCTGCATCGAGGCGTAGTAGGCCCACACGAAAAGCGCGCCGGCGCTGAAGAAGAACACCGAGAACCAGTCCATCGCCGCCGCGACGCTGCGCCGCAGGGTCGGCAGCGCAAAGCTGGCCAGCACTGCCAGCGCCGGCAGTGCCAGCAGCAGCGCGCGGTCCGAACCATTCATCAGCAGGCTGGTGATCAGCGGCACCAGCACGCCCAGCAGCGGCACGCTGACATGCCGATGCTGCCAATGGCGCCGCCAGCGCCACAGCGTCCACAGCGCCATCGGCCAGGCCGGCCAGCAGAACCAGGCCAACTGGCTGATGAAACGCAGCGGGTCCTTGGCATGGCCGTCCACCGCGACGCGCCAGGCCCAGCCACGGAACTCCCAGGCGCTCAGCGCGCCCAGGGCCACCGCGACCAGCAGCCAGGGCAGCAGGCGCCGCACCTGCTCGTAGCTGGAGCGGCGTACCAGCCAGGCGCCACCGGCTCCCAGTGCCAGGGCCATCGCCGGCGCACCGCTGGCGGCCAGCAGTGGCAGGGCCAGCAGCACGGCAATGCGGGCCTTGGTCTCGCGGTAGGGCGCAGCCGCCAGGCCGTAGATGAACAGGCTGCAAGCCAGCAGCTGCATCAGCTCGGACGTCGTTTCATGGCCCAGCAGCAGCAGGCCCAGCGAGGCCACCAGGGCCAGCAGCGCGCCATCGGCCAGCGCGCGCGCGTAATCGATCGCATGGGCCTCGCCACCAAAGGCGAAGGCCACCGGCTGGGCCGCATCGGTGCGGGCCAGATGGAAGGTCGTGTACCAGACCAGCACCAGCACGGCCACCAGGGCCAGGCCGAAGGGCAGGCGCGCGGCCAGTGCTGGATCCAGCCAGGGCAGGGCCTTGATGAAGGCGGCGCCTACCCAGTAGGGCAGCAGACCGCCCTCGGCCGGAATGCCGGCGATCGCCGGCTGCCACCAGGGGGCATGGCCTTGCGCGATGCTGGCCATGAAGCCGAAGGTCGTCATGTCGGCATTGCGCCAGGGGTCGCGGCCGAACAAGCCGGGAATCACATAGGCGGCACAGAACAGCAGCAGGGCCAGGCGCGGCAGCCGCTGGGCGCCGCGTTCGGCCACGATGGCGGGGTTGGGCAGGTTCACGCGCGGGATTCTTCTACGGGTTTGTCTCGGTGCGCATCATGCCGCAGAACCTGGGTTCTTCCGGCGCCATGAAAAAAGGCAGCCTGGGCTGCCTTTTGCTGGACCGCCGCGCAAGCGGCGAAGTCTTTACTTCTTGAACTGCGCAAACTTGTTGCGGAACTTCTCGACGCGACCGCCCAGATTGTCGATGCTCTTTTGCTGGCCGGTGTAGAAGGGGTGCGACTCGCTGGTGGTTTCCAGCTTGACCAGGGGCAGCGTGCGGCCGTCTTCCAGGGTCACGGAGTCCTTGGTCTGCACGGTCGAGCGCGTGATGAACTGGAAACCGTTGGATTGGTCCAGGAACGCAACTTCGCGGTAGTTGGGGTGAATGCCGTCTTTCATGAGAGACCTCTCGCTGCAGTGCCGGTAGCCACGCCACACCATGCGACGCACTTTCCGACAGCGGAAAAACGCGGATTATAGCCTGAAGTAGGAACGCCACCCGAAGGTGGCGTTCGCGCACCGCCAAAGCGGTGCCATGAAGTCCTGCAGAACCGAGCTCTTTAACCGCCTCGACGCATCATGTCGAAGAAGTCGAGGTTGTTCTTGGTGGACTTCATCTTGTCGAGGATGAACTCCATCGCTTCGATCTCGTCCATCGGGTAGAGCAGCTTGCGCAGGATCCAGCTCTTTTGCAGGATCTCGGGCTTGAGCAGCAGTTCTTCGCGGCGGGTGCCGGACTTGTTGATCAGGATGGACGGGTAGACGCGCTTCTCGGCCATGCGGCGATCCAGATGGATTTCGCAGTTGCCGGTGCCCTTGAATTCTTCGTAGATCACCTCGTCCATGCGGCTGCCGGTTTCCACCAGGGCCGTGCCGATGATGGTCAGCGAGCCGCCTTCCTCGATCTTGCGGGCCGCGCCGAAGAAGCGCTTGGGGCGCTGCAGGGCGTTGGCGTCCACGCCGCCGGTCAGCACCTTGCCCGACGAAGGCAGGACATTGTTGTAGGCGCGCGCCAGGCGGGTGATCGAGTCCAGCAGGATGATCACGTCCTTCTTCATCTCGACCAGGCGCTTGGCCCGCTCGATCACCATTTCGGCGACCTGCACGTGGCGGGCGGCCGGCTCATCGAAGGTCGAGGAGATCACCTCGCCACGCACGGTGCGCAGCATCTCGGTCACTTCTTCCGGACGCTCGTCGACCAGCAGCACGATCAGATGGCAGTCGGGGTGATTGGCCACCAGCGCATGCGCCAGCTGCTGCATCATCACGGTCTTGCCGGTCTTGGGCTGGGCCACCAGCAGCGCGCGCTGGCCTTTGCCGATCGGCGCGATCAGGTCGATGATGCGGCCGGTGATGTTCTCTTCGCTCTTGACGCCGTCGCGCTCGAGCTTGAACTGCTCGCGCGGGAATAGCGGCGTCAAGTTCTCGAACATGATCTTGTGCTTGCTCTCCTCGGGCGTCGCGTCGTTGACGCGGTCGACCTTGACCAGGGCAAAGTAGCGCTCGCCATCCTTGGGCACGCGTACCTCGCCTTCGATCATGTCGCCGGTGTGGAGATTGAAGCGCCGGATCTGGCTGGGGCTCAGATAGATGTCGTCGGTCGACGCCATATAGCTGGCCTCGATCGAGCGCAGGAAGCCGAAGCCATCGGGCAGCACTTCCAGCACGCCGTCACCGAAGACTTGCTCTCCGGCCTTGGCGCGCTTTTTCATGATGGCAAACATCAGCTCCTGCTTGCGCAGCCGAGCGACGTTGTCGATTTCCAGCTCCTCGCCCATCTTGATGAGCTCGGAGACGTGAAGCGCTTTCAGTTCTGAAAGGTGCATGGGTGAATACCCTGAGAGTCGTCCCAGGCCCTGCCAAGGGCCACGGACAAATACTTCGGCGGCAAGCACTGCATTCAAGCCCGACAGCATCGGTGCATGAACGAGACGAAAGAAATACGCGGGAGCTTGGGCGCCGAGTCCACGCGCCAGAACCTGGTCAGGTCGGGCGTGTTGGCAGTCTGCTGTTCAGTGCGGTCGGTGCGTTTGGAACACCGGCCGCGCCGAACAGGTTGGAATCATTATAGGTTAGCGTCCAGGAAGGCCGTCAACTGGGCCTTGGACAAAGCGCCAACCTTGGTGGCGGCCAGCTGGCCACCCTTGAACAGCATCAGGGTCGGGATGCCGCGGATGCCGAACTTGGCCGGCACCTCGCGGTTCTCGTCCACATTCATCTTGGCGACCTGCAGGCGCTCCTGGTAGGAGGTCGAGACCTCGTCGAGGATGGGCGCAATCATCTTGCAAGGGCCGCACCACTCGGCCCAGTAATCCACCAGCACGGGTTTGTCGGCTTGGATCACGTCGGCTTCAAAAGACGCGTCGGAAATATGTTTGATCAGTTCGCTGCTCATGGGTTGTCCTTGGCTGGCCGACTTCGCGTAGGCGGCATCAGAGGCACAATGATTCTGACACAAAGCCCCGCCGCAGGATTGCGGCCGGTCACAAGGCCCATATCCGGGCGCAGCCTTCATTCTCAAGCCCTTGTCATCACGCCACCTGTTCCCTCTCGATGCCGGCCATGGCGCCGCCCAGTTCTGGCTCCGGCTGGCCGAGACGGCCGCTGCCTGGCTGGAAGGCCAGGGCCTGGCGGCGCGCGATGCCGTGCTGCTGCTGCCCTTCGCGCAACACCTGGCCCCGGCGCGGCGTGCCTGGATGCAGCTTTCGCGCTGGCAGCCGCGCATCGAGACCACCAAAAGCCTGGCCGCCGCGCTGGGCCCGACGCCGCTGCCGCAGGCCCAGCAGATCAGCTTCGATGCGGCGATCGATGGCCTGGCCGCGCGCGGCCTGCTGCAGTCGCAAAGCTGGGCCCAGGCCTTGCGCGCCCGCGATGCTCGGGCCTTCGATCTGGCCGTGCAGCGCCTGGTCGAGACCGCCCATGCCTGGGCCAGGGCGGCCGCGCAGCGCTCGCCGCAGGCGCGCGAGCTGCTGTGGCAGCAGGCGCGCTTGGCCTTGCAGAGCACCGGGCCTGGCGGGCTGGAGCGGGCGCTGGCCCTGGTGGCGCTGGAATGGGCGGCGGCCGACACCCGGGAGCCACCCACCGATGCGCTGTTCGACTTGCGTCCCAGCGCCTGGCTGCATCTGCAGTGCGGCGGCCCGGACCCGCTGGCCGAGGCGCTGCTGGAGCGGGCCGAGGCGGCGGGCCTGCCCTGTCTGCGCCTGTGCGCCGATCTGGCGCTGGATCAGGTCTTCGCCACCAGCCCGCCGCTGGGGCCGCTGGAGCAGGCCTTGTGCGAGGACTTCGAGGACCTGGCGCAGAGCAGCGCGGCCGCCGTGCTCGGGCATCTGCAGGCCGGCCGCAGCCCGGTCGCGCTGATCGCCCAGGACCGGGTGCTGATACGCCGGGTGCGCGCGCTGCTGGAGCGCCAGCAGCTGGGCATTGCCGATGAAACCGGCTGGACCCTGGCGACCACGCCGCCCGCCGCCCAGCTGATGGCCTTGCTGCGCACCGCGCGCGGCCAGGCCAGCCTGGATGAATGGCTGGCTTTTCTGAAATGCGCGCTGGCGGGGCGGCTGCGCGACGCGGCCGGCTCGGGCGCGCTGACGGCTTTGGAAGCCCGCTGCCGTGCGCGCGGCTGGTCCGCTCCGGCGGCGGTGCGCGCCGATCTGCTCAGCCCGGCCAGCGCCCGGCTGTGGCAGGCTGCGCGGCAATGCCTGCAACCGCTGTCGGCCGGCGCGGCTTCGCGCAGCCTGGCCGACTGGCTGGCGGCGCTGAAAGAGGTCCTGCAGCTGCTCGGCGCTGAGGCGCTGATCGAGGCCCAGGATGCCGGCGAGGCCTTGCTCGATGCGCTGTGGCTGCGCCGCTCACCCTGGCCCGATTCGGCTCATGAGGCGGTGCTGCAGCAGGCTCAGCTGAGCATGGCCGACTTCCTGGCCTGGGTCGATGCCAGCTTGGAAGCGGCGCAGTATGTGCCGCCGCCGCTGGGCGAGGTGGTGGTGATGATCACACCGCTGGCGCGCGCGATGTTGCGGCCTTTCGGCGCCGTCGTGCTGCCGGGCGCCGATGCCCAGACCCTGGGGCCGGTGCCGGCCGGGCCGGCCTTGCTCAGCGACACGCTGGCGCGCGAACTGGGCCTGCCCAGCATCGAGGACAAGCGCGCGGCCCTGGCGCTGACCTTTGCCCAGCTGCTGCGCGCCCCGGCCCTGACCCTGCTGCACTGCCGCAGCAAGGGCAGCGAGCCGCTGGCCGCCAGTCCCTTGCTGGAGCGCCTGGCCTTGGCGCTGCAAGCTGCCGGCCATGAACCCATCGCCGTCTGGCAGGACCGGCGCGAGCGGCTGAGCCTGCAGCCACAGCCGCTGCAACGCGCCCAGGCCTACGCCGAGGGGCGCTTGCCGGCGGCGCTGAGCGCCAGCGCGGTCGAGTCGCTGCGCAACTGCCCCTATCAGTTCTTCGCCCGCGTGCTGCTGGGGCTGCGCGAGCAGGCCGAGCTGGAGACCGAGGCCGACAAGCGCGATTACGGCAGCTGGCTGCATGCGGTGCTGCACCAGTTTCACCAGCAGCGGCTGCTGCCGACGCTGGACGATGGCGATGAAGCGCTGCTGCAGCGCGCGGCCATCGAGCAGATGCAGGTCCTGGGTCTGTCCGCGGCCGAGTTCCTGCCCTTCTCGGCCGGTTTTGCGCGCTTCGTGCCGCGCTATCTGGGCTGGCTGCGCGAGCAGGAGTCGGCCGGCGTGCGCTACGCGGCCGGCGAGCTGGAGCGCGAGGTCATGCCCTATGCCGACGGCGGCGCGGTGCTGCAGGACCTGCGGCTGCGCGGCCGGCTCGACCGTGTCGATGTCTCGGTCGGTACGCGCCTGCTGGTCGACTACAAGACCGGCAGCGTCGCGGGCCTGAAAGCCAAGGTGGCCGATCCGGCCGAGGACACGCAGCTGGCCGTCTATGCGGCCTTGATGCAGGGCGCGGCCGAGCCCGCCGGGCCGCCGGGCCTGGAGGCGCTGTATCTGGCGCTTGACGATGCCAAGGGCATCGCCGCCGTGCCGCATCCGGATGTGAGCGACAGCGCCGAGTTGCTGCTCTGGGGCCTGAAGAACGATTTGCTGGCCCTGCACGGGGGCGCGCCGCTGCCGGCGCTGGGCGAGGGCATGGCCTGCGCCTATTGCGAGATGCGCGGCCTGTGCCGCCGTGATGATTGGGCCGGAGCGGCACTGTGATGCAAGAACAAGCGGCCTACACCTGCGACGGCGCCCCGGTGGCGCGCGAACGCTTTTATGCGCTGGCCTGCGATCCGCAGCGCAGCGTGGTCGTCGAGGCCTGCGCCGGTGCGGGCAAGACCTGGATGCTGGTGTCGCGCATCCTGCGGGCCTTGCTGGAGGGCACGCAGCCGCAGGACATCGTCGCGATCACCTTCACCCGCAAGGCCGCCGGCGAGATGCGCCAGCGCCTGGGCGAATGGCTGGATGAGTTTGCGCACTGCAGCGAGGCGCAGCGCCGCGAGGCGTTGATACAGCGCGGCATGCCGGCCGAGCAGGCGGCCGTGCTGGCCCCGGCGCTGGCCGGTCTGCAGCAGCAGCTCTTGCAGGCCGGACGCATGGTCGAGATCCGTACCTTCCACGCCTGGTTCTCGCAGCTGCTGCGCGCCGCGCCGCTGGAGCTGCTGGAGGCTCAAGGCATCGCGCCCGAGCTGCAGCTGCTGGAGGACGAGAGCGAGCTGATGCCCGAGCTGTGGCAGCGCTTTCATGCCGCCGTGCTGGCTGACCAGGCGCTGCTGGCGGCCTATCAGGCCCTGGTGTTCGAGCAGGGGCGCAACAGGGTGCTGAGCTGGCTGGCGTCGGCCTTTGCGAAGCGGGTCGAGATCCGGTTGGCCGCGCAGGCTGGACGCCTGCATGACAGCGTGGCCGGTGCTGCGAGCGTCGCGCCCGAGTTCGCCGGCCTGGCGCATCCGCTGGAGGCGTTCGCGGCGCTGCGGGCCGATCTGGCGACGCTGGCGCGGGTGCTGGGCCAGGCCAAGAACGCCACGCCCAAGAAGGCCGCAGTGGCCATCGAGCAAGGCCTGAGCCTGCCGGATGAGCAGGCGGTGGAGGCCGTCATCGAGGCCTTGTTCACCGCGACCGGCACGCCGCGCAAGAACCTGGGCGAGAGTCTGGAGCTGCAGTCGGCCATCGAGCGGCTGGAGCGCCTGAAGCTGGCACTGGCCCAGCACCAGGCGCGGGGCTGGCATCTGCAGATGTGCCGGCTGTCGCTGTGCCTGCTGGACGAGTTCGAGGCGCTCAAGCGCGCCCGCGGCCTGGTCGATATGAACGATCTGGAGCGCGGCGCGCTGGCCCTGCTCAGCGATGCGCCGCTGGCCGGCTGGGTGCAGGAGCGGCTGGATACGCAGATCCGCCATCTGCTGATTGACGAGTTCCAGGACACCAGCCCGCTGCAATGGCATGCCCTCTATGCCTGGCTGGCCGGCTATGTCGGCGCCGGTGGCGGCGCCAGCGGTCAGCGGCCGCCCTCGGTCTTCATCGTCGGCGATCCGAAGCAGAGCATCTACCGCTTCCGCCGCGCCGAGCCGCGCGTGTTCTCGGCCGCGCGCGACTTCGTCCGCGACGGCCTGGCCGGCACGGTGCTGGCCTGCGACCACACGCGCCGCAACGCGCCGCCGGTGCTGGCTGCCGTCAACACGGCCTTCGATGCGGCCAGCCGGGCCCAGGAGTACAGCGGCTTTCGCCCGCACACGACCGAGGCGGGCGCCGCCTCGGCGCTGGACGGCGTGTTCTTCATCGATGACGACGGTATCGACAGCGACATCGCCGATACGCCTGGCGACGAGCTGCCAGCCTGGCGCCCCAGCCTCAGCCAGGCGCGCCACGAGCCCGAGCTGCACCGCCGTGCTGCCGAGGCGCAGCGCATCGCCGGCTGCATTGCGCGGCTGCTGAGCGAGGAGGGCGTGCAGCCCGGCGAGATCTATGTGCTGGCGCGCAAGCGCGAGGGCCTGCGGGTGCTGGCGCAGACCTTGAAGGCGCGCGGCCTGCCCCATGTGGCGCCCGAGGACATGGCGCTGCTGGACTCGCCCGATGTGCGCGATCTGCTGGCCCTGCTCGACGCGCTGGCCTCGCCGGGGCACAACCTGTCGCTGGCCCATGCGCTGCGCAGCCCCTTGTTCGGCGCCAGCGAGGCCGATCTGCTGCAGCTGGCCGCCTGGTCGGGCAGTGCCGACTGGCTGGGCCGGCAGCGGCCCGAGGAAGCGGCGCGCATGGCCTGGTGGGCAGCGCTGACGCTGGCGGACGAGCAAGATCTGTCCCCGGCGCTGCGGCGCGCCCGCGAGCTGCTGAATCGCTGGGAGCAGCTGGCCGGCGAGCGCAGCCCGCATGACCTGCTGGACGCCATCGTCTTCGAGGGCGACCTGATGGCACGGCTGGCCTGTGCCGTGCCGCCCAGCGAGCGGCGCTCGCGCCTGCATGCGGTCGAGGCCCTGCTGGCCCTGGCGCTGGATCTCGATGGCGGCCGCTACGCCAGCCTCTACGGCTTTGTGCGCGCGCTGAAGAGCCGCGCCTTGAAGCTGGCGGCGCCGGCCGAGCCCGAGGCGGTGCAGCTGCTGACCGTGCACGGCGCCAAGGGGCTGGAGGCCCGTGTCGTGTTTCTGATGGACTGCGAGGCCGGGCCGGCCCGCGCCGAGAGCAGCAGCCTGGCGATCGCCTGGCCGGTGCAGGAGTCGGCGCCCAGCATCGTGGCCTTCCTGGCCTCTGAGAGCCGGCCGCCGCCCTCGCTGCAGCCGCTGCTCGACGACGAGCGCGAGCAGCGCCAGCGCGAGGAGTTGAATGCGCTCTATGTCGCGATGACCCGGGCCCGCTCGCGCCTGGTGCTGAGCCGCAGCCCGTCGCAGCGCAAACCGGCCAACGCCACCTGGTGGAGCCGCCTGCAGCCACTGGCGATGGCCTTGCCGGTGACGGTCGAGGCTGTGGGCGAGTCTGCGGCGGCGGCCGCGTCGTTCCAGCTCAAGACCCTGCCACTGGCGCCACCGCGCGCCGTCGTGCCGGTCGTCGAGATGGGGCAGAGCCCGGCCGTGGTCGATGACAGTGCGGCGCTGGGCGAGGCGCTGCACCGCGTGCTGGAATGGGCCAGCGGTCCGAGCGCGACGGTTCAGCCCTTGCCGCGTCTGCTGGCGGCCGCCGCGCAGATGTACGGCCTGGATGCCAAACGCAGCGAACGGCTGGAGCGCAGCGCGCAGGCCATTCTGGACAGCGCCGAGTGCGCGCCGTTCTTTGATGCGCCATCGCTGCTGTGGGCCGGCAACGAGGTGCCGGTCAGCTGGCAGGGGCAGGACATGCGCCTGGACCGGCTGGTCTGTCGCCATGCCGGCTCCGGACAGGCGCCGATCTGGTGGGTGCTCGACTACAAGCTGCATCCCGCGCCGCAGAACAATCCCGAGTATCTGCAGCAGTTGCAGCGCTACCGCGCGGCCGTGCTGATGCTTCAGCCGGGCGAGCCGGTGCGCACCGCCTTCATCACCGGCCAAGGGCGCTTGGTGGACTGCACCGAGCAGGTCGAGCAGATAAGTCTCGGGGTCGAGTAAAAACCAGGCTAGAATAGCGGTCTTAGTCGGGGCGTAGCGCAGCCTGGTAGCGCATCTGCTTTGGGAGCAGAGGGTCGCGAGTTCGAATCCCGCCGCCCCGACCAAGATTCATCAAGTAAATCAATGAGTTACAGCAGAAATGCCGTAGCTCATTTTTTTCGCCTCGTCGAAATTGCTCCGCGTGGGTAAACCAAGGGGTAAACCAAAGTGATGACGATGCTGCGAGTTGGTGAATTTTTGGAGCGGCCTCTGTCCCTGACGTGGGCCAGATAGACCATGCCCTGCCAAGTCGAGACATAGGCGTAGTCGCTGACCCAAAGCTGGTTCGGCCGGTCTGCATGGAACTGCCGCTTCACCCGATCTTGCGGGCACGGGCACTTCGGCGTGAGGGCGTCGCTCCCATTTCGCTCGCCAAGGCGCTTCAAACATAACTTTCGTGGCGGCGATCGATTACCGTACCCCCAGAAATACCCCCGACTGGCCCTGATGCTTCAGCGGAAATGGTGCGTTTCTTTCTGTCGTTCTCAACACGTCGTGCTTGCATCGATTGAATCGATCGAGCCGTATTGAGGTGGGGCATGATGGATCTCGCTGGCGGCGTTGCCAAGTAGAGCAAAGATCGGGAATTTGCGGTGACAAGCCATGTTCGTGGGCAGTAACACAGAATCTGAATCCTGGACGTCCATGGCGGGCGGGCCTCGAACCGTCCGCAAGAGCTGAATTGCAGCTCAGTTTGCGGCTATGTGATCGGACTCAGCGCATGCCGACGGGGGATGTCTGGCGGGGGCATCCATGTTGGGGGGCAGTTGCGCCGCTATATTCAGGGAAACAGATGTTTGTCTGGAGCGAGGTGCAGCGTAACGGAGATGCGATGCCAAAGTTGTCTGTTCGAGGGGTGGTCGCTGCATGCTTGATCGGTGTCCTGGGTTCTAGGGCGGCCGCGATAGAGATGGAGGTTCCCGCACTCAACACTTACAACATGACGCCATTTGTAACGAGTGCCGGTGCTGGCCTGGCTGCTGACTTGGTCGCCTATCTCAATTACCGCCTGCGCGGCGTGTATCGGCTGCAGCTTCTGCATGTGCCCCGCGAGCGCCTGGTGAGGATTGAGCTGCATGACCCCAAGGCGTTCTCAGGTGTCGCACTGTTCCTCGCGCCACAGTTTGTTGATGATCAAGACCAGCGGCGTTTCCTGTGGACCTCACCTCTGTTCGAAGATCGCAACGTCCTGGCCTTTCTGGGATCCAGGCGACGTGAGATCCAACATCTGGAAGACTTGGCCGGTCTTCGATTTGGCGGAGTTCTCGGCAATCGCTACAGCGGGCTGGATGAGATGGTGCAAGCCGGTGTGCTGACAAGGGAGAATTCGACGAGTGCTTTGTCATCATTGCGCAAGGTCTGCCTGGGAAGGGTGGATTTCACGCAGATGAGTCGGTTGATGCTGGAGTCGATGCTCGCCGAATCGGGTTGCGCGGGGCAACTGGGGCACAGCCCCGTGCCGCAGAGTCCGCCGTTCGGTCGTCGGATTCTGATTGGAGTAGGCAATGTGGCGCTTGCTCGCCGCATCAATGAGGTCGTCGACATGATGCCTTGCGATCCCCAGTGGCAGGCCGTCGCGCGAGGCTACGGCATTGCATCGTTAGCCTGCCCCTCAAGACGGTGATCCGCATTGCCAGAACCCCTGGGGTGACTCTTGCGAAGAGTGCGGGCAAACCGTTTGTCGCGACGGTAGCGTGGTTGTTGCTCTTCCGACGCCTCGTAGGACGGCGCTACGAACCAGCAAGAATGCAACTTTCCGGTCAGTACAACGTCGGTCATCGACGGCTTGTCTATGACATGCAACTCATGATGGCAGGCATCCGGCAGCACGGTATGCATCCGGCAGTTGGTGCTGCCCAGCGGCTGCAGGCATTGCTCGGGCGCCCGCTGAGGAACTACCGTGAGGCGGTACGCGAGATGATCCAGTTGTCCTGAGACTCCAGCGGTTCCGCCGATGCTTGAAAGAATGTTGGCTTCTTACTGGCTAAACAGGTCTTGGCGCTATCCGGTGTGACATGCGCACCTTGTTGAGTCTCTGCGAGGGGGAGTGCTTAGTTTCTGGGGCACATGCTGCGGGGCTGGCAATTATCCGGCTCTGCCAAAAATTGAGGCAGTGCAACGGGCGACCGATGCTTGCTGGGTCGGGACAACGAGATGACTGCCTATTCACAAACTTGTCCACAGAATTTGTGGGCAAGCTGGCCTTGGCCGGAATAGGTGGCGACGTGGCTGTGGCGCTTGCTCGCAAGGTCTGATCAGTGATGGTCATGGCGGCTGGCTTCGTGGAACTACGGGTCAGCGGCACCAGTTCAAGACGGCTACAACACGAGCGTTGCGCCTGCCTTGGTTGCCTTGCACAGCCTTTCACGACGGGAGCGTGAGGGGTTGACGCGAAGGTAGGTGCAGGGCCCCGAGGATGCGTCACAGTTATGCCCGGCTGAGGGGTAACGCACAGGGCATGGGCATTCCGGCTGAATCCAGGCTGGCAAGTCGGTGTTGTGTGTTGTTGGTTATATAGGTCATGGTAATATTTGATAACCTAAATAACCTGTTGAGGTAGTCATGGGTGTCGCTGCAGACCATGTCGGCGTGTCGGCCTCGGTGGGCACGCCTAAAGAAGTTCAAGCCCGGCTCGGCCGATCGCAGGCTGATCGCGTGCTGGTGCTGGAGTTCGACAGCATCGAGCCCTCCGACTTCGCGGCGCTGGCGGACAACTTCACGAACGTGGCGTCTTCCATGTTCGAGGTGTTGATCGAGCGTCAAGACCGGGGATCGATCGAACGCCTGGCCGAAGTGCTGGTGCCCCGTACCCCGCCGTCGCCCCGCTTGCTGAAGGAAGCGAGCATGCTGGTGCAGGCTCGCAAGGCTGTGCTGGAGAGTGGCGATTGGCTGACTGCGGCCCAGATAGCGCAGTTGGCGGGCTTGAGCACTCGCAACCCGAGCGCCCAGCCGAACAAGTGGAAGAAGCAAGGACAAATCTTCGCCATCAATCACGGCGGCGTCGACTACTTTCCGGGTTACGGGCTGGACCGGGATGCTGGCTTCCGTCCGCTGAAACCCCTGGCCAAGGTCATCGAGGTCTTTGCGGGGCACAAGGACGGCTGGGGCCAGGCGTACTGGTTCCGCTCCGAAAACAGTTTCCTGGGTGGCAAGCGCCCCCAGGATCTGCTGGCCTCGGCCCCGGACCGCGTCATTGGGGCCGCCATGGATGAGCTCCAGGAAGTCAGCCATGGCTAAGCGCAGGGCCAAGCCTGCAGGCGATGCAGTGCCTGGTGGTGAGGCATCGCTGAGCACACCGGAGCCTTCGGACAGTTTGAAGGTCACGTTCACTGAGCTTGCCAAAGGTACCGTGCTTCATCGCGTGCATCAAAGCAAGTACAGGGCGGATCAATTCAATCCCGGCAAGCAAGGCAACGCGCGCTTCAGTCCGATTCAAGACGAGAAGGGAAAGGCGATTCCCACGTTGTACGCGGGCACGACGTTGCCGTGTGCGTTGATGGAGACGGTCTTTCACGACGTGCCTCATACCGCCGGCTTCAAGAGCATCGACAAAGCGAAGCTCGAAGGGCAGGTCCATTCCGCCGTCGTGGTGAAAGTGCCCGTGCAACTGGTCGATCTGAGCAGCGTGCCGCTGCGCAAGCTGGGTGTGACACGTAAGCAACTCATCGACACGGAGAAGGATCAGTACCCCGGGACCCGGACGTGGGCCGTGGCTTTCCATGGGCAATGCCCTGACGCCCAAGGCTTGTCCTGGGTGTCGAGGCAGGACGATTCGGCGCGAGCCGTGATGCTCTTCGGCGATCGCATCCCGGCGGGCGCACTCAATGCTGAAGGCGCATCGCGCGGCCTGACCGGCGATGCTGAAACCTACGATGCCGTACTGGATCTGGCAGATCGGATCGGTGTGGTCATCGTCCCGGGGAAGAGTTGAATTGAGCCAAGGCCACGAAAGAGGCGATCTTGATCGCGAACTCGAAGGTGAAGGCTCGGCTAGAAGGCGTCAGGCGTCGAGATTGCAAGCCATTGAGGCGTGGATGCATATTGGGCGGGCACTGGCATGATCTAGCGATCAGGATGATCTCCAACTGGCAAGAGCCCTTGCTCGATTCGTGCGGGAGACATCGGCAGTGCTAGGGCAGGGTGGCCGCAACGGTGTGTGGGTCTGGCCAACGTCGGCCAGATGGGGGGAGGGGCCGTTGCCGCTGACGCAGGGGCCGGGTGTACTACTTTATGCCTGAGCGGCCTCGGCATCCGAGATGAAGCGTGCGAAAGCTGACCACATGGCTGGTGGGTTCGAATACATCGGGAAATGTCCGCACTTGTGGATCTCGGCCAGGCGCACGCCATTCGCCTCCAAGTGGGCCAGGTAGCTGAGCGAGGCGTTCTGACTGCCGTACATGAACATGCGCGGGCAGGCGAGCCCCAGGAACTTCTGCATCAGGCCGCCGTGGTCTGAGAGCTGCACCATCGAACCGAAGATGCCAGGCGCTGCTTTGGGCTGGACCTTGGCGTGCAGGCCTGCCGCGTACAAGGCGCTGGCGTAGGCTGGCGCCCTCCTCGCGCGCTCAATGAACGCGTCGAGGAAGGCCTCCGGGTCGGGATTCGCATCAGCGTGCGAGCGTATGGACACTCCGTGTCTCTCGTTCGGGCCGGTACCGATCATTGAGATGGCTGGCCAAGCGCCGTGCGGCGATCAGCTCTGAGCTCGCTGTTGGCGTTGAAACATGAGATCAGCAGCAGGCTTTGCTCTGCCTCTTTCTTGTGAGCGCGGCTCCGACACGACAGCTCAGGCCGGCGCCCCTGACCAGACCTTCGCGATCCTGATCTCGCTGCCCAGTAGCCGCCGATACCGGAGCGCATCGTTTGGCCCCTTCAACTCGATGGGCGTCGCCACGGAGAGTGGGCCCTGTACGCCCTGGGTGTCGGCGCAATGCACGATGCCCGCCCCGCCAATTGAGCTGCAGCTTCGCCTGGGGATCTATGTCGCAGATCGGCTTGCCGACTCGGCTGCGAGCGAAGGGGCGCCATGCGCCCCGCCGGCTACAGCTACCGGGATCTTTACATCAGCACTCTCGCAAACCCTTGGGTCCTTGCGCATGCGAATCGGCGTCTGCATAATAAAAACAAAATGAAGGTTCATTCATTTAAGGAGACAAAGCATGCAATCAATCCACCGCTCGCTTCCCGCGAGACTGAGCTTTCTCTGCACGGCCGTGATGTCAGCCTGCGCAGCTTGGCATGACCCGGTCCTGGCAGACACCCCGCCTGCAGAGGCCGAGAGCAGGGCGTCTGCGAACAAGGTGTCATCACTGGATGCCGTCATCGTCACCGCACAGCGGCGGCGTGAGCCCGCACGCGAAGTGCCGCTGTCGGCCGATGTGCTGAAAGGCGAGGCGATGGAGCGGGGTGGCTATCAGTCACTGGGCGATGTTGCGGCCCTGCTGCCAGGCGTCAATTTCAGCCAGTCCGGCACCGGCACGGGCCAGAGCCAGATCAGCATGCGGGGCATCACGACCGGTGCGCAGGTCGGCGCCACGGTAGGCATGTACGTCGACGACGTTCCCTTCGGATCCAGCTCGGCCTATGCAGGTGGAGGCTCGAGTTCCTTGGACCTCGGCTTGTTTGATCTTGCCGCCGTCGAGGTGTTGCGCGGCCCGCAGGGCACACTCTACGGTGCCAGCGCCATGGGCGGACTGATCAAGTACATCGCCGCGGAGCCCGAATCCTCCTACTTCGGTGGTCAGGCCACGGCCGAGATATCCAGTATCAAGGGCGGCCGCCCGGGCCACGTGCTTCGAGGCATGGTGAACGCGCCGGTCAAGGACGGCGTGGCCGCGTTGCGCGCTACGGTGTATCAGCGCAAGGACGGCGGCTTCGTTCGCGACCTGAACCACGGTGGCCGTGTCGTCGACGGTTCGCAGACCGATGGTGCCCGCGTGGCGCTCTTGCTGACGCCAAGCAAGACCTTGACAGTGCGCTTGACCGCCATTACCCAGCGCCAGGAGCGCGATGGCTCCTCATTGGAAGACGTGAACCTGGCCACCGGCCAGCCGGTCGATCGTCGCCAGACAAAACGGCTGTTCGTTGACGAGCCGGTACAGGGACGCAGCGATCTGGTATCCGCCGCGGTGAAGGCCGATTTGACCTGGGCCACGCTGGACGCCATCACCGGTTGGCAGCGTTCGGTCAACAACGGGCGAGCCGATCCGTCCGCACTGTATGTGCCCTTCCTCGCGCAGGTCGGCATCGTGAACCCCGGCTATGCGATGGATTACAGCTTTCGCAACCGCAAGCTGACCCAGGAACTTCGGCTGACGTCACCGCGCAGCCGCCAGTTCGAGTGGCTGGCAGGCGCGTTCTACACCGAGGAGCGCGGCACCAAGACGCAGCACCTGGATCCCCTTGACGCGCAAGGCCGGCCAGTACCACCGCTCCTGCTGGATGCGGTCTTCCCCTCCAGGTTCCGCGAGGCTGCCGTCTTCGGCACCGGTACCTATTACCTGACGACGAACGCTGACCTCACCATGGGCGTGCGCCACAGCCAGAACCACCAGCGGCTGGACCAGACCTTCAGCGGAGTGATGGCGCCTGCGCCGCTGCCTGCTGCCTCGTCCTCCGAAAACGTGACCACCTGGCTGCTTACGGGCCGCTGGCGCGTCAGCCCAGACCATGCCGTCTATGCCCGCGCGGCCAGTGGCTACCGCCCTGGCGGACCGCTGCCAGTGATCAACAGCCCGGTGACTGGTCAGCCGCTGAACCTTCCGTCCTTCAAGTCCGACAAGCTGTGGAGTTACGAGTTGGGGTGGAAAGGCAGCCTCATTCCGAACCGCTTGTCCACCGACCTGGCGCTCTACCAAATCGATTGGAAGGACATTCAGGTCTTTACTTCGAGTGCGGGTTTCTCGGGTATCGGCAATGCCGGTCGCGCGCGCTCGCGCGGCATGGAGTGGACGGTGCGTGCGGCGCCGAGGGACGATTTGCGCGTATCCGGTGCCCTGAGTCTGATCGATGCAACCCTGATGGAGGACAGTCCGGATCTCGGTGGTCGCGCGGGCGAGCGCTTGCCTGACACCGCGCGCTGGTCAGCAGCTTTGCAGGCCGACCAGGAGTTTCAGCTGTTTGGCCGCCGCGCCTATCTTGGAGCGACCTTGCGCCATACCGGTGACCGATTCACGTCCTTCGACGCGGCGAAAGCGGGGCCGCAGTACCGCCTGCCCGCCTTCACCACGGTGGACCTGCGTGGTGGCATCGAGTTCGGTCGAGCCAATCTCGGGTTCTTCGTGCGCAATCTCGGCAACCAGCGCGGCCAACTCTCGGCCGACACGGGTCTGAGCGGCGCCGGCGGCCCGGCCCGTGTGAATCTGATCGCGCCCCGCACCATCGGCCTGCAGCTGACTTTTGACTTCTCCTGACCGGCTCGCTGAAATGCACATCGAAGCACGCATCATCGACGTCCTTTTCAAGCAGCCGCTGTCGATCGCGGGACGAACGCTCACCAGTCAACCGGTGCTCTGCGTGGTTGCGCGTTACCGTGGCCACATCGCCTTTGCGGAGGCGGCTGGCGTGTTCTACCGCGGCGACACGGGCGCTCGCCTGTTGGGGGATGCGCAAACGGCCATTTCGCTGCTGCCGGACGATCTGCTCGGCGCCTGGGGCGCTGTGCAGTCGCTGGCGCCGGGCGGTGCACGTAACGCGCTGGATTGGGCCTTGTGGCAACTCGTCGCTGCTCAGCGCGGGCTACCGGCCTACCGGCTGGCCTTTCTGCATCGGGTTCGTCCGCTGCCCACGATGGTGACGCTTGGCCTGGCCAGCGCGGCGGCGATGGCCGAGGCTGCGCTGCTCCACCCTTCAGCGAAGACCTTGAAGCTCAAGCTGGAAGGCTGCGAAGCCGATGCCGATCGGGTGGCCGCGGTTCGCCGCGAGCGACCCGACGTCAGGCTGGCGATCGACGCCAACGAAGGCTGGAGCCTCGAACACCTGGACCGCATGATGGGCGTGCTTCTCACGCACCGCGTCGAACTGATCGAGCAGCCGCTGCCGGCCGCCAAAGACGGTGCACTGAAGGATTTCCGCTCGCCAATTCCGCTGGTGGCCGACGAATCGCTGCAAACACTGGATGACCTGGACCGCGTCGCGTCGTGCTATCAGGTGGCCAACATCAAGCTCGACAAATGCGGTGGCCTGAGCGCGGCGCTGACGCTGGCGAAAGAGGCGCGCCGGCGCGGCCTGCGCGTGATGATTGGATGCATGGGCGGCCGTTCAGCCGCCATCCTGCCAGCCTTTATCGCAGCACAGGGGGCCGACCTGGTCGACCTGGACGCGCCGCTATTCATGGCCGACGTTGGCACGCCAACGGCCCGCTATGCGGATGGCTGCGTTGGCTTCGATGCTGCTGCGTTCATGCTGAGCGGGGCCGACGCGGCTCGCGGGTCGCCCTGACAGGTCCGCCATGCAACATCGCCATCAGCCAGCGTGCCGTCTTGAGCTTGGACTCAATATGCGTCGGCACGCCGATCAGCATCTGGGCCTGCGCCGACACCATCAGCGACAACACACCTTCGCCGATCAGCAGCGCGCCGGACTTGTCGACCTTGCCAGTGCTTGCAGCGATACGCTGCACCGCCTCCAGCATGGCCTGACGCAGCGTCGCGAAGTTGGTCGCCACCAGCGCCTGAACCTCCTCGTTGCGCCGCGCCACAGCGGCCACCTCCAACGCCGTGCGAGCGGCCTGGCCGGTCGGGTCGGGCTTGTCCTGGTTGCGCAGCAGCGTCTCCACCAAGCCGAGCAGCTCGCCCGCAGTCGTGCAGCTGTCAATCGGCATGACCTCGGTCGCGCCTTGCTTGATGAGTTGCTTGAGCACGTCCTCCTTCGAGCGGAAGTGCACGTAGATCGATCCCACCGACAAGCCTGCTTCCCCCGCCACGTCGCTCATCGAAGCCTCGGCCACGCCCCTTCGCTCGAACACGGTGCGCGCAGCGTCCAGGATCTGCTGGCGAACTGCGGCCATATGGCCTTCATCCCGTTTCGGCATTCTCACCCCTTAAAACCGAATAGTTGTTCGTTTATTTTATGATGAAAGACAAAACTGTGATCGCATCCACCAACGCCACCGACCTCGACAAGCTCGAAGCCGTTCTGGCCAAGTACCACCGCGACGATGCCCCAGGTGCCATCGTCAGCGTGCAGCGCCATGGCAAGGTACTGCTGCGCCGCGGCTACGGTTTGGCCAATATCGAATGCGCCCAGGCCAACACGCCATCCACCAAGATGCGCATCGGCTCCACCACCAAGCACTTCGCCTGTGTGATGGCCTTGCTGCTGCGCGACGATGGCAAGCTGTCGATCGACGAGCCGGTATCTCGCTGGCTGCCCGAGCTGCCAGCAAGCCAGGGCCGGCGCACCTTGCGCCAGTTCATGAACCATACGGGCGGCACGCGCGACTATCTCGATCTTTCGCTGATCTCCAACGGCATGACTCTGATGCCCGAAGACGGTGCCTACCGCTATCAGTGCCAGCAGGAGGAGGACAACTTCGCACCGGGCGAGGGCTTCATCTACAACAACGGCGGCTATCGGATGCTGTCGATGGTGATCGAGCGCGTGACCGGCTTGTCTCTGGCCGAAGCGATGCGCCAGCGCCTGTTCGAACCGCTGGGCATGCACGAAACGTCGCTGTGGTCCAACGACCTCAATCCCTTGCCCGGCGTCGCACAGGCCCATTTCGCCACGGCAGACGGTCGTTTCACCAAGGGCATCTTCCCATCGGTCATCCTCGGGGAAGGCGGCATCGCCTCCACGCTGGATGACATGCAGCGATGGCTGGGTCACCTGCATGCGCCGACGCTGTGGGCGCGGAGCCTGTCGGACGAACTGCTGGCCCCCACCCGGCTGAACAACGGCTACGTGAACCCTTACGGCCTCGGCCTGATCGCTGAAACCTGGCGGGGCATCCGGATGTTCCACCATGCGGGTGGCGTCGTCGGCGGCTCGTGCCAGATGCTTTGTGCACCCGACCACGGCATCCAAATCATCACGATGACCAACCGCAGCGACACGGCAGCGCCAGAGCTGGCCGAGAAGCTGCTCAGCGCCCTGGTTGAAGCCGAGCTCGAGCCAGCGTCCGCGCTGGCCGATGCGAAGCTGATCGACAGCCTCGGAGGTCACTACTTCTGCGCAGACAGCGGACGGCACTTTGTGATCCTGCGTCACGGCGACAACCTGTTCCTGAAGAACTTCGATGGCATGCTGCCGCTCACACAAGCGCCTGGCGAGGCCATGCTGCGCGTGAACCTGTTGTCCGTGATCGCACTGACGGTCACGCCGGTTCTGAATAGCCAGGGCCAGGCGGTGGTCATCGAGGTGGCAGAGCAAGGCCTCGTGCACCGCTGCGAGCGCGTTACGCCGCTGCAGGGGCTGGAATCGCTCGGCGACTACGCGGGCAGCTTCCACAGCAGCGAGCTGTGCGCGCACATCACCATAGGCGAGGGCGAGCCGACATCGGTGCATATCTCGGGCCGCTATGGCAGCACGCGCTACCGGCTTGAGCCGCTTTTGCCCGGCACTTGCCTGATGCAGAGCACCGACCCGATGGTGCCGCTCAGCGGCACACTGCGGCTCACGCGCGGTGCGGACGGCAGGCGCCGCTTGATCTTGGACACTGGCCGCACCCGCCGCCTGGCATTGCTGGAGGCGAAAGCCCGTGGCTGACGCACGTGCACCGTCGCGGCTCGTTGTCGCAGGCTTCGGCGCAGGTGCGCTTGGCGCGCACCTGAGTGCGGGCACCATCCCGCTGCTGTTCCTGTTCTACCTGACCGAGTTCGCCAAGGTACCCCCGGCGCTCGCCGGCGTGCTGCTTGCTGTGCCCAAGATCGCCGACTTGCTGCTCGATCCTTGGATCGGGCGTCGAACCGACGACTTGGCCCGCACGATGGGCAGCCGCGGCGCGCTGCTGGGGCTGGGCAGCATCGTGCTGCCGGTGCTGACCCTGCTGCTGTTCGCGCCGGTGGCCGGGCTGCCGCTGCCATTGCGCGTGGGCGTGCTCGGCGCTCTGTTGGTGGCGATGTCCCTGCTTTCGACGGTCTACACGGTGGCGCATACCGCCTTGGCCAGCGAGATCGCTGGCGATATGGGCGGCCGCAGCACCTTGATGTCGGCCCGCGCCATCGGTCAGACCTTCTCGGGACTGCTGGCCTCGATGCTGGCACCGCTGCTGGTGTCCGCGTTCAGCGACTTCCACGGCGGGTACCTGGGCATGTCCACCGTGCTGGGACTGATGTCGGTCGTGGCCATGAGCGTGTGTTGGAGCGCGGTGCGCCGGGTTCCCCTGCGTACAGGCGTCGAGGGTGAGGCCCGGCCTCCGCTGCTGAAGGCCTTGCGCCAGACGTTGAGCAACAAGGCTTTCTATTGCATCGCGCTGGTCCTGGTGCTGATGGGCGCAGCCTCAAGTGCACTCTTTAGCGCTTTGCCGTATGCCAACAAGCATCTGCTCCGCGCTGGCCCCGAGAACCTGTCGCTACTGCTGACGCCGATGTTCGTCGCGCTGCTGGTCGGTGTGTCCTTGTCGCCATGGCTGACCAAGCGCCTGCGCCCGGCCTTGCTGCTGGGCTGGGCCTTGCTTGTGGCGCTGGCGGGCGTGCTGTGGTTCGCGGTCGGACCGCGCGGTAACGCGTCGCTGGTAACCGGGGGCCTGGTGTTCGGTCTGGCCTGCGGCGTGCTGACGGTGCTGATTTCCACCTTGGCGATCGAAGCCTGCACCCGCTCATCCGCCCACGGCGAAAGTCTGGGTCTATACCTGGGCATCCTGTTCTCGGCCGAGAAACTCGGTCAGTCGCTGGGCGGCATCGTCGTCGGCGTCGGGCTGGAATGGGTCGGCTCTCTGGAGGCACCCGCCGGGTCGCCCGCCTTCCACCGGCTCGAGTTGCTGTGGGTCGGTGTGCCCGCGCTGGCGCTGGCCATAGCGTTGCTGCCCCTGATACCCCTGCATGCGCGCCTGCGGGCGCTTTGAAACTAAACGGACACCGGTATGAGAATCTTCACCTCGGGTTTGCTGACAGAGACCAACACCTTCTCCGATTTCAAGACCACGCTCGCGACCTTCGAGGAAATGGGCATTGTGCGCGGACCGATCGCCGCCGACGCCCTCAGCGGAGTGGGTCAGCTCGTCGAGTGCTGGCGTCGTCTGGCCGCCGAGCAGGGCGACACGGTCCACGAGGGCATTTACGGCATCGCCCAACCGGGCGGTCCTGTGCCTGCGGCCGACTATGCCCAGCTGCGAGGCGAGTTGTTGGCCGCAGTGCAGGCTGCACTGCCACTGGACATGGCGCTGCTGTACCTGCACGGTGCGATGGTCGCCGATGGCCTGGATGACTGCGAGGGCGACATCATCCAGGCCGTGCGCGCTCTCGTCGGCGAAGCCTGCGTGATTGGTGTCGAGCTCGATCCGCACTGCCACATGAGCAGTGCCATGACTACGGGCGCCGATGCCATCATCCTGATGCGCGAGTACCCGCACACCGACGGCGAGGAGCGAGGTATCGAGTTGTTCAGGCTTTGCCGGAACGCAGCCGCAGGCCGCACTCGCCCGGTGATCGCAGTGGAGGATTGCCGCATGGTGGGCTTCTACCCGACCACATCACAGCCGATGCGAGGTCTGGTCGACAAGCTCGCCGAGGTGGAGCATCGACCTGGCATCCTGTCGGCCAGCCTGGTGCACGGGTTTCCGTGGGGTGACGTGGCGGACGCGGGCTCCAAGGTCCTGGTGGTAGCCGACGGGAATGCAGACCTGGCGGCGGCCACTGCGCGCGAACTGGCACAGGACTTCTACCGCCTGCGCCACGAGCTGGTGCCCCGGCTCCAGACCATGGACGAGGCCCTGGCGGGCCTTCCTGACGACGACGCGCCCGTCCAGCCACCACGCATACTCGCCGATGCAGGTGACAACCCGGGGGGCGGCGCGCCCTGCGATCACACCGTGATGCTCGCCGCCTTGCTCAAGCACAGCGAACTTCGTAGCGCCTTGGGCATGATCTGGGATCCTGCGGCGGTAGCGGCATGTCATGCCGCCGGCATCGGCGCCGTCATGAGCCTGTCGATTGGCGGCAAGGCTGGTGCGGCTTCC
This sequence comes from Roseateles cavernae, assembly GCF_040187885.1. NCBI lineage: Bacteria > Pseudomonadati > Pseudomonadota > Betaproteobacteria > Burkholderiales > Sphaerotilaceae > Roseateles > Roseateles cavernae. Next base: position 76,175 of record NZ_JBDPLH010000014.1, read on the forward strand.
GGCGAGCCCCTCGTGGTCGAGGTGACCGTGCGGGGATTGTCCGAGCAGCATACGCAGCTCATGGGGGAGGGCGTCGATCCGCTCGGCCGCGCCGCCTGGGTGCGCGCCGGCCCGGTCGATGTCGTGCTGATCAGCCGCCGGCAGCAAACCCTGGGACCAACCGCGTTCACGCACCTGGGTGTGCCGCTGCCCGAGGCCCGCGTGATTGGCGTGAAGTCCAGCCACCACTACTATGCGGGATTCTCGCCGCTGTCCAGCGATTGCCGCGTCATCGAAACCGGTGCCGCCCTGTCTATGGACTTTGCCCAGTTGCCGTACCGGCAGCGCGATCGGGACTTCTTTCCGGCCGTGGACAACCCCGCGCCACACCTGGCATGAGATCGGCAGCTTTCGCAAGTGCTCCCCCAGTGACGGCCGCAGGCCCTTTCGCGCAGCCAGGTCGCGTGGAATCGACAACCCGCGCGCTTGTCACCGTCGACGGCCGGCAGTATCTCAACTTCAGCGGATCTAGCTATCTGGGACTGGGTGGCCACGCGACGCTGGTCGCTGCGGGCATCGACGCGCTGCACCGCTACGGAGCGCAGACGCCACTGGCCCGGCACTACGGTTTCCAGCTCGGCGCCAACCTCGATGTCGAGGCCGAAGCACGACGCTTCTTTGGCGTGGACGGCGCTATGTTTTTCGGTACCGGTTACCTTTTTGGGTTGATCGCGTTGCCGGGCTTGGCACCATTGGGTGATGCCATCTTCCTCGACGACCGTGCCCACTACAGCCTGCATGACGGCGCCCGCGCCAGCGGCCTGCCGATGCACAGCTTCCGACACCGAGACGTCAAAGACCTGGCCGAAGTGATGGCACGAACCCTGGCTACAGGCGAGCGGCCGATCATCGCCACCGACGGCATGTTCGCCACCTATGGCTCGGTGCCTCCGCTGAAGGCCTATGCGGAACTGATCGCGAAGCGGGATGGCTGGCTGGTGGTTGACGAGTCGCACGCCTTCGGCTGTCTCGGCGCGACCGGATGTGGCGCCGTGGAGGCCGCAGGTTTGACGCGGGAGCGCATCGTGGCGGGCGGTTCGGTGGCCAAGTCTTTTGGCGCCCACGGCGGCATCGCGATCGGGGATGCTGCCGTGATCGAACGCTTGTGGCAGGGGCCCGCCGCGCGCGGTGCGGCGCTGGGATGCGCAGCTGGAGCGGCGATGACAACCGCCAGCTTGCGGCTCGTGCGCGAGCAGCCGCAGCTGCTGGCCCGCTTGCGTCAGAACGCCCGCCGGCTCAAGGAAGGGCTGCGTGGCATGGAGCTGTCCATCGAAGACGGCGACGGTCCGCTGGCCACGTTCACCCACCGCTCAGCAAGCGATATGCAGCACATCCAGTCAAGCCTGATGTCGTCAGGCATCGTCGTCAGCTATTCCACCTACGTCGGCGCGGGTCCTGCCGGTTCGCTGCGCATCGCAGCGATGGCCGATCACACCGAGCAACAGATAGACCGGCTGCTCACCACCTTGGCGCCGCTGCTTTGAGCAGTGCCGTCCACCAGGTCTGTCACGACCACCTTCCTTTCCAGTCTCCAGTGCCACTCATGAATCTTCCCTTCTCCAAGCTGCGCCATGCCCATGGCTTCGTGTTCCTGTCGGGCGAGCTGCCCATCGCCGAGGACGGTACGGTGCCAGAGGGCATCCGAGCGCAGACCTCCCTGGCCTTGCGCCGCATTGAAGCCACCCTTGCCGGCGCAGGCCTCACACTGAGCGAGGTCGTCCAGGTCACGGTGCATCTGATCGACACGGCCGATTTCAGTATGCGTCCGGCCAAGTCATCTTGACAGGCTGACGACCTGAGCG
>NZ_JBDPLH010000015.1:0-72577 GCF_040187885.1 Roseateles cavernae
GATCTCGCCGGCCTTGCGGCCCGCCAGGGGACAGGGCACGCCGTCAAACAGGCGCACCGGACGCAGATTGACGTACTGGTCGAACTCGCGGCGGAACTTCAGGAGCGAGCCCCACAGCGAGACATGGTCGGGCACGGTGGCCGGCCAGCCGACCGCGCCGAACAGGATGGCGTCCATGCCTTCGAGCTGGGCCTTCCAATCGTCGGGCATCATCGCGCCGGTCTGGGCGTAGTAGTCGCAGCTGGCCCAGTCGATGTGGGTCAGTGCCAGCTGGAAGCCAAAGCGCTGGGCCGCGGCCTGCAGCGCGCGCAGGCCCTCGGGCATCACTTCCTTGCCGATGCCGTCGCCGGGAATCACCGCGATCTTGTAGGTCNGCTGGAAGCCAAAGCGCTGGGCCGCGGCCTGCAGCGCGCGCAGGCCCTCGGGCATCACTTCCTTGCCGATGCCGTCGCCGGGAATCACCGCGATCTTGTAGGTCTTCATGGGTTTTCTCGTTCCGATTCAGGAGTGTTGTGCAGCCGCCGGCTGCTGCTCGTCGAGCCAGCCCTGGCGCAGCTCGGGCACCGAGCGGGCCAGCAGCTCGTAATAGGGATGGTGCGGGCCACGCTCGTAGTCGGCGCGGGCCACCTGGGCCAGCTTGCGGCCGTGCTGCATCACGACAATCTCGTCGCAGACCGAGCGCACCGTGTGCAGATCGTGGCTGATGAAGAGATAGGACAGACCGAGCTCGCGGCGCAGCTCGGCGATCAGGTCCAGCACCGCGGCGCCGACCACCGTGTCCAGCGCCGAGGTGACCTCGTCGCACAGGATCAGGTCGGGCTCGGCGGCCAGCGCGCGCGCCAGATTGACGCGCTGCTTCTGCCCGCCCGACAGACCGCCGGGCAGGCGCTGGGCGCTGGCGGCCGGCAGCTTGACCAGGTCCAGCAGCTCGGCGATGCGCTTCTGCAGCGCCGCGCCGGTCAGGCCTTTGTAGAACTGCAGCGGCCGGGCCAGGATGCGCTCGATGCTGTGGCTGGGGTTCAACGCGGTATCGGCCATCTGGAACACGATCTGCACGCGGCGCAGCTCGTCCTTGCTGCGCTCGGCCAGGGTCGGCGGCATGGCCTTGCCGTTGAACAGCATCTGGCCCTTGGCTGGAGCGATCAGGCCGGCGATGGCGCGCGCCAGGGTGGTCTTGCCCGAGCCCGACTCGCCGATCACGCCGATGGCCTGGCCGCGGTAGAGCTTCAGATTGATGTCTTCCAGGATCAGGATGGCCGGCTTGCCCTGCTTGTCGAGCGGGCCGTAGCCGGCCGAGAGGCCTCTGACCTCCAGCAGCGGCTGGCTGCTGCCGGCCTGGGCCGAGCACTGGCCGCCCGCACGCTCGCGCGGCCGCGCGGCGGCCAGCAGGCACTGGGTGTAGTCATTGGCCGGGGCCGTGATGATCTGCTCGGTGGCGCCGATCTCGCGCATCGTGCCGTCGCGCAGCACCAGGATGTGGTCGGCCATCTGGGCCACGACGGCCAGGTCGTGGCTGACATAGACGGCGGTGGCACGCCGCTCGCGCACGACGCGGCGGAAAGCGCGCAGCACCTCGATCTGCGTCGTCACGTCCAGCGCCGTGGTCGGCTCGTCGAGTATCACCAGATCGGGGTCACTGATCAGGGCCATCGCCGCCATCAGGCGCTGCAGCTGGCCGCCGGAGACCTGGTGCGGGTAGCGCGAACCGATGGTGTCGGGATCGGGCAGGGCCAGCTCGCGGAACAGCTCGACAGCCTTGGCCTCGGCCGCGGCGCGCGGCATCAGCCGGTGGATCAGGGCCGGCTCGACCACCTGGTCCATGATGGTCCGCGAGGGGTTGAACGAGGCGGCGGCGCTCTGCGCGATATAGGCCACCGTGCGGCCGCGCAGCGCACGCTGCTGCGGCTCGGACAGCGCCAGCACATCGGTGCTGCCTATCGTGATGCTGCCGCCGGCGATGCGGCAACCGTGGCGGGCATAGCCCATCAGCGCCAGCGCGGTGGTGGTCTTGCCCGAGCCGGACTCGCCGATCAGGGCCAGCACCTCGCCCGGGGCGATGGAGAAGTTCAGCTTGTCGACGATGGCATGCTCGCCGCCGCCATTCGCCTTGTCGACGACGATGCGCAGATCGCGGACTGTGACCGGCGCGCCCATCAGTGCACCCCGCCTTCGCGAGCCGCACGGCCCGGCAGATTGTCGATCAAGAGATTCACCGCGATGGTCAGGCTGGCGATGGCCAGGGCCGGCGCGATGATGGCGGCGCCGCCGGTCGGCAGCGCGCCGATGTTCTCGCGCACCAGCGAACCCCAGTCGGCCGCCGGCGGCTGCACGCCCAGACCCAGAAAGCTCAACGAGGCCAAGAGCAGCACCACGTAGACAAAGCGCAGACCCAGATCGGCCAGCATCGGGTTGACGATATTGGGCAGGATCTCCTGCAGCATGATGTACAGGCGCCCTTCGCCACGCGTGCGGGCCACCACCACATAGTCCATCGCGTTGATATTGACGGCCAGCGAGCGGGCGATGCGGTAGGCGCCGGGCACATAGATGATGGCCGCGGTCAGTATCAGCATCGGCAGCGAGGAGCCGAAGGCCGCGACCATGATCAGGGCCAGCATCTTGGACGGGATCGAGGTCAGGGTGTCGATGCCGCGGCTCAGGGCGCCGTCCAGCCAGGGCGCGCTGGAGGCCGCCAGCAGGGCCAGCACGGTGCCGGTGCTGCTGGCCGCCAGCGTGGCCAGCAGGGCCACGCCGACCGTGTAGCGCGCGCCTTCGATCACGCGGGCCAGCATGTCGCGGCCCAGGTAGTCGGTGCCCAGCCAGTGCTTGGCGCTGATGCCGGCGAACACATCGCCCGCGCCCATATCGGCGCCGCCCTGGCCCATCAGGCTGGGTCCGATCAGGGCGGCCAGCATCCAGGCCAGCAGCACGGCCAGGCCCAGCAGGCCGGGCCAGCTCATCGAAGGCAGCAGGCGCCGCCGCGCGCGCGGGGCGGCGGGCTCTGCCGTGGTGGGGGTCAGGGTGGACATGGGATGGGCCTTGTTCAGCGATGGCGCAGGCGGGGGTTGGCGACGATGCTGCAGATGTCGGCCAGGGTAACCAGCAGCAGGTAGACGGCGCAGAACAGCATCGCGCAGGTCTGCACCAGCGGCATGTCGCGCTGGCTGACGCCGTCCACCATCAGGCTGGCGATGCCGGGGTAGTTGAAGATGGTCTCGACGATGATGACGCCGCCCAGCAGATAGGACATCGACAGCGCCACCGCATTGGCGATCGGGCCGATCGCATTCGGCAGCGCATGGGCCAGCACCATGCGCGTCGGCGAGGCGCCCTTGAGCCGCACCATCTCGATATAGGGCGCGCGCAGCTGGTCGACCACGGCCGCGCGGGTCATGCGCATCATCTGCGCCATCGTCACGCAGCACAGGCTCAGCACCGGCATCGCGAAGGCGCGCAGCATCTGGCCTATCGAGTCGACACTGCTGCTGTAGGAGAGCGCCGGCAGCCAGCGCAGCTCGACCGCGAAGATCAGCACCGCCAGGGTCGCAACCAGGAACTCCGGCACCGAGACCACGGCCACCGCGCCCGAGCTGGCGAGTCGGTCGAACCAGGAGCCGCGCCACATCGCCGAGGCGATGCCCAGGGCCAGGGCCAGCGGCACGGCGATGGCGGCGGTGATGGCCGCCAGCTTGACCGAGTTGGGCAGGCGGCTGGAGATCATGTCGGCCACCGGCAGGTGCGTGACGACCGACAGGCCGGGATTGCCCTGGACCATGCCCGACAGCCATTCCCAGTAGCGCAGATGGGCCGGCACGTTCAGGCCCATCTGCTCGCGCAGCGCGGCCAGCGATTCGGCCGTGGCCTCCTGGCCAAGCTGGGCCTGCGCCGCATCGCCGGGCAGCAGGGCCGTGATCGTGAACACGACCGCGGACACCACCAGCAGCGAGACCAGGGCCAGCGCCACGCGGTTGACGATGAGTCGCAGGATCAGCAGGTTCATGATGGCTTCAGGGGTGAGCGATCAATCAGGCGTCGAGCCAGACATGCTCGGCGAAGGAGTAGCCCATCAGCCCGCCCAGCGGGATCGGCGACAGGCCCTTGAGCTTGGCATTGTGGCCGTCGATGCTGGCCAGGAACAGCGGGATGCCGATGCCGGCGTCCTGGTGGATCATGGTCTGCATATCGGCATACATCTGCTTGCGCTTGGCCAGGTCGGTCTCGGCGCGGGCACCGATCAGCAGCTGGTCGAACTTCTCGTTCTTCCAGCGCGATTCGTTCCAGGCCGCGTCCGACTTGAACAGCAGGGTCAGCAGCGCGTCGGCGCTGGGGCGCGGGTTGATATTGCCGAAGCCCACCGGGCTGTTCAGCCAGTGGTTGGCCCAGTAGCCATCGGCCGGCATGCGCTTGACGTCCAGGTTCAGGCCGACGCGCTGGGCCGCCTGCTGCAGCACCAGGGCCGTCTCGACCGAGTACATCGCGGCCGGCGACACCACGACCGGTATGGCCGCGCTGCCCAGATTGGCCTTCTTCAGATGGAACCTGGCCTTCTCCGGATCGTAGGGGCGCTGCGGCAGGCCGGCGAAGTGGAAGCGGTTGGTCGGGTCGATCGGCTGATCGTTGGCGATCACCGCATGGCCCAAGGCGATGGACTTCTTCATCTGCTCGCGGTCGAACAGATGCTTCATCGCCAGCACGAAGTCCGGGTTCGCGCCCGGGCCCATATCGCGGCGCATGATCAGGTCCGAATACTGACCCGACTGGGTCGTGAAGATCGCATAGCCGGGTGTGCCCTTGACCCGGTCCACCGAGCGGGGGTTGACCGCGCCGACCAGGTCCAGATCGCCGGACAGCAGGGCATTGACGCGCGCGCCCTCGTCGCCGATGCCGACGAACTCGATCTCGTCCAGATAGGGCCGGCCGGGCTTCCAGTAGGCCTCGTTGCGCACCGCGATCGAGCGCACGCCGGGCTTGAATTCCTTCAGCTTGTAGGGGCCGGTGCCGATGCCGGTCGTGAAATCGGTCGTGCCGTCCTTGACGATCATGAAGTGGAAGGTGCCGAGAATCACCGGCAGATCGGCGTTGGGCGCGCTCAAGGTGATGGTCACCTCGTTGGCGCCGGTCGCCTTGACCGTGTCGATCTGGTCGGCCAGGGCCTTGGCCTTGGAGGCGGTGGCGGCGTCCTTGTGGCGGGCAATCGAGAACACCACGTCGGCGGGGGTCAGGGCCTTGCCGTCATGGAAGACCACGCCCTTGCGCAGCTTGAAGACCCAGACCTTGGCGTCCTTGGTCACGAACTCCTCGGCCAGGGCCGGCTGCGGCGTCAGGCTGCCGTCCAGCGAGGTCAGGCCGTTGTAGAGCATGGTGCCGCGCGAGTAGTCCGTCTGGTTGGACATCTTGGCGGGGTCCAGCGTGTCGGTGATCGCGGCGGTGGCGCCGGCCACGCGGATCTTGCCGCCCCGCTTGGGCGTCTGCGCATGGGCCGACAGCGCGGTGCCCGCCAGGCCGCCGGCCAGGCCGAGCTGCATGCCGCCGGCCATCAACATGGACAGGATGTCGCGGCGCGTCGCGCCACGCTGGATCGCATCCATCACACGGGTGCTTTCCTGGGGACCGATCAGGGTTTGCAGCTTCTTGCTCTCGTTCATGATTTTTCTCCGGGGTGGAAGAGGAGACGGACAGAAAGACGGGACGGAAGGAACAACTCAGGACACCATGTCCTTGAGGCGGTAGTAAAGCCCTACCGCGGGCAAAAACCAGGGTGGGCCCAGATGGCCCGGGATGGCCGGCCAGGGCCGGTCGCGCCAGGGGTTGGCGCCCGCATTGCCCAGCATGGTCTCGGCCATGCGCTGGCCCATGTGCACCGACATCTGCGTGCCATGGCCGCTATAGCCCAGCGAGTAGTACAGGCCGTCGCGCTCGCCGGCATGGGGCAGGCGGTCCTGGCTCATGTCGACCAGGCCGCCCCAGCAGTAGTCGATGCGCACATCGGCCAGCTGCGGAAAGATCTCGACCATGCCGCGCTTCAGGATCTCGCCGCTCTTCTGGTCCGAGGTCGGGCTGGAGATCGCGAAGCGCGCCCGGCCGCCGAACACCAGGCGGTGGTCCGGCGTCATGCGGAAGTAGTGATGGATATTGGCCACCGTCACATAGGTGCGGCGGCCGGCCAGCAGGGCCTGGGCACGTTCGGCGCCGAGCGGCTCGGTCACGACGATGAAGCTGCCGATGCCGACGATGCGCCGGCGCAGCCAGCCAAAGGTCCCGTAGCCGCCGTGCAGCGTGGCGCCGGTGGCCACCAGCACCTGCTTGGCGCGCACCGTGCCGCGCGGCGTGTGGACGAGGTGCGCCTCGCTTTGGCCCTGGCGCTGCAGCTTCAGCACCGGCGTATTCAGATGGATCTGCGCGCCGCTGCGCTGGGCCGCCTGGGCCAGGCCCGCGGCAAAGCGGCCCATATGCATCTGCGCGCTCTTCTTCTGCAGCAGGCCGCCGACGAAGCGCTCGCTGGCCACCTCGTCGCGCACCCGGCGCGCGTCCAGCAACTCCACATCGGGGTCGACCTCGCGCGCCAGCCGCTCGCAGCTGCGCGCCAGCGCCTCGTAATGCGCCGGCTTGGTGGCCAGCTTGAGCTTGCCGTTGCGCTGGAAGTCGCAGTCGATCTGCTCCTCCTGCACCAGGCGCGCCACGGTGTCGACCGCGGCATCGAACTCGCGGTACCAGGCGCGCGCCTTGTCGACGCCGTACTGCTCGGCCGCCGCCGCATAGTCGACCGCCAGGCCGTTGTTGACGTGGCCGCCGTTGCGGCCCGAGGCCTCCTTGGCGACCCGGTCACAGGCTTCCAGCACGATCACCTTGGCGCCGCGCTGGGCCAGGCTGCGCGCGGCCGACAGGCCGGTGAAGCCGCCGCCGACGATCACCACATCGGCGTTCGCCGGCAGCTCGGCCGCGGCCGGCGTGAAAGCCGGCGCCGAATCGGTCCAGAAGGAATCGAGCTTCATGGCGGCTGGGGTGTTCAGAGACCGACGACGCCCGGCAGGCCGCCGATGTCCGCGATCTCCACATAGTTGTAGGCCGGGTTGCCCGGGCCGTGGCCACGGTTGACGAAGACCTTGTTCTTGATGCCCAGGTCGTCGGCCGACATCAGGTCGTAGCGCAGGCTGGACGAGACGTGCAGCAGGTCCTCGGGATTCGCGTTCAGCGAGTCCAGCATGTATTCAAACGCCTTCAGGCGCGGCTTGTAGGCCTGGGCCTGCTGGGCCGTGTAGACGCGGTGGAAGGGCGCGCCGAGCAGGGCCACATTCTTCTGGATCTGGTTGTCCGAGGCGTTGGACAGGATCACCAGCGGGATCTCCTTGGCGATCTTGGCCAGGCCGGCCGGCACATCCTCGTGCGGGGTCCAGGTGGGCACGGCATCGTAGTACTGCTGGGCCTCGTGGTCGAAGTACTGGATGCCCCATTTCTTGCACAGGCGGCGCACCGCGTTCTTCAGTACCACCTCGTAAGGCTGCCAGTCGCCCAGCACCTCGTCGAAGCGGTAGGCCGAGAAGTCGGCGATGAAGGCGTCCATCTGCTCGGGCTTGATGCGGTCGGCAAAGATGTCGCGGGTCATCTCGCCCATGCGGAAGCGCGTCAGCGTGCCGTAGCAGTCGAAGGTGATGTATTTGGGACGGAAGATAGCCATATCAGTCATTCCTTGGTCGGGTCAAGCGGGTGTCAAAAACCACCTGCACACGCTGCTGTCATCTGGATTTCATTGAAGCATGTGAAGTGAACAGATATGCAGGGTATTGGCCGGGGGGCGCACACAAAACTGTGGTTTGGGTGCCCGCCTGCGGCATAGCGTGCGGCGTGCGCCAGCCCTGGGCGGGCGTGCACATCATTGCGGCGCCGCGAAGTCGATCAGCACGCTTTTGATGCGCAGATTGGCCTCGACGGCCTGGCGGCCCAGGTCCTTGCCGATGCCGGACTGGTGGTAGCCGCCGGTCGGGATCACGAAGTCGTTGCTGCGCCCGTAGCGGTTGATCCACACGGTGCCGGCCGAGAGACCGCGCATCATGCGCAGCGCCCGGCCGATATCGGCCGTGTGCACGCCGGCGGCCAGGCCGTAGTGCTCGTGCGCCGCCAGCGCCAGGCCCTCCTCCTCGCTGTCGAAGGTCTGCACGGTCAGCACGGGGCCGAAGATTTCCTCGACCACGGCCGGGTTGCCGGCACCGACCTCTTCGATCAGGGTGGGCAGGTAATAGGCCCCGTCGCCGCAGATCGTGCTGCACAGGCCGCCGCCCAGCACCCGGCCGCCGGCCCGGGCCGCGCGCTGCACGATGTCGTCGATGCGCTGCGCCTGCGGGCGCGAGATGATGGGCGGCAGCGTAGCCTCGCCGTCCCAGGTGGCGCCGGGACGGGCGGCCGCGAAGCGCCGCGCCAGGCCCTCGATCAACGCCGGCGCGATGCCGCGTTGGACGATCAGCCGCGAGCCGGCCACGCAGACCTGGCCGGCATTGCCGGTGATGGCATTGGCGATCAGGCCGGTCAGCCGGGCCAGGTCGGGCGCGTCGTCGAACACCAGCTGCGGGCTCTTGCCGCCCAGCTCCAAGGTCACCGGCTTCGGCCCGTGCTGGGCGCAGGCGGCCATGATAGCCGCGCCGGTGCGGGTGCTGCCGGTGAAGGTCATCTTGGCGATGCGCGGGTGGCGGCTCAAGGCGTCGCCGGTGACGCGGCCATCGCCCTGCACGATATTGAAGATGCCGGCCGGCACGCCGGCCTGCGTGGCTAGCTCGGCCAGGCGCAGCACCGAAAACGGCGTCAGCTCCGAGGGTTTGAGCACCACCGCGTTGCCGGCCGCCAGCGCCGCGCCGACCTTCCAGGACACCATCACCAGCGGGAAGTTCCAGGGCGTGATCGCGCCGACCACGCCATAGGGCTCGGTGATGGTCATGCCCAGCTTGTCGCTCTGCGTCGCGGCCACCTCGCCGCCCAGCTTGTCGGCATACTCGGCGAAAAAGCGCAGGCCCTCGGCCGTGAACGGCAGATCCCAGGCCAGCACGTCCTGCAGTGGCCGGGTCGAGCCGAGCGCCTCCAGCGGCCCCAGCACCGCACCATCGGCCTCGACCAGATCGGCCCAGCGGCGCAGCACGCGGGCGCGCTCGCGCGGCGCCCGGCGGGCCCAGTCGCTGCCGCGCCAGGCGGCCCAGGCGCTCTGCACCGCGCGGTCCACCAGGGCCGCATCACCCAGCGGCAGATCGGCATAGGGCTGGCCGTCGGAGGGGCGGCGCACCTCCAGGCCGCCGGCGCCGCTGACCAACCGGCCATCGAGGTAGTGACCATTGGGCACAGCGATCAGGTCGGGGTCAAATGTTTGCACGGGCTTCCTTGGGTTCAAATCGGCAGCACCGATGCTAGGCAGGGTGGTACGGAATGTGTTTGCGTAGGCGCTCGGCACAGCGCAGTAAATTGCAAGTCGCGCGGCTCGTACAGCCGAAGCTGCCGAATGGGCCAAAGCAGCAAGATCGTCCTAGCGCCGCGTGGGCAAGCTTGCAACCATGGGGCCACACCCGCGATATGGAGAGAACCCCTTGAGCTACGAATCCAATGTCGCCGCGATGCCTGCGGCCTCGGCCGATGGCGTCGTGCTGCGCGCGATGCAAGCCGGCGATCTGGAGGCCGCGCACGCGCTGTCGCTGGCCGTGCACTGGCCGCACCGGCTGGCCGACTGGCAGGCCGCGTTCGCGCTGGGTGGCGGCCTGGTGGCCGAGCGCGACGGCGAGCTGGTCGGCACCACCCTGGTCTGGCCCTGGGGCCCGGCCCATGCGACGCTGGGCCTGGTCATCGTCGACCCGCGCTGCCAGGGCCGGCGCATCGGCTACCGGCTGATGCAGGCCGCGCTGGCCCAGCTCGGCGAGGCCTGTTGCGTGCTGCTGCATGCCACCGCCGAGGGCCGCGGCCTCTATGAGCGTCTGGGCTTTGTGCGCACGGGCGAGGTGCGCCAGCACCAGGGCACCGCCGGTTCGGCGCCGCTGGTGGCGCTGGACGAGGGCTGGCGTCTGCGCCCCTCGGACCACAACGATGTGAGCAGCCTGATCGAGCTCGACGCCCAGGCGCGCGGCATGCCGCGCGAGGCCCTGATCACCGAGCTGCTGGGCCACGCGGATACCGTGCTGCTGGACCACGAGGGCCAGGCCCGAGGCTTCGGCATGCTGCGCCGCTTCGGTCGCGGCCTGATCATCGGCCCGGTCGTCGCGCCCGACGCCGAGGGCGCCAAGGCCTTGATCGCCCATCTGGTGGGCCTGAGCGCCGGCAAGTTCGTGCGCATCGATGTCGACTTCGACAGCGGCCTGACCGAATGGCTGGAGACCCTGGGCCTGCTGCGCGTCGACGCACCGACCGAGATGGTGCGCGGCGGCCCGCTGGCCAAGCGGCCGGAGGCGCGATTGTTCTCGCTGGCCACCCAGGCCCTGGGATGAGCGCCTTCGTCTACAAGGCCGACCCGGTGCGCGGCCGGGTCTGGGCCGAGATCTTTGCGCGCCAGGCCGGGCCGCAGCTCGACTTCCGCCTCTGGCCCGAGATCGGCGATCCGGCCGAGGTGCATTACCTGGCCGCCTGGGAGCCGCCGGCCGATATCCGCGCCACCTTCCCGAATCTCAGGGTCTTGTTCTCCTCGGGCGCTGGTGTCGACCAGTTCAAGTTCGATCAGCTGCCTGCCGACCTGCCCATCGTGCGCATGGTCGAGCCCGGCATCATCCAGGGCATGGTCGAGTACGTCAGCTGGGCCGTGCTGAGCCTGCACCGTGACATGCCCAGCTATCAGCGCCAGCAGCGCGAGCACAGCCGCTGGATGCCTATCCAGGTGCGGCCAGCGGCCAAGCGCCGCGTCGGCGTGCTGGGCCTGGGCTCGCTGGGCCAGGCGGTGCTGGGCCAGCTGCGCAATTTCGGCTTCGACTGCGCCGGCTGGAGCCGCTCGCGCCACGTGGTCGACGGCGTGCAGTGCTTTGCCGGCGCCGAGGAGCTGGGCGCTTTTCTGGGCCGCAGCGAGCTGCTGATCTGCCTGCTGCCGCTGACCGAGGCGACGCGCGGCTTCCTGAACGCCGAGCTGTTCGCCCAGCTGCCGGCCGGCGCCAGCCTCATCCATGTGGGCCGCGGCCCGCAACTGATCGATGCCGACCTGCTGGCCGCGCTGGCCAGCGGCCGGCTCAAGCACGCCATCCTCGATGTCACCGACCCCGAGCCCCTGCCCTCCTCTCACGCCTTCTGGCAGCACCCGCAAATCTGGCTGACGCCCCATATCGCCAGCATGACGCAGCCGGAGACGGCGGCGGAGGTGGTGCTGGAGAACATCAGGCGGTTTGAGGCGGGCGAGGAGATGGTGGGGCTGGTGGATCGGGGCTTGGGGTACTGAGTCACTGCGCATCAGCCCGGCAGAATCTTCTGCCGTCCCCACCCCAATAACAGCGCGGCCGGCCTCGTCGCGGCCCCGATTGCAGCACCACCCGCTGTGCCTCCCGCCCTAAGCTGGAGCCTCTTCAAGACGATGAATGGAAGAGCGCCCCATGCAGTCCCACGCACGCCCCGGCAAGCAAAATCTCGACGCGTTGATCGCCCTCGACCGCGCGCATCTGATCCATCCGGTCGCACCCTGGCGCAAGCATGAGCAGCGCGGCGTCACGGTGCTGGAGTCGGGCCAAGGCGCCTGGCTGACGGACGCCAGCGGTCACCAGCTGCTCGACGCTTTCGCCGGCCTGTGGTGCGTCAATATCGGCTACGGGCATGAGAGCGTGGTTCAGGCCGCGGCCGAGCAGATGCGCAAGCTGCCCTATGCCACCGGCTACTTCCACTTCGGCAGCGAACCGGCCATCCGGCTGGCCGACAAGCTGGTGCAGATCACCCCCGCCTCGCTGACGCGCGTCTACCTGACCCTGGGCGGCTCGGAGGCCATCGACGCGGCGATCCGGCTGATCACGCAGTACTACAACAACACGGGCCGGCCGAGCAAGAAGCACTTCATCGCGCTGGAGCGCGGCTATCACGGATCCTCGTCCACCGGCGCGGGGCTGACGGCGCTGCCGGCCTTCCACCGCGGCTTCGACATGCCGCTGCCGACCCAGCACTACATCGCCTCGCCGTATCGCTACCGCAGCGGCCTGGACGAGGCCGGCCAGATCGCCGCCTCGGTGGCGGCGCTGCGCGTCAAGGTGGCCGAGTTGGGCGCCGACAACGTGGCGGCCTTCTTCTGCGAGCCTATCCAGGGCTCCGGCGGCGTGATCGTGCCGCCCAAAGGCTGGCTGAAGGCAATGAGCGAGGCGGCGCGCGCACTGGACATCCTCTTCGTCGTCGACGAGGTGATCACCGGCTTCGGCCGCACCGGGCCTATGTTCGCCTGCGAGGCCGAGGGCGTGCAGCCCGATCTGATGACACTGGCCAAGGGCCTGACGGCCGGCTATGCGCCGATGGGCGCGATGCTGATGTCCGAGCAGGTCTATGCCGGTATCGCCGACGGTGCGCCGGCCGGCGCGCTGATCGGCCATGGCGCCACCTACTCGGCCCACCCGGTCAGCGCGGCCGTCGCGCTGGAGGTGATGCGCCTGTACGAGGAGGGCGGCATCCTGGCCAACGGGCAAAACGTGGCCCCGCATTTCGCCGCCGTGCTGGATGGCTTGCGCGATCACCCGCTGGTCGGCGACTCGCGCCACCGCGGTCTGCTGGGCGCGCTGGAACTGGTCAGCGACAAGACCGGCAAGCGCGGCTTCGACCCGGCGCTCGGCCTGTCGGACCGGCTGTTCGAGACCGGCTACCGCAACGGCCTGGTGTTCCGCTCCTTCGGCGACCACATCCTCGGCTTCGCGCCGGCGCTGTGCTTCAGCGAGGACGAGTTCGCCATCATGGCCCAGCGGCTGAAGAAAACGCTGGACGAGATCCTGGCCGCGCCCGATGTGCGCGCCGCGCTGAAGTCCTGACCGACGCAGACCCAGGTCGAGTAGAAGGACTTACTTCGCGCGAACGCCGTCGACGCAAAATCAAACCGTTCCTGGACTTTGTGACGAGTACACCGTGGGCCCACTCAAGCTTGATCGTCTCGACCTGCGCATCCTCAGCCAGCTGCAGAAAAACGGCCGCATCACCAATGTCGACCTGGCCGACGCCGTCGGCCTGTCGCCCAGCCCCTGCCTGATCCGCGTCAAGCGGCTGGAGCAGGCCGGTTACATCGCCGGTTATGGCGCGCAGCTGCGCCTGGAAAAGCTCGGTGATACCTTGACCGTGTTCACCGAGGTGACGCTGTCGGACCACCACCGCGAGGACTTCGTGCGCTTCGAGGCGGCGATCCGCGAGGTCGACGAGATCATCGAATGCCATCTGGTCAGCGGCGGCTACGACTATCTGCTGAAGTTCACGACGCGCGGCGTCAACCACTACCAATCCATCATCGAGACCCTGCTGGAACGCAATATCGGCATCGAGAAGTACTTCAGCTTCATCGTCATCAAGTCCCCCTTCATCAAGAACCACTACCCGATCGAGCGCCTGTTCCCGCCGACGCTCTGATCGCCCCATGCCATGAGTGAACCCCTCCCCACGGCCGGCGCGCCGCGTTTTGTGCGCCTGGCCGAAACCGGCCGCGCGCCGGTCAGCCTGCGCATCGACGGCCAGCCGGCCCAGGCGCTGCAGGGCGACAGCCTGCTGGTCGCGCTCTTGAGCCAGCGGCGCAGCCTGCGGCGCTCGGAGTTCGGCGAGGGCGAGGCGCGCGCCGGCTTCTGCCTGATGGGGGCCTGCCAGGACTGCTGGGTCTGGGACGAGACGGGGCAGCGTCTGCGCGCCTGCTCGACGCCGGTGCTGGAGGGCATGGCCGTGCGCACCGCGCCGCCCGCCCACCACTGGCCGGCCACGCCGGACCTGAAGATCGTGCAGGAGCGCCAGGCATGAGCGGACGAGACACTCCCCGCGTGATCGTCGTCGGCAGCGGGCCGGCCGGCGTGCGCGCCGCCGAGGCCTTGGTGCAGGCGGGCCTGCGGCCCGTCGTCGTCGACGAGGGCAGCCGCAGCGGCGGCCAGATCTATCGGCGCCAGCCGCAAGGCTTCAAGCGCGGCTACGAGCAGCTCTACGGCAGCGAGGCGGCCAAGGCGCAAGCCCTGCACGGCCGCTTCGACGCGCTGCTGCGCGACAAGCAGATCGACTACCGGCCCGACACGCTGGCCTGGAACGTCACGGCGCGGCAGCTGCACACGGTGCAGCCGGCCAGCGGCGAGACGGCCGAGCTCGATTTCGATGCACTGATCGTCTGCTCCGGCGCGACCGACCGGCTGATGCCGGTGCCCGGCTGGCAGTACGCCGGCTGCTACAGCCTGGGTGCCGCACAGATCGCGCTGAAAGCCCAGGCCTGCAGCATCGGCTCGCGGGTGGTTTTCATGGGTAGCGGCCCGCTGCTGTATCTGGTGGCCTCGCAGTATGTGAAGGCCGGCGCCACGGTGGCGGCGGTGCTGGACACCTCATCCGCGCTGCCGCCGCTGAAAGCCTTGCGCGGGCTACTGAGCCGGCCGCGCCTGCTGTGGATAGGCTTGCAGCTGAAGTCGCAGCTCCGGCGTGCCGGCGTGAGCTTGCTGAACGGCGTGACGCCGCTGCAGATCGAGGGCAGCGCCGCGACCGGCGTCAGTGGCGTGCGCGTGCGCGACGCGCAGGGCCGCGAGCAGCGCTTCGAGGCCGATGCGGTGGGCCTGGGCTGGCATCTGCGTGCCGAATCGCAGCTGGCCGATATCGCGCGCTGCGAGTTTGTGTTCGACCCGCTGAGCCGGCAATGGTTGCCGCGCATCGATGCCGACGGCCGCAGCAGCACGCCGGGCGTCTATCTGGCCGGCGATGGCGTGCGCATCCTCGGCGCCGACGGGGCCGAGGCCGCCGGCCGGCTGGCCGCGCTGGCGGCGCTGAACGATCTTCAGCAGAGCGCCGGCCGCCAGCTGTTCGAGACCGAGCAGGGGGCCTTGCGCACGACGCTGCAGACCATGGACCAGTTCCGCCAGGGCCTGACCCAGGCCTTCCCCTGGCCGCAGCAGCTGGCGGCGACGCTGCCGGATGAGGCGGTGGTGTGCCGCTGCGAGAGCGTCAGCGCCGGCGAGCTGCGCCGCTGTGTGCGCGAGCTGGGCAGCCAGGAAGTGAACCGCGCCAAGGCCTTCAGCCGCGTCGGCATGGGGCGCTGCCAGGGCCGCTTCTGCGGCCATGCGGCGGCCGAAGTGATTGCGGCCGAGGCCCGCATCCCGGTCGAGCAGGTCGGCCGCCTGCGCGGCCAGGCACCGGTCAAGCCGCTGTTGATGAGTGCGCGCGAGGTGCAAGCATGAGCGCCGGCAAGATCGAACGCAGCGATGTGCTGGTCATCGGCGGCGGCCTGATGGGCACGACCACCGCCTTCTTCCTGCGCCAGCAGCATGGGCTGAGCGTCACCTTGCTGGAGCGCGAACTGATCGGCCGCCAGGCCAGCGGCACCAATTTCGGCAATGTGCGCCGCCAGGGTCGCGATCTGGCACAGATGCCGCTGGCCAACCGCGCCCGCGCGGTCTGGGGCCGGGTCAAGGAGCTGCTGGGCGAGGACCTGGAGTTCGTGCCCTACGGCCATCTGCGCGTCTGCTACACCGAGAAGCAGGCCGAGGTGATCGCCCAGCACGCCAGGGATGTGAAGCCCCTGGGGCTGGACCTGGAGATCTTCAACGCCGAGGGCCTGCGCAAGCGCTGGGGCATCTTCAGCCCCGAGGTGGTGGCCGGCTCGCTGTCGCCGGTCGACGGTCATGCGAATCCGCGCATTGCCGGCCCGGCCTTCGGCCGTGCGGCCCGCCGTCATGGCGCGGCCATCCATGAACACAGCGAGGTCGCCCACATCGAGCGCGACGGCGCGGGCGGCGATTTCATCGCCCACACCACCGACGGTCGCCAGTACCGCGCGGCCCAGCTGCTGCTGACCAGCGGCGCCTGGTCGGGCCGCTTCGCCGAGGCCTTCGGCGAGCCGGTGCCGCTGGAGGCGCGCGGGCCGCAGATGGGGGTCACCGAGCCACTGCCCTATGCGATAGCCCCGTCGATCGGCCTGTCCTCGCCGATCGAGACCGAGGGCCTGTACTTCCGCCAGATCGCGCGCGGCAATATCGTCTTCGGCGGCGGGCTCAAGGGCCCGGCCGATGCCCAGCAGATCCGTGCCTACTCCAAGCCCGACAACCAGCTGCGCCAGCTGCGTGAGCTGCGCCGCTTCGTGCCGGCCTTCGCGAATGTGCAGCTGCTGCGCGTCTGGAGCGGCATCGAGGGCTACACGGCCGACTGGGCCCCGGTGCTCGGGCCGAGCGCGCGCGTGGCCGGCCTGCACTACGCCTTCGGCTTCAACGGCGAAGGCTTCGCGATCAGCCCTGGCGTCGGCGAGGTGATGGCCGAACTGCTGGCGACGGGGCAGACCTCGACGCCGATCGAGACCTTCAGCATCGGCCGCTTCTCCGCTAAGTCTTGACGCCCAGCTGATCGCGCAGCGGCAGCTGCCGGATGCGCTTGCCGGTGGCCGCGTGGATCGCGTTCATCAGCGCCGGCGCGATCGGCCCGACCGCCGGCTCTCCGACACCGCCCAGCGGCATGTCGTAGCTGGCGGCCGGCAGCAGGTGCACGACGATCTTCTTCGGCGCCGCGCTGAGCCGCGCGATCTCGAAGTCGTGGTAATTGCTCTGCTCGACCCGGCCGTTCTTGAAGGTGATCTCGCTGTACAGGGCCTGGCTCAGGCCCATCACGCAGGCCCCTTCGACCTGGGAGCGCACGCGATCCGGGTTGATCACCGGGCCGCAGTCGACCGCGACATCGATGCGCGGGATGCTCAGCTCGCCCTTGGTATTGACGCTGACCTGGACCACCACGGCCATATAGGTGACGAAGCTGTAGTGCGCGGCCAGGCCCAGGCCCTGGCCGGCCGGCAGCTTGCGGCCCCAGCGGGCCTCGCGCGTGGCCACCTCGATGACGCGGCGCAGCCGGCCGGTGTCGACCGGATAGCGCTCCGGCGATTCGCCATGGTTCCAGCCATCGCCGATCTTGGGCGGCGAGATCTGGCGCGCCGGGCCGATCAGCTCGAGCAGGAAATCGCGAGGGTCCTTGCCGGCGGCCAGGGCCAGCTCGGCGACAAAGCTCTGGGTCGCGAAGGCATGCTGGATGTTGTTGACCGAGCGCAGCCAGCCGATGCGGGCATGGGCCGTGGCGGCAGGGTTCTCGAAGCGCACATTGGGGATGGCCAAGGGCAGATTGCTCAGGCCCAGGCCCAGCTCGAACGGCGCCAGCTGCTTGGGGTCGGGCGCGAAGATCGAGACGATGGTCGGCTCGGCCGAGCGGTGCAGCCAGGCGCTGACCTTGCCGCTGCCGTCCAGCCCGACCTCGATGTGCTGGGCGCAAGCGGCGTGGTAGTAATCGTGCTGGATGTCGTCCTCGCGGGTCCAGGTCAGCTTGACCGGCGCCCCCTGCATTTCCTGCGACACCAGGGCCGCCTCGACGACGAAGTCGGGCTTGGACTTGCGGCCGAAGCCGCCACCCAGCAGGGTGACGTTGACCGTGACCTTGGAGAAATCCAGGTTCAGGCGCTTGGCGACCCGCTCGCGCGCGGCCTGCGGCGACTGCACCGCGGCCCAGACCTCGCAGCGGCCCTCGCTGATGCGCGCGGTCGCGGCCGGTGGCTCCAGCGTGGCATGGGCCAGGTGGGGCACGTAGTAATCGGCCGTGATCGTCTTGGCCGCCTTGGCCAGCGCGGCATAGGCGTCGCCATCGTTGCGCACGGCCTTGCCGCCCGGCTTGCGCACCGCGTCCTCCAGCTCGCGGCGGTAGGCCGCGGAGTCGTAGCCGGCATGCTCGCCATCGTCCCATTCGATCTTCAAGAGGCCGCGCGCCTTGATCGCGGCCCAGCTGTCCTTGGCCACGACGACGACGCCGCCGATCGGCTGGAACTCCGACGGCGGCGGCGTGCCGGCCAGCGCGAAGACCTTCAGCACGCCCGGCACCTTCAGTGCCTCGGCCGCATCGAAGCGCTTGAGCTTGCCGCCTAGCACCGGCGGGCGCGCAATCACCGCATAGAGCTGGCCCGGCAGGCGGGTGTCGATACCGTATTGCGACTTGCCGGTCACGATGCCCTCGGCGTCGACCAGGTGGGTGTCGAGCTTGCCGATATAGCGGAAGTCCTTGGCGTTCTTGAGCTTCAGGCTTGTGCGGGCCGGCACCTCCAGCTGGGCCGCGGCCTGGGCCAGCGCCCCGTAGCCGAGCTTGCGCCCGCTGGGCTTGTGGACGACCTCGTGGTGCTTCGCCTGCACCTGCTCCAGCGGCACATTCCATTGCTGGGCCGCGGCCTGCTCCAGCATCATGCGGGCGCTGGCGCCGCAGCGGCGCATCGGCTCGAACCAGTGGCGCATGCTGCGCGAGCCATCGGTGTCCTGGTTGCCGAACTTCTCCTCGTCGCCCGGCGCCTGCACGACGCGCACGCGCTTCCAGTCGGCCTCCAGTTCGTCGGCCAGCACCTTGGGCAGGCTGGTGCGCACGCCCTGGCCCATCTCGGAGCGATGGATCAGGATGCTGACGATGCCATCGGGCGCAATCGAGACAAAGGTCTTCGGGCTGTCCTGCACGCCATGGGGCATGCCGTCGCCGCCGTACTTGGCCGGCTCGTCGGCGCCCTGCACCGCGCCGGGCAGGCCGATGCCCAGCACCAGGCCGCTCAGCGAGACACCACCCAGCAGGCTGCGACGGCTGATGCCGGAAGAAGGGATTTCATGCGGGGCGTTCATGCGGCGTCTCCCGGCAGGCCGGCGGCGCTCTTGATCGCGCTGCGGATGCGGGTGTAGGTGCCGCAGCGGCAGAGGTTGCCGCTCATCGCCGCGTCGATGTCGGCGTCGCTGGGCTTGGGCTTGCGCTGCAGCAAGGCGGTCGCGCTCATGATCTGCCCGGCCTGACAGTAGCCGCATTGCGGCACGCCCAGCTTGACCCAGGCGGCCTGCACGGCCTTGCCCTGGCGCGAGGCGCCGACGCCCTCGATGGTGGTGATGCGCTTGCCGCTCGCGGCCGACAGCGGCGTCTGGCAGGCCCGCACCGGCTCGCCGTTCAGATGCACGGTGCAGGCGCCGCACAGGGCCAGGCCGCAGCCGTACTTGGTGCCGGTCATCCCGAGGTGATCGCGCAACACCCACAGCAGCGGCGTGTCCTCGGCCGCATCGACGCTGAGCGTCTGTCCATTGATTTGCAAGCTGGCCATCGCACTCTCCATCCAAGAAGCTGTTGATCCGCAAGCGCCTTCCGCGCGACGCATCTTGCGCCCGGCCAGGGGGCTTTTGCAATGGCTTTCGAACGCGCGGCCAAGCTGGTGCAGGAAACCGCACCACGGGCGCACAGCGCGCACCAGCCGGCGCCTTTCAGCAGCCCATGCCGTGCAGCACCACCGATTTCAACTGAAGATTGCGTGCACACCCCTGCAAACGGCAGGGGCTGCGCGGGGGCGAATTTCATAATCCAGCCACGATGATTCGCCGCTCATCACCATCCCCTCACTTGATCGCGCTGCTGCTGCTCGCGATGCTGTTGAACTGGGTGGGCAGCGCCTATCACCACCACTGCCACGGTTCGCTGAGCTTTGCCGGCAGCCTGGCCTCGACCCAGGAGGCCGAGGCTTTCGACACGGCCTTTGCCGAGGAGCTGGCACTGGTCAGCCCCGAGCAGAACGGCAGCTACGGCGCTGCGCCGCTGAGCCACCACTTCGGCGTCGATGGCTGCCTGGCCAGCGCCGGGCCATTGCCCGCCAGCGTCATCGGCCCGCAGATGGTCCCCGGCTCGGAACCCCCGCTGGTCGCCGCCGAGGCCACGCCTGCCGCGCCCTTCATCGAAGGCCTGCGCCGCCCTCCCAAGGCCCGGGCCTGATCCCTCGCCCCCGCGCGCGGGTTGGCGGCGTTCGCTCGCCCCTGCGCCGCTCCCCCTCTTGGAGACCAAAGACGATGAACCCCTATCGTTTCAGCAAGGCCCTGGCCGCGCTGTGCCTCGCCTCCGCAGGCACGCTGGCCCTCGCCCACGGCGACACCGCGCCCAAGCACGGCGGCGTCGTGCAGGTGGCCAACGAAATCAGCTTCGAGCTGGTGGCGGGGCTTGACAGCTCTGCCATGCTGTATCTGGAAGACCATGGCCAGGCGCTGGACACCGTCGGCTTCAGCGGCAAATTGAGCGTGCTGAACAAGGACGGTGTGAAGACCAGCGCGCCGCTGACACCGGCCGGTGCCAACGCCCTGGTGGCCAAGGGTCTGACGCTCACCGCCGGCGCCAAGGCGGTGGCCGTGATCACCACACCGCAAAACCTGACCCTCGCGCTGCGTTTCACGCTGCGCTGAGGCGCCGCTGTGCCCGCTTCTGCTTCGGATTCAAAGAAAAGTTCAATCAAGGAACCCACCATGTCCAAGATCCAAACCACCCGTTTCTTCGCCCGCGCCGCCCTGCCGGCCGCTCTGTGCACCGCGTTCGCGGCGGTCGCCGCCGATGCGCCCAAGGCCGAGGCCACGACCTCCCAGCTTGAGACCGTGCAGATCCTCGGCGTCAAGCAGCCCTATCGCAATCTCTCGGCCACCGGCGCGACCAAGAGCGACGCGCTGCTGAAAGACCTGCCGCAAAGCGTGCGCGTGCTGAGCGCCGACATGCTGCAGGACGCCGGCGTCAGCAAGCTGGCCGACGCGCTGGACCTGGGCAGCGGCATCGCCAAGCAGAGCAATCTGGGCGGGCTGTGGGACAGCTATGCGATGCGCGGCTTCACCGGCGATCCGAACTTCGGCTCCGACTACATGGTCAACGGCTTCAACTACAGCCGCGGCTACAACGGCCTGCGCGACGCCGCCAACACCAGCACGGTGGAGATCCTGAAAGGCCCGGCCTCGGCGCTGTACGGCCGCGGCGAGCCCGGCGGCACGGTCAATATCACCACCAAGAAGCCGCTGTTCCAGCCGGCCCAGACCCTGGCGCTGTCGGCCGGCAGCGACGGTGCGCTGCGCGCGACCGTCGACCTGACCGGCCCGATCGGCGAGCGCTTTGCCTACCGGCTCAATGCCGCCGCCGAGAAGGCCGACAGCTACCGCGACCACCTGGGCTCGGAGCGCTATCTGCTGTCGCCCTCGCTGATCTGGATGCTGACGCCCGACACCACGGTGTCCTACGAGCTGGAGGTTTCCAGGCAGCGCGCCAATTTCGACCGCGGCGTGCTGGCCATCAACGGCCAGCTCGGCGTGTTGCCGCGCTCGCGTTTCCTCGGTGAGCCGGGCGATGGCAGGAATGTGATAGCGACCACCGGCCACCAGGTCTTTGTCCAGCACTACTTCAACGACGACTGGTCGCTGCAGACCGGCTTCAGCGTGCGCGACAGCTCGCTCGAAGGCATTTCCACCGAGGGCCGCTTTCTGCAGGCCGACCAGCGCACGCTGGTGCGCCAGCGCCGTTCGCGCGACAACGAGGCCAGCGATATGGCCGGCCGGCTGGAGCTGCTGGGCAAGCTGCGCGGCGCGGGCCTGGTTCACAACCTGCTGGTCGGCATCGATGCTTACCGCTTCACCGACGAGCGCCTGCAATACCGCAACGCCAATGCCGGCAACCTCGACATCTATGCACCGGTCTACGGCGTGGTCGCGACGAGCATGGCCTTGACCACCGACACCAAGGAAAAGCAGCGCTCGCATTCGCTTTATGCCCAGGACCAGATCGACCTGGGCGCGCAGTGGAAGATGCTGCTGGGCCTGCGCCACGACAAGTACAAGCAGTCCTTGCTGAACCACCGCAGCGGCAACACCACCGAGCAGAGCCTGAGTGCGACCACGCCGCGCATCGGCCTGGTCTACCAGCCCAGCAGGACGCTGTCGCTGTATGCGACGGCCTCCAAGAGCTTCCGCCCCAATAGCGGGGTCAGCAGCGCCTTCGCCGCCTTCCCGGCCGAGAAAGGCAAGGCCTATGAGATGGGCGCCAAGCTGGACTCGGCCGACGGCAAGATCAGCAGCACGCTGGCGCTCTACAAGATCTCCAAGAACAATGTGCTGACGCCCGACCCGGCGGATCCGAACAACTTCTCGGTCGCGGCCGGCGAGGTCGAGAGCCAGGGCCTGGAGTTCGACATCGCGGGTCAGATCATGCCGGGCCTGCGGCTGTCGGCCGCCTATGCCTTCACCGATGCGCAGGTGACCGAGGACAACAACGCCTTCCTGCTCGGCCGCCAGCTGGCCAATGTGCCGCGCCACAGCGCCAACCTGATGCTGGTGAAGAGCTTTGCGCTGGCGGGCAATGCCGCGACGCTGGGCCTGGGGCTGAACCATGTCGGCGAGCGCGAGGGGGCGGTCGCGCCCCTGGTCGCGGCCGACGACTTCAAGCTGCCGGCCTACACCAGCGTCAAGCTGATCTCGTCCTACCAGCTGGCCAGCCAGCTGCGCCTCTCGCTGGACATCGACAATCTCTTCGACAAGCGCTACTACGCCAGCTCCTACAGCCAGATCTGGGTCTACCCCGGCAATGGCCGCAAATTCACGCTGACCGCGCAGTACAAGTTCTGAGCCCCCGGGAGCTTTCATCATGAAAACCATTCTTGAAAACTCCCCGCGCCGCCTGCTGGTGGCCGGCGCGTTCGGGCTGGTGGCGGCCTTGTCGGCCGGCCTCGCGCAAGCGCATCAGCTGTGGTTCGAGCCCGATGCGCAGAACCCGGCGCAACTGCTGCTGCGCTACGGCGAGCTCGAAGCGAATATGCATGAGCGCTCGCCGGGCGGGCTGGACCGTTTCGTCCAGCTCGATGCGCAGCGGCTCACGCCGGCCGGCACCAGAGCGCTGGCGCTGAGCAAGCAGACGAGCGGCTTCGCGTCGGCGGCCGGGCACGAGGAGTCGCTGACCGCGATCGACAGGCGCTACCCGATGTTCGACACCCAGCGCGACGGCCGGGCGCTGCGCACCTGGTGGACACCGGCCACGCGCTGGCTGCCCGATCTGCGTGCGCGCGCGCCCAGCCTGCCGCTGGACATCGTGCCCACCGGCGTCGTGGCCGACGGCGCCGCCGAGTTCCGCATCGTCTTCCAGGGCGAGCCGCTGCCGGGCGCCAAGGTGGTCCTGTCCACGCCCGCCGGCTGGACGCGCGAGACCCTCAGCGATGCCGAAGGCCGGCTGCGCTTTCCGCTGCCCTGGCAGGGGCTCTATGTGATCGGCCACTACCACCTGGAAGACGCGGCCGGCGAGCGCGCCGGGCCGCAGGGTGCCGAGCCCTACCAGCTGCAGGGCTACAACACCGCCGTCTCCTTCGTGCAGCACGGCGGGCTGGCGGCGCTGCCGGTGGTGGCGCTGCCGGCCGCCGCGAAGAAATAGGCCGACGCGGCCGACCCAGAGAACAAGAGGAGCCAAGACCATGTCGACCACCTCACTGCCCGCCCGCGGGCTCGGCGCCACGCGCGACAGCAGCGCCGTCCACACGGCGCGCATCACCTCGATCGACGCGCTGCGCGGCCTGGTGATCATCATCATGCTGCTGGACCATGTGCGCGAGACCCTGTATCTGCATCTGCAGGTCACCGACCCGATGACACTGCCGGGCACCCCGCCCGAGCTTTTCTTCTCGCGCCTGGCTGCGCATTTCTGCGCGCCGGTCTTCGTGTTCCTGACCGGGCTGTCGGCCTGGCTCTACGCCCACCCGCCCAGCGGTGCCTCGCGCGATGTGCGCAGCTTTCTGCTCAAGCGCGGCCTGCTGCTGATCGCGCTGGAGCTGACCGTCATCAACTTCGCCTGGAGCGGCACCTATCACACGCTGTATCTGCAGGTGATGTGGGCGATCGGCTTCAGCATGGTGGTGCTGGCCTTGATGGCAGGGCTGCCGCGCGGGCTGATGGCGGCGCTGGGCCTGCTCATCGTCTGCGGCCACAACGCGGTGGCCGGCTACACCGTCCCGTCCGACAGCGCCTGGTATCCGCTGTGGACCCTGATGCTGCATCGCGGCTGGCTGGTGGCCGAGGGCGCGCTGAAGGTGCGGCTGACCTACCCGGCCCTGCCCTGGGTCGGCGTGATCCTGCTGGGCTATGCGTTCGCGCCGGTGTTCGCGGCGTGCGTAGCGGCGCGCAGGCGCCAGCAGATTCTGCTGGCCACCGGCCTGGCCTGCCTGGCGGCGCTGCTGGTCCTGCGCGGCTTCAATATCTATGGCGAGAACGCGCCCTGGGTGGCCGGCGCCAGCGCGGTCGAGACGGCGATGTCCTGGCTCAACTTCACCAAGTACCCGCCTTCGCTGGACTTCGTGCTGCTGACGCTGGGCGGCGGTCTGCTGCTGCTGGCCGCGCTGGAACGGGCCGACAACGGCTTCACCCGGCTGTGCTCGAGCTTTGGCGGCGCGCCGATGTTCTTCTACATCGTCCACCTCTATGCGCTGCTGATCGGCTACCGCGTGCTGCTGGCCGTGTTCGGCCCCAACCAGGGCACGCGCTTCGGCGTCGATGCCGACGCCTTCTGGATCGTCTGGCTGGTCTGGCTGGCGATGGTGCCGCTGCTGTACCCCTCGGTACGGGCTTTCGCCGCCTACAAGCGGCGCACGACGAAGGCCTGGGTCAAATACTTCTAGCGATGCCAGCAGGATCTGCGCCGCCGCGTCCTGCATACGCAATTCGCTACCGCGGCAGCGCGGCTATACGGCCACATCATCGGCGCCAGCGCCCCTAAGCTGTGGCTCATGGCAAAGCTCTGCACACCCCCTGCCGACAAGCGCCGCCGCTCGCTGGAGCCGGTGCTGGCTCATATCCAGGCCCATCTGGGCGAGCCGCTGCGGCTGGAGGTGCTGGCCGCGCTGTGCGGGCTCAGCATCTGGCGCTTTGCCACCGTGTTCCGCGAGCGGGTGGGCATGTCGCCCTACCGCTATGTCAATCATCTGCGCATCCAGCATGCCCAGGCCCTGCTGAGCCAGGGCATGCCGGCCGCGCGCGCGGCCAGCGAGTCGGGCTTCTACGACCAGAGCCATCTGACACGCCGCTTCAAGCGCCTGTGCGGCATGACGCCGGGCCAGTACCAATCTTCCCAATCTCCCAACATTCCCTCCTGAAGGTAGTCCCCATGGCCTCTTTGCAAGATTTCAAGGTTCTGACATTCGACGTGGTCGGCACGCTGATCGACTTCGAGCGCGGCATGCTGAACTATCTGCATGCGGCCCTGCCCGACAGCCCCGTCGGCGACGAAGACTTCCTGGCCGCCTACCGCCGCGCCCGCGCCAGCAAGGAGGTGATCGCCTACCCGGACGATCTGGTGCGCTGCTGGCACAGCATCGCCGCCGAGCTGGGCCTGCCCGACACGCCGGCGCTGGCCCAGGGCCTGCGCGACTCGGTGCCGCAGTGGCCGGCTTTTCCCGACTCGGTGCAGGCGCTCAAGCGCCTGCGCACGCGCTTCAAGCTGGTCGCGATGACCAATGCCCAGCGCTGGGCGCTGTCGCATTTCGAGAAGACGCTGGAGATGCCCTTCGACGACAGCGTCACGGCCGATGACGCGCTGTGCGAGAAGCCCGACCCGGTCTTCTTCGCCTTCGCCCGCGGCCGCCTGAGCACGCGCGGCTACAGCCAGGCCGACAATCTGCATGTGGCGCAAAGCCAGTACCACGATATCGGCGTGGCCAAACGCCTGGGTCTGAAGACCTGCTGGATCGAGCGCCGCCACCAGCAGCCCGGCTTCGGCGGCACCCTGGAGGTCAAGCAGATCACCGAGCCCGACTATCACTTCTTCACGCTGGCTCAGCTGGCCGATGCGGTCGATGAAGGCAGGTAGTCGATGAGCGCCCACGAGGAGGTCGCCGATCTGCTGCCGGCGCTGATCGCGCTGCGCCGCGATCTGCATGCCCACCCCGAGCTGGCCTTCGCCGAGCACCGCACCGCCGCCATCGTCGCGGCCGCGCTGCGCGAGCTCAAGCTGGAGGTGCATGAGGGCCTGGGCGGCACCGGCGTCGTCGGCCTGCTGCGCAACGGCTCCGGCCCCAGCGTCGGCTTGCGCGCGGACATGGACGCGCTGCCGATGCAGGAGCTCAGCGGCCTGCCGCATGCCAGCCGCCACAGCGGCGTGCACCACGGCTGCGGCCACGACGGCCACACAGCCATGCTGCTGGGCGCAGCGCGCCAGCTGCTGCGGCATCGCGAACGCTTCAAGGGCACGGTGGTCTTCATCTTCCAGCCGGCCGAGGAAGGCCGCGGCGGGGCCAAGGCCATGGTCGACGCGGGCCTGTTCGAGCGTTTCCCCTGCGACGCGGTCTACGCGCTGCACAACTGGCCCGATCTGCCGCTGGGCCAGGCGCAGACCAGACCCGGCCCCATCATGGCGGCGGCCGACCGGTTCGACCTGACGGTGCGCGGCCGCGGCGGCCATGCGGCCCAGCCCCACCAGACCGCCGATGCCATCCTGGCCGCCAGCCAGCTGGTGACCCAGCTCAACACCATCGTCGCGCGCCGCATAGCCCCCGGCGAGTCGGCCGTGTTGTCGGTCACGCGCATCGAAGGCGGGCATTCGCACAATGTGCTGCCTGCCGAGGTGCAGATCACCGGCACGGTGCGCAGCTTCGATCCGGTCGCACAGGACCGCATCGAGGCCGCGCTGCGCGACTGCGCCGCCGGCGTCGCGCTGGGCAGCGGCACCGAGATCGCGGTGAGCTACACCCGCTACTACCCGGCCACCATCAACAGCGCGGCCGAGGCCGAGCTGGCGCTGGCCGCGGCCGCCGAGGCGGGTCTGCAGGCCAGCCTCGCGCCCCGCCCGGCCTTCACCTCGGAGGACTTCGCCTTCATGCTGCGCGCGCGGCCCGGCGCCTATCTGTGGCTGGGCCAGGGCCACGCCGGCGACTCCAGGCCGCTACACCACCCCGGCTACGACTTCAACGACGCGGCGCTGCCGCTGGGCATACGCTGGTTTGTCGCGGTGGTGCGCCAGGCCCTGCCGGCCTGAGCACGGCCCACGTCAGCCGCTCAACGCGGCAACGAACTGCATGCCCGGCCCCTCGTCCGGCCTCGGCACGAAACCGTGCCGCCGGTAGAACGCTGCCTTGCCCCTGGCGCAGAACAGCTGGATATCGCTGATGCCGGCCTCATGGCAGGCCGCGAGCAGCGATGACAGCAGGCTCGCGCCGATGCCGCGCCGCTGGAAGTCGGGGTGGACGATCATCTCGGTGATGAAGGCATGCAGATGCCCATCGGAGATGACCCTGACAAAACCGACCAGTTGCCCCTCGCGATAAGCAGCTCGCGTGCACCAGGAACCGGCCAGCGCGCCCGCGTAGTACGAGGCCTCCCGCGAGATCGGGCCCCAGCCGGTGCTGTCGTAGAGAGCCTTGAAAGCCTCGGGCGTCGGGGCCTCCCACCTGATTTCGATTTGATTCATGGTCAGTACAAAGAAGTCGGGCGCAAGAGGCCGAAGCGAGCCAGGCCGGTCTTCCTGGTTCGGCCTGACCTGTCGTTGAAATTGCGGCTGGCGAAGCCCATGCCCAAGAAACGTTCGTTCGGGATTCTTGGTTCCTAAACGACCGGTGCTGCAACCTGGTCCGTAGGTCCCGCAGAAAACGCGCCGCACCCGCGTCATTCGATACCGGAAGTACTGGCGCCCTTCAGCTTCCAGAGGAAGTATCCCTTCTTGTCAGCAAGTTCGCCTTGCTCTCTAAGGTGGGCTATGCGCTCGGCAACCAACGCCGCTGCCCCTGCGGCGAGTCCCGTTGCCAGCGACGCTGCGGGAGCGCCAATGAAAGCAGCGGCATTCAGGCCAACCAAACCCGTCAGAATGCCCTGTCTCCGAAGGGCACGCGACTGATTAATGCGACGGACGACCTTGCCGACCTCGTCAAGCGTGGCGTCAATCTGATTCCTCTGAATACTCCGCAGCTCGCGTGCGAAGCCCTCGGTGCCCAGTGCCGACTTGATGCCGCTCACAGCATCAAGGAGACTGCGGCTAAACGAACTGAAGGCGTCGTAGTTGTCGAGCTTGACTGCAGAGAGCGTTGCAATATCCAACCCTTCCAAAAATGGCACCTCCAACCTGAGCAGAGCCTGGAGACGGTCGTCCGGCAGCCACTCGTGCCTTTGGTGAAAAAGCGAGCTCGCACCAAAGTGACCCGGCAAATCAACCTCTTTTTTCAGGAACTCAAGCTCCATAGCCAGCGGCGGGATGAACGGTGCATAGACAACTTGCCCCGTCTTCATGTAGTCCCTGCCTGGGCCACCGATCCAATCCAGAAACTCGGACGGGATGGGGTGGAAGGAAGATCCAGCGTAGGCTATGTGAAGGCCGTTATTCAAGGTCTTGTGCTCGCTCGTCCAGAAGAATTCCGGACGATGAAGCAGCGTCAATGGCGGTGGACGAAGTCGGCGGAGTTCATCCAGAACCTCTGGTATGAAGCCGGGTCGATATTCACCCGTTGGGACAGGTATGTCTCGGTAGCCAGCCACATCGGTCGCCCAGTCTCGCGTGTCTCGAAGGATTAGGGTGTCTGCGATGAGGAAGAGGCGCTTGGCAAGCGCCTCGAAGTTCTTGAACGACCGAACGTTCAGAATGATGTTTAGCCCCCGGTGGGCAGTCAGCGCTGCGGACAGCGCCTCGCTGTTGGCCCGATACCAGAACTCGACCAACCCCGGAAAGTCCTCGGGATCACGTTCTGTGAAATCGAACAGGTCTCGTTGAATTCTTGCAAGAAGCATGTCGGTAGATACGAGTCGAGCCAGGGCAAGCAAATCTAGCATCGGTCTCGACTGGCACGGGGAGAGTATTGATGCGCCGCGTTGCCACGAGATCCAACATCTAGCTGGCATTGATGGCGATCCGGCCTCACCTCACCTCCTCTCTCAGGGTCTGTCGTGGTCAGGCCTTGCCAGTCATTGACGAGGCCGAGCCGAACGTAGGAATTCCGAAACGCCATCAGCGCGTAGTCGAGCCGTACCCGGCGAGCGGGTGCATGGCCGGTCAAGCGATGGAGGGTGCTGGTGCTTCCATGCATGTGGGAGTTCGAGCGCAGCGGGCGATGGCTTGGGCTCAACCCTTGAAGCAGGCCCTCCTTTTGGTGACTTTTCCTGGGCCAGCAGGAAAAGTTACCCGCCCGCCGGGGCGGCATCCCGGCTTGGTGGAAGGGGCGGTGGCCTTGCCACTACGACATGCGGATCTTGATGGGCCTGGGCTTCGCGCGATGTAGTGGTTCACACAAGGCCCAGGCCGGGATTTCGCCCCGGCGGGCGAGTGCCTTTCTTCTGCTGGCCCAGAAGAAAGGCACCAAAGAAGAGGGCCTCGACATTCATCCGAGCCCAAGCCTTTGCCCGCTGCGCTCGGACCGAGGTTGGCACCGAGCACCGCCGTGCCGACTCCAGCGTCCGTACCCCAGAGTCGCTCGCCGGGTACGGCTCGACTTACCGCTCAACAGTCGGCGCGCGCCGTTCCGAGAGGGCGTCGAAGTGCTTCACCTGGCAATAGAGTCGGCTGAGTTGCTTGATCTGCACGCTTCGGGCCGGGCCGGGACATCCAAAGCCGAACACTTCTCTGGGATCGGGCAACCTCATCCCCTCAGAGCCGTATCCAATGATTGTCCAGCTCCATCGCCGGCAAGGCCTTGCCCGCCCCATCCGGCAGATGCAGCACCTGGCCGCGCCCGCCGGCCCAGATTCCCGCGTGGCCATCGGGGCTCTCGGCCAGCGCGCAGGCTTCGGGCAAGGGGGTCAGGCCTTGCCACAAGCCCTGGGCATCGAAGCGGGCCACGCCGCCGCTGCGCGGGCAGCCGATCGCAAAGCCTTCGGCGCTGGCGGCGATGTCGCCGCCGTAGCCGGCCAGCGCGGGCTGTTGCGCAGCCAGGCGCAGCGCATGGCCATCGAAGACCGCGAGAATGGGCGCGGCCGCCTTGGCGGCCTTGTCCTCATGCTCGGCCTGGATCGCGATGCCCAAGCGGCCATCGGGCCGCCAGGCCAGATGGCGCAGGCTCAGGCGGGCATCGTCCACGCGCCATTGCCCGCGCAGCTCGCCACTGCCGGCATCGAGCCGCACCAGGGACGAGTCCATCGCGGCCAGGTCCAGCTTCAGACGCCCGCTCTCGGGCCGGGTCTGGATGCCGCCATTGGCGACCCAGAGGCTGTCGCCGCGCGGCAGCAGCTCATGCACATCGACGCCATGGCTGGGCCACTCGGCGATCTTCTGCAGACTCTTCGCGTCGCGCAGGCCGACCAGGCCGGCACCGCTGTCCAGATCGGTCTCGCCGCTGTAGAGGTGGCGGCCATCGGGGCTCAGCGCCAGATGGCCAGTGAAAGCCCGCTCGGGCTCGATCCACTGCCATTGCAGCGCCCGGCCGGTCTGCGGCGACAAGCGCAGCAGCCAGTCGCCGGGCCGGCGCGCCACCGCCAGCAGGCTGGAACCGCCGCGCTCGCGCAGCAGGCCATGGGCGCGGGTCGGCACCTCGATGCTGGCCGCGATGCGCAGCGCCGCGCCGACCGCCTCCAGCCGGCCGACCCGGTAGCTGGGGGCCTCGTCGCGCCAGGCGGCGGCCAGCTGCACGGCGCCGCCGGCCGCCCGGGCCAGCCCGCCGGCCAGCAGGCCCGCGCCCAGGGTCAGGACTTGCCGGCGCTCAATCACCATCGGCATCCGAAAAGCCCAGGCTCAGATCCAGCGCCGGCGCCACCTGCTCCTGGACCAGACGCTTGAGCGCCTCCAGCGCCTTCGCGGCGGCCAGCACCGGCGCCGGCTGGGCCGGGTTCAGACCCTGCAGCTTGGCATCGGCGACCAGCGCGCTGCTGCGCAGCGCATCGGCCTCCCGGTTGCGGCCGCGGCCGCGCAGCCAGCTCTCCAGCGGCACCAGGCCCTCGCCCGGCGCCGGCGCGCGCTGCCGGCCTTCGAACAGGGCCAGGCCGCGCAGGCTTTGCCATTGCGCGGCCCAGGCGGCGGCGGTCAGGCCGCTGGTGGCACGGGGCAGGGCTTCCTTGCCTGAGCGCAGCGGCTTCTCCATCTGGGCCCAGCGCAGGCGTTCGAGCCCGCCGACCCATTGGTTCAAGAGTTCGGCGCTGCCGGCCAGCTGGGCCTCCTCGTCCCAGGCCTCGGGCTCGCGCGCCGCCAGCTCGGCAAAGCCCTGGCGCAGCGCCTGCGCCTCGGCCACCAGCTCCTCGACCAGCAGCGCCGCATAGCGCCGCGCCGACAGTTCCATGCGCGGCTGCCACAGCAGCTGCTCCAGCGCCGGCAGGCCCTTGGCCGGCGTGCCGACACGCTCCAGCCCCTTCAGATCGGCCGGCGCGGCCGCGATGGCCTTGGCGATCAGGGCCGGCCGGCTCGGCGCGAAATCGATCTGGCGCTGCGAGCGCCGCGCCAGCACCGGACCCAGGGCCGGCGTCGCCAGCCGTTCCCAGGCCAGCATCGCGCCGGCCCAGGCAGGCCGGTCCAGACGCTGCTGCAGCTGGGCCACCGCCTGCGCAAAGGCCTCGGCGCGCGGCAGCGACCAGTGGCGATACAGGCCCTGCAGCATCTGCAGCGGCGTGTAGGCCGGCACCGCCTCGCGGGCCCAGTCGCTCTGGGCGCGGGCCAGGCCGCAGACGCCCAGGCCCGCCAGGAACAGACGACGGTCCAGCATCACAGCGACTCCACGAACTTCACCAGCGCGGCGCGCTCGGCGCGCGTCATGCCCAGTACCTGCTGCTTGGCCGCTTCGGCCTCGCCGCCATGCCACAGCACGGCCTCCAGCACGCCGCGCGCGCGGCCATCGTGCAGCAGCCGGCTGTGGCCGTTGACGTCCTTGATCAGGCCGATGCCCCACAGCGGCGGCGTCTTCCACTGCCGGCCGCTGGCCTGGAAGTCGGGCCGGCCATCGGCCAGGCCCTCGCCCATATCGTGCAGCAGCAGATCGGTATAGGGCCAGACCTTCTGGCCGTTCAGCGCCTTGCTGCTCAGGCTGGGAAACGGGCCCTCGGCGGTGGTGTAGCTGGGCCGGTGGCAGGCCGCGCACTGGGCCCGCTGGAACAAGACCTGACCCTTTTTGACCTGCAGATCGTCGATCTTGCGGCGCGCCGGCGGCGCCAGCGTGGCCTGGTAGAACACCACATCGGCCAGGGTCTTCGCATCGATCTCGACGCCCTGCCCCTTGGCACCGCGCGGCGCGGCACGGCAATCGGCCTGGGCCGGCATGCAGTCTTCCTGCGGGAACTGCGGCGAGGTGATGCCCATATCGCCGAGAAAGGCGCCGGCGCTCTGGTGCGCGATGGTGGCCACATTGGCCTTCCAGCCGAAGCGGCCGATCATGGGCTGCTCGGCAAAGGCGTCCCAGACCCGGTTCACCTGGCCCTTGATCGGGCCCGGCGCGGCCGCCTGCTCGGCGGCATTGCGCAGGATATCGGCCTCGGCAATCGCCTCCAGCAGGCCGACGCCGATCAGCTGCGGCGCGATGCGCGGGCCGATCATCACGTCCGGTGCCATGGCCCCATAGC
Source organism: Roseateles cavernae (assembly GCF_040187885.1). NCBI lineage: Bacteria > Pseudomonadati > Pseudomonadota > Betaproteobacteria > Burkholderiales > Sphaerotilaceae > Roseateles > Roseateles cavernae. Next base: position 32,394 of record NZ_JBDPLH010000015.1, read on the forward strand.
CGAGCTGTCCAAAGCTGTAGTGCGGCTTCAGCAGGCTGTAGCGGCTGCCGTCCTTGAAGCGGCCGGCAACGGTCTCATAGCGCAGCAAGACCTGACCCTCGGGTCGGACGCCCTGCACCGCCGCATTGCTGAACTGCCCGCCATAGACCGGCTCCGGCGCCGGCCCGCCATGGGCATCGGTGCCCGGCACCGACAAGCGCATCAGCAAGCCGACCGGCTGGTCATGCAGGCCTTTTCGGAAGCTCGGCGGCGCGCCGCGCCCGTCCTGCACATGACAGCCGCCGCAGCTGCGGGCAATGAAATGCGGGCCCAGGCCGTCGCGGGCGGTGGTCGAGGCCGGGGCCTCGACCCAGTTGCGGCGGAAGAAGCTGTTGCCGATCGCGAAGCGGGTGCGCTCCTCGTCGCTCAGATTGGCGGCCGGGAAGGAGAAGGCATTGCGGCCATCGGCGTAGACCGTGGTGGCGCCGCCGGTCTTCTCCGCATCGTCGCTGGTGGCGGCGCCCACGCCATACACAACGGCCGCCAGGCTCGCGCCGGCGGCCAGCATCCATCCTCTCATGGCTGGACCAGGGTCAGCTTGGTGATGCCGATGGCCGTGGCGGCCTCGACCAGCAGCTTGCTCTGCGCCGTCAGGCTGTCAATCGTGGCCTGGATGCGCAAGCGCCCGGGCGCCGTCTTGTCGCCCAGGATCTCCTGGTCGAACGGCGCCTGGATCTTGCCGGCGGCGGCCACCGAGCCGGCCAGCTGCTCGCTCAGTCGCTGAGCCAGCGCCGCATCCTTGGCGGCCACCAGATCGCGCAGCGCCGGGCCCTGCAGCAGCGTGCCGTCGGCCCGCTGGTAGCGGCCCAGCCAGACGTTCTCTATGCCCAGCGCATTGGTGACCGCATCTCGGTGGGTGTTGTCGGAAAAGCAGGAATGCTCGTCTTCCTGGTCCTGGCTGGCCAGCGCCACTTCCAGGCGCTCGCCGGCCAACTCGCCGCGCGACAGCGAGCCCAGGCCCACCAGCATCTTGCGCAGCGACTCCTGACCGCCCTTTTCGAACTTCGCGCGGTAGTTGTTCTTGGCGCCGGGCGCCCAGGCCTTGAGCAGGCCCTGCAGATCGTCGATCAGCAGATCGGTCACGACCGCCAGGTACTGGCGGCGCCGGTCGGCATTGGGTGCCTTGCCGTCGACGAAGTCCTCGAAGCTGCGGTCGCCAGGTCCGGTGGGGGACAGGTCTTGCCCCCACAGCAGGAACTCGATCGCATGCCAGCCGGTGGCGACGTTTTCCTCGCCGCCGCGCTCGTTCTGCGCCGCCAGGCTGGCCTTGCTGATCTTGAAGCCGCGCCTGTTGACCAGGCCGCTGGCGCTCTTGCCCTCGATGCGATCCACATAGCTCTCATCCATCGGCCAGGCGTTGAGCTGGCCCTCAGGCCCCTTGTCGTTGTCGATCGGGCCGCCGTAGAAACGGAAAGCCTCGGTCTGGCCGTAGAACTCGCGCGCCGCCAGCCAGGCCTGGCGCGCCGCCTGCAAGTGCTCGGGCGAAGGCTGGGCGATGAAGTCCTTGATGCGCTGGCGCAGGGTCTGGGCGGCCTGCAAGGTGTCGGCATAGTTGGCCTGGACCAGGGCTGCGTAATGGGTGTTGACGGCCGCCGGCGTGGCGTTCGCTGCGGCGGCGGTCTGGGCCTGGGCGGGCAGCGCGGTCAACAGGGCCGGGCCGACGGCCAGGCTCAAAAGCAGGGCAAGAGATTTCATGACGGATATGCAAATGCGAGTAATTTGCATTCTCGCATTTAATCCAGCCCCCTCTCAAGCCGGCGGTCGCAAGAGCGCACGGATGCGCTCGCGGTCGAAGCCCAGGATGGTCTGGCCGCGCACGACAAAGGTCGGCGTGCCGCGTGCGCCGCGCGCCTGGTACTCGGCCAGGCAGCTGGCGTCGCGCTCGACAAAGCACTCGCGGTGCGGCACTTGCTGCTCCTGGAGCCAGGCGCTGGCGCGTTTGCAGAACACGCAGCTGGTCGAGGACAGCATCAGGATGTCCTGCGGCCCGGCCCAGCGGCGCAGGTCCTCGGCCTGCTCGTCGGCATGCCGCGAGCCGGCCCATTTCGACAGCCCCCACACTGCCCCGACGATCAGCAGCAGCGAGACGAGACCGGAGCGCGTTGATTTCTTCAGCATCGCGCGATGCTACGCCGGCACCCGGTAATGGCCGGCGCTCATCAGATCGATGCCGCAGGCCAGGCCCTCGGCCCAGGCGATGAAGTCGGGCACGGCCGCACCCGCCAGCGGTGCGCCGTGCTGGGGCACGATCATCGCGATATCGAGTTCGCGCACCATCGCCGCCCACAGGCGCAGCACCTTGTTGCTGACCATATAGCGGCGGTGAAAGCCCTCCATATGGCGGATATGGCCGTCCAGCCGGGTGACGGTCTGGCCGGGCTGCAGATCGGCGCCCAGCGAGGCGCCCAGATCGCCGGAAAACAGGATGCGGCTGATGGGGTCGTAAAACTGGAAATTGCCCTCGGCGTGCAGGAAATGCGCCGGCAGCGCCCAGAGCTCGAAGCCATCGGCCTCGCCCTGCCCCAGACGCAGGCGGGCACCGGCGTCGGGCAGGCCGATGATGCGGCCCACCGTCTTGCCGGGCTTGCAGAAGTGCGGCGCGAAGCGCTCCCAGATGCGCGAGATATAGACCGGCGCCGTCGTGGCCGTCATCCAGCGGTCCAGCGAGGCAATGATGTCGGGGTCGGCGTGCGAGGCCAGGATGGCCGCCAGCCTGTGCGGCGGCATATGCCGGGTCAGCCCCAGATAGAGCTCGTTGTAGGCGAGATTGCCACCGGGGTCGAGGATGGCGCCGGTGGCCCCATGCACCAGCAGGAACTGGTTCGATTGCACCGCCTCGCCATCCTCCTGGGTCAGATTGGAGAACATCAGGCACAGGTGCGAGCCCTGGCGGAACAGTTCGGTCGGCATCGCGCCCCTCCCCTCTTGTAGAGGGAGGGACTCTAGCCAGCCGGCCTGGCGGCCGGCTTGAGCAGGATCAAGTCAGACGGCCGCCGTGACGACGATCTCGACCTTCCATTCCGGCCGGGCCAGATTGGCCTCGACGGTGGCGCGCGGCGGGGCGTTGCCGGCGGCCACCCAGGCTTCCCAGGCGGCATTCATGCCGGCAAAGTCGGCCAGGTCCTTGATGAAGACCTCGGCGCGCAGGATCTTGCTCTTGTCGCTGCCGGCGCGGGCCAGCAGCTTGTCGATCGCGGCCAGCACCTGGGCGGTCTGGCCGGTGATGTCCTGGCTGGCGTCATCGGGAACCTGGCCGGCCAGATAGGCCACACCGTTGTGCACGGCCATCTCGGAGATGCGGGCGCCGACGTCGAATCGCTGAATGCTCATTGCTTTTTATCCTTGGGGTGGTGGTGAGAATGACCGCGCGGCTTGGGGCCTTCGCCGTGCGGGTGTTTTTTGCTCGCGCCGGCCGGCGGCACTGCGGCCGAACCTTGTGCCTTTTGCCCGATCTTGCTCTCGGTGCCGTTCATCAGCTTCTTGATATTGGCGGCATGGCGCCAGATCAAGAGCAGGCCCATCAGGCCGGCGCACAGCACGATGGGGCCGGCGCCCCAGATCAGCATCTGGTAGAACGGTGCGAACACCGCCGCGACCAGCGAGGCCAGCGAGGAGTAGCGCGAGAAATAGGCAATGATCAGCCAGGTGGCCAGCGTGGCCGCGCCCAGCAGCGGGTTGATGGCCAAGAGCACGCCGGCCGCCGTGGCCACGCCCTTGCCGCCCTCGAAGCGGAAGAACACCGGCCACAGATGGCCCAGAAAAGCCGCCAGCCCCACCAGGGCCGCCGTGCCGTCGCCCAGGCCCCAGGTCGGTCCGAACAGCAGCACCAGCAGCACCGGCACATAGCCCTTCAGCGCATCGAACACCAGGGTCAGGACGGCGGCGGCCTTGTTGCCCGAGCGCAGCACATTGGTGGCGCCTGGGTTGCCCGAGCCGTAGCTGCGCGGGTCTGACAGACCCATCACGCGGCTGATGATGACGGCAAAGGACAGCGAGCCGATCAGATAGCCGGCCAGGATGGCCAGCAGGGGGTAGAAGGTATCTTGCATGGGCCGCTATTGTGCATCGGCGTCCAGCGCGCAATGGACGCTGCGCAGCGGCAGCAAGTCGGGCAGAACCCGCGGGTCAATGCCGACCAGATAGCCGCGCCGCCCGCCGTTGATGCAGATCTTAGGCAAAGCCAGGATCGTCGCCTCGACGAATACAGGCATCGCCTTGCGCGTGCCGAACGGCGAGGTGCCGCCCACCATATAGCCGCTGTGGCGCTGCGCCACCTCGGGCTTGCAGGGCTCGACCTTTTTGCAGGGGATCTGGCGCGCCAGCTCCTTCAGGCTGACCTGGCGGTCGCCATGCATCAGCACGATCAGCGGCTGGGCCTTCTCATCCTGCATCACCAGGGTCTTGACGACCTCGTGCTCCGGCACGCCCAGCTGCCGCGCCGACTCGGCCGTGCCGCCGTGCTCGACATAGTCGTAGACATGCTCGCTGAACGCGATCTTGTGCTGGCGCAGCAGCTGGGTGGCCGGGGTCTCGCTGACATGGGGGGAGGACTTCTTGCTCATGGGCGAATTCTGGCCCAGGCCCGGCCGTCGGGCTTGTACCGGATTGCGCAGCGGCCCCGCTGCCCCGCTCAGCCATGCTGCCGGCGGATGTCGCCGGCCAGCTAGCGCAGCTGCGCCTGCAGCCAGCGCTGCAGATCGGCCGCACTCAGCGCGCCGGCCTGGCGGGCGATCTCGCGGCCGCCCTGGAACAGCATCAGGGTCGGGATGCTGCGGATGTTGTAGGCCGCCGCGGTCTGCCGGTTGGCCTCGGTGTCGAGCTTGGCGAAGCGGATCAGCGGCTGCTGAGCCGCGGCCTGGGCGAAATGCGGGGCCATCATCTTGCAGGGGCCGCACCAGTCGGCCCAGAAGTCCACCAGCACCGGCAGCTCGGTCTTGCCGACAAAGGCGGCGAAGCTGGCGTCGCTCAGATCGACCGGCCGCGCCGCCATCAGCTCAGCCCCGCAGCGGCCACAGACCGGCTGGTCTTCGAGCTTGGCTTCGGGCACGCGGTTGGTGGCGGCGCAGGCGGGGCAGACGAGGTGCATGGTGGGCATCGTGAAGACAGTCAATGTCAGCACATCAGGGGACGAAGACCTGGATTGCAAGCCCCACGGCCCGACCGCCTTCCTTCAGGCGCTGGTCTTCAACAGATCCAGCAGATCCTGCCGGGCCGAATCGGCGTGGGCCAGCACCGCCGCGCTGGCGGCCTCGGCATCGCGCTTGACGATGGCCTTGACGATCTTGCGGTGCTGGGCGATCACCTTGTCCTGCCGGCCGGGGCCATAGCCATGGACGCGACGGAAGGCGTCGACCAGGCTGCTGCGCGCCTGCAGCACCTCAAGCGCCTGGGCGTTGTCGGCCAGACTGTCCAGATGGTGATGGAACTCGCGGTTGGCCGCGACACTGGCCGCCACATCGCCGGCGCCGGCCGCGTCCTCATAGGCCCGCGACAGCTGCTCCAGGGCCTTCAGCTGCGCGTCCGAGGCACGCAGGCAGGCCAGCCGCGCCAACATCGACTGCAGTGCGCCGCGCAGGTGATAGGTGTCGTCGATGAACTTCGCATCCACGCTGGGGATCACCGCACCGCGGTTCATGCGCATCTCGATCACGCCCTCGCCCTGCAGCTGCAGCAGCGCCTCGCGCACCGGGATGTTGCTGACCTGGTAATGCGCGCCCAGCTCGGCCAGCGTGATGTGGGAGCCCAGGGCCCAGACACCGGCGACGATGTCATCGCGGATCTGCTCGCGCAGCCGCAGATAGGTCGGGGTGTTGATCGCTTGCCGGACTGCCATTGTTGTTCCTGTCCCTGCTCTCTGTCTTCGAGACTCGGAGTTGATTTTATTAAATGCACTTTACTACTTCAGCCGGTCTGCATCAGCGCAGCTGGCAGCCCGTCGCCAAAACCCGCGATACGGTAGAGCTGGCCGTCAGCACCACCCGGCGCCCAGCCCGGCCGCTGCAGCGAGGTGATGAACAGGTCCTGCCCGTCGGGACCGCCATGGCAGGGCATGGTCGGCGCACGGCAGGGCAGCGGGACGGCGCCCAGACGCCGTCCCGCTGCGTCGAATCGGTTCAGGCAACCGGCCGACACACCGGCCGACAGGTAGTTGTCCTGTGCGTCGACCAGCGCCCCATCGGGCCGGCCATCGGCCTCCAGCGAGCACGCGAACGCGACCGACTCACCCATAAGACCCTGACCCTCGTCCCAGGGCGCCCACCAGATCTGGCCGCTGAAACTGTCGGAGAAGTAGAGCCGGTGCCCGTCGCGGCTCCAGGCCAGGCCGTTGGCCACCGTCAGGCCCTCGTGCAGGCGCAAGACCTGCCCCTGCGCGTCGACACGGTAGAGCGCGCCATGCGGCTGCTTGTCGGCCACGCTGTCGTCCATCGAGCCGACCAGCCACCAGCGCCCGCTGGGCGAGACCTTGCCGTCATTGAGACGGTTGCGTGGGCGGTCGGTCTCGACATCGGCAAAGGCACTCAGCGTGTGGCATGCCGGGTCGAACAGCCAGGCCTGGCTGCGCAGAGCCAGCAGCAGCCGCCCGTCCTGGCGCAGCGCCAGCGCACCGACCGGCTCGGGCAGCGTCCAGCGTGAGAGCTGTGCAGTGTCGGGCACCAGCCTCAGCAGCTCGGGCGCGCGTACATCGATCCACCACAGGCAGCCGCGCGCAGCGTCCCACAGCGGCGACTCGCCGACCCGGTTGTCGACCCGGTAGACGCTCAGCCGCTCGCCCAGCGGCCGATGTTCAACGCCCGCGGCGCGCTCGTTCAGGATCACCGTCGTACTCCGCGGCGGCAAAGTGGCCGCCCTGATAGATCTCGCCGACCGGGCTGTCGCTGCGCCGCCCCAGCAGCCGCTCGGCGAAGGCATCGGCGCTGTGACGCGGCCGGTAGCCCAGCGCCTCGGCGCGCCGGTTGTCCCACCAGCTGCGGCTGTTGGCCGAGGCGCCGTAGACGATCTCGCAGAGGTAGTCGGCCGTCAGGCCGATACCCACCAAGGCCGCCAGGTCCTCCGGGTGGATCCAGTGCGAGAGCATGCGCTCGTCGCTGGGTTCGGGCGCGCAATGGCCGATGCGCAGACCGAAGCCGCGCAGCCCGTGCTTGTCGGCATAGAGACTGGCCAGCCCCTCCATGAAGACCTTGCTGAGGCCGTAGCGCGAATCGGGCCGAGGCGGCACCGTCTCGTCCAGGCGCTGGCCGCGCGGGTAGAAACCCACCGCATGATTGGAGCTGGCGTAGATGATGCGCTTCACTCCGTGCTGGCGCGCCGCCTCCCACAAGCGCGTGGTGCCGATGACATTGGACGGCAGCAGGGTCTCCCAGTCGGCCTCGCGCGGATAGCCGGCGAAATGCACGATGGCATCGACACCGGCCAGCAGCTCCGGCTGCTCGCCGATATTGACCAGCTCGCCGATATGGACTGGACAGCCCGGCGCCTCGAAAGCCACACGGTCGCTCAGACGCAGCTCGGCGCAAGCCTCGCGCAGCGGCGCGCGGATGCTGCGGGCCAGGCGACCGGCCGCGCCGGTCAGCAGGACAACAGGTTTTTTTGTGCTCATGTCAGAGATGAGGATAGCGGGACTGCTGCGCCAGGCTCCAGGCCGCGTAGGCCGTCTTCTTGTCCTCGTCCAGCAGCGGATACAGGCCGAATAGGCCGTCGCCGGCGATGATGCGCTCGTTGACCCAGTCCTCGTACATGGTCTGGCGATAGGCCTCCTCGGCCACCACATCCGCCAGATGGCGCGGGATCACGACCACGCCCTCGGCGTCACCCATCAGCACATCGCCGGGGTAGACCGACACACCGCCGCAGGCAATCGGCCGCTGCAGGTCGACGGCATGGTGGCGGATCAGATTGGTCGGTGCCGAGGCACGCTGGTGATAGGCCGGAAAAGGCAGGGCCGCGATCTCGGGGCTGTCGCGGAAGCCCCCGTCTGTGATCACGGCGGCGCAGCCGCGCTTCATCAGGCGGGTGACCAGCAGGTTGCCGCTGGACGCGGCCTGCGCGTCGCCGCGGCTGTCCATCACCAGCACATGGCCGGCCGGGCACTCCTCGACCGCGACGCGCTGCGGATGGGCGCGGTCCTCGAAGGCGTTCAGCGGATCGAGGTCCTCGCGCGCCGGGATGTAGCGCAAGGTGAAGGCCGGCGCGACAAAGCGCGCGCTGGCCGGGTTCAGCGGATGCACGTTCTGCATGAAGACATTGCGAAAGCCACGCTTGAACATCACCGTGGTCAGGGTCGCGGTGGACGCGGCCAGCAGGCGGGCATGGGTCTTGGGGTCGAGTGCGGACTCGTGGGTGGTGCTCATCAGGCGTTCTTTCTGAACAGTTGCAGCCGTTGGCGGCGGGCTTGGAGGGTCAGGCTCTCGGCCTCGGTGCCGGGGTTGTAGCCACCGGTGGCGATGGCCAGATTGCGCTGGCTGGGAAACCGGGCGATGCGCTCGGCGGCAATGGCGGTGCCCAGGCCCGGCGCCGTGGGCACGGCGATATGGCCGTCGGCGATGGACAGGGCTTGCGTGATCACCGTGTCGCGCTCGGACCAGTCGGGGTCCATGCGCTCCAGCACCAGGCCATTGGGCAAGGCGCCAAGCAGATGGACGGCGGCGAACTCGGCCAGCGGGCCCAGCGAGCCGCTGTGCGGCGCGAACTGCAGCGAATGCGCTTCGGCGATGGCGGCGAGCTTGCGCATCTGGGTCAGGCCACCGAAGCGACCGGTATCGGGCTGCACCACATCGACCAGGCCTTCGGTGATGAAGGGCAGCATCTCGGCCAGGGTCGACAGGCGCTCGCCGGTGGCCAGGGGCAGCGCCAGCTTGTCGCGCACCCGGCGCCAGCCGGGCAGATCGTCCGAGGCCACCGGCTCCTCCAGGAACAGCAGACCCAGCGGCTCCAGTTCGCGGCCGATGGCGATGGCGTCGGCCGCATTGAGCCACGGCGGGCCGTGCAGGTCCACCATCAGATCGATGTCGGGGCCGACAGCGGCCCGGATCGCATGGGCTCGCTCGACCACGCCCGCGATGCCGCCGACCTTGATCGCCTGCACGCCGCGCGCCACGGCCGCCTGCGCCGCCGCAACGCTGGAGGCATGGGTGTAGTAAGGCACACGCTCGCGCAGCGGGCCGCCCAGCAGCTGGCAGACCGGCACACCCAGGGTCTGGGCGCGCAGATCCCACAGCGCCATGTCGATCGCGGCGATCGCGCCGCCGCCCACCGTGCCGACCTGACCATGGCCCATCAGCGCGGTGCGCATGCGCTGATGCAGGCGCTCGATCGACAGCACGGGTTCGCCGACCAGGAAGTCGCCCAGGCCCTCGACCGCCGCCGCGACCACGCGCGGCCAGCCCGAGCCCTCACCGCAGCCGACACGGCCGTCGTCGGTTTGCACGGTGACGAACAGCCAGTTGCGGCTGCTGGCCAGCGCGCTCTTGCCGGTGGCCGACCAGCCGGTCTGCGGCGGCCCGCCGGCCTGCATCAGATGGGTATGAATCGCGGTGATGCATGGAGGCATCGTCTTCACTCCGGCTTGATGTTGGCGGCCTTGATCAAGGCTCCCCAGCGGCCCAGCTCGGCCAGGTAGTGCTTCTGGAACTCGTCCGGCGTCTTGCTGGTGACCACGGTGTAGCCCAGCTGGTCGCCGACGCGGCCGGTGAAGCTCGGGCTGGCGGCGGCGGCGACCACGGCCTTGTGCAGCTTGGCCAGCACCTCGGGCGGCGTGCCGGCCTTGACGGCAATGCCCTGCCAGCTGCGGATGAAGGTCTCGGGCGCCAGGCCCAGCTCGGCCGCGCTCCTGACCTGGGGCAGCGCGGCGACGCGCTTGTCCTGCATCACCGCCACCGCGCGCATGCGGCCCGAGTCCACCATCTGCTTGAGCCCGCCCGACATCAGGTCGAACATCACATCGATCTCGCCGGCCAGCAAGGCCTGGTTGGCCGGCGCGCCGCCGCGGTAGGGCACATGCAGGAAAGGCACGTTCTGGCTGCGCGAGAACAGCTCCAGCGCCAGATGCGAGGAGGTGCCGATGCCACCCGAGCCAGCCTTGAGTCCGCCGCTGGTCTTGTGGGCCGCACGCACGATGTCCACCGGCTGCTGGAAGCTGCCGCTGCCCGGCGTCAACATCACCACCGGCACGCTGGTGATCTGGCTGACCATGGTGAGGTCCGACCTGGGCTCGTACTTGACGCCGGCCAGCCAGGGGTTGGTGGCGAGATGGATGGCGGCGAACAGCAGCGTGTAGCCATCGGCCGGCGCACCCAGCACCGACTGGGTGGCGATATTGCCGCCTGCACCGCTCTTGTTGTCGATATTGACGCGCTGCCCCAGCTGCTTGCTGAGCTCCTCGGCCAGCTGGCGCGCCACCGTGTCGGCTGCGCCGCCTGGGGCAAATCCCACCACCAGGGTGACGGGCTTGTCCGGGTAGGCCTGTGCCACGCCGCCAAGCACGCTCGCTGTGGCGAGCGCCGCGAGCAACACCGTATTGAGCACCATCGATCGCTTCATCTTGTCTCCAATGTCTTGTCTGAAGGGTATGCGATCCGGCGCCCTCTCGGCCACTTCATCGCATGCTGGAAAGTATAGGCTATACATTTTATAAAATCCATCGTATGCTTTATTCATGACATCAGACATCGCACTCAGCCCTCTGCTGATCGACGGCGAATGGCTCGCCACCGACCGGGTTTACGAGAACATCAACCCCTCCGACACCGAGGAGCGGGTCGGGCGCTTTCATCTGGCCGATGCGGCACTGGCGCGCCGCGCCGTCGCCGCCGCGACGCTCGCGCAGCCGGGCTGGGCCGACCAGTCACCGCAGCTGCGCGCCGAGGTGCTTGACCGTGCCGGCAGCGAGCTGCTGGCACGGCGCGCCGAGCTCGGCGAGCTGCTGGCCCGTGAAGAGGGCAAGACCCTGCCCGAGGCCATGGGCGAGGTGCAGCGCGCCGCGCAGATCTTCAAGTTCCAGGCCCAGCAGGCGCTGCAGGCCGAGGGCGAGCTCTATGCCTCGACCCGCGCCGGGCTGCGCGTGGAGGTGCGGCACGAACCGGTGGGCGTGGTGGGCATCATCACGCCCTGGAACTTTCCCATTGCCATTCCCGCCTGGAAGATCGCGCCCGCCCTCGCCCATGGCAACACGGTGGTGCTCAAGCCGGCCGAAAGCGTGCCGGCCAGCGCCTGGGCCCTGGTGGACATCCTGCAGCGCGCCGGCCTGCCGCCGGGGGTGCTGAACTTCGTCCCTGGCAGCGGCCGCGAGGTCGGCCAGACCCTGCTGGACGACGCGCGCGTGCGCGCCATCAGCTTCACCGGCTCGGTGGCCACCGGCCAGCATGTGGCCGCAGCCTGTAGCGCCCGCCAGGCGCGCTACCAGCTCGAGATGGGCGGCAAGAACCCGCTGGTGGTGCTGGACGATGCCGATCTGGAGATCGCGCTGGACTGCGCAGTCCAGGGCGCGTTCTATTCGACCGGCCAGCGCTGCACCGCCAGCTCGCGGCTGATCGTCACCAAGGGCATCTACACCAAGTTCCGCGATGCGTTGATAGCGCGGGTGGCCGCGCTGCGCGTCGGCCATGCGTTGGACCCGGACACCCAGATCGGTCCGGTGGTCGACGAGGCGCAGCTGGCCCAGGACCTGCGCTATATCGCGCTGGGCCGTGAGGAAGGCGCACGCCTGGCGGCGGGCGGCGAGCTGTTGCACCGCCGCCGGCCCGGCCACTACCTGGCGCCGGCCCTGTTCGTCGATGCCGACAACACGATGCGCATCAGCCAGGAGGAGATCTTCGGCCCGGTGGCGGTGCTGATCGCGGCCGACGATGCCGAGCATGCGCTGGCCCTGGCCAATGACACGCCCTTCGGCCTCTCGGCCGGTGTCTGCACCGGCTCGCTGAAGCTGGCCCATCACTTCCAGCGCCGGCTACAGGCCGGCATGGTGATGGTCAACGCGCCGACCGCCGGCGTCGACCACCACGTGCCCTTCGGCGGCAGCAAGGCCTCGAGCTTCGGTCCCCGTGAGCAGGGCCCACAGGCCCGGCAATTTTTCACGCAGACGAAGACCAGCTACATCCGCCCCTGAATTTCAATTCGCCGCACCAAGACGGCCCCACTTTCCTATCACTACCCTCATAGAAGGAGACAAGCATGAAGCAAACAAAACAACTCTTGCCGCTGGCCTTGCTGGCCCTGATCGGCGCCGCGCAGGCGCAGTCCGGTGTGACGATCTACGGCCGTCTGGACCTGAGCATCACCAAGCAGAACAGCGGCACTTCGGCGCTGACGGCCAACAACGGCCGCAGCGGCCCGGCCGGCAATCGCTGGGACCTGCGCCATGGCTCGGAGAACCGGCTCGGTTTTCGCGGCATCGAGGATCTGGGCGGCGGGCTGCAGGCCGGCTTCCAGATCGAGCATCGCTTTCTCGGCGACACCGGCGTGGCCGATCCGGTGTTCTGGAAGGCTCGCTCCTTCGTGCATCTGGACAGCAAGGAGCTGGGCAGCGTGTATCTGGGCCGCGAGTATGTGCCGATCTTCTGGCCCGCGCTCAAGCTCGACCCCTGGGGCTGGGACACCGTGGGCTCGCCCAGTCTGAACCATCAGCTGGCGACCTATCGCATCGACGGCCATGCGCGCGCGAACAACTCGGTCGGCTACCGCTCGCCCACGCTGCATGGCTTCAGCAGCAATGTGGCCGTTTCAGCCGGCGAAGGGGTGCGCGATCGATCGGTGGGCGCCAATATCGAGTACACGGCCGGTGCGCTCTATCTGGCCGCCGGCTTCGACCGCCAGGCCAGCAACAACCGCGTTGCACTGATCGGCGGCGCCTATGACTTCGGCTTCATCCGCCCCCGCGTCTCCTTCACCAGCGCCGAGGTGAGCGGCCGGGCCGCGAAGAACCTGACGCTGGCCGCCAGCATGCCGGTGGGCAACCATCTGGCCCGGTTCGCCGTGGCGCGGCTGGACCCCGAGGGCGGCAATAACAACACCACCAAGCTGGGCGTCGGCTACGAGCACTTCCTCAGCAAGCGCACCTCGGTCTACAGCGATCTGGGCAGCTCCAAGCAACAAGGCACGGTCGCCGGCAAGGCGCTGACCCGCAGCACCGTCGTGGACTTCGGGCTCAAGCACAACTTCTGAGCCACGGGCGCCGAGCGCGCCCTGATTGCCTCGCACTCAATCCTGGAGACAAGCCATGATCAAGAAGAACGCCGCGCTTGCGGCATCGACAATCGCCGCAATGGCAGCCCTGCTGCTGACGACGCTCGCTCAGGCCCAGACCGCGCCGCCGCCGCGCGTGCCGCTGGCGCCGCAGGTGCTCTCCAACGGGCCCATCCATGCGAAGGATGCGGCCCGTTTCGGCTACCTCGGCCTGGTCCGCACGCGCAGCGCCGCCGAGATCCGCGCCGCCGGGCTGAGTCACCCCTTTGGCATCGGCGGCGAGACCACCGACCGCGACTACAGCAGCTTCGATCTGTGGAAGAGCTATCTGGGCCCCACCGGCGCGCTGAAGGTACGCGTGCAATCGGGCTGGCACGACATCGAGAAAGTCATCACCCAGCCTGCCAGCTACGACTTCGCCAAGCTCGACAAGATCGTCGATGGCGCGCTCGCCCGGGGTGTTGAGCCCTATGTTTTCTTGGGCTATGGCAACGAGCGCCCGGGCTGCCTGAACTGCGGCACCCGCAATCTGGCCGGCGCGCTGCCCACCGGCACCGGCAAGCAGAAGTTCCTCGACTATGTGCGCGCCACCGTGACACGCTACAGCCAGCCGACCGCTCGCGTCACCGACTGGGAGATCTGGAACGAGCCGGACGGACATGTGCCCGTCGATCAGTATGCGCAGCTGATCGTCGAGGTGGCCCAGTTGATCAAGAGCATCCAGCCCCAGGCCAAGCTGACCATTGGCTCCTTCACCGCTGGCGTCATGGGTGGCTCGACCACATCGAGCTCCATTTATGCAAAGACGGCTGTCGACTACTTCGCCGCCAACCGCGGCCCCGGCGTGCCGGCCGCCGATGTGGCGGTCGCCTATCACCCGTACTACGCGTCGGTCGACCATGACAACTTCCCCAGCGAATTGGCCAAGTACCAGTGGTTCAAGGACATGGTCGAAGTGCATGGTTTCCGCATCCGCCAGAACGAGAACGGCGCACCGTCCGGACCCTGCCTGTACTACGCGCTGTGCGGCCTGGCCTGGACCGAGGAAGATCAGGCCAAATACCTGCTGCGGCGACTGCTGGGAGACTTCTCGCGGGGCGTCGAGTCCAGCATCTTCACCCTGGTCGACCTGCACTACGACGCGACCAAGAACGTCAAAGGCCTGCTGGAGACCGGCACCTGGGACGGCAATGTGGACACCCCCTACTTGAACGGCGACCAGACCGTCAAGCGCCAGAAGGTGGCCTACCGTGCCTACCAGCACGTCACCGCCATCTTCGACAACCGCCTCAAGCTCGTGCCGGACGCCGGCTGCAGCAAGCCCTATGGCTACACCGTTCAGGCCTACACGCGCAACGAGCCCGGTGGCGTGGTGCGCAATCTGATCGCGGTCTGGCGCAAGGTCGATGCCCTGCCGCGCCCCACCACCGAAGCCTCTATCGACATCACATGCAGCAAATTCCACTTTCCCCGTTTTGCCGGCAACCCGACGCTGCGCCCGCGACTGGTCGACATGGTCGACGGCCGGGTCTATGCGCTGAACACCTCCGACACGGTCGCGCTCAACGACGCGGTCGGCAACAAGCTGCAGATCAAGGCGCTGCCGGTGGCGGACTACCCGGTGCTGCTGTCCGACCAGGGCATCGTGCTCTTCGATTGATCAGGAGCGCTGCGATGAAAACTCTGCTGCTATCCCTTGCGCTGCTGGGCGCATCCACCGCCCATGCCGGCGTACTGAGCTTCGACGATCTGCCGCCCGGCAGCACCCGGGCCATGCCGGCCAGCTACCAGGGCTTTGGCTTCAGCGGCTGGTTCCACAGTGACTACGAGTACCCGGACGGCGACCCGAGCACGCCCTGGAGCCCCTACCAGCCCGCGTCGGGCATGCGCAATATCTTCACCGACTTTGCCGACCCGTCCGACCCGGCAACCCAGTTCGCGACGCTCGGACCGCTGATCAGCGCCGCAGAGGACTTCGTGTTCGACGGCGCCCATGTGTCGGGCTACTCGCCGGTCAGCTTCGTGCTGTTTCTCGACGGCGTCGAGGTGCATCGCTCGGCCACGCTGCCGCTGGCGCCAGGCGCCGACGGCAGCCACGCCTTTCTGGCCAGCGGCTACGCCGGCCGCGTGGACGCGGTGGCGGTGCACGGCGTGCAAGGCTATTACGCGCTGGACGACTTCAGCTTCTCCGCCGTCTCTGCGGTGCCCGAACCAGGCAGCCTGGGCCTGCTGGGCGCGGGTCTAGGCCTGCTGGCCTGGCGCATGCGCCGGCGGGCGAAGCAGCCGGCGCCAGCCCATCACCACGCCCGTCAGGCTCAGGCCCAGGCCGGCCAGGCTGAAGACCAGCATCCAGCCGTCCCATAGCGGACGCAGCGCCAGCAGCTGCGGCAGATCGAAGCTGTGCGCAAAGGCGAACAGCCAGCGCTCGGCCCGCTGGCGGCTGTTGCTGACCTGCAGCACCGCGCCGCTGGCCGGGTCCAGCACGATGTGGTGGGCCAGCGCATCGCCGAAGACCAGGCGCAGCGCCGGCAGCGGGCGCTCGCGCTGCCCGGTCATCGTGTGGGCCTCGCGGGCGTAGTAGTGGGCATCGTAGCCGCGCAGCCACTGGCGCTGCAGCAGCGGCGCGCCGGGCAGCATGGCGCGGGCCGCCACCACCAGGCTCGCTTCGTCAAGACCTGGCACCACCTCGCCTCGCGCATCGAGCAGCCACGCGCCGCTGGCGCTCTGGGCCCAGACGTAGTGCGAGCCACCGATGCGGCGCCACTCCAGCAGCCGCGCCTCGAAGCCCTGCGCGGCCAGACGGGCCAGCACCAGATCGGCCGGCGGCGCCGCGCCGGCCTGCAGCGGGCCGCCGGCATAGGCCTGGCGATCGGGCTTCAGCCCTTGCGCCTCGAAGACCTTCCAGGGATTCATCGACAGCAGGCCGCTGATCACCCAGCTTAGCGCCAGCGTGCCGCCGAGCAGGCCAAGGATGTGGTGCCAGCGCGCCATCCGGCCGCGATAAGGCGAGCGCGAGCCGCTCTTGTAGCGGCCCTTGAAGCGCCAGCGCCAGAGGCCGACCACCAGGCCGCTGAGCCCCAGCACGCCGCCGGCCAGCGACAGCCAGATCACGATATCGGTCCACCAGGCATTCAGCGCCCCGCCGCGAAAGAGGTAGAGCCAGTGCAGCCAGGCGCCCAGCC
Source organism: Roseateles cavernae (assembly GCF_040187885.1). Taxonomy (NCBI): domain Bacteria; kingdom Pseudomonadati; phylum Pseudomonadota; class Betaproteobacteria; order Burkholderiales; family Sphaerotilaceae; genus Roseateles; species Roseateles cavernae. The sequence continues at coordinate 48,791 of NZ_JBDPLH010000015.1, forward strand.
AGCCCCAGGTCCGCTCGCTCAGGCTGGCATCGCGCACCACCTCGCCGCTGACGCCGCTGATATAGAGCCAGCGGCCGTCATCGACCGCGACCCGGTGCAGCGGCCGGTGGGCATCGAGCGCGCGCGAATGGGTCCAGGCGTCTTCCTGCACCGGGCCCAGGCTGCGCGCCGCAGCGCCACCGGCGAAGTGCGCGGCCGCCGCCACGGCCTGGGCCTCGTCCACGCCGGTGATGCGCGCGCCGCTGCGCGCATCGACTGCGGCCACGCTCTTGCCGCGAGCGTCGCTGAACAGATAGCGCGGCTGGCCGGCCACCGTGGCCAGCCGCCACTGCGTCGGCGCCTTGTCCAGACCAGCGGCCTGCAGCGCCTGTTCCAGCGGCACGCAGCAGCCCTGGGCCGGCAGCGGCGCCAGCCCCTGCAGCTGCTCGGCGGGGGTCAGTTTGGGATAGCCGACATACATCATCACCATGCCGGACAGGAACCACAGCGCCATCACCAGGCACAGCGCGATACCGGCCCAGCGATGCAGCAGATAGAGCCAACGCTTGAGTCTCATGCTCAGAACTTCCAGTCGATGGCCAGGCTGAGGCTGCGCGGCGCGCCCAGATAGGGCAGGCTGCTGCCAAGACTGGCCACATAGCGTTCATCGCCGAGGTTGTCGACGCGGGCCTGCAACGTGGTCTGGCGGTCAATCTTCAGCGTGGCGCTGGCGCCGACCAGGTTGTAGGCGCCGTCCCAGACCGTGTTGGCGACATTGGCATAGCGCTTGCCGACATGGCGCCAGTCCAGGCCCAGGCCCAGGCTCTGCAGCGGCTGCCAGTCCAGCGCGGCGCCGGCCACCCAGCTCGGCACATTGGCGGGGGTCTGGCCGGCGCGCGAGACCGTGCCTTCGGTGAAGGCTTTGTAGCGCGCACGGGTGTGGCTCAGCTGACCGCTCAGGCGCAGCTGGGCGCTGGGCCGCCACTGCGCGCTGAGCTCAAGGCCGCGGCTGCTCTGCGCACCGACCGGCAGCGCGTTCGTGCTGTCGTTCGGGTCGGTGATGGAGAAGTTCTTGCGGCGCAGGTCGTAGAACGCCAGCGTGGCCTGGCCGCGTCCCTGGTCGAAGGCGAGCTTGCTGCCGATCTCGACCTGGCGGCCGCGCGTCAGCTCGAAGCTGCGCAGCGCACTGGCGCCGGCCGTGGCCAGCACGCCGGACGGCGGGTCGGCGGCGCTGCTGGCCTGGGCATAGACCTGCCAATCCTTGCTGAGGTCCTTGACCAGGCCCAGCCGGCCGGTCAGCGGCTTGAAGTCGGTCGTGAACAGGGCCGGATTGGTGGCTGTCACGGTGCGGTAGTTGCGCACATCCAGCGCGATGCGGTCCCAGCGCAAGGCGCTGACCAGGGCATAGCCGCCGCCCAGCACGGTGCGGTTCTCGACGAACAGCGCCAGCGTGCGCAGCAGATTGCTGGCGCCAGGGCTGTAGCCGGGCTTGATGCCCGGGGTGCTGTAGAAGTAGCTGGCGGCGGGCTGGTAGGGATCGGTGCTGCCGAAGGGCCCGGCCACCGACAGCGGGAAGCGGGTCTGGCGGTTGAAGCTCCAATCGATGCCGGCCGCGAAGTCCGAGCGCAGGCCCGCGATCTCGCTGCCGTGGCTCAGCTCGGTGCGGCTGCCCCAGACGCGCTGGTCATGGCGCTGCAGCAGCGCATCGCGGCGCTCGACCGCGCTATTGCCGTTCTTGAAGACATAGGTCTCGACGTTCTCATAGTCGCGCAGCGCGTCGTAGAGGTAGAGCGTGTGGCTCAGCCGCGTGCGTTCGCTGAGGCGCCATTCCAGGATCGAGCGGGCCCAGGTCACGTCCTGCTGATAGCGGCCGTCGAGCGCGTTGTAATTGACGCCCAAGGTGGCGGCATCGAACTTCAGTTGCCCGGCAGGCACCGTGCCGTCGGCCGCGCGCAGCATCGGCGTGCCCCAGTAGGGTTGCATGACCTTCTCATGCTGGCGCTCGACGGCCAGGGTGTGGGTCAGGCCGGCGCTCAGCGGCGCCAGCCAGGAGGCGCTGGCCTGCCAGGACGTGCGCTCGCGGCCCTGGGTCCACAGCGCGCCTTCGTTGCGGTTCAGCTCGACACGCAAGACCTGGCCCCCGACGCCGCGCTGCAGGCTGGCCGAGCCCTGGGCACCGCGGTCGCCCAGACCCAGGCGCAGGCGGCTGATGTCGCCGCTGCGGTCCGCGATCTTGCTGATCACATTGATCGTGCCGCCGACCGCGCCGGAGCCGTTCAGAAAGCTCGAGGCGCCGCCGATGGCCTCGACCCGCTCGACCATCCAGCTGTCCAGCGGCCGCGCGGCGATCGCGTCGTACTGCACGCTGATGCCGTTATAGAGCTGGGACAGCGAGCCCGAGCCGAAGCCGCGGTAGAACACCGTGCCGGCCGAACCCGGCGGGTCGGCGAAGACCACGCCGGGCACGCTCTTGAGCACCTCCTGGGTGTTGGCATAGGCGCGCCGCTCGATCTCGTCGCGCGAGACCACGGTCACGCTGGCCGGGGTCTCGCGCAGGCTCAGGCCCAGGCGGGAGCTGCTGCCGGCGGCCTCGTCGAGGTCGCTGCGCTGGGCGCTGCCGGTGACCAGGACCGGCTGCAGTTGTTCATGTTGATGGGCACGGGCGTGGGCGCAGGCCAGCATGGCCAGCACGCTGATCAGATGTTTTTTCATTGACGGACATGACAGTGAGGCCGGCCGCTGCCATCAAGAAGGCAGGGCCGGCGAAATCGGTGGGAGCGAAGAAGGGACTGTCAGGTCGTCAGCGGGGGCGCGCGCGCCTGGGCTGTGGCCCAGACGGCGAGCAGGCGCGGGGCGCGCCAGAAAGCGAGCGGGCGCTCGAAGCCGAGCACCGGCGAGGCGCCGGCGGGCAGGGTCGGCGGCGGGGCCGCGTGATCGATGGGCAGCGTGCACAGCGGGCAGTGCTCGCCCCAGGCGCTGCTCTTCTTGCCCAGCTCCAGCGGCGCCAGCGGATCCTCGGCCAGGGCCGCCGTGTCCAGGCGCACAAAGCCGGGGCCTTGCACGGTGCAGACCTCGACCCAGACGCTGTCGGAGCGGGTCTGCAGCGCGTGGGCAAGACCCGGCACCAGGGCCGCCCACAGCAACGCCAGCACGGCCAGCAAGGCCGTGCAGCGGTGGGTGAGGGAGGGCTTGCGCTTGGGCATCGGATGCGGATTCTAGGCGCCGCCGCGATCCGCCTTATTGCGCCGGGTCACGAATCTCCCAGCGGACCTTGTCGATCTCGGCCAGCAGCTCGGGTGCCAGCACCGTGCCCCAGGCGGCGATGTCCTCGTCGAGCTGGGCCTGGCTGGTGACGCCGATGATGGTGCTGGCGGTCTGCCAGCGGCCATAGCACCAGGCCAGCGCCATGCGGGTGGGCGTCAGCCCATGGTCAAGGGCCAGCGCGTTGTAGCGCCGCGCGGCCGCCAGCGTCTCGGGCCGGGCCCAGCGCTGCTTCTTCATGCTCTCGAACAAGGCCAGCCGGCCGGCCGCCGGGTCGGCCAGGCCGCTGGCGTCGTACTTGCCGGTCAGCGTACCGAAGGCCAGCGGCGAGTAGGCCAGCAGCGACACCTGGTGACGGTACAGCGCCTCGTCCAGCCCGTTCTCGGGCACGCGGTTGACCAGGCTGTAGGCGTTCTGCACCGAGACCACGCGCGGCAGGCCCTGCTGCTCGGCCAGATGGACGAACTCGGCCACCCCATACGGCGTCTCGTTGGACAGCCCGATGTGGCGCACCTTGCCGGCCTTGACCAGCTGGCCCAGCGCTTCGAGCTGGGCCAGGATGGGCGTGACCGGCTGGTCCTTGGCAGGCTCGAAGAACTGGCCGCCGAACATCGGCACATGGCGGGCCGGCCAGTGGATCTGGTAGAGGTCGATATGGTCGATCTGCAGGCGCTGCAGGCTGGCCTCGCAGGCGCTGATGATGTCGGCGGCCGTCAGATCGGGCGAGCCCTGGCGTATCCAGCCATAGCCGCGCGAGGGGCCGCTGACCTTGGTCGCGATCACCAGCTTCTCGCGCAGGCCCGGCCGGCTGCTGAGCCAGCGGCCGATGATGCGTTCGGTATCGGCAAAGGTCTCGGCGCGGGCCGGCACCGGGTACATCTCGGCCATGTCGATGAAGTTGATGCCCTGGGCCACGGCGCTGTCCAGCAAGGCATGGCTGGCGGCCTCGTCGACCTGCTCGCCGAAGGTCATCGTGCCCAGGCAGAGCCGGCTGACGCGCAAGTCCGAGCGGCCCAATGTGGTGAATTCCATCTTTCTTTACTCCTGGCTCCTGCGGCATGCAGGCCTGATCAGGCGGCAGTGTGCCGCAAGTCGCGGTCGGCCATCCCCGATCGCTATGCGCCCGGATACTTTTTGCTTTACATCTATTTTTTATTGTTTTACAGTAAATTTCTTGTCAACAAATGGCCACCATGAGCACCCACACCAGCCATTTCGGCGGCCAGCGCCGCATCCAGGGCCTGATACGGCTGGTGCGCCTGCTGGCCCTGGTGGGCGGTGCGGCCCAGCTGCTGCTGCCCCTGCTGTTCTGGAGCCAGCCGGAGTGGGTGGCCCGGGTGGCACGCCAGGAATGGGGCTCCAGCGCCGCCAACCTGCAACTGGACGGAGGCTCCCGCCTGGCCGGACTCGCGGCCTCGGCCCTGCCGGCCCTGGTAGGCGCCTGGGCGATGTGGCAGGTCTGGTGCCTGTTCGGCTGCTATGCGCGCGGCGAGCTGCTGGCGCTGGCGCCGGTGCGTCATCTGCACCGCCTGGGCCTGGCACTGGTCGGCCTGGCGCTGGCGATGCCGCTGGGCCAGACCCTGGCCCTGCTGGCTCTGACCCTGGGCAACCCGCCCGGCGAGCGCCAGCTGGCGCTGACGCTGTCGTCCGAACACTATCTGTGCCTGCTGTTCGGCCTGATGCTGCTGGCCATTGCTGCGGTGATGCGCGAGGCGGTGCGGGTGGCGGACGAAAACGCCGAATTCATCTGAGCATGGCAAGCGGCATGCCCATTCTCGTGACCCTGGACCTGATGCTGGCGCGGCGCAAGATGCGCTCGCGCGAGCTGGCCGAGCGCATCGGCATCACCGAGGCCAATCTCTCGCTGCTGAAATCCGGCAAGGTGCGCGGCGTGCGCTTCGAGACGCTGGCGCGCATCTGCGCGGTGCTGGACTGCCAGCCCGGCGATCTGCTGGGCTACGAGGCCGGGCCGGAAGCGCCCGGCGAGGGGCCGGACGCATGAGGGTAAAGACGATGCGGGCCCGGCTGGCGCTGCTGCTGGTCGTGCTGATCCACGGCCTGCTGTGGCTGCTGCTGACGCAGGGGAACTCGCCCGCACCGGTGCACAAACCCGAGCGGCAGCTGATCAGCCTGCGCCTGCAGCCCCTGTCTAGACCAGTAACCCGCCCACAGCCGGCACCGGCCGCGCGCAGACCGACTGGCAGCCCACAGCCACGCGCCGTAGCACGGACGCCCCCCCACACGATCAGCGCGCCGCCGGTCCCCGACACCCCAGCGCCCGCGCTCGCCGCCAGCCCCTCCGCCGCGTCGCCCGCCTCCGCTCCCTTGCCCTCGCTGCTTGACAGCGAGGGCACCCGCCGCGCGGTGCGCCAGGCCGCGCTGAGCGCACCGGAGGCGGCGCGGGCGAAATCCCTGCCCGAGACCACCCAGCAGCGCCTGGGCCAGGACATCGCGAAAAGCGCCGACGGCGACTGCCTGAAGGGCGAGTTCGCCGGCGCCGGCATGGGCTTGCTGAGCGCGCCCTTCTGGCTGCTGGCCGAGGCGCGTGGCAAGTGCAGACGCTGAGCCAACAAACCATCCGATCAACCAGGGAGTCCCCCATGACCAAGCCGATCTGGCTGCTGTACTTCATCGCCCTGCCCGCTGCACTGGCGCAGACGCCGCCACCCGCCCAGCTCGACACCGTCCAGGTCGGCCTGGTGCGCGACCCCGCCGCGATGCCTTACGAGCGCATGAACACCATGCTGCAGGGGCTGAGAAAATACGGCCAGGGCCTGATCGTGATGGACTTCAAGCTGGGGCCCAAGACCTTCGCGGCCCAGCCCGCGCCCAAGCTGGCGGTGGCCCATGAGGAGGGCTATCTGCCGATCAAGGTCGACGCCGAGGGCCGCTTCGAGCTGCCCTTGCTGCCGCCCGAACAGGCCAAGGGGGCCGAGCTGGCCAGCAATATCCCGCGCGGCGCCGCCGAGATGCAGGGCCGCATCCGCCTGACCACGCCGCCCGAGCAGCTGAGCATGGCCACGGTGCGCCGCATCATGGGCATCGCCCGCACCCTGCGCAGCGAGTTGCTGCCCTGGTATGCCCGCTGGCTGTTCCCGCAGATCCAGGGCGTGCGGGTCTGCAGCGCCGAGCCCAAATGGGAGCTGGAGTGGCGCGACGAGCAGGGCCAGCTGCTGGGCCTGCCGCTGGCGGCCGAGCCCAAGGACCGCGACCCCGACGCGCCCAAGGACAAGCCCAGCCCGCCCTGCACCACGCTGACCGGCGCCGAGCCCTGGCCCGACGCAGCCCGCCTGGTGGCGCCGGCCGATGCCCGGCTCAGCGTGCGGCTGACGAGCTCAAGGGCGCAGTAACGCCGGCTGCCCGCGCCCGCTCCTCCTCCTGCCGCCGCAGCACGCCGCGCTGCAGCTTGCCGGTGGTGGTCATCGGCAGGGCCTCGATGAACTCGATCTCCTTCGGGTATTCGTAGGGCGCCAGCCGGCCCTTGACATGGGCTTGCAGCTCGGCGATCAGCGCCGCCGAGCCGTGCCGCCCCGGGGCCAGCACCACATAGGCCTTGACCAGGGCGCCGCGCTCGGCATCGGGTTTGGGCACCACGGCAGCGTTCGCGACCGCCGCATGCTTGACCAGGCAGTTCTCGATCTCGCTGGGGCCGATGCGGTAGCCGGCCGACTTGAAGACGTCGTCGCTGCGGCCCTGATACCAGAGGTAGCCGTCCTTGTCCTGCAGCGCCATATCGCCGGTGCGGCACCAGCTGTCCTCGGGGTCGCCGGTGAACTTGGCCCGGGTCGCGTCCGCGCGGCCCCAGTAGCCCAGGAAGAAGACCGGGTCGGGATGGCCGTGCACATCGCGCCGGTGCACCGCCACATCGCCGGCCACGCCCGGGGGACAGGTCTTGCCCTCGGCGTCGATCACCGCGACCCGGTGGCCCGGATAGGCCCGCCCCATGCTGCCGGGCCGGGCCGGCCAGAAGCGGCTGCAGTTGCCCACCACATAGTTGATCTCGGTCTGGCCGAACATCTCGTTGACCGTCACGCCCAGCTGCTCGCGACAGTAGGCAAACACCGCATCGCCGACCGCCTCGCCGGCGCTCATGATGGCCTCGAGCTTGAGCGCATAGCGCTCGCGCGGCCGCGGCAACGCCTTCATCATCGCCTTCAGCGCGGTGGGGAACAAAAAGGTGTGGGTCACGCCATGGGCGGCCATCAGCTCGAAGGCCTTGTCCGGCGCGAAGCGGCCCTGGTAGGCGACGATGGGCCGGCCGAAATACAGCGTCGGCAAGAGCGCATCCATCAGCCCGCCAGTCCAGGCCCAGTCGGCCGGGCTCCAGAACACCGCCTGCGTGCCCTTCTCCGGCGCGGCCGGGTCGAAGCCGAACCAGTTCTGGCTTGCGACAAAGCCGCTCAGATTGCCGATCAGCGCGCGGTTCGGGATCAGCGCGCCCTTGGGCGGGCCGGTCGTGCCGCTGGTGTAGATCAGCACCGCGGCCTCGTCGGCCTTGGTCCGCTCGGCCGTGAAGCGGGCATCCTCGGCCTGCAGCGCGGCCATCCAGCCGATCTCGTCGCAGTCAGCCTGGCATTCACCGACGACGATCAGATGGCGCAGCGCCGGGCAGCGCGCGCGCACGCCACGCAGCGCCTCCAGCGCCGCGCATTCGACCAGGGCCAGCACCGCAGCGCTGTCCTGCAGCCGGTACTCCAGCGCCTCGGGGCCGAACAGCATGGACAGCGGCATCGCCACCGCGCCGAGCTGGCTGATCGCAATCTGGGCCACTGCGGTCTCGAAACGCTGCGGCAGCACCACCGCGACCCGGTCGCCGCGCCGCACGCCCAGGCGCCGCAGCGCATTGCTGAGCCGGTTCGCGGCGCGCTGCAGCTGGCCGTAGCTGTAGTGCGCGCGGCAGCCGCTGTCGCTGTCGAACAGCACGGCGGTGGCCTCGGGCGTGTCGCGGGCCCAGCGGCCGCAGCAGGCCTCGGCGATATTGAAATACTCGGGCACCTGCCAGCGGAACGCGCTGTGCAGTGCCAGGTAGGCATCTTCTTGTTGCTTGGTGGTCATCGGGCCTCCGCCTCGCGCTCCAACGAGCCGCTGAGGGTAGCGAGCGCAGGCAGCGGCGGCCTCATGGCTTACCCTAGCGCCATGCTGACCACGATTTATCACAACCCCCGCTGCTCCAAGTCCCGCGAGGCCCTGGCCCTGCTGCAGGCCCAGGGCCTGAAGCCGATGGTGATCGAGTACCTGAAGACACCGCCCGATGTGGCCGAGCTGCAGGGCCTTGTGGCCCTGCTGGGCCTGCCGGTGCGCGAGCTGCTGCGCAGCGGTGAGGACGAGTACCAGCGCCTCGGCCTGGCCGATCCGTCGCTGGACGAGCCGACCCTGCTGGCCGCGATGGCCGCCCACCCCATCCTGCTGCAGCGCCCGATCGTTGTGCACGGCCGGCGTGCGCTGATCGCCCGGCCGCCGGAGCTGCTGCTAGGCTGGCTCTGAGACGCGGCGCCGCTTGCTGCCGGCCGCCAGCAAGCGGGCGGCCGACTCGCCCGGCCTCGGCCGGCCTCAGCAGCAGCGCTTGCCGGCGGTCTTGCTGCTCAGCGTCGGCGGGTTTTCCTGGCCCGGCGGGTTCAGCGGCAGATACTCTTTCTCGGTCGCGGCGGTCACCAGGATCAGGCCCTGGCGCAGCTTGTCGTGGGTGACGTCGATGGTGGCCATATAGACCGGTGCCAGCAGGCGCTGCGCCTTGCGCTTGGACAGGCTCAGATAGCCGAAACGCAGGCCCTCGCGGCACTCGAAGTCGATCGGGCGGTCCTGCTTGCCGCGCTGCAGCTCGAACTTCGCCTGCAGCTGGTTCAGCAGCTGGCGCAGCGCGCGCTCCGGGTGCAGCGGCTTGGCGCGGTCCAGCGCTTCGCCGCCGGGGCTGCGCAACAGGGTCGAGAGCATGTCGAACTCGCCGTTGCCGGCAATCTGCAGCGCCGCCGAGGCCGGGCCCAGCACCGGGATGCCCTCGATGTGATGCCGGAAGGCGCCGATCGCGCGGCACAGCACCGGCTCGCTCTGATGACCGCTGCGGTCGGTGGCGGCCGCCTTGATCTGCCACAGCCGCTCGAAGCTCAGCGTCTCGCCGCGCCCCAGCGCGTCATGCAGGCCCAGCGACTGCAGCAGCTTGGCCGTGTGATCGGCGAGCTGCTGCTTGGGCTGGGTCTCCTTGAACAGCGCCTCCATCGGCGCCAGCCCGCTGCTGAGCTTGACGGCGCCGCTGGCGTGGTAAAGCACGGCCCTGGCGCCCTCGGGCAGGCGCACCAGCGTGTGGTCGTCGAAGGTCTCCCACTGGCCGCGCTCGAAGTTCTGGTCGCAAGCCTCGCTGCTGCCCTTGAGCAGCTTGCGCAGGCGGCGCTGCTGCTCGTCGACCGAGCTGCGCCGCAGCTCCAGGATGGCCAGCTCGGCGGGCAGCTCCTGCTTGAAGGACGAAGCCAGCGATTCCATCAGTTGATTGATGTCCATGATGTTGATGTCCGGTAAGAGGTTGTTGAACGCGTCAGCCTTCGGTGCTCAGCCCTCGGTCCAGCGCCACAGCAGGCAGGCCTGGCGGCTGGGCGGCAGATCGGGCACGACGCTGCCATGGCCCCACAGATGGTCGCGATTGAGCGCGCTCAGGTCCCAGCGGACATTGCCGTTGTTCCAGGTGGCAGCGTCGCCGACGCAGACGGTGATCGGGTGGTTGTCGACGGCCCAGTCGGAGACGCCGTCATGCCAGGCATGCGAGACGGTGTCGCCATGCACCAGGTTGTGGGCCACGTCCTCGCCGCACTCGTCGGTGGTCCAGGCGTCGTACATGTTCTCCCAGGCGCCGCAGTAGATGTGCAGGCCGCTGAAGATGTTCCACAGCCCGGCCACATTGTTGCGATCCACCGTCTTGCAGGAATAGGCCATCACCCATTCGGCGTTCCAGTTCTCGCCCAGTTGCCAGTCGCCCGAGAAGGTGAACCAGCCGGTCTGCGGCGTGTCGTAAAGCATCAGCGCCTGGCCGTCGGCGGTGTGGTTGCCATGGGTCTCGATCCAGAACAGATCGACATCGTCGACCCAGCTGCGATCACCGCCGCCGCGGTCGTTGTCGCGGATGTCGGTCTCCCAGCAGTCGGTATTGGCCCAGTAGAACGCACGGCCGTGGCCGGCGCTGCGCAGCTTGCTGTCGAAGCCGTTGGCGCGGTTGAATGTGTAGGTCAGGTCACTCGATGTGGTCACGCCGGCGGCGCGGGCGTGGTTGCAGTAGCGAATGGCTTCGATGCCGAATCTGGCCATGATTGCCTCCTTGGCTGGTCCGCAGCCAGCGTGGATTCGCTGGCTTGCTGTGCAGACTAGGCAGGTGGCGCCGCGCGCTCTACGGTCAAACTTGGGGGACCCGCGCTTCTAGGGAGGCCGCACACGCGGCTCTTCATCAGTCTGCATGACAGCATCTGGTGCATGCACCGGGGCCTCAGGGCGGCGAGTCCGCCAGCTGCGCCTTCAGATACTTCAGAAAGGCCTGGGCCGCATGCGAGAGCGTGCGGCCCATCAAGGTCTGCACGACGATATTGCGCAGATCCAGGCCGCGGTCGCGCAGGCGCACGCAGGCCAGCTCGCCGCGGTCGACCTGGTAGCGGATCGAGATCTCGCCGGAGATCGTCACGCCCTCCTCCTGGTGGCGCAGAAAGCCGAACAGGCTGCCGATGTAGTTGCTGGTCAGGATAGGCGCGACGCTCAGGCGCTGGCGGCTGCAAGCGATGTCGAAGAGCTGGCGCACCGTGGTGTCCTGCTCGGGCAGCGCGATCGGATAGGCCAGCAGCTGGGACAGGCTGACCTGCTTGAAGCGCGTCAGCGGGTGGCCGGCGCGCATCACCGCCAGCACCGGCGAGGGCTGCGAATGCTCGACCTTCAGGTCCTTCTCGGCGCTGCGGCTCATCGTGATGCCGATGTCGGCATCACCCTGCAGCACGCGGCGCGTCGCCTCGGCCGGCGGGTCGACCGAGAGATGGAACTGGATGCCCGGATGCTGGCGCGAGAAGTCGGCGATCAGGCGCGGCATGAACTCCATCGAGAAGCCCTCCGTCGAGGCCAGGTGCACGCGGCCGCGCTGCATGCCCTTGAGCGCCTGGATGTCGTGCACCGCGCGCTCGGCGTCGTGGGCCGACTTCAGCGCGTGCACGGCCAGCACCTCGCCGGCCGCGCTGGGCACCATGCCGCGCGCATGGCGGTCGAACAAGGTCGCGCCCAGCAGGTCCTCCAGATGGGCGATATGGCGGCTGATCGAGGAGGCCGCGACGTTCAGCCGCTGCGAGGCCTCGCTGATCGATCCGCAGCGGATCACCTCGAGGAAATAGCGCAGCGCGGTGTCCTGCAACTGGCGGGCAATGAGGGGATTGTTGGACATCAGGGTTAACGCCTGGCTTGCCTTTTAGGCATCGCAGGCCTCGAAATTTGGAAATGGCGCAAAGCTCGCGCTGGTCGCATTCTTGCCGACATCGCGATGTTTTTCGCCCGGACTGACGAAGGAATCGACCGCCATGCGCCTGACTGCTATCGCCGCCCTGCTGATGTCTTCGACGCTTGCCGCACCCCTCAGTGCATACGCCGGCAAGACCAACGACACCCTGGTCTATGCCTCGGACAACGAGGTCGAGAACGTCAGCCCGTATCACAACAATATGCGCGAGGGCGTGATCCTGGCGAATATGGCCTGGGACACCCTGATCCATCGCGACACCAAGACCGGCGAGTACAAGCCCCAGCTCGCCACCGCCTGGAAGTGGGAATCTCCGACCGCGCTGCTGCTGACCCTGCGGCCCGGCGTCAGCTTCCACAACGGCGACAAGTTCTCGGCCGACGATGTGGTGTTCACCTTCAACACCGTGACCGGCCCCGACGCCAAGATCGCGACGCGCCAGAACACCGACTGGATCAAGGATGTGGTCAAGCTCAGCGAGACCCAGGTGCGCATCAACCTGAAGACGCCCTTCCCGGCCGCGCTCGAATACCTGGCAGGGCCGACGCCGATCTATCCGGCCGCCTACTTCAAGAAGGTCGGCCTGGAAGGCTTCAGCAAGGCGCCCGTCGGCACCGGCCCCTACAAGATCACCGCGGTGACACCGGGCCAGGGCGTGACCATGGCCAAGAACACCAGCTACTTCAAGGACAGCCCGCTGGGCCAGCCGCAGATCGGCACGGTCAAGTTCGTCGTGATCCGCGACCCCGAGGCGCGCGCCGCCCAACTGATGACCGGCGCGGTCGACTGGATCTGGCGCGTACCGGCCGACCAGGCCGAGTCCTTCAAGGTCATGCCCAAGATGAGCGTGCTCAGCGGCGAGACCATGCGGGTGGGCTTCCTGTCCATCAACAACAATGGCACGACACCGGAGAGCGCGCCCTTCAAGGACCCGCGCGTGCGCCAGGCACTGAACCATGCGATCAACCGCAAGGGCATGGCCGACAACCTGGTGCGCGGCGGCAGCCAGCCGGTCTACGCGCCCTGCTTCCGCACCCAGTTCGGCTGCGATACCACGAGCGTCGTGAAGTACGACTACAACCCCGCCAAGGCCAAGGCCCTGCTGGCCGAGGCCGGCTATGCCAACGGCTTCGACACCGACCTCTGGGCCTATCGCGAGCGCGACTATGCCGAGGCCATCATCGGCGACCTGCGCAAGGTCGGCATCCGCGCGCGCCTGCACTTCGTTCAGTACCCGGCCCTGCGCAACGAGCTGCGCTCGGGCCGGGCGCCGCTGAGCTTCCAGGCCTGGGGCTCGTTCTCGATCAACGATGCCTCCGCCTTCGTCGGCAACTACTTCAAGGGTGGCCCCGACGACACCGCCAAGGACCCGCAGACCATCGCGCTGCTGCAGACCGCCGACGCCACCGTCGACAAGGCCGAGCGCAAGACCAAGTACGCGAAGGCGCTGCAGCGCATCTCCACCGAGGCCTTCTGGGCCCCGATGTTCTCCTACTCGACCAACTACGCCTTCAGTTCGGACCTGAAGTTCGAGGCCCAGCCGGACGAGCTGCCGCGCTTCTTCAAGGCGAGCTGGAAGTAAAGAGCCACCAAGCCGGGAGTGCTGCCATGCTGATCTACATCCTGCGCCGACTGCTGGTGGCCTGCAGCGTGATGCTGACGGTCGCCGTGCTCAGCTTCATGCTGCTACACCTGTCGGGCGACCTGGCCACCGCGATCGCCGGGGCCGAGTCGACATCGGCCGACATCGAGAAGATACGCGTGCAGTACGGCCTGGACCGGCCGATCACGACGCAGTTCTTCGACTGGCTGGGCGCGGCGGCGCGGCTGGACTTCGGCCGCTCCTTCTACTTCCAGAACACCGTGATGGAGCTGATCGGCGAGCGCCTGCCGATCACGCTCAAACTCGGCGCGGTGGCTCTGCTGCTGGCCGTCGCGGTGGCGATCCCGCTGGGCGTGCTGGCCGCGATCTATCGCGACAGCTGGGTCGACCGCGTCGCGCTGATGATCGCGGTCGTCGGCCAGGCCATGCCGAACTTCTGGTTCGCGCTGACCCTGATCCTGATCTTCGCGGTGGGCCTGCAATGGCTGCCGGTCGCGGGCAACGAGAGCTGGCTGCATTTCGTGCTGCCGGCCATCGCGCTGGGCTATTACGCGATGCCTTCGCTGATGCGGCTGACGCGCGCCGGCATGCTGGACGTGCTGGGCTCGGACTACATCCGCACCGCCCGTGCCAAGGGCCTGAGCCCGGCCCGCGTCGTCTTCAAGCATGCGCTGCGCAACGCCATCATCCCCGTGGTCGCGCTGGCCGCGGTGGAGCTGGGCTTCATGCTGGGCGGCTCGGTGGTGATCGAGTCGGTCTATTCGCTGCAAGGCCTGGGCCAGCTGGCCTGGGACTCGATCGCGCGCAACGACTATCCGGTCGTGCAGGCCGTCGTGCTGATCATCGCCAGCTTCTACATCGCGCTGACCTTCCTCGCCGACGTGCTGAACGCCGCGCTCGACCCGCGCATGCGCACCAAGGAGTAAGCCGCCATGAGCTCCACCACGCAAGCCCTCCCCGCGCCCCTGGCCAAACCGGCGCTGCCGCGCTGGTTGCGCCGCGTCTTCGGCCATCACGGCCTGACCCTGGGCAGCCTGATACTCGGCGCCATCGCGCTGGCCGCGCTGTTCGCGCCCTGGATCGCGCCGCATGACCCCTTCGCGCAGGACATCAGCCAGCGCCTGATCCCGCCGGTCTGGCATGAGCGCGGTTCCTGGGAACACATGCTGGGCACCGACAAGCTGGGCCGCGACTATCTGAGCCGCTTGCTGTACGGCGCGCGTGTCTCGTTGCTGATCGGCCTGTCGGCCGCGCTGATCTCGGGCCTGATCGGCACGACCATGGGCCTGCTGGCCGGCTATTTCGGCGGCAAGGTCGATGCGGTGGTCAGCTACATGATCACGACACGGCTGGCGATGCCGGTGGTGCTGGTGGCACTGGCGATGAGCTCGCTGGTGGGCGGCTCGCTGAAGGTCGTGATCGTGCTCTTGGGCCTGCTGCTGTGGGACCGCTTTGCCATCGTCACCCGCTCGGCCACCCAGCAGCTGCGTGACGCCGAGTTCATTTCGGCTGCCAAGGCCCTGGGCGCATCGACACCCTACATCCTGCTGCGCGAGCTGCTGCCGAACCTGATGAGCGCGCTGACGGTGGTCACCACGCTGGAGATGGCCCACGCCATCCTGCTGGAATCGACGCTGTCCTTCCTGGGCCTGGGCGTGCAGCCGCCGACACCGTCCTGGGGCCTGATGGTGGCCGAGGGCAAGGCCTATATGTTCTTCCAGCCCTGGGTCATCGTGATCCCGGGCCTGGTGCTGGCCCTGCTGGTGCTGGCGATCAATCTGGTCGGCGACGGCATCCGGGACATCACGGCCCCCGATGGCCGCAACTGAGGAGCGAGCGATGAGCGAGGACGTTCTGCTGGACGTGAAGAACCTGCGCGTCGACCTGCCCACCGAGCGGGGCCTGCTGCACGCGGTGCGCGGCATCGACTTCCAGGTGCGGCGCGGCGAGATGCTGTGCCTGGTGGGCGAATCGGGCTGCGGCAAGTCGATGACCTCGCTGGCGCTGATGGGTCTGCTGCCGCGCAAGGCGCAGCGCAGCGCCGAGCACATCCGCTTCGCCGGTCAGGACCTGCAAGGGCTCAAGGAGCGCGAGATGGCGCGGCTGCGCGGCGCCCGCATCGCGATGATCTTCCAGGAGCCGATGACCTCGCTGAACCCCTCCTACACCTTGGGCGACCAGCTCTGCGAAGCGCTGCGCGCGCATCGCAAGGTCAGCGCCGCCCAGGCCCGTGAGCGTGCGGTCTACCTGCTGGAGCGCGCCGGCATGCCGCAGGCGGCCGAGCGCCTGGGCCAGTATCCGCACCAGCTCTCCGGCGGCCTGCGCCAGCGCGTGATGATCGCGATGGCGCTGATGTGCGAGCCCGAGCTGATCATTGCCGACGAACCCACCACGGCGCTGGACGTGACCATCCAGGCCCAGATCCTGCGGCTGATACGCGAGCTGCAGCAGGAGTTCGGCACCGCGGTGGTCTTCATCACCCATGACCTGGGCGTGGTCGCGCGCATCGCCGACCGGGTCGCGGTGATGTATGCGGGCCAGATCGTCGAGACCGCGCCGGTGGCCGAGCTGTTCGCGCGCCCCACCCATCCCTACACCCGCGGCCTGCTGGGCTGCATCCCGGTGCGCGGCAAGACGCTGCCCGGCAGCCGGCTGCAATCGATCCCCGGCGTCGTGCCCAGCCTGATCGGCCCGGTCGAGGGCTGCGCCTTCGCGAACCGCTGCGCGCAGGCGCAGGCCCTGTGCCAGCAGACGCCGCTGAATGTGCCGCTCAATGAGAGACACACCGTGCGCTGCGTGTCGGCCCGCCCGGATGTCGCCCTGATTGCGGAGGCCGCATGATCGAAGCGAATGACATCGCGCTGGAACTCTGCGCGCTGAGCCGGCGCTTCAAGCTCAAGCGCGGCCTGTTCCGCGCGCCGGGCGTGATCACCGCGGTGGACAACATCTCCTTGCGCATCCGCCGCGGCGAGACGCTGGGCCTGGTCGGTGAATCGGGCTGCGGCAAGAGCACGCTGGCCAAGATCCTGCTGGGCTTGCTCAAGCCCAGCGCGGGCAATGTGCTGGTCGATGGCAAGGAGGTCAATCCGCGCGAGCGCCGTGCGCTGGCCCGCCGCATCCAGCCGATCTTCCAGGACCCGTACTCGTCGCTGAACCCGCGCCGCACCGTGGCCGACAGTGTCAGCGTGCCGCTGCGCCTGCACCGGGTCGGCACGGCCGCCGAACAGCAGGCCAGCGTCAAGAAGATGCTGGACCTGGTCGGCCTGCCCGAGCGCACGCACGGCCAGTACCCGAGCCAGCTCTCCGGCGGCCAGCGCCAGCGGGTGGCCATTGCGCGCGCCCTGGTGCTGCGGCCCGACATCCTGATCTGCGACGAGCCGACCTCGGCGCTGGACGTCTCGGTCCAGGCCCAGATCCTGAACCTGCTGATGGACCTGAAGGCCGAGTTCGGCCTGACCTATCTCTTCATCAGCCATGACCTGGGCGTCGTCGAGCATCTGGTCGACCGCGTGGCCGTGATGTACAAAGGCCAGATCGTCGAACTCGGCCCCCGCGAACAGATCTTTGACCGCCCGGCCCATGCCTACACCCGCATGCTGCTGGCCTCGGCGCTGACGCCCGAGCCGGGCCTGGGCATCCCCGATATCGACCGCGTCGCGGTCGCCTGATTTTTCTGAAGGAGACTCCGCTCATGAGCCGCGAACAAGCCATCGCCCAGACCCTCGCCACCTTCGACGACGGGCGCTTCCTGCAGACGCTGGCGCGCCGCGTCGCCTACAAGACCGAAAGCCAGGACCCCGCCAGCGGGCCCATCCTGCACGCCTACCTGAACGAAGAGATCGCACCCTATCTGCAGACCCTCGGCTTCAGCTCCCGCATCGTCAACAACCCGGTGCCGGGCAAGAGCCCCTTCTTGCTGGCCGAGCGCATCGAGCCCGGCGCGGCCTTCACGGTGCTGACCTATGGCCACGGCGATGTCGTGCGTGGTTATGACGCGCAGTGGCGCGATGGACTCAAGCCCTGGGACATCGTCGTCGAGGGCAATCGCTGGTATGGCCGCGGCACGGCCGACAACAAGGGCCAGCACAGCATCAATCTGAGCGCGCTGGAGCAGGTGCTGGCGGTGCGCGGCGGCACGCTGGGCTACAACGTCAAGATCATTCTGGAGATGGGCGAGGAAGACGGCTCGCCCGGCTTGAACGAGGTCTGCGCGCTGCATGCCGAGCTTCTGAAGGCAGATCTCTTCCTGGCCTCTGATGGCCCGCGCGTTGCGGCCAGCAAGCCGACGATGTTCCTCGGCTCGCGCGGTGTCTTCAATTTCGACCTGCACCTGAAGCTGCGCGAGGGCGGCCACCACTCGGGCAACTGGGGCGGCCTCTTGCGCAATCCCGGCATCCGCCTGGCCCATGCGATCGCCAGCCTGGTCGACGAGCATGGCCGCATCCTGGTGCCGGGCCTCTTGCCGCCCGAGCTACCGGCCAGCGTGCGCAGCGCGCTGAAACTCATCGAGGTCGGCGGCGGCCCGGACGATCCCGAGATCGACCCCGACTGGGGCGAGCCCGGCCTGACGCCGACCGAGCGCGTGATCGGCTGGAACAGCCTGGAGGTCCTGGCCTTCACCTGCGGCAACCCGACCATGCCGGTGCATGCGATCCCGCCGACGGCGCGCGCGCACTGCCATATGCGCTATGTCGTCGGCAGCGATCCGGCGCAGTTTCTGCATCACATCCGCGAGCACCTGCTGGCGCAGGGCTTCGACGATGTCGAGGTGCGCGGCACCGATGTGCACATGGCCGCGACGCGGCTGGACCCCGATGACGCCTGGGTGCGCTGGGGCCTGGCCTCGATGGAGCGCAGCAGCGGCAAGACGCCAGCCCTGCTGCCCAATCTGGGCGGCTCGCTGCCCAACGATGTGTTCTCCGAAACCCTGGGCCTGCCCACGCTGTGGGTGCCGCACTCCTATGCGGCCTGCTCCCAGCACGCGCCCAACGAGCACATCCTGGCCGACCTGAGCCGCGAGGCGCTGCAGATCATGGCGGGGATGTTCTGGGACCTGGCCGAAGAAGGGCCGGCCGTGCAGCGGCAGCGGACTTGAGGGGCTGAAGACGGCGGCTGTCTACACTGGGCTCTGGCCGACCCACACCGGGGTCAGGTCCTGCCTCAGGAGGAGATGGACGCACATGGAAGCGCAGTGGCTTGTCATCGTGGTCGGCGCCGCTGTCGCCGGCTTTGTGCAGGGCTTGTCGGGCTTCGGCTTCGGCCTCACCGCGATGTCCTTCTGGGCCTGGTCGCTGGAGCCTATGCTGGCCGCCTCGCTGGCGGTGTTCGGCTCGCTGACCGGCCAGATCGTCGCGGCCGTGACCGTGCGGCGCGGCTTCGACTGGCGCGCGCTGCTGCCCTTTCTGCTCGGCGGTGCCGCCGGCATTCCGATCGGCGTGGCCATCCTGCCGGTGCTGGATGTGCCCTGGTTCAAGGCGGGGCTGGGCCTGTTCCTGGTGCTGTGGTGTCCGGCGATGTTGCTCAGCGCCAGCCTGCCCCGCATCCAGCGCGGCGGCCGCGTCGCCGACGGCATCGCCGGCGCGCTGGGCGGCATGATGGGCGGCCTCGGCGGCTTCACCGGCACGATACCGACCCTGTGGTGCACCCTGCGCGGCTTCGCCAAGGACAAGCAGCGCACCATCATCCAGAACTTCAACCTGGCCGCGCTGAGCGTCACGATGGCCATCTATCTGGCCAAGGGCATCGTCACCGGCGAGATGCTGCCGATGTTCGCCGTGGTCGCCCCCGCGCTGCTGCTGCCCAGCCTGCTCGGCGCGCGGCTGTACCGCAGCATCTCGGAGACCGGCTTTCGCCGTCTGGTGCTGAGCCTGCTGACGCTGTCGGGACTGGCCCTGCTGGCCTCGGCCGTGCCGCAGCTGCTGCAGCGCCTCTGACACCAGCGCTGCGTGGTCCGACTGTCGACGCCTGCCGGGCTCGATTTGGGCGATCAGCGCATCGTCAAGGTGACATCCTGTGACAGCCGCCATGCTTGCAGCGCCGACTGAGCGAACATCTGGGGTCTGACTGCCCTTCCCAGGATTTCCGTGGACACCATCGTCGCCCAGCTCGCCGTCTCCCTGCCCGCCGCTCGCTCGCTGGAGCAGCTGACACGCCCGCTGCTGGAGATGCTCGGCAAGGTGACCGGCCTGGAGTCGACCTACCTGACCTCGATCGACCTCGAGGCCGGCCAACAGCATGTGCGCTTCTCCCGCAACAGCGGGTCGATGGAAATTCCCGAGGGGCTGACCGTGCCGTGGTCGGACACGCTGTGCAAGCGCGCCCTCGAGGAGGGCCGCATGAGCACCAGCGATGTGTCCGACTGCTGGGGCGATTCGGACGCGGCGCGCGCTTTGGGCATCCAGACCTATGTCAGCACGCCGGTGCGCGGCGGCGAAGACGAACTGCTGGGCACGCTGTGTGCGGCCAGTTCGACCAGCGTCGCCATCTCGCCCGATGCCGAGGCCGTGATGCGGCTGTTCTCGCAGCTGGTCTCGACCTTCATCGAGCGCGAGCGCCTGGTCGAACGGCTGCAGCAGGCCAATGCACAGCTGCTGGACTATGCGATGCGCGATGCGCTGACAGGGCTGCCGAACCGGCGCGCCCTGGACGAGGAACTGACCCGTCTGCTCAGCCAGGCCCGGCGCGACGGCCGCAGCGTGCTGATCGGCGTGCTGGACCTCGACGGCTTCAAGCAGATCAACGACAGCTTGGGCCATGCCTGCGGCGACCTGTTTCTGCAGGAGATGGCGCGCCGGCTCTCGGCCGTGCTGCGCGGCTCGGACATGCTGGGTCGGCTCGGCGGCGACGAGTTCGTGCTGCTCGGGCCGGGCCCGGCCCTGGCGGCCGGAGGGCTGCCGGGCAGTGAGGGCACGCTCGCCGCGGCCGAGCTGCAGCGGCGCTTTGCCGCGGCCTCGGCGGGCCGCTTCCAGCTCGGTGATCAGTCCGTGGACTATGCCGGCGCCAGCCTCGGCGTCGTCGCCCTGGCACCCGGCGGCATGGCGACCGAGGCCGCCATCCGGCTGGCCGACGCTGCGATGTACGAGATCAAGCGTCAGCGCAAGCAGACCGCGCCAAGCCCCAGCCCGGACCCGGTAGTGATCGCATAAGCGGTCCTGCCGGCACCCGCTTGGCCAGGCCCTGTCCCCGGGGCCGGTCGACAACAGCGTGCAAGTCCGGCGACGTTGGTAGGCGGGGGCATGGGTGGGTGAAGCCACGGTCGTCGGCCGAGTGCCACGCCGTCCCCCAAAGCTCCCTGGAACTTTCCCAAACCCGTCGCGACACGCCCCGGTGCAAGCGTCTGTCAAAGGTCCGGGAGCGCGCTACGCTGCCCTACACTGCCCCGTAGCCCCAAGCACCCCCACCCGTCCAGACGACGGGTCCCAACAAGGAGCGCCCCGATGACTCAACCCCATGCCTTGAGCAGCACGAAACGACTGGGCCAGGCCCTGCTGCTCACCTTCAGTGCCAGCTGCCTGCTGGCCTGGGCGCCGCAAGCACTGGCCGCCTCGGCCGCGCCGGTGGCCGCCGAGAACGGCATGGTGGTCTCGGCCCAGCACCTGGCGACCCGGGTCGGCGTCGATGTGCTGAAGGATGGCGGCAACGCGATCGATGCGGCGGTGGCCGTCGGTTATGCGTTGGCCGTGGTCTATCCGGCCGCCGGCAATCTGGGCGGCGGCGGCTTCATGACGCTGCAGCTGGCCGACGGGCGCAAGACTTTTCTGGACTTCCGGGAGAAGGCGCCGCTGGCCGCGACGGCCAATATGTACCTCGACAAGGACGGCAATGTCATCAAGGGCCTGAGCACCCACGGCCATCTGGCCGTGGGCGTGCCCGGCAGCGTCTCGGGCCTGGAATACGCGCGCGAGAAGTACGGCACGCTGAAGCGCCCCGCCCTGCTGGCGCCGGCCGTCGCGCTGGCCGAGCAGGGCTTTGTGCTGAACCAGGGCGATATCGAGATGCTGCGCACCGCGACCGCCGACTTCCGCAAGGACCCGGCCTCGGCGGCGATCTTTCTGAAGAAGGGCGGCGAGCCCTTCGAGGTCGGCGACAAGCTGGTGCAGCAAGACCTGGCACGCACGCTGAAGGCGATCAGCGCCCAGGGCCCGGCCGGCTTCTACAAGGGCGCGGTCGCTGCGGCCCTGGTCAAGAGCAGCCAGGGCGGCGGCGGCATCATCACGCAGGCCGATCTGGACCAGTACACGACCCGCGAGATGGCGCCGATCGAGTGCGACTACCGCGGCCTGCGCGTGATCTCGGCGCCGCCGCCCAGCAGCGGCGGCGTCATCATCTGCGAGATGCTCAACATCCTGGAGGGCTACCCGCTGAAGGACTGGGGCTTCCGCTCGGCGCAGGCGGTGCACCACCAGATCGAAGCGATGCGCCACGCCTATGTGGACCGCAACAGCTATCTGGGCGACCCCGACTTCGTCAAGAACCCGATCGCGCGGCTGACCGACAAGGCCTATGCCGCGCAGATCCGCGCGGTGATCGACCCGAACAAGGCCGGCGTCTCCAAGGACATCAAGCCCGGCGTCGCGCCGCACGAGGGCAGCAACACCACGCACTACTCGATCGCCGATCGCTGGGGCAATGCGGTCTCGGTGACCTACACGCTGAACGACTGGTTCGGCGCCAAGGTCACGGCCGCCGGCACCGGCGTGCTCTTGAACAACGAGATGGACGACTTCACCGCCAAGATCGGCGTGCCCAATATCTACGGCCTGGTGCAGGGCGAGGCCAATGCGATCGCCCCGGGCAAGCGCCCGCTGTCCTCGATGAGCCCGACCATCGTCAGCAAGGACGGCCAGCCGGTCATGGTGGTCGGCACGCCCGGCGGCAGCCGCATCATCACGGCCGTGCTGCACTCGCTGCTCAATGTGATCGACTACGGCATGACGGTGCAGGAGGCGGTGGACGCGCCGCGCTTTCACCAGCAGTGGCTGCCCGACCTGACCAATGTCGAGACCTTCGCGCTCTCGCCCGACACCCGTGCGCTGCTCGAAGCCAAGGGCCACAAGCTCGGCGCGCCGCAGCCCGCCAACCATATGGCCGCCATCCTGATCGGCGCGCCCTCGCTGGGCGGCAAGCCGGTCGGCAAGCACCGCTTCTACGGCGCCAATGATCCGCGGCGCAATAGTGGCTTGGCGCTGGGGTATTGAGAAGGGGACCTCGTCGTGGCTCCATGGCGCTCCAGCGTTGGAGCCGCCGCGAGATCCAGACCGATGCCGTGGAACGTCCTTACTTAGGCATCATTGGCTGTCACCGAGCATATGGCGGCGATTGATCTTGGCTTGCCGAAACGTGGCGTGCGAAGTTGTCCAGGATTGCCTGCCAGCCGCTGCGCTGAGCCTCCTCGGAGTGGCTGTCCTCGCTGTCGAATGTCACCGTGACAGTGACACCGGTGGGGCCTTCCGAAAACTCCACCAAACCGATCCGCCCGCCAAATGTGTATTCGATGAGTTTGTGCGGCGTGACCTGCGTGTACTCGCCTTCAAAGTCGAACCCAAAGGAGCCGTCCTTCGCCTCCATGCGAGATGAGAACTTGCCGCCCACACGGAGATCGACTGTGGACGCCGTGGTGTGCCAATCTGGGGACGCAGTGTTCCAAATCTTGATGTCGTCGGGCGAGTTGTACCTGCGCCAGACCTCAGCGATGGGGGCTGCGACGACGGTGGATACGGTGACTTTCATTCAAGCTCCAATGAGTGGGACGTGGGTTATGAAGTCCCATGTTCGAACCAACCGGATCACTGCTGCGAAACGGCTTGGACCGCCGTAGCGAGCCCGGTGCTCGAGCGATGGGCTAGACCGCGCGTCAGTTCGTGATATGGATGGTGCTCTGGCCCGCTTGAGGGCATGCTTTCTCTTGCTGTGGAACGTTTGAATTCAGCGGACCAGCCAGCGAAGCTGGCGCAGGTCTGATGCAATGAGGGGTTACGCCCCACTTTGTAGATGCAGACTCGCGTCCGTCTCTTCAAACACCCGGAATCCTAGGCGTTCGTACAGTCGTTGGGCCGGATTCACTCGAAGCACCCAGAGCCGAACCGGCACGCCAAGTTGTCTGGAGAGGAGCAAGACGTCTTCTATGAGCTTGGTGCCAACGCCTTGACCCTGATGCTCAGGCAGTATGAAAACTTGGTTTATGTCGATATGGGTTGGATGCTTATCTACTCGAGTCATGCCCGCGGCTCGGTTGTTCACATCCACGATGCGCAGCCTACCTCGGGTAATGTCCTCGGTGATTTGAGCTCGGGCCTCGTCGGCGTTCCAGACGCCCCACGTAGACTCCACGTAACCGCGCATGGTTGTCTCGCGAAGTGAGTACGCGAAATCCGTATCCTCTCGGAGCGCGAGGCGAGTGGAGACTGCGAGGGGCATTGGTTGTGCGGCTTAACGTACAAGGTAAACGGACCAGCCAGCGTAGCTGGCGCAGGTC
>NZ_JBDPLH010000016.1:0-61062 GCF_040187885.1 Roseateles cavernae
GATTGCGAAACGGGACTTACGAGCTGAAATTCAACAGCCTGCTAGGCCCGCTATGCTCGGCCGATGAGCCAGAAGCCCGCTGCAATCCCCCGCCCCCCTGGCCAACTTGTCTTGGTCCTGCAAGGCGGCGGCGCGCTGGGGGCCTATCAGCTGGGCGTCTACGAGGCCTTGCATGAGGCCGGGCTGGAGCCCGACTGGGTGGTGGGCACCTCGATAGGCGCGATCAACGGCGCGCTGATCGCCGGCAATGCACCGGAGCTGCGGCTGCAGCGTCTGTGCGAGTTCTGGGACCTGGTCGGCCAGCCAGCGCCCTGGGGGCCGGCCTGGAACAATCTGGCGACCGTGAGCCGGGACATCCCGGGTTTCTTCGAGCCCGGCCCCGGCAGCCTTTACGGCCCGCAGACCCGACTCGGCCTGGAGCGCGCCGCCTACTACAGCACCGCGCCGCTGCAGCAGACCCTCGCGCGACTGCTGGACTTCGAGCGCCTGCAGCAAGCCGCGCCGACCCGGCTGACGGTGGGCTGCGTCAGCGCCCGCAGCGGCCAGATGCATTATTTCGACAGCCGCGACCAGGCGCTGGACGCCCGCCACATCATGGCCTCCGGCGCGCTGCCGCCGGCCTTCCCGGCGGTGCGCATCAATGACGATGAGCCCTTCTGGGATGGCGGCATCTACTCGAACACGCCGCTGGAATGCGTGCTCGACGACAACCCGCGGCGCGACTCGACGATCTTCTCCATCCACCTCTGGAATCCCGAAGGCCCCGAGCCCGAGAGCATCTGGGAGGTCGGCAACCGCCAGAAGGACATCCAGTACGCCAGCCGCATCGACGCGGCGCTGGCCCGCCAGCAGCAGATCCACCACCTGCGCCACATCATCCGCGAGCTGGGCCGCCAGCTGCCGGCCGAGCAGCGCCGCAGCCCTGCCGCGCGCGAGCTGACGGCATGGGGCTGCGGTACCCAGATGCATGTGCTGCGCCTGCTGGCACCACGCCTGCCCGGCGAGGACCAGACCAAGGACATGGACTTCAGCCGCGCCAGCATCGAAGCGCGCCGCGCGGCCGGCCTGGCCGACACCCGCGCCGCGCTCCAGGCCCGACCCTGGACACGCCCGGTCGACCCCAGCGAAGGTGTGCATGTGCATGACTGCTGAGCAGCATCTGGCACTGGGCTAGAATTCGCGCCGACGCGGGTGTAGTTCAATGGTAGAACTTCTGCTTCCCAAGCAGATAGCGTGGGTTCGATTCCCATCACCCGCTCCAACGGCAAAAGCCTGGTGACTCCCAAGTCACCAGGCTTTTGCCGTCTGGGACGAGCATCAGCCCAGGTCCAAGCCCGCTTAATATCGCTCCCATCCCGACTGCGGAGCCCCTCATGCAATTCCCCCTGCCAGCCCAGGAACTCGAACGGCTGAAAGACTTGCAGGCACTGGGCCTGCTGGACAGCGCCCGGGATCCGGCTTTCGACGATCTGGTCAGCCTGGCGGCCGAGTGGTGCGAGGTGCCGATCGCGGCGATCAGCCTGGTCGACGCGAACCGCCAATGGTTCAAGGCCCGCTGCGGGCTTGATGCCGGCGAGACGCCGCGGGACCAGTCCTTCTGCACCCACGCGATCCTGAAACCCGATGAGCTGATGCAGGTTCGCGACGCCCTGCTCGACCCGCGCTTTGCCGACAATCCGCTGGTGACCGGCGAACTCGGCATCCGCTTCTATGCCGGAGCTCCGCTATTGAGCACCAAGGGCTATGCGCTGGGTGCGTTGTGCGTGATCGACCGCAAGCCGCGCGAGCTGACGGCGTCGCAGCAGCGTGCGCTGATCATTCTGGCGCGCCAGGTCGGCATGCTGATCGAGTTGCGCCGCAAGCGCTCTCAGCTAGAACAGCAGGAGAGCTTTTTGCTCACCGTGATCGAGTCGCTGCACGAGGGCGTGGTCATCAGCGACAGCAGCCGCCGGCTGACGCTGGCCAACCAGAGCGCGAGCGAGATCCTGGGCCTGCCGCTGCACAAGGATATCGGCAAGGTGCCGACGCCCGACCCCAGCAGCTGGCGCGATATGGAGGGCCGGCCGCTGCGCCCGGAGGACATGCCGGCCGAACGCACGCTGCGCGGTGGTGAAGTGCTGAGCAAGGTCTATACCCGCTTGCGGCGCCGTGACGGCAGCGATCGGGTGCTTGAGCACAACACCCGGCCGCTGAAGCGCAATGGCGGCATCGACGGCGTGGTCGTGTCCTTCAGCGATGTGACCGACAAACTGACGGCACTGCAGCAGCTGCGCGACAGCGAGGCCCGGCTGCGCGGCATTACCGACAATGTGCCGGCCCTGATCGCCTATGTGGATGGCGCGCAGCGGGTGCGCTTCTGCAACCGCGTGGCACTCGAGTGGGGTCAGCGCAGCGCCGAGCAGGTGCTGGACCATCCGCTGGAATCGATGATGGGCGCCACCGAGTACGCCAGCCACCGCGAGCATGTGCTGGCCGCGCTGGCCGGGCAGCGGCGCGAGTTCGGCTTCTGGTCGGCGGTGCCGGGCGAGCCGCGCTTTCTGCAGTTCAGCTATGTGCCGGACTGCTGCGACAAGGGCAATGTGCAGGGCTTCTTCGTGCTCGCCAGTGATCTGACCGCCATGAAGAACCTGGAGATCCAGCTGGCTGCGGAGGCTCGCTTCGATGCGCTGACCGGTCTGCCGAACCGGCGCCATTTCCACGAACAGCTCGACCAGGGCCTGCTGCGCGCGCAGCGCCACGGCACGCGGCTGGCCCTGGGTTTTCTGGATCTCGACGGCTTCAAGCTGATCAACGACCAGCACGGCCATGCAATCGGCGATGCGGTGCTCAAGGAATTCGGCCGGCGTCTGCGCGCCAGCGTGCGTCAGACCGACTTCGTCGCCCGCCTGGCCGGCGACGAGTTCACCGTGCTGCTGGAGGACGTGCAGCAGGCCCATGAGCTGGCGCCGCTGGCAAGGAAGATCCTGGCCGCGATACGCGCCCCCTTCGAGCTGGCCGGCGGCCTGCAACTGCCGGTGCGCACCAGCCTGGGCCTGGCGCTGGCCGGTTCGGGCGAGCGTGCCGCCGCGCTGGTCGAGCGTGCCGACGCGGCGATGTACCGCGCCAAGTCGCAGGGGCGCGACGACTACGTGATCGTCGGTTAGCGACCGTGGCCAGGCCCTAGATCGCCACGCTGCACACCCGCGCGCGCCCTTCGGCCTTGGCCCGGTAGAGCTGGCGATCGGCCAGCTCCAGCATGCCGGCGACGCTGTGGCGAGCGCCCGGCACGCCGCACACCATGCCCAGGCTGATCGTCAGCACATCGGCCACCTCCGAGGCGGCATGGGGACTGCGCAGGCCGCGCACCGCCTGCTCCAGCATCTGCGCCACACGTTGCGCGCCCTCCATATCGGTCTCGGGCAGCAGCACCGCGAACTCCTCGCCGCCATAGCGGCACAGCAGGTCGCCTGGTCGCTTGAGGCCGCTGCGCAGCGCCACCGCGACGCCGCGCAAGGCATCGTCGCCGGCGAGATGGCCGTAGCAGTCGTTGTAGCGCTTGAAGTAGTCAACGTCCACCAGCAGCATCGCCAGGCTGCTGCCATTGCGCAGCGCGCGCTGGAACTCGGCCTCGCCGCGCTCATCGAAAAAACGCCGGTTGTGCAGTCCTGTCAGCCCGTCGACGAAAGCCTGCTGGCGCAGCAGGTCGGACTGCAGCTTCAGGGTCAGATGGGTCTTGACGCGCGCACGCACCACGGCCGGGTTGAAGGGCTTGCTGATGAAGTCGACCGCCCCGCCTTCCAGGGCCCGCGTCTCGCTGGTGGCGTCCTGGTGGGCGGTGACGAAGATGATGGGCATCGCGGCCAGCTGGGCGTCGGCCTTCAGCCGCCGGCAGACCTCGTAGCCATCCATGCCAGGCATCTGCACATCGAGCAGCAGCAGATCGGGCTGCTGCTCGCGGCACAGCGTCAGCGCCTGCTCGCCCGAGGTGGCCATGAGGACCTGGCAATCGGCCGCGAACACCTGGTGCAGCGCCTGGATATTGAGCGGCTGGTCGTCGACCAAGAGCAGCCGCGGCGGACGGCCCAGCAGGTCCTTCAGGTCGATGGCGATGTCGCTGCTCATGGGGCAAGGTCTCCGATCATGGCTTCGCAGTATTGCAGAGCACGCGGAAAATCCAGCGACGCCATCGCCTCATCGAGTTCATCCAGGCTCAGCGTCATGCCATGGCGGCTGCGCAGCTGCTCCAGTGCGTCGAGCGCGGCCAGATCGGACCGGCGCAGAAGCAGAGCCAGCGCGCCCAGATCCTCCAGCGCCTGCGCACGGTCCAGGGGGCCTGCCGGCGCCGCCGGCGCCGCGCGGGCGCTCAGCACCTCGGACACGCGGGCCATCAGCGCGAGGCTGTCGCGCATGCGCTGCGCCAGCTCGGCCCGCCAGGCCGGCCCGGGCAGACGGCCTTGCTGAAGCTCGGTCTCACCGTGGCGCGCCAATGCGGCCAGCCGGTCCGCACCCAGCGTGGCAGCCAGGCCGCGAAAGCCGTGCAGCGTCGCGGCAGCAGCCGCCCGCTCGCCACGCTGAAGTTGCAGGTCAAGCTGATCCGGCAAGGCCGCAGCGCTGGCGGCGAAGGATGTCAGCATGCGCGCATACAGCTCGGTCTTGCCCATCAGGCGCTGCAGCGCGCCGGTCAGGTCCAGGCCCGCAGCCGCAGCCTGCCGGCCCAGCGTCTCGGGCACGCCAGTGACAACGACCGGGGCCGCCGCAGCGATGGCACTGCGCCCGGTATAGCGGCACAACAGCCGCACCAGCGCCTCGATCTCGAAGGGCTTGCCGACATGCTCGTCCATGCCGGCCGCGTGGCATTCGACCCGGTCGGCATCGCTGGCATTGGCCGTCATCGCAATGATGGGCAGACCGGCATGGGCCTCCTGAGCGCGGATGTGGCGGGTAGCGGTATAGCCGTCCATCACCGGCATCTGCACATCCATCAGTACCGCGTCGATGTGCTTGCCAGCGGCCAGCACATCCAGCGCCTGCCGTCCATCGCCGGCCAACAGCACCTCGGCGCCTTCGTCCTGCAGCAGCTCGCGGGCCACCTGCTGGTTGTTCACATTGTCCTCGACCACCAGCAGGCGCAGGCCGGACAGGCGCTGCGCACCCGACACCTGTCCCTCCACAGCCGGTGTCGGCTCCGGCGCAGGCAGCTCGGTCGGTGCTGGCACCGGCAGGCTCAGCTCGAAGAAGAACTCGCTGCCCTGACCAGGCTGGCTTTGCAGTCTCAGTTGCCCGCCCATCAGCTGAACCAGATGCTGACTGATCGCCAGCCCCAGGCCGGTGCCACCGAAGCGACGCGTCGTCGTCGCTTCGGCCTGGGTGAAACCGGTGAAGATCTTGTCCTGGTGCTCGGGCGCAATGCCGATGCCGGTATCGCTGACACGCAGCTCCAGCCTCTGCAGACCGGCCTCAAGCCCGAGCGCCCGCAAGCTCAAGTGCACCGAGCCGGCAGCGGTGAACTTGATCGCATTGCCGCCCAGATTGACCAGCACCTGCTGCAGGCGCAGGGCATCACCCGTCAGCCAGTCCGGCAGTTTCGGATCAAGCTCGCAGACGAGGCTCAAGGGCTTGCCATCCAGATAGGCCTCGAGAATCACCCGGGTGTCGCGCATCAGCCTTGTCAGATTGAAGGGCTGAAGGTCCAGACCCATCTTGCCGGCCTCGATCTTGGAGAAGTCCAGGATGTCGTTGAGCAAGCCCAGCAGCGAGCGTGCCGCGCCCTCGGTCTTGTCGGCATAGTCGCGCTGGCGTTCATCGAGCCCGGTCTTCTGCAGCAGCTTCAGCATGCCCAGGATGGCATTCATCGGCGTGCGGATCTCGTGGCTCATATTGGCAAGAAACTGGCTCTTGGCGGCGCTGGCTTGCTCGGCCTGCGCCATCGCGTCGCGCAGCGAGGCCTCCTGCTCCTTTTGCCGGGTGACGTCATAGGCGACGCCCAAATAGCCGTACAGCCCTCCGTCGGGGTCGCGCATTTCGGTGACCACGCGCATGGCCGGGAAGCGGCTGCCATCCTTGCGCACATAGCGGCACTCCACCTCCTGACCCAGCTGCGAGGGATGGATCATCGCGGCGAAGCCGCTGAGCTCCTGCCCTACCTGGGCCGACACGGCGCGGCCGTAGCTGGCCAGGTCCTCGGGTACATGCAGGTCCTCGGTGCCGCGCCGGCCGACCAGTTCCTCGGCCGCGTAGCCCAGCAATTGCTCGGCACCGCGATTGAAGACAGTGATCAAGCGCCGGCGGTCGGTCGCGATGATGGCAATCTTGCTGGCCGCGTCCAGCACGGCCTTCAGCATCGCCAGGGTCTGGGCCAACGCGGCGGCAGCACGGCGCTGCTCGCTGACATCGGTATAGGTCGTGACAAAGCCTCCGCCAGGAAGCGGCGCGCTGCGCATCTCCAGCACCAGCCCGCCCGGGCGGTTGCGCTCCCAGTAATGCGGCGCTTGCATCGCGTCGCGGGCACGGGCGAAGGCGGCCTGCAGTGCCTGCTCGGTGTCGAGCTCACCGTACTCGCGCCGACTCTGCATCAAGAGCGCGACTTTTTCCACGGTGACCGGTGAGCTGGCGAAGAAATCATCGTCGAGCTCGTACATGCGGGCATAGCGGCTGTTGTGCAGCATCAGCTGCATCTGCGCATCGAACATCGTCAGACCGCAGGGCAGATTCTCCAGCATCACCTGCATCAGCTCGCTGCTGCGCCGCTGCGCGGCCTCCAGACGCTTGCGCTCGCTGATGTCGATATAGGTGGTGACGAAGCCGCCTCCCGGCATCGGCGCACCGCGCACCTCCAACGCCGTACCGTCCACGCGCACCCGCTCGAACTGATGCACGCTGGGTCGGCGCGCGCGCTCGATGATCTGTTCGACCGTGACCTCGATGTCACTGCTATTGCCATACTCGCCGCGCCGGGCATTGAAACGGATGATGTCTTCGAAGCGTGTGGTCCGGTCGACCACCATCTCGGCGGGGAAACCCAGCAGCGTGACGAACTGTTCGTTGTGGGCGACCAGGCGCAGATCCGCATCGAACACGCTGAGCGCGCAAGGCAGGTTGTCCATCACGCTGCGGAGCACCTCGTTGCTGCGCCGCATCGAGTCCTCCAGCGCCCTGCGTTCGGTGATGTCTTGCAGGGTGCCGTTGATACGAACCACGCGCTCGCCGTCGAACTCAGGTTCGCCGATCGCGCGCACCCAGATCTCGCGGCCCAGCGCCGTCGTCAGGCGCAGCTCCAGATCCGCACTCTCACGCGCCTTGAAGGCGCGCTGCAGCGCTGCGCGTATCGCCAGCCGGCCCGACAGGTCGTAGTACTCCAGCGCTTCCTGCAGATCGGGTTGGCGCTGCGGCTGCAGGTCGTGGATGCGGAAGGTCTGATCGGTCCAGTGCAGACTCATGTCGCTGAACTCGACCTGCCAGCCACCGATGCCGGCGATCCGGCCGGCGCGCTCCAGCACCGCTTCGCTGTCGCGCAGCGCCTGCTCCATGGTCTTGCGCTCGGTGATGTCCAGGTGCGTGCCGGATATCCATAACGGCTCGCCCGACGGCGTGTACGCATAGAGCTTGCCGCGCGTCAGCACCCAGACCCAATGGCCGTTCTTGTGGTGCACCCGCAGCTCGGCCTCGTAATGGTCGATTTCACCGCGCAGATGGCGCTGCAGGAGCAGCTCGGACATCGCCAGGTCGTCCGGATGGGCCAGATGGGACCAGGTGTGATAGCCCAGCGGCTCCAGCTCGGCCAGGGTGTAGCCCAGCATGCCCGCCCAGCGCTCGTTGAAGCGCACCGTGCCGGCTTGCACGTTCCATTCCCAGGTGCCGGCGCCGGTGCCCTCGATGATGTTGGCCAGCCGTTCGCGCTCCTGCCACAGCTGCTCGGCCGCCTGCTTGCGCTCGGTGATGTCCAGCGCGATCTCGATGAAGCCGCTCAGGCGCCCGTGGACGTCGTGCACCGGCTGCAGCTCGGTATCGACCCAGTTGAGCTCGCCGCTCTTGCGGCGGTTCAGGATCTCGACCCGGCAGCCCCGGCCGGAGGCAGCCGCCTCGGCCAGGGTGGCCAGCACCTGCGGGCTGGCCAGGCCGCTGCCCAGCAGCTCGCCCGGCGTGCGGCCCAGGGCCTCGACGGCCTCGTAGCCGGTCACGCGGGTGAAGCCCTCGTTGACCCAGGTGATGCGCAGCTGGGTGTCGGTGGCGATAACCGCATTGGCCGTGGCCCGTGCCACCAGGGCCAGGCGCTCCAGATCGGCCGTCATCGTCCGTGCCAGACGCATGGCCCGCTCGCGCCCCGAGGCCAGCAGCCAGGCAGCCAGCGCCAGCGTCAGACTCAGCAGCCCCCCGCCCAGCGCCAGCCAGCGTGCGCTGCGATGGAAATGCTGGCGTTCGAAGTCCGGGCGCGTCGTGCTGCGCAGCAGCAGGCTGCTGCCGCCGACACTGATCTGGCGCTGCTGCGTGAACAGCGGCGACGCCACGGCGGCATCCAATGAGGTGAACATGGCGGACTGCGGATCCGGCTGCGTCCCGGTGAAAAGCTCCAGCTTCAGCTGCCCGTCGGCCACCCGGTCCAGCCCGGCCAGCACTTCGCGGGCGACGATGGGCGCGTAGACCAGGCCGACCAGGGCCTGCCAGCGCTGCGCGTCGGTGGTGGGATCGCTGCCGGGCCGGTAGATCGGTACCAGCAGCAGAAAGCCCGGCGACTGGGCGGCATCCTGGCGCAGCACGATGCGGCCGCTGAGCGCTGCCTGTCCGCTCAGCACCGCCCGTTCGACGGCCTCGCGCCGCACCGGCTCGCTGCCGACGTCCAACCCCAGCGCGGCGCGATTGGCGGCCAACGGCTCTATGTATTTGATGACGAACAGGTCCTCGGCCTTGCCCTGGGTGAGCAGCTCGAAATCGGGAGCACCGTCCGCCCGTGTCGCGGCCACGAAACGCGCGACATCGGCGCGCATCACGCGCTCGATGAATCCGAAACCGCGGATGCCGGGGAACTCATGATCGAGCTGACGCGAATCCACATAGGCGCGGAACTCGGCGCGCCGCACATCGCTGCTGGCGGCGTAGAGACCGCGCGCACCATTGAGGCCGTAGACGGGCAGTTGCAGACGCCGCACCAGCTCGCGCTCGACACGCTCCGACAGGCGCTCGAACTGGGTGCGAGCGTCCAGCACTTCGCGCTGCGCCAGCCAGTGCCAGGACAACAGGGTCAGCACCAGGCCGCCCAGCAGCACGGCGGCGCCCCAGACTGATGACCCGGCGCCCCGGAACAGCGAAGACCCGCGACCGATGGCAGGCGATGTGTGCATGCGTCCTCCCCGCATCGCTCGATGAGGCAGTCTATCCGCCCGGCGGTGGAATCCCCAGCAGCGCGGCCGGTCGCGATGGCTTCTAATCGCAGGCCATAGCAACAACTACAACAATCACTGCAGCGGCGATCGAGCCGCTGCCGGGAGCCAGGTCTTGAGCCATAGCGTGACGATGAAGGTCTTGTGGGTCGACGAGTACAGCCCGGCGATCCTCGCCGCCGAGCTGACCTCGCCCGAATGGGGACGTTTCTCGCTCGAACGCTGTGCCAGCCTCGAGGAGGCCGCGAAGGCGCTGGGGGAACGCAGCTACGACGCACTGCTGGCGGCCCTGCCCAGCGACCGGGCGGCCGGTCTCTCGGCCTGGGGGGCGCTGTCGCACGCGGTGATCGAGACCGCCGTGTTGGTGCTGAGCCCGGCCTGCCCTGCGCCTGCCGCACTGGAGCTGCTGCAGCGCGGCGTGCAGGACGTCGTGCTGCAGACCCAGTGGGGCCAGCACGGGCTGGCCCGCAGCCTGCGCTGGGCCATCGAGCGCCACCGGCTGGACCGCAGCGCGCGCAAGGCCTACGCCACCGATCTGGACACCGGCCTGCCGACCCGTGCCCAGCTGCTCGAGCACATCCACCATCTGCTGGCGCTGCGCCAGCGCGAACCCTCGCCGATGGCCTTGCTGGTGCTGCGGATCTCAGGGCTGAGCAAGGTGCGCGAGCGGCTGGGGCGCGAGAGCGTCAATGTGCTGCGCCGCCGCATGGCGGTGCGGCTGCGTGCCGGCGTGCGTGCCAGCGATGTTGTCGCGGCGATCGGCAGCGACAGCTTCGGCGTGCTGCTGGCCTCGACCGAGAAACCCGAGGACGCCGAACGGGTGGCGCAGAAACTGGCCGCGGCGCTGCAGAAACCGCTGAACCTGGCCGGTCATTCGATGAGCATCAGCGCCCGTGTCGGCATCGCCCGCTATCCGGCCGACGCCCAGGATGCCGAGACCCTGCTGCGCCTGGCCACCAGCAGCGCGGCCCATGCCCAGTTCGCGCCACCGGCGCCACCGCGCGCGCACAAGAAGGCGGCCAATGACGAGCCGCCCAGCCCCTGACTACTTCAGGATGTCGCCCAGGCAGAGGTACTTCATCTCGACATAGTCCTCGATGCCGTGGCGCGAGCCCTCGCGGCCCAGGCCGCTCTGCTTGACGCCGCCAAACGGCACCTCGGCCACCGAAATCAGGCCGGTGTTGACGCCCACCATGCCGTACTCCAGCGCCTCGCCGACCCGGAAGATGCGACCGATATCGCGGCTGTAGAAGTAGCTGGCCAGGCCGAACTCGGTGTTGTTGGCCTGGGCCACGACCTCGGCCTCGGTCTTGAACCTGAAGACCGGCGCCACCGGGCCGAAGGTCTCCTCGCGCGAGCACAGCATCTGCGCGCTGGCATCGGCCAGCAGGGTCGGCTCGAAGAAGCGCTCGCCCAGATCGGGCCGCTTCCTGCCGCCGGCCACCAGGCGCGCGCCCAGCGCCAGCGCATCGGCCACATGGGTCTCGACCTTGGCGACGGCCAGGTCATCGATCAGCGGGCCCTGGCTGACGCCGGCTTCGAAGCCATTGCCTATCTTGATGCCGGCCACCTTGGCGGCCAGCTTCTCGACGAATTGCTCGTAGACCGACTCCTGCACATAGAGGCGGTTCGCGCAGACGCAGGTCTGGCCGGCGTTGCGGTACTTGCTGGCCATCGCGCCCTCGACGGCGCTGTCGATATCGGCATCGTCGAAGACGATGAAGGGGGCGTTGCCGCCCAGCTCCAGCGAGAGCTTCTTGATCGTCGGCGCGCATTGCCGCATCAGGATGCGGCCGACCTCGGTCGAGCCGGTGAAGGACAGGTGGCGTATCACATCGCTTTCGCACAGCAGCTTGCCGATCGCGATCGAGCCCTCGCCATCGGCCGTCAGCACGTTCAGCACGCCCGAGGGCATGCCGGCGCGCTGGGCCAGCTCGGCCACCGCCAGCGCCGACAGCGGCGTCTGCTCGGCCGGCTTGATGATGACGGTGCAGCCGGCGGCCAGGGCCGGCGCGACCTTGCGGGTGATCATCGCGATCGGGAAATTCCAGGGCGTGATCGCGGCGCAGACGCCCATCGATTGCTTCAGCACCAGGTAGCGCTTGTTGTTGTCGGTGGTCGGGATGGTCTCGCCATAGACCCGCTTGCCCTCCTCGGCGAACCAGTCGATGAAGCTGGCGCCGTACACCACCTCGCCGCGCGCCTCGGCCAGCGGCTTGCCCTGCTCGGCCGTCATGATGCGGGCCAGGTCGTCGGCATGCTTGACCAGCAGCTGCTGCCAGCGCATCAGGATGGCGGCGCGTTCCTTGGCGGTCTTGCCGCGCCAGACCACCCAGGCATTGTTGGCGGCGGCGATGGCGGCCTCGGTCTCGGCCTGGCCCAGGTTGGCGACATCGGCCAGATGGGCGCCGGTGGCCGGGTCATGGACCGCAAACATGCTCTTGCCGCTGACCCATTCGCCATTGATCAGGGCCTGGGTCTTCAGCAGGCTGGCGTCTTCCAGCGCAGCCAGGGGACTGTTGTTGCCATCCGTCATGCGTCCTCCGATATCTATCCGATGGCCCAACTCTAAAGCAGAGCGGCTGCCGGCCCGGGCGGCCCCCGCCCTATAATCGAAATCCCCGAAAAATCAAGCATTTACCGCTGGCATCCCGGCCGGCGGTGCGCAGGAAAGCCCCGGAATGAAAGCAGCTGAGATTCGCCAAACCTTTCTGAAGTTCTTTGAGTCCAAAGGGCATCAGATCGTCTCCTCCAGCCCGGTCGTGCCCGGCGATGACCCGACGCTGCTGTTCACCAATGCGGGCATGAACCAGTTCAAGGACGTGTTCCTGGGCTTCGACAAGCGCGCCTACAGCCGCGCGACGACCAGCCAGAAGTGCATCCGTGCCGGTGGCAAGCACAACGACCTGGACAACGTCGGCTACACCGCGCGCCACCACACCTTCTTCGAGATGCTGGGCAACTTCTCGTTCGGCGACTACTTCAAGCACGATGCGATCCAGTACGCCTGGGAGCTGCTGACGACCAAGTTCAATCTGCCGGCCGAGAAGCTGTGGGTCACCGTCTATGCCGAGGACGACGAGGCTTACGAGATCTGGAACAAGGTGGTGGGCGTGCCCGCCGAGCGCATCGTGCGCATCGGCGACAACAAGGGCGGCCGCTATATGTCCGACAACTTCTGGATGATGGGCGATACCGGCCCCTGCGGCCCCTGCACCGAGATCTTCTACGACCACGGCCCCGAGATCGCTGGCGGCCCCCCGGGCTCACCCAATGAAGACGGCGACCGCTATATCGAGATCTGGAACAACGTCTTCATGCAGTTCAACCGCACCGAAGACGGTGTGATGCACAAGCTGCCCAAGCCTTCGGTCGACACCGGCATGGGCCTGGAGCGCCTGGCGGCCGTGCTGCAACATGTGCACTCGAACTACGAGATCGACACCTTTGTCGGCCTGCTGGCCGCCGCCAAGGCCGCCGTTGACGGTGCAGGAGCCGGCAACTGTGATGCCGACAGCGCCTCGCTGAAGGTCATCGCCGACCACATCCGCGCCTGCTCCTTCACCATCGTCGACGGCGTGATCCCCGGCAACGAGGGCCGCGGCTATGTCTTGCGCCGCATCGCCCGCCGCGCGATCCGCCATGGCTACAAGCTGGGCGCGCGCACCCCCTTCTTCCACAAGATCGTCGCCGAGCTGGTGAACCAGATGGGCGATGCCTACCCCGAGCTGCGCCAGGCCCAGGCCCGCGTGACCGAGGTGCTGAAGCAGGAAGAGGAGCGCTTCTTCCAGACCATTGCCAACGGCATGGAAATCCTGGAAGCCGCGCTGGCCAAGGGCGAGACCGTGTTCGACGGCGAGACCGCCTTCAAGCTGCACGACACCTATGGCTTCCCGGTCGACCTGACCGCCGACGTCTGCCGCGAGCGCGGCGTCACGGTGGACCAGGCCGGCTTCGACGCCGCGATGACGCGCCAGCGCGAGCAGGCCCGTGCGGCCGGCAAGTTCAAGATGGCCGCCGGCCTTGAGTACAAGGGCGCGCCCACGGCCTTCCATGGCTACGAGCACCTGGTCTGTGAAACCTCCAAGGTCACTGCCGTCTATGTGGACGGTGTCTCGGCCGAAGAAGCCAAGGCCGGCGACGATGCCGTGATCGTGCTGGACCACACGCCCTTCTACGCCGAGAGCGGCGGCCAGGCGGGCGATGCCGGCGAGCTGCGCAACAACAGCAGCCGCTTTGCCGTCGAGGACACGATCAAGATCCAGGCCGATGTGTTCGGCCACCATGGCCGCGTGCTGGAAGGCGCGATCAAGGTCGGCGACCAGTTCGTCGCCAAGGTCAACGCCGAGGCCCGTGCCAAGACCGTGCGCAATCACAGCGCCACCCACCTGATGCACAAGGCCTTGCGCGAGGTGCTGGGCGCCCATGTTCAGCAGAAGGGTTCGCTGGTCAACGCCGAGCGCACCCGCTTCGACTTCGCGCACAACGCACCGATGACGGCCGAGCAGATCGCCAAGGTCGAGGCCATCGTCAACGCCGAGATCCTGGCCAACGCCGGGGCGAAGGCCGAGGTCATGGCGCTGGACGACGCCCAGAAGAGCGGCGCGATGATGCTGTTCGGCGAGAAGTACGGCGAGACGGTGCGCGTGCTGAGCATCGGCAGCTCCAAGGAGCTGTGCGGCGGCACCCATGTCAAGGCCACCGGTGATATCGGCCTGTTCAAGATCGTCGCCGAGGGCGGCGTGGCCGCCGGCGTGCGCCGCGTCGAAGCCGTCACCGGCGACAACGCGCTGGCCTATCTGCAGTCGCTGGAAGCCACGGTGCAGGCCGTCGCCGGCAGCCTGAAGACGGCGCCCGCCGAGCTGGAGCAACGCATCCATGCGGTGCTGGACCAGGTCCGGTCGCTGGAGAAGGAGCTGGCCGCCGCCAAGAGCAAGCTGGCCTCGGCCCAGGGCGACGAGCTGCTGGCCCAGGCGGTGGACGTCAAGGGCCTGAAGGTGCTGGCCGCCCTGCTGCCCGGCGCCGATGCGAAAACCCTGCGCGAAACGATGGACAAGCTCAAGGACAAGCTGAAGACCGCCGCCATCGTCTTGGCTGCGGTCGACGGCGACAAGGTCCAGCTGGCCGCCGGCGTCACGGCCGACAGCATTGGCAAGATCAAGGCCGGCGACCTGGTCAACTTCGTCGCGCTGCAGGTCGGCGGCAAGGGCGGCGGCAAGCCCGATCTGGCCATGGCCGGCGGCACCGACGCGAAAGCCCTGCCCGCGGCCCTGGCCGGCGTGCAGGCCTGGATCGGCGAACGCCTGCTCTGAACCCGGCTACGATATTCCACACACGGGGGCCCCTCGGGGCCCCTGTTCTTTTTTGTTTTTTGAGGAGGCGCTTGTGAGCGACACCCTGGACCATGACAACGCCGAGCGCCTGGCCGCCCTGCTGAATATTCTTGCCGCGCAATCGAGCGAGGACGAAGAGGCGGTGCCGATCGACACCTTGGACGGCTATATGACGGCGCTGATCTGCGGCCCCGTCGTCGCCTCGCCGCTGCAGGCCATGGATGCCTTGTTCGGCGAGAACTGGCCCGAGCCGCTGCAGGCGCAGGACCAGCTGGAGGCCTTCACCGACGCGCTGCACGAGCGCTGGAACGAGATCGCCGAGAACCTGGCGCCCGAGCCACTGGCCGAGCAGCCCGACGCGATGCAACTGAGCCCGCTGATCACCGAGTTCGACGAGGCCACCAAGGCCGAGCTGCTGTCGCAAGGCGTGCTGCGCGCCGAGCAGCTGGCCGAGCTGCCGCCCACCGGCGTGATGTGGGTGGAGGGCTTTATGCAGGCGGTGGAAGACAACCAGCAGCACTGGTATGTGCACGACACCGACAGCGAGGCCGGCCAGATGCTGGACGCGATGCTGATGTCGGTGGCCGCCGTCGCGATGCCGGCCGGCGAGCAGCGCGAGGCCTATATCGTCGAGGCCTATGACGAAGGCGAAGAGGTGGACCAGGACGTGCTGATCGACGATGCGCTGTTCTCGGTGCAGGACCTGCGCCTGTTCTGGCTGCAGCACCCGGCACCGGAAGCGCCGCTGCACTGAGCAGCGCCGCTCGGCTCAGAGCCTGCCGCTGCAGTTCGGTGCGCCGCAGCGGCAGCGCAGCCGCCCCTCGTGGTGGCTGTCGCCGTAGTGGCAGGTGATCTCCTCGCCGGGTTCGATATCGCGCAGCGCATAGAACTCGACCCGGCCCTGGCGGATGCGCAGCACCGCGTTGGGCGCGCAGCAATGGTTGATATTGCGCATCGGCTCGGGAGAGTCCGTCGCATCCACCGCGCGAGTCTCCGACACCTCGACGATATGGATGCGCTCGCGCCCCTTGGCGCGGCGGCGCGCCTCGCGCACCGAGATCGACTCGCCGCGCATCTCGCCGATCTTGCGGCGCGCCGGGATCGCCTCCTCGGCGAACACCCCCAGACCGTCGATCGCGCTGGGCCCGGCCCGCAGCGCATAGCGCAGCGCCGGCTGCGGTTGGCCGCGCGGGCGTGGCGCTACTGCTTCGATGACGGGGCTGGGCGGGACGATGGCGGACAGGCGAGGCATGACCTGATTGTCGCCGCGATGCGACGTGCGCCCAGTTGACCTTGTCGCGCCAGGCCCAGCATACTGGGCCCATGTCGTGCCCTTGCCGCCCTCAACATCTGACCCTAGCCATCTGCTCCCAGCAGATGCATCGCTTCGTCTTTGACGATACGCGCCGGGGCCGGTACAGCGGCAGGCCCCCACGCTAGAAACCCACCGAATCCCCCCCGAGCCCGCTGAGACCCAGCGGGCTTTTTTCTTGCCCATCCCACAAGGACGACATCATGGACATCACGATACGACGCAGCCAGACCGCCGACGCCGCCGCCATGGCCCAGCTGATGAGTCACCCCGAGGTGCTGCCGGGCCTGCTGCAACTGCCCCACGCCTCGACCGAGCAATGGGAGCAGCGGCTGAAGAACAATCTGGCGCCCGGTGGCACCGACCTGCCCCTGGTGGCCGTGGCCGGCGGCGAGGTCGTCGGCAGCGCCGGCCTGCACGCGGCCGGTCCGGCGCTGCGCCGCCGCCATGTGATGCATCTGGGCCTGGCGGTCGCCCCGCAGGCCCAGGGGCGCGGTGTCGGCAAGGCCTTGATGGCCGCGCTGATCGACTATGCCGACAACTGGGGCCAGGTCTTGCGCATCGAGCTGGGCGTCTTTGTCGACAACGAGCGCGCGCTGAAGCTCTACCAGCACTTCGGCTTCGAGATCGAGGGCCGCCAGCGCGCCTACGCGCTGCGGGCCGGCCGCTATGTCGACAGCTATGCGATGGCACGGCTGCACCCGAACCCGCCGGGCTGGGGCTGATCAGCCCTCGATCAGGTCCAGGCCACCCGCCAGCCCGCCCGCCAGCTCGCCGCCGGCGAGCTGGCGCCACAGGTCCTCGACATCGAGCAGGGTCAGCATCTGGCCGCCGGTTGCGCCGCGCAGCAGGCGCTCGCGGCCACCGCGCGTCGGGCTGGGCCGGGCGGCCTCGGCGGCGATGCTGAAGACCTGGCCCAGTTCCTGCACGCACAGCGCCAGGCGCTGCCCGCCCTCGCGCTGGCACACCAGCACCGGTGCCTCGGCTGCCGTGCCGGGCCGGCCATAGAGCAGGCAGGCCAGATCCAGCACCGGCAGCATCTGCTCCTGATGGCTCAGCATGCCGAGCAGGGCCGCCGGCGCATTCGGCATGCCGGTGAGGCGGGGGCGCTCCAGCGCCTCCAAGGTCTGCCGGGCCGGCAGGCCCAGCCACTGGCCGTCGACCAGAAAGCTGGCCACATCCAGCATCGGAGCGCCGAGTTCGGCCCGGAATGCCTCGGGCTCGAACGCGGGCGGCAGCCCGGCGGCCGGCGCCAGGCGCTGGCCCAGCGGCATCAGCATCACCGCCGCCACATCCTGCTCGCCGGGCGCGGCGCCGCGCCGGTACTCGC
Organism: Roseateles cavernae; assembly: GCF_040187885.1. Lineage (NCBI taxonomy): Bacteria > Pseudomonadati > Pseudomonadota > Betaproteobacteria > Burkholderiales > Sphaerotilaceae > Roseateles > Roseateles cavernae. The sequence goes on from NZ_JBDPLH010000016.1 coordinate 17,329, forward strand.
GGTAGCCGCCCGACATCGCGATGCCCACCGCATACACCAGGCCGTCAATCTCCAGCTCGCAGCGACGGGTCTCGCCGGCCGCCAGCGCCAGATCGGTGCTCGCCAGCGGCCCGCCGCCGCCGACCGGCCAGCGCGGGTCGGTCGAGGACACGACACGGCCGTCGCGGCTCAGCAGCAGGGCGCTGGCACCGGGCGGCCGCGCATCGCGCAGCATCGCGGCGAACTGCGGCTCGCCATCGAACACCACGGCGATGCCGCCCAGCACCCGGCTGCCATCATCGGGCGCCGGCAGCGCGGCGGCATAGACATAGGTGGGCCGCTCGCCATGCGGGCCGTAGAGCCCGCAGGCCGCGTGCGGCGAGACCGCGTAGCGCTCGCGATCGCGCAGCGCCAGGGTGGCGGCCACCCAGGGCGCGTCCAGCAGCCGCCCCTGCTGATGGGCCTGGGCCGGGTCGGACACCGCGAGCACCCGGCCCTCGGCGTCAAACACCAGCAGCAGTGCATAGACCGTGTAGAGGCTGTTGATATGGCGCAGGCGCTCGCCGGCCTGGGCCACCGTGATCTCGCCGCTCGGCAGCCGCTGCAGCTCGGCGTCCAGCGCCCACCAGCGGCAGTCATTGGCGCGCTCGTAGAGATTGCGGTCCATGATGTCGATGGCCAGCCGGGCATGGAAGACCGCGCTGTCGAACACCGCCGCCAGCGCCGAATGCTGCAGATTGGCGATCGCCTGCTCGAACACCAGGCGCAGCCGCTGGCCGGTGCGCTCGACCTCGCCCAGCAAGGTGATCGCAAAGCCGGCCGCCTCGGTCCGTGCGCGGCTGCGCAGGCTGCCGTTCCACAGCGAGCGCGACAGATCGCGCTGGATGCGCGAGGCCTCCAGCGGAATGCCGTGCAGCTCGGCATCGAACAGATCGCGGGTGTCGAGCCCGGCCGTCAGCGCTTCGCCGGCGCCCGGCTGCGCCGCCTGATCCATATCGAAAGCCTGCTCGACCGGCACCAGCGCCACGGCCGACCAGCCCGGCCCGGCATAGCCCTCGTAGGCATTGGCCGGTGCCGCGACGGCCAGATAGTCGCGCCCGGCAAACACCAGGCGTTGCCGCGACACGGCCGGCAGCCGGGCGCCGGGCGGGATCTGCCAGGCATCCGAACTCTGCAAGACCTGACCCTCGGCATCGACCAGGGCCAGCACCGTGCGCTCGCCGGCCGGCAGCAGCTGGGCGAACACGCTGCGCATCTCGTCGGCCAGGCGGAAGGACAGGCACAGCACCCCGCAGGCTCCGCCCTCCTCGCCCCGCACCGCGCTGGCGAAGATCAGGCCCGTGCGCCCGTCCAGCAGATCGGTGGCGCCATGACGCTGGGCATAGGGCACGCCGGGCCGCAGCGCCTGCGCGACCAGCGGGTCGGCGCTGTGCGTGGCCGCGACGCTGCGGTCCAGCCGCGCAAGCACCAGGCCCTGGGGCGAGAGCAGGACGATGTCGTCATAGACCGAGTACTTGGCCACATAGGCCCTGAAGCGAGCCTCCAGCGCGGCCCGCGCCTCGGCCGCCTTGTCGTCGCCGCCGGCGGCCAGCGCGCGCAAGGGCGCATCGGCGGCCAGAAAGCTGACGTCGGCCGTGCGCTCGAACAGATTGCGCACCAGGATGTCGATCGCCACCTGGGCCTGCCCCTGCAGGCGCTGGCGGGCGTTGTCCAGCAGGCGCCGCGCCAGGTTGTCCAGCAGCCGCGCGGTCAACGCCTCGAAGGCCGCCCGGGTGTGGGCAATATCGGCGGCCGCCCCGCTCATCTGGCCCAGCAGGGCCAGGCTGTCCCAGACGGCTTGCAGGCGCAGCAGGTTCTCGCGGTACTCGTCGACCTGGGGCATATGGCGCACCCAGGGCGCCACATCGGCATGAAAGGGCACGCCCTTGCGCCACTGCTTGCTGCTCATCTCTGGTCCTCGATCGCTGGCGGGCTTGTTGCCGCCCTGGAAGACCAGGGGCCCGCAAAGCCGCGCAGTGTGAGCGCAAACGCGGCAGCGCGGGAGGGGGTAAATCAGTGCCGCAGCGGGGCTTGCGCGACTGACGCACAAGGATTGACGGCCGCGCCAGAAGATGGTGCGCCGGCGCCCGGCCGTGGGGATGAAAGCAGGCCCAGCACACCACCCTGGTGCGTCACAAGGCCTTGGGCAAGCCGCGCGGCTGGGCCGCGACCTGCAGGCCGTCGGTGCTGCGCCGGCCCTCGATCAGCACCGGTGGCAGCTGCTGGATGCGGGCCCGCTCGGCGGCGGTCGGCTCGGGGCTCAGGCGCTTGCCGGTGACGACCAGCCGCGCCAGCTTGACCAGCTCGCTGGCCTGCACCGGCGCCGCCGGCGCCAGCAGGGCCACCAGGACCAGGGGCGCCAGCAGGGCATGGTAGATGGCGGACGCCACATTCTTGTTCATTGTCTCCCCTTCACCGCCAGATTCGCGATGGAGGGAGTATCGAAAGTCAGGCGCCCCGCCACCAGCGCCAGGCGACGAATTGCGATCTGCTCGGCATGACTTGCGGCAGCGGCGGATGAGCTCAGCCCTCATCCATAGCGCAGATCGCCGGCCTTGCCCCAGAACACCCGGTAGGCGAACACCGTGTAGGCCAGGATCACCGGCACGGTGATCGCGCAGCCGACGAGGATGAACTGCAGTGACTTCGGCGCGGCGGCCGCCTGCCAGATCGTCATCCTGTCCATCATCACGAAGGGATAGAGGCTGTAGGCCAGGCCGAAAAAACCCAGCAGCATCACCAGCACCATCAGCGCGAACGGCAGCCAGCACAGCTTGCCCAGCACCCGGTGCGAGTTCAGCAGCGCCCGCAAGGCCAGCAAGGCCAGGACGCTGATCAGCGGAATCGGCAGCAGCGCGATCAGCTCGGGCAGCGCGAACCAGCGCGCGCGCACCGTCGGGCTGATCCAGGGCGTGGCCAGCGAGATCAGGGCCAGGCCCAGCACCACGGCCGGCCAGGCGTATTTGGCGCTGCGCAGCGCGCGGGCCTGCAGCTCGCCCTCGGTCTTCATCAGCAGCCAGCCGGCGCCCAGCAGGGCATAGGCGGCCGACAGCGCCAGCGCGATCACGGCGGCAAACAGCGTGTAGGCGCCCCCCTCGGCGAAGCCGCTGATATAGCGGCCCAGCATCCAGCCCTGGGCCAGCGAGGCCAGCAGCGATCCCGCGATGAAGGCGCGGTTCCACAGCGGCTTCCACTGCGCCTGCACCTTGACGCGGAAGTCGAAGGCCACACCGCGCAGCATCAGGCCCAAGAGCATCACGGCCACCGGCAGGTACAGGGCCTGCAGAATCGGGCCATGGGCCTTGGGGAAGGCGATCAGCAGAATGCCCACGCCCAGCACCAGCCAGGTCTCGTTGGCATCCCAGAACGGGCCTATCGAGGCCACCATGCGGTCCTTGTGCGCGTCCGGGGCGCCGGCCATCAGCAGGCCCACGCCCAGGTCATAGCCGTCCAGCACCACATAGATCAGCAGGGCCAGGCCCATCAAACCCATGAAGACCAGGGGCATCCAGATATCGGCGTTCATGCGGCAGTCCTCAGATGGATGGCGCCCTGCCCGGGCAGAGAGGCGTCGACCGGCTTCTCGGCCATGGTCTTGATCACCGCCACATAGGCCACCAGCAAGGCCAGGTACAGGCTCAGATAGCCGGCCAGCGTGACGGCAATCAGCGGCGCCGGCGTCGTCGAGACAACCTCGGCGGTGCGCAGCAGGCCGTAGACGATGAAGGGCTGGCGGCCGATCTCGGTCACATACCAGCCGGCCACCGTCGCGATCCAGCCGGAAAAACTCATCAGCACCAGCAGGCGCAGCAGCGGCCGCGGCAGGCGCTCGGCCTGCCAGCCGCGGCGTCGGTAGAGCCACAGCCCCAGCCAGCTGGCCGCCAGCATCAGCAGGCCCAGGCCCACCATGATGCGAAAGCCGAAGAACAGCGGCGCCACCGGCGGATGCACGCCCTTGAACTCGTCCAGGCCGCGGATCTCGCCGTCGGCGCGGTGGGTCAGCACCAGGCTGGCGCCGTTCGGGATGCCGATCGCAAAGTCATTGCTGCGGGTCTTCTCGTTGGGCCAGGCGAACAGCAGCAGCGGCGCACCCCGCTCGGTCTGCCAGACGCCCTCCATCGCGGCGATCTTGGCCGGCTGGTGCATCAAGGTGTTCAGGCCATGCAGATCGCCGACCAGGATCTGCAGCGGGATCAGCAGGGCTGCGAGGCTCAGGCCGACACGCAGCACCCGCGCGGTATGGGGCTGGACCTTGCCCTTCAGCAGCTGCCAGGCGCTGACGCCGGCCAGGATGAAGGCGACGGTCAGGCCCGAGGCCAGCAGCTTGTGCGCCAGGCGATAGGGGAAGGAAGGGTTGAAGATCACCGCCATCCAGCTCAGCGCGTGGAACTCGCCGTTGATGATCTCGAAGCCCTGCGGCGTCTGCATCCAGGAGTTCAGGCTCAGGATCCAGAAGGCACTGAGCGTGGTGCCGAAGGCCACCATCAAGGTGGCGCCCAGGTGCACGCGCTCGCTGATCCGGCCATGGCCGAACAGCATCACGCCGAGGAAACCGGCTTCGAGGAAGAAGGCCGTCAGCACCTCGTAGCCCAGCAGCGGCCCGGCGATATTGCCGGCCCGCTCCATGAAGCCGGGCCAGTTGGTGCCGAACTGGAAACTCATCGTGATGCCGGACACCACGCCCAGCGCAAAGGTCAGCGCAAACACCTTGGTCCAGAAGCGGTAGGCCGTCAGCCAGGCGAGCGCGCCGCTCTTCAGCCAGCGCCAGCGGAAGAACAGCAGCACCCAGCCCAGCGCGATGCTGATGGTCGGAAACAGGATGTGGAAGGTGATATTGGCCGCGAACTGCATGCGGGCCAGCATGAAAGCATCCATGAAAATCCTTGCGGCCGCGCAAGCCAACGGGATTGCGGGCTTGCGCTGGCTCAACAGAGGGCCATTTTTCGGGCTTTGCCGGCCGCGCGCGATTGGACAAATTGCCTTTGGACAAATTGCCCCAGCCCCGCCGCCGATAATCCCGCCATCCTTGTTGAACCGCCTTCACCCATGACCGCAGCCCGTATCGACCGTCCCGAGTTCGCCGCCCTGACGCCCGGCGTCAGCGAAGCCCTGATCGCGCTGGGCAAGGCCGTCAACGCCTCGGGCCTGCCCAAGGATCTGCAGGAGCTGATCAAGATCCGCGCCTCGCAGCTCAATGGCTGCGCCTTCTGCCTGCAGTTCCATCTGAACGTGGCCCGCGATCTGCAAGTGCCGGCGGCCAAGCTGGACCTGCTGGCCACCTGGCGCGAGGCGCCGGTCTACAGCGAGCGCGAACGCCTCGCGCTGGCCTGGACCGAGGCGCTGACCCTGGCACCCCAGGGCGGCGCCGACGACGCGCTGTACGAGCGGGCACTGGCCGAGTTCGGCGCCGCCAGCTTGAGCTTTCTGACCGCCGCCGTGGCCGGCATCAATGCCTGGAACCGCATTGCGATGGCGCTGCGCTTCGCGCCGCCGCTGCGCCCATGAGCGCCCGCTGGCGCGCCCGGGTCAGCTGCGCCGTGCTGGCGCTGAGCGCCGGCCTGCTGCAGGCGCAGACCCGCGTGGAGCTGCCCAGCCTCGACCGGCACGAAGGCCGGGCACTGAGCCTGAACGGCCACTGGTTCGCCGCTGCGGCCGGCGCCGGGCCACTCCCGACCATCCTGCTGCTGCACGGCTGCGGCGGCCCCTACAACGGCCGAGGCCAGCTCGATGCCCGCATGCGGAGCTATAGCGCCCTGCTGAATGCCGAGGGCTGGCATGCGCTGGTGCTGGACTCGCTGACCCCGCGCGGCGAGACCGAGCTCTGCACGCAGAAGCTTGGCAGCCGTGCCGTCACGATGACGAACCGCCGCCGCGACGCGCTCGGCGCACTGCAATGGCTGGCCGCGCGGCCCGAGGTCGATCCCGCTCGCATCGCGCTGCTGGGCTGGTCCAATGGCGGCAGCACGGTGCTGGCCGCCACCAATCTGTCGGTGGCCGAGGTCGCGGCCGAGCCGCTGCGGCCGCGCGCGGCAGTGGCCTTCTATCCCGGCTGCGAGAACGATCTGAAGCGCGGCTATGCACCCAGCGCGCCGCTGCTGATGCTGGTCGGCGGGGCCGACGACTGGACGCCGGCCGCCCCTTGCGAAGCCCTGGCCAAGGCCTCGGCCGCACCGCGCCCGCAGCTGACCGTCTACCCCGGTGCCTATCACGGCTTCGACGGCACGGCCCCGCTGCGCCTGCGCCTGGACGTGCCCAATGGCACGCGGCCCGGCGCCGGCGTGCATGTGGGCGGCCAGGCCGAGGCGCGGGCGCAGTCGCGCGCGCAACTGCTGGCGTTTCTGCGCGAGGCTCTGCGATGAGCACGGCCGCCCAGGTCTTGCATACCGAGCGCCTGCTGCTGCGCGCGCCCTCGGTGGCGCTGACCGCCGCCGTCGGCGACTACCAGCAGCGCAACCAATCCCATTTCGCCCGCTGGGACCCGCCCTACCCGGCCGACTTCTTCGCGCCCGAGGCGGTGGCCGAACGCCTTGCCCAGGGTGAGCAGGCCTTCGCCGCCGGCAGCGCCTATCGCTACTGGTTCAGCCGGCGCGAGGACCCGGCCCGGCTGATCGGCCAGGTTCATCTGTCCCAGGTCGCCCGAGGCGCTTTTCAGAACGCCATCCTCGGCTACAGCCTCGACGAGCAGGCCCAGGGCCAGGGCCTGATGCAGGAAGCGCTGCGCGCCGTGATCGCCGAGATGTTCGGCGCCCAGGTCCGCCTGCACCGCATCCAGGCTGCCGTACGCCCCGAGAACCAGCGCAGCCGCGCCGTGCTGCAAGCCCTGGGCTTCGCCCAGGAGGGCCTCAGCCGGCGCTATCTCTTCATAGACGGCCAGTGGCGCGACCATGAGGTGTATGCGCTGCTGAATCCGGCGTGGGCGCAAGACCTGGCACCGTGAGGTCTTACAAGGAATAAACCGCCGGCGGCGTGCGCCCGGCCAGTGCCGCCAGCAGATTGTCCGTGGCCAGCACCGCCATGCGGTGCCGGGTTTCGTGCGTGGCCGAGCCGATATGGGGCAGCGGCGTGAGCCTGGGGTGGCTGCGCAGCGGCGAATCCAGCGGCAGCGGTTCGGTGGCGAACACGTCCAGGCCGGCAGCGCGCAGATGGCCGCTGTCCAGCGCCGCCAGCAGCGCGTCCTCCTGCACGATGGCGCCGCGGGCGCCGTTGACGAAGATCGCGCCGGGCTTCATCAGCGCGAACTCGCGCGCGCCGATCAGGCCGCGGGTGTCCTCGGACAGCGGCAGGGTCAGCGCGATGATGTCGGAGCCGGTCAGCACCTCGTCGAGGCCGCCATGCCGGGCCTTGCCCTCAAGACCGGGTACGTCGGCGGGCCTGCGGCTGTAGTAGCGCACCGGCATGCCAAAGCCCAGCGCCGCGCGACGTGCAAGCGCCTGGCCGATGCGGCCGAAGCCGAGGATGCCCAAGGTCTTGCCGTGCACATCCCAGCCGAACAGGTCCTCACCGACGTTCTTGTCCCAGCGGCCTTCGCGCACATGCTGGGCCAGTTCCACCAGGCGGCGGCTCGTGGCCATGATCAGCGCAAAGAGGGTGTCGGCCGTGGTCTCGGTCAGCACGCCGGGCGTGTGGCACAGCAGGATGCCGCGCGCCTTCAAGGCCGCCAGATCGTAGTTGTCGACACCGACCGAGATGCTGGACACCACCTTGAGCCGGGGCGCCTGCGCGATATCGATCTTGAAGCTGGAGCCGATCAGGCCCTCGGCCTCGGGCAGCGCCGCGTCATAGGCGGCGCGCTGATCCGGCTTGCGCGGGTCGGCGACGGTGACTTCGTGGACGGCCTGCAGCCGCGCCAGTTGGTCCGGCGGCAGATCACGGAAGACAAGGACTCGGCTCACAGGCCCGCCGCTTCGAGTTCGGTCTGGGTCGGCAAGCCCTCGGTATCACCCAGCACCTGCACCGCGCGCGCGCCGATCCAGCAGCCGCGCTTGACGGCCTCGGGCACGCTGCGACCGGCCAGCAAGGCGCTGATGACGCCGGCCGCGAAGCCGTCGCCGGCACCCACGGTGTCGACCACGGTCTCGACCGGGAAGCCGGCCACATGGCCGCTGCCCACGGTGTCGCTATCGTAGTAGGCGCCGTCCGCGCCCAGCTTGACGATCACCAGCCTGGCACCGAGGCCGCGGTAGAAGCGCGCGATCGCCACGGGGTCGTCCGAGCCCATCAGGATCTTGCCTTCCTCGATACCGGGCAGCACCCAGTCGGCCTTGGCGGCCAAGGCATTGATGCCGGCGACCATGGCCTCGCGGCTGGACCACAGCGTGGGTCGCAGATTCGGATCGAAGGAGATTGTGCGGCCGGCCGCGCGCATCAGGGCCAGCGTGCGTTCGGCGGCGGCATAGGTGTTGGCGTTCAGCGCCGGAAACACGCCGGTGGCATGCAGATGGCGGGCCGAGGTGAGCCAGGCCGCGTCGATATCGCCGGGGCCTATCAGGCTGGCGGCCGAGCCCTTGCGGTGGTACTCAATCGGTGGGTCGCTGCCGTCGCTGACCCGGCCCTTGATCAGGAAGCCGGTGCGCTGGGCCGCATCGCAGACCACATGCGAGCAATCGATGCCCTCGGCCTGCATCGCCCCCAGCAGATAGCGCGCCATCGAGTCGGCGCCCAGGCGGCTGGCCCAGCCGACCCGCAGACCCAGCCGGGCCAGGCCGATCGCGACATTGGTTTCGGCCCCAGCGGTGCGCTTGGAGAAGGTCTCGGCCCGTTCCAGCGGCCCCGGCCGGTCGGCGACCAGCATCATCATGGCCTCGCCGAAGGTGATCACATCCAGACTGCTCATGCTTGTTGCTCTCTTGCGTCTTGCAGCAAGCCCAGCTCGCTGCGGGTGGTGGCCTGCAGGTCTGCGCCCTGCAGCGGATATTCGATGGCCCAGGGCAGCGCGCGCGGCAAGGCCCGCAACACGGCGCGCCAGGGCGCGGCCGAGTCGGCCATCGGCACGGCGATCCAGCGCAAGCGCTCGCGCTGCACGCCCTTGCAATGCACATAGCGCACGCGGGCGCCGAGCGCGGCGGCGGCCTGCTGCGGGCATTCGCCCAGCCAGTGCCAGTTGCCCATGTCGAAGACCATGCCCAGATCCAGTCCCGCCGCGTCAGCGGTGGCGAAGAAGCGCTGCAGCGCGACGACCGTGCCGGCCGACGGCGTCTGGTCGTTCTCGATCACCAGTTCGATCTCGCTGTGTGCCAGGTGCTCGCGCAGGGCCGGCAGTTCGTCGGGGCCGGCGAAACCCCCGATGGCCATCTTCAGCCGGGCGGCGCCGAGTTGGCGTGCCGTGGCCAGGCCCTGCTCCAGCGCCGCCAGGTCGAGCCGCCCCTCATCGGTCCACAGCCCGGCCGGGCTGGAGAACACCTTGACCATGCCGGTCGCGGCCAGCGCCGGCAGCTCGGCCTCGCTGGCCAGCAGCTCGCCACGCACCTCGACGCCATCGGCACCGGCCGCCTGGGCCAGCCGCGTGTAGTGCAGCTGGCCGTGCTGGAGCACCTCGCTGGCGCCGAAGGACGACAGCGAGATCAATGTCGGTGCTGCACTCATCAGTGCGCCGAGCTCAGGATCTGGCCAAGGAACTGCCGGGTCTTCTCATGCCTGGGGGCAGCGAAGAACTCGGCGGGCGGGGCCTGCTCGATGATCCTGCCATCGGCCATGAAGATCACACGGTCGGCGACGCTGCGCGCAAAGCCCATCTCGTGGGTGACGCACAACATGGTCATGCCGTCCTCGGCCAGGGTGATCATCGTGTCCAGCACCTCCTTGACCATCTCGGGATCGAGCGCCGAGGTGGGCTCGTCGAACAGCATGATCTTGGGCGTCATGCACAAGGCCCGCGCGATCGCGACGCGCTGCTGCTGGCCGCCGGACAGCTGGCTGGGGTACTTCAGCGCCTGCTCGGGGATGCGCACGCGCTTCAGGTACTTCATCGCGATCTCCTCGGCCTCGGCCTGAGACAGGCCGCGCGAACGCATCGGTGCCAGCGTGCAGTTCTGCAGCACCGTCATGTGCGGAAACAGATTGAACTGCTGGAACACCATGCCCACTTCCTGGCGCACCGCTTCGACCTGCTTGCCGCCCGCCGTGAGCTCGATGCCGTCCACCGTGATGCGGCCCTGCTGCACCGCCTCCAGCCGGTTGATGCAGCGTATCAGCGTGGATTTGCCCGAGCCCGAAGGCCCGCAGACGACGATGCGCTCACCCGGCGCCACGCTCAGATCAATGTCGGTCAAGACCTGGAACTGGCCGTACCACTTGTTGACGCCTTCGATGCGGATGATGGGCTCGGTGCTCATGAGGTGCTGCTCGCTGCTCAGTTGGCCGTCATCGCCGGGAAATCGGTGCCCAGCCACTTCTTGTAGAGCGTGTTCAGCTCGCCGGCGCGGTGCTTGTCGATGAAGGCGTCGACGGTCTTCAGCAACTCCTCCTGGCCCGGCCGCATCGCGACGGCCATCTGCTGCTGGCGCAGCACGAATTTGTTCTCGAACGCGGCACCGGCGCGCTGGGCGATCTGGGCGGCCACGGTGGTCGAGCAGCCGATCGCGTCGACCTGGCCCGACATCAGCGCCTGCATCGCCGAGGCGTCGTCGTCGAAGCGGCGGATCTCGGTGCCGGCCGGCGCGGCGGCGGTCAGCGAGATGTCCTGGGTGCTGGCGCGGGCCACGCCGATACGGAAGTTCTTCAGATCGGCGGCCGACTTGATCGTGGCCTTGGCAGCGCCATAGACCACGATGGTGGCGGCCGCATAGGGCTTGGAGAACTGCACCTGCTTGGCGCGCTCCGGCGTCACCGCCAGCGAGGCCACCAGCAGATCGACCTTGTTGGTCAGCAGGAAGGGAATGCGGTTCGGGCCGGTCACCGGCACGATATTGACCTTGACGCCCAGCTCCTTGGCCAACAGCTTGGCGACATCAGCGTCATAGCCGTCGGGCTGATTGGCGCTGTTGAGTGTGCCGTAGGGCGGAAAGTCCACCAGCATGCCCACGGTCAGCTCGCCCTTCTTCTTCAGATCGGCGACGCTCTGGGCCGACGCCGACAGCGAGGCGCCCAGGCTCAGCACCGCAACAGCGGCCAGCAGAAGGCGGCGGGTTTGGATAGCTTTGTTCATCGGTCTTGTCTCCAGGGGTGGGTCGAAAGAATCAATCAGCGCGCCAGCGCTCGGGCCTGGCGGCGCTCCATGCGCGCCGCCAGCAGCGACAGCGGCCAGCACAGCGCGAAGTAGATGGCGGCCACGACGCTGAACACCAGCAGCGGCTGGAAGGTCGCGTTATTGATGATCTGGCCGGCGCGTGTGAGCTCGGTGAAGCCGATGATGGCGGCCAGCGAGGTGCCCTTGATGATCTGCACCATATAGCCGACGGTGGGCGGCACCGCGATCTTGAAGGCCTGCGGCAGCACCACATCGCGCATGCGCGACACATAGCTGAGGCTCAAGGCCTCGGCCGCCTCCCACTGCCCACGCGGGATCGCCTGGATGCAGCCGCGCCAGATCTCGCCGAGAAAGGCACTGCTGTTCAGTATCAGCGCGGCACCGGCCGCAACCCAGGGATTGATGTCCAGGCCTATCACCGGCGCGCCGAAGAAGATCAGGAACAGCTGCAGCAGCAGCGGCGTGCCCTGGAAGATCTGGATGAAGAGGCCGGCGGCGCGCTGCGCCCAGCGGCTCTCGGCCGTGCGGCCCAGCGCCACCAGCAGGCCACCGACCGCGCCGCCGGCAAAGGCGATCAGCGACAGCGCGATGGTCCACTTCGCGGCTTCAAGAATGAAGAGGAACTCGGCAAATCCGAAGGTACGCATGATGGGTGTCCGCCTTCGTCGCTCAGCGGCGGTCGGGGTAGTTGAGCGTGCGGCGGTAGATCAGCCGGAACAGCAGCGAGAAGCTCATCGCCAGTGCCAGGTAGATCAGCGCGACGACGATATAGATCTCGAAGCTGCGGAAGGTCTGCGACTGCAGGTTCGCCGCCACCGAGGTCAGGTCGTCGGCCGAGATCACCGAGACCACGCTGGAGCTGAGCATCAAGAGGATGAACTGGCTGGTCAGCGCCGGGTAGATGGCCTTCAGCGCCGGCTTCAGGATCACGAAGCGGAAGATCTCGTGGCGCTTCAGATTCAGCGCCAGACCGGCCTCGATCTGGCCCTTCGGAATCGCCTCGATGCCGGCGCGGATGATCTCGGTCGCATAGGCGCCGAGGTTGACGACCATGGCCGTCAGCGCCGCCGTGTGGGCGCTCCAGCGCAGGCCCAGGGCCGGCAGTGCGAAGAAGAAGAAAAACAGCTGGACCAGGAAGGGCGTGTTGCGGATCAGCTCGATATAGCTGTTGATCGCGAAGCGCAGCGGCGCCGGGCCGGCCGTCTTGCCCCAGGCACAGGCGATCGCAACGAGCAGGCCCAGCACCATCGCCAGAAAGGACAACTCGATGGTCGTCCAGGTGCCCTGCAAGAGCAGCGGCCAGGCGGCGAACACCGCACCGAACTGAAACTCGTAGTTCACGCTTGCTTGTCTCGCTTGTCGTTCTTGTCGGGGTGGCATGCCCGCTCGGCACCACCGTGAACGCAGTTTATGAAACCGGTTTCAGACTGAATACACGGGTTTACCCGTAAATTTCAGACGCTTCGCTCAAGCCCTTTGGGAGGAGCCGCGCACCACGAGCTGGCCCGGCAACAGGATCTGCCGGGGTGGCAGTGCCTGGCCTTCGAGCCGCTCCAGCAGGCAGCGCGCGGCGATATGGCCGAGGTCGTCGGTGGGCTGGGCGATCGCGCTCAGGCCCGGGCCCACATGGGGCGCCCAGGCGGTGTCATCGAAGCCGATGAAGCCGATATCGCTGCCAAAGCGCCAGCCCAGCCGGGCCAGCGCCGCCGACACCCGCAGGGTCACGACCGCATTGCTGGACAGCAGGGCCACAGGCTTCTTGCCGGCACGCTTGCGCAGCGCGCGCAAGGCCTGGTCGAGGTCCTCGCCCTGCGCCTCCCGGCTCTCGAAGGCGCTGCCGCCCAGCCCCTCGCTGCCCAGGCCGGCATGGGCAGCAATGAAGTTGTTGAAGGCCTGCAGCCGCTCCAACCGCGAGCTGACGCCGGCACTGGGCTCGGAGACAAAGAGCAGCTCGCGCCAGCCCTGCTCCAGCAGATGCTGGGCCGCCAGCTGCACCGCGCCGGCATTGTCCAGCGAGACAAAATCCGACTGCATGCCGGCATGGCGCCGGTCCACCAGCACCACCGGCTTGTGCAGACGCGCCGCGGCGGCCAGGGCCTGCGGGTCGCTGCCCAGCGTGTTCAGGATGAAGCCCTCGACCTGGTAGGAGGACAGCGCCTCGATGGCCTCACGCTCGCGCGAGCCGTCATTGCCGAGATTGAACAGCATCACCAGATAGCCGGCCTGCTGGCAGGCCCGCTCGGCGCCGCGCAGCACCGCCACCGAGAAGGGGTTGGTGACATCGGCAACCACCAGGCCGATCAGGCGCGAGCGCCCGCGCTTGAGCGCCTGCGCCATCGGGCTGGGACTGTAGCCCAGCTGGGCGATGGCGGCCTCGACCTTGGCGGCGATGTCGCGGGTCAGCAGCTCGGCCTGGTTCAGAAAACGCGAGACCGTGGCCTTGGAAACGCCGGCGGCGGCCGCCACATCGGCAATCGTGGCGCGGCTGCTGGGCGGCTGGACGGCAGCCGGCTTGGCGGGACGGGGCGGCATGAGCGATAGCAGGTGAGTAAGAGGTGTTGAGAGCAGCAGCTGAAACCAGTTTCAGGCTATTGAACGAATAGTAGCCGCTGCGTGCGGCGGTTTGCAGCGGTGCTATGTCTATAGTCAGCCCATCGACCAACCGGAGGCCGGCCCATGTTTGATCGTTCTTCTGCGCCGCCGGGCGTCTACCCGCCACAGTTCGGGCCGGCCCAGGCCTATAGCCTGGGCCCGGGCGCCGAGCTGCACGGCCGCAGCCCGGCGATGCGCCGCCGCATCAAGGTCTTTTTCGGCGTGTTCCTGCTGGCCCTGCTGATCGGCCAGGGCGCCAACTGGCTGCGCGCGCCGGTCTACCGCGCCCAGGCGCTGCTGCAGATCACGCCGGCCGGCACGCCCGCAGCCACCGCTGCGCCGGCCGACAACGCCAGGCAGGCGATGTTGCGCGAGGGCGAGTTGCTCGGCAGCCGCCCGCTGCTGGAGAAAGCACTGACCCGCTTGCTGCCGCAGGGCTTCTTCACGCAGACCACGCCCGAGGCGGCGCTGAGCGCGATGCGCGAGATGCTGACGATCACCGAGCAGCCCGGATCGCAGCTGCTGCAGGTCCAGGCCCAGGCCGGCGATGCGGTGCTGGCGGCGCGCCTGGTCAACACCCTGGTCGAGGTCTATCGCGAGGAGCAGGGCCAGATCGGCCAGGCGGTGTCGGCCGCCCAGCTGAGCGATGCACGCGAGGCGCTGCGTGTGATCAGCGAGCGGGTCGAAGAAAAACGGCGGGCGCTGGAGGCTTACCGGCAGCGCAGCCAGATCAGTTCGGGCGCGCGCGACGAGAGCCCGACGCTGTCGCGGCTCAAGGGACTGAACCAGTCACTGAGCAGCGCCACCGAGCGCGAGGCCAGCGCGGCCGGCCGCGTGCGGGCGATCGAGCGCGCCCTTGCCGAGGGCCAGCGCCTGCCGCTGGGTCGCAACGGCGCCGCCCTCGCGGCCATCGAGCAGCGCCTGTCGCAGCAGCAGGAGAATCTGCGTGCACTGGAGCGCCAGTTCACGCCGCAGTTCCTGGCGATGGACCCGGGCGCCCGGGCGCTGAAGACCCGCATCGCCGATCTGCAACAGCAGCTCGAGACCGAGAGCGCGCGGGCGCAGCAGACCGCGCTGGCCGAGGCGCGCGAAGAGCAGTCCAGCAGCGCTGCGATGGTCGAACGCCTGCGCCAGCAACTGGCCAGCGACCAGCGCCAGGTGCAGACCCTGAACGTCCAGCTCGAGACCGCACAGTCGATGACGGCCGAGCTGAACGGCCTGCAGCGCATGCAGCAGGAGGCGCAGCAGCAACTGCTCGCGCTGCAGGCCAGCCAGACGGCCCGCCAACCCCGCCTGCTGGTGCTGGAGCCCGCCGCCTTGCCCGTCAAACCCTGGCAGCCGCACTACGGCCGCGACGCCGGCATCGCGGCGGGCGCGGCCCTGCTGCTGAGCTTTCTGGCGGTCTGGTTCGTCGAGTTCTTCAACCGCGCGCCGCCGATGCCGGCGGCCTCGCCGACCGTGGTGCTGAATCAACCCTGGATGGGCCTGTCCGCCGCCGAACCGCCACCGACGCTGAGCGCGGCGGCCCCGCCGCTGGCGCTGGAAACCGGCAGCACGCCCCTGCCTCGCGAACTCGCGCCGCACGAGGTCGCCGGCCTGCTGGAGAACGCCTCGACCGAGCAGCGCGCCCTGCTCAGCGCGCTGCTGACCGGCCTCAGCAGCGCCGAGACGGCCGCGCTGCAGCTGGTCCATATCGAGCTCGATGCCGACCTGCTGCATGTACCCGGCGAGCAGGGCCGCAGCCTGCCGCTGCCGACCCAGCTGCGGCAGTTCGCTGAAGCGCGCCGCGCCGCCGCCGACGCGCCGAGCGCGGCCGGCCATGCGGCCTTGTTCATGACGCCCGAGGGCTGGCCGCTGGGAGCCGCCGCCATCGAGGCCGCCGCCATCGCCGCCGCCCACGACGCCCAGCTGGCGCGGCCGCAGACCGTCACGGCCGACTGCCTGCGCCACAGCTATATCGCCTTCATCGTGCGCCAGGGCCTGCGCTTCGCCGAGCTGCCCCAGGTGGTCGGTCGGCTCAGCCCCGAGCTCTTGAATGCGCTGTCCGAGCTGCTGCCCGACGGGCGGCGCGTCCCGCTGGAGGCCATCGAGCGGCTGATGCCGCAGGTCCGCCCGCGCCAGCTGGCCTGATCAGCCCGCCGCCGCCAATAACCCCAGGCTTTGCACTGCTTAAGGCGCGGCAGCCGGCGCGCATCCAGGCCCGCCGCGATCATGGCGACCGTTTCGTTCACCAACCAGACTGGAGAGTTTTCATGCTGAATCGGCGATCTTTTCTCGGGGCAGGCCTGGCCACCACGGCGGTCTACAGCACCGGCTCGTTCATCCCCGTCTGGGCCCAGAACGCGCCGAACCTCGGCATGCCCGGCATCGCCAATCCCGGCTTTCTGAAGACCAAGCTCGGTGACGTCGAGGTGATCGCGCTGCTGGACGGCGTGACCCGCCGCCCGCTGGGCGAGGAGTTCGTCAAGAACGCGCCGCTGGCCGAGGTGCGCGCCCTGCTGGCCTCGCAAGGCCTGGCCACCGACTACATCGATGTGCCCTACACGCCCTTCCTGATCGTGGCCGGCGGCCGCCGCATCCTGATGGACACCGGCCTGGGCGAATTCGGCGGACCGACCACCGGCAAGCTGCTGGAGCAGCTGCGCGCCGCCGGCTTCCAGCCCGGCGATATCGACACGGTGCTGATCTCGCATTACCACGGCGACCATATCAACGGCCTGCGCAACAAGGCCGGTGACTACGTCTTCCCCAAGGCCAAGGTGCTGGTGCCGGCCGCCGAGCATGCCTTCTGGATGGACGATGCCAAGATGGCCGCCGCCCCCGAGGGCATGAAGGGGGCGTTCAACAATGTGCGCCGCACCTTCGCCCAGATGCCCGCCGAGATGCTGCAGCGCTTCGAGGCCGGCACCGAGGTCGCGCCGGGCATACGCTCGATCGCCGCCTACGGCCACACGCCCGGCCACACGCTGTTTCAGCTGCAGTCCGCCGGCCAGAGCTTCTTCTATGTGGCCGACCTGACCAATGTGCCGGCGCTGTTCGCCCGCAACCCGGACTGGGCCGTCACCTTCGATATGGACGCCGAGGCCGCCCGCAAGGTGCGCCGCGAGATGTTCCAGCGCATTGTCGACAACAAGGCCCTGCTGGGCGGCTTCCACTTCCCCTTCCCCGCGCTGGGCCGCATGGCCGCCAGCGGCAAGGGCTATGCCTTCCAGCCGATCGCCTGAGCTCGGCGGCCGTCAACCGCCGTCGCTCAACCGTCGTAGCGGTAGCCGACGCCGTAGATCGCCCGGATGCAGTCGGGCTCGGCCTCGGCCTGCTCCAGCTTGCGGCGCAGGTTCTTGATGTGGCTGTCGACCGCGCGGTCGGTGACCGCGCGCTGCTCGTCATGCAGGCGGTCCAGCAGAGCCTCGCGCGTGAACACCCGGCCCGGCGCGCTGGACAGGGTCTTCAGCAGGCGGAACTCGATCGGTGTCAGGTCCAGCAAGCGGCCCTTGAACCAGGCGCGGTAGCCCTCGTCGTCGATCTGCAGCGCGGCCGCCGGCCCGGCGTCGCCGGGATGGCTGCGAACGCGGCTGCGGCGCAGGATGGCCTTGACGCGGGCGACGATCTCGCGCGGGCTGAACGGGGTCTTGCTGATGTAGTCGTCGGCGCCCAGCTCCAGGCCCAGCAGGCGATCGGCCTCCTCGACCCGCGCGGTCAGCATCACGATGGGCACATCGCTGAACGTGCGCAGCTCGCGGCAGATGTCCAGCCCGTCGCGGCCCGGCAGCATCAGGTCGAGCAGGATCAGATCATGGCGCCGCGCCTGGTAGGCCGGCACCGCCTCGCGGCCGTCGGCCAGGCACTCGGGCAGATGGCCGGCGGCGCGCAGATAGTCGCTGAGCAGGGCCGCCATCTTGGGCTCGTCCTCGACCACCAGGATGCGGGCGGCGTCGGCAGGCAGCCAGGGCTTGTTGTCCATCGCCGTTATCCGGCCGTGGCCTGCGGCAGGCGTATCGTCATCCACAAGCCGCCCAGTGGCGAGGGCTTCGCGTCGATGCGCCCGTCATGCGCCTCGACGATGCGCCGGCAGATGGTCAGGCCCAGGCCGGCGCCGCCGCTGTTGCGGTTGCGCGAGGGATCGACACGAAAGAAACGGTCGAAGATGCGCGTCAGATGCTCGGCCCCGACACCCGGTGCCGAGTCCATCACATCGATCAAGACCTGACCCTCTTCGGCGCGCGCCGCGATGCGCAGCAGGCCACCGGCCTCGGTGTAGCGGCAGCTGTTCTCCAGCAGATTGTTGAACAGCTGCTGCAGCCGGCGCTCGTCGGCAAACACCGTCAGCGGCGCTTCGGGCAGCTCCAGCTGCAGCTTCAGGCCGCTGGCCGCCAGGCGCTCGCCGAAGGCACCGGCCGTCTGCTGCAGCGGCCCGGCCAGGTCGACATCGGCCTTGCGGTAGGCCAGCGCGCCGACATCGGCCAGCGAGAGTTCGTAGAGATCGTTGACCAGCTTGTTCAGCGTCGCGACCTCGGCCTGCAGCGAGCGCAGCGAGGCCTGGTCCAGCGTGCGCACGCCGTCCTCCAGCGCCTCCAGCTCGCCGTGCAGCACACCCAGCGGCGTGCGCAGCTCATGCGAGACATCGGCCATGAACTCGCGCCGCATCTGCTCATTGCGCTGCAGCGTATGGGCCAGGCGGTTGAAGTCGGCCGCCAGCTGGCCGACCTCGTCGCGCGAGCGCACATCGACCCGGGTCTCGTAGTCGCCGGCCGCCAGCCGGTGGGTGGCCGCGGCGACGCGCTTGACCGGCGTCAGCAGCCGGCGCGAGGCCCAGGCCGCGATGGCGGCGGCCATCAGCGTGGCGCCCAGGCCCACGGCCCAGCTGGCGCGGGTCTGACCATCCTCGAAGCGCCGCTCGGCCGCCGAGCTGGCATTCTCGAAGGGCGCCATCGCCAGCCAGCCCACGGTGGCACCGTCGACCACGATGGCGCGCTCCACCGCATTGATGGCCGGCCCGGGAAAGCCGGCCAGGCGCCGGCGCTGGGCGTCATACAGCGTGAAGCGGCGTGTCGCGCCGGTCAGGTCGGAGACGGTCGGGGGCGGCTTGCCCTGGGCCGGCCGCGTGCCGTCATCGCCCGGCAAGGGCCGCAGCAGCCGATGCCAGAGATCGGGCTGCCTGATCAGGAACTCCCAGCTGCCGTGGGTCCGGTAGCCGGCCGCGACACTGGGCACGGCCTGGTCCAGGCGCAGCAGCGCCTGCTCGTTCAGATAGCCCAGAAAGCCGCGGTTCAGATTGATGTGCGCGGCCACGCCCATCGCGATCGCGACGGCGACGGCCGTCGTCAGCACGGCGGCAAACAGCTTGGCGGTGATGCTCAGGGACATGGAGAAGCGGCTCGGGAGCGCCAAGCTTAGCGCCTCAGGGGCGCTGCGGCGGGAGATGCCAGTCCCGCCACGGCGGTCTTCAAGCTCTCTCCACATTTGCAGTGCATCATCGGCGCAACCGCTATTGCTGGACGCTCATGACCTTCAAGCTTCGCGCCGCCGGCGCAGCCCTCGCCACCCTGTTGCTGGCCGCCGGCTGCGGCAAGAACGACAAGCCCGCCACCACCGCGCCGCCGCCCCAGGTCGGCGTGCATCAGGTCCAGGCCCAACGCCATGTCTTCAGCACCGAGCTGCCGGGCCGCACCAGCGCGCGCCAGACCGCCGAGATCCGGCCCCAGGTCGGCGGCCTGCTGCAGCGCCGCCTGTTCGAGGAGGGCGCGACGGTCAAGGCCGGCCAGCCGCTCTACCAGATCGACCCGGCCAGCTACCAGGCCGCCGTCGCCAGCGCCCAGGCCACGCTGGCCAAGGCCGAGGCCAGCCTGAACTCGGCCCGCGTGACCGCCCAGCGCAATAGCGAGCTGGCCAAGCTCGGCGCCCTGAGCCAGCAGCTCAGCGACGACAGCCAGGCCGCGTTGCAGCAGGCCGAGGCCGAGCTGGCCGTGGCCCGCGCTACGCTGCAGAGTGCTCGCATCAATCTCGAACGCACCCGCATCACCGCGCCGATCGCCGGCCGCGTCGAGCTCTCCAGCGTGACCCCCGGCTCCCTGCTGACCGCCAACCAGGCCGAGGCGCTGACCACGGTGCAGCAGCTCGATCCGCTCTATGTCGATATCGTCCAGTCCAGCGCCGAGCTGCTGCGCCTGAAGCGCGAGCTGGCCGACGGCAGCCAGCAGGCCGCAGGCAAGGCCGGCGAAGCGCCGATCCGGCTGCTGCTGGAGGACGGCAGCACCTATCCGCATGCCGGCCGCCTGCAGTTCAGCGGCGTCACGGTCAACCGCAGCACCGGCGCGGTGACACTGCGCGCGCTGGTGCCCAATCCCGAGGGCTTGCTGATGCCCGGCATGTATGTGCGCGCGCTGCTGCAGACCGGTATCAATGAGCAGGCGATCCTGGTGCCGCAGCAAGGCATTGCCCGCGCGCCCAATGGCGAGGCCTCGGCCCTGGTGGTGGGCGCCGACAACAAGGTCGAGCGCCGCGCTGTCACGGTGGACCGCGCGGTGGGCAACCGCTGGCAGGTCACCGCAGGACTGAAGGCCGGCGAGCAGCTCATTGTCGAGGGCCTGCAAAACGCCAAGGTCGGCGCGCCGGTGCGGCCGGTGCCGGCCGGCAGCAAGCCGGCCCGGGGTGCGGGCAAGGCAGCAGCAGCATCGGCGGCCTCGGCCCCGGCGTCGGGCCGCTGAGCCATGGCCCGCTTCTTCATCGACCGGCCCATCTTCGCCTGGGTCATCGCCATCGTCATCATGCTGGCGGGGGCGCTGTCCATCCACCTGCTGCCGCTGGAACAGTATCCCGATATCGCGCCGACCCGCGTCTCGATCAACGCCAGCTACAACGGCGCCTCGGCCCAGACCATCGAGGATTCGGTCACCCAAATCATCGAACAGCGCCTGAAGGGGCTGGACCGGCTGGTGTCGATGGAATCGACCAGCAGCAGCTCCGGCTCGGCCAATGTGCAGCTGAGCTTCGAGGCCGGCACCGATCCCGATGTGGCCCAGATGCAGGTGCAGAACAAGCTGCAGCAGGCGCTGTCGCAGCTGCCGCAGGCGGTGCAGGACCGCGGCGTCTCGGTCACCAAGGCCGGCACCGATCTGCTGATGGTGGTGTCACTGATCTCGGAAGACGGCCGGCTGACGGCCACCGATCTGGGCGACTACATCGCCTCCAGCCTGCAGGACGTGATCAGCCGGGTCGACGGCGTCGGCGATGTCAATATCCAGGGCACCGGCTATGCGATGCGGGTCTGGCTGGACCCGGCCAAGCTGAACCAGTATGCGCTGATGCCCTCGGATGTGCGCGCCGCGCTGATCGCGCAGAACACCGAGGTGTCGGCCGGCCAGATCGGCGCGCTGCCGGCCCCGCCCGGACAGCAGCTCAATGCGACGATCACCGCGCGCAGCAAGCTGCAGACGGTGGAACAGTTCCGCAATGTCGTGCTGAAGGCCAGCGGCGACGGCGCGGTGGTGCGGCTGGGCGATGTGGCCCGGGTCGAGCTGGGCAGCGACAGCTACAACACCCGCGCCCGGCTGGCCGGACAGAACGCCGCCGGCATGCAGATCTTTCTGGCCACCGGTGCCAATGCGCTGGGCACGGCCGAGGCGGTGCGCAAGAAGCTCGATGAGCTGGCACCGTTCTTCCCCAGCGGCATCAAGGCGGTCGTCAGCTTCGACACCACGCCCTTCGTCAAGGTCTCGATCGAGGGCGTCGTCGAGACCCTGATCGAGGCCATGGTGCTGGTCGTGGCCATCATGTATCTGTTCATGCAGAACCTGCGCGCGACGCTGATCCCGGCGATCGCGGTGCCGGTGGTGCTGCTGGGCACCTTCGGCATCCTGGCGGCCTTCGGCTACTCGATCAACACCTTGACGATGTTCGGCCTGGTGCTGGCAATCGGCCTGCTGGTCGACGACGCCATCGTCGTGGTCGAGAACGTCGAGCGGCTGATGAGCGAGGAAGGCCTGAGCCCGCTGGAGGCGACCCGCCAGTCGATGGGCGAGATCACCGGCGCGCTGGTGGGCATCGCGCTGGTGCTGTCGGCGGTATTCATCCCGATGGCCTTCTTCGGCGGCTCGACCGGCGTGATCTACCGCCAGTTCTCGATCACCATCGTCTCGGCGATGCTGCTGTCGGTGCTGGTGGCCGTGACCCTGACGCCGGCGCTGTGCGCGACCCTGCTGAAGCCGGTCGCCAAGGGCGAGCATCATCACCCGGGCGGCCTGCTCGGCCCTGTGCTGGGCCGCTTCTTCGACGGCTTCAACCGCCTGTTCGACCGCAGCGCCGATCGCTACCGCAGCGGCGTCGCCGGCCTGTTCAAGCGCAGCGGGCGCAGCCTGCTGGTCTATGCCCTGCTGCTGGGCGCGGCCGCCCTGCTCTACCGCAATCTGCCGACCTCCTTCCTGCCCGAGGAGGACCAGGGCACCTTGCAGATCCAGGTGCGCATGCCGCCGGGTGCCACCAACGAAAGGCTGCGCGCCTCGATGGACATCGTCGAGGCCTATCTGGCCCAGCAGGACGATGTGCTGTTCTACAACCTGGTCACCGGCCAGGGCGGCGACCAGGGCAGCGGCCAGGGCTTCATCCGACTCAAGGACTGGTCGCTGCGCGCCGGCGCCGGCCAAGGCGCGGCCGAGCTGGCGCGCCGCTTCGGCCGCGAGCTGCAGGCCCAGGTGCGTGATGCCCAGGTCTTCATCCTGCTGCCGCCGGCGGTGCGCGGCCTGGGTGCGAACGCCGGCTTCGCGGTGCAACTGCAGGATGTCGGCGGCCTCGGGCCCCAGGCGCTGGCCGAGGCGCGCGAGCGCTTCCTCGAGCTGGCCAATGCCCGGCCCGAGCTCTCGCGGGTGCGCAACAACAATCTCGGCGACACGCCGCAGTTCAATATCCAGATCGACGACCGCAAGGCCGGCGCGCTGGGCCTGTCCACCGCCAGCATCAACGACACCCTGGCCAGCGCGATGGGCGGCGCCTATGTCAATGACTTCATCGACCGCGGCCGTGTCAAGCGCGTCTACATCCAGGGCGATGCCGCGTTCCGCATGGAGCCGGAGAGCATCAAGCACTGGTATGTGCGCAATAACGCCGGCGAGATGGTGCCGTTCTCGGCCTTCGCCAGCGCGTCCTGGCAGTCCGGGCCGCGCCAGCTCAAGCGCTACAACGGCATGTCGGCCTACGAGCTGATCGGCGATGCGGCGCCAGGCGTCAGCTCCGGCACCGCGATGGCCATCATCGAGGAGATCATGGCCGAGATGCCCAAGGGCATAGGCTTCGAATGGGCCGGTCGTTCTTACCAGGAGCGGCTGTCGGGCTCGCAGGCGCCGGCCCTGTACGCGATCTCCATCCTGTTCGTGTTCCTGTGCCTGGCCGCCTTGTACGAGAGCTGGTCGGTGCCCTTCTCGGTGATGCTGGTCGTGCCGCTGGGCATCCTGGGTGCGCTGATCGCCAGCACCCTGGGCGGGCAGAGCAACGATGTCTATTTCCAGGTCGGGCTGCTGACCACCGTGGGCCTGTCGGCCAAGAACGCGATCCTGATCGTCGAGTTCGCGAAGACGCTGCAGGAGCAGGGCATGGGTCTGATCGAGGCGACCTTGAAGGCGGCGCGCCAGCGCCTGCGCCCCATCCTGATGACCTCGCTGGCCTTTATGTTCGGCGTGCTGCCCCTGGCCCTGGCCAGCGGCGCGGGCTCGGGCAGCCAGCGCTCGATCGGCTTTGGCGTGCTGGGCGGCATGGCCAGCGCCACCGTGCTGGGTATCTTCTTCGTGCCCATCTTCTATGTGCTGATACGCGGCTTCTTCGCGCGCCGCGCGGCTGCGCGTCAGGGAGCACAGGCATGAGGGCGCGTCTGACTCTGATGACAGCGGCCCTGCTGCTGGCTGGCTGCGCCAGCCTGGCACCCGAACCGCAGCACCCCGTGCCGGCGCTGCCCGACTGGCCCAGCCTAGGCGCGGGCGAGTCGGCTGCCGCGATCGACTGGCGCGAGTTCATCACCGAGCCGCGGCTGCGCCAGACCATAGACCAAAGCCTCGCCAACAACCGCGATCTGCGCATCGCGGTGCTCAATATCGAACGGGCCCGCGCGCTCTACCGCATCGAGCGCGCCGACCAGTGGCCGACCGTCAACGCGACGGCCGCGAACACCCGCCAGGGCGAGCCGGCCAGCGGCCAGTACAGCGTGCGCCTGGGCCTGGCCAGCTATGAGCTGGACTTCTTCGGCCGTGTGCGCAATCTGAGCGAGGCCGCGCTGCAGAGCTTCTTCGCGGTCGAGGAGAACCGCCGCAGCAGCCAGATCAGCCTGGTCGCCGAGGTGGCCAACGCCTGGCTGAACCTGGCGGCCGATGCCGAGCGCCTGAAGGTGGCCCGCGAGACCTTGCACAGCCAGCAGGCCTCGCTGCGCCTGACCGAGCGCGCGCTGGCGCTGGGCGCCGTCTCCGAGCTGGGCCTGGCCCAGGCCCGCGCCACGGTGGAGAGCGCTCGCGTCGACGTGGCGCGCTATACCAGCCAGCTGTCCCAGGACCGCAATGCGCTGGAGCTGCTGGTCGGTGGCCCGCTGGCGCCCGAGCTGCTGCCGGCCGAGGGCAGCCTGCAGGGGCCGACCAGCCTGCTGCTGGCGCTGCCGGCAGGCCTGCCCTCGGAGGTCTTGCAGCGCCGCCCCGATGTGCGCGCCGCCGAACATCGGCTGCGTGCGGCCGAGGCCGATATCGGCGCTGCCCGCGCCGCCTTCTTCCCCAGCATCTCGCTGACGGCCTCGGCCGGCACGCAGAGCGCCAGCCTGGGCGGTTTGTTCAGCGGCGGCAGCGGGGTCTGGAGCTTTGTGCCGCAGATCAATCTGCCCCTTTTCGACGCCGGCCGGCGCCGCGCAGCGCTGCAGCTCAGCGAGGCCGACCGCGACCTCGCGGTGGCCGGCTACGAGAAGACCGTGCAGACCGCCTTCCGCGAGGTGGCCGATGCACTGGCCGAGCGCGGCAGCCTGGCCGAGCAACTCGACGCCCAGCAGGCGCTGACCGCCGCCAATGAGCGCCGCTTCGCGCTGTCGGACACGCTCTACCAGCGCGGCGCCAGCAGCTATCTGGAGGTGCTCGACGCGCAGCGCTCGCTCTACACGGCCCGCCAGGGCCTGGTTTCGGTGCGACTGAGCGAGCAGCTCAACCGCATCGCGCTGTACCGGGCGCTGGGCGGCGGCTGACAAGACCTGGCCCCCGGCTTGAAATCCGCCGCCCAGCCCCCAGCTGCCGGAATTCAAACACTGCGGAGCAGGCCAGCGTGAATCCCACCCTGTTGTGGATCTTGAGTGTCGTGTTGATCGTCGTCGGCCTGGCCGGCACCATCTTGCCGGCCCTGCCCGGCACGGCCCTGGTGCTGGCCGGCATCGTGCTGGGCGCCTGGATCGACAACTTCGCCCACGTCGGCTGGCCCAGCCTGACGCTGATCAGCCTGCTGGCCGTGCTGGCCTGGGTGCTGGAATATGTGGCCGGCCTGATGGGCGCGCGGCGCGCCGGCGCCAGCCGCCAAGCCCTGGTCGGCGCGGCGTTGGGCACCGTCGCGGGCCTGTTCATGGGCCTGATCGGCGTGCTCTTCATGCCACTGGTCGGCGCCGCCGTCGGCGAATACCTGGCGCGCCGTGACCAGCAGCGTGCCGTCTCGGTCGGCTTGTCCACCTGGCTGGGCCTGATGGCCGGGCTGCTGGCCAAGGTTGTGCTGGCCTTCACGATGGTGGGCATCTTCATCGTGGCGCTGCTGGTCTGAGGCAAGCCACTCCTTTTCTTCTTTCACTCACCAAGGACGAGCGATGAGCGCACAGTCGACATTGGAACAACTGCTGAAATCCGGTCTGGCGATGCTGGACGGCAAGGCCGGCGGCGGGCTGGGTAATCTGGGCGGCAGCCTCGGTGGCGGCGGCAAAGGTCTGGGCCAGCTGGGGCTGGGCGCGGCGGCCGGTGGGGCCCTGGGCCTGCTGCTGGGCAGCAAGCGCGGTCGCAGCTACGGCGGCAAGGCCTTGAAGTACGGCAGCATCGCGGCGCTGGGCCTGATGGCCTACAAGGCCTACAGCAATTGGCAGGCGCAGCAGAGCCAGCCAGCGGGCCAGCCAGCAACACCGGCCCCGGCGGCGCGCACCGTCGACCGCCTGCCCGCGCCCGAGCGGGAGCAGCACAGCCGCGCGATGCTCAAGGCCATGATTGCCGCAGCCAAGTCCGACGGCCATCTGGACGAGCGCGAGCGCGGCCTGGTCGAGGCCGAGTTGAACCGGCTGGAGGCCGACCCCACGCTGCGCCTGTGGTTCGAGGCCGAGCTGCGCCGCCCGCTGGACCCGGCCGAGGTGGCCCAGGCCGCCGCGACGCCCGAATTGGCCGCCGAGATGTATCTGGCCAGCCTGCTGGTGGCCGACGAGACCACGTTCATGGAGCGCGCCTACCTGGACGAGCTGGCCAAGCAGCTGAAGCTGCCGGCCGGGCTGAAGACCGAGCTGGAAGCGCAGGCACTGGCGGCCTGAGCAGGCCTATCCCTTGGCGCTGAATTCCTCGAAGGCGGTGATCGCGCTGGCGGCATACATCAGCGAGGGGCCGCCGCCCATATAGGTGGCCACGCCCAGGGTCTCGTCGAGCTCCTGGCGCGTCGTGCCCAGCTTGACCAGAGCCTGGGTGTGATAGCCGATGCAGGGATCGCAGCGCACCGCCACGCTCAAGGCCAGCGCGATCAGCTCCTTGGTTTTCTTGTCCAGCGAGCCCTCGGCCATGGCCGCACGACCCAGCTCACCGAAGGCCTGCATCACGCCCGGCGTGCTCTGCCTCAGCCCAGCCAGCTGGGCGGAGACATGCTGGGTCAGATGGCGGTAGCCATTTGCTGCGGTGGACATGATCAAGCTCCTCAGCGCTTGTTGTTACTGCCGCTGCCGCTTTTCAAGGCACAGGTCGACAGGCCAAACGGCAGATAGGCCGGACAGATCCGGACCAGGCCGGTGGCCAGCGGCAGCAAGCCGATCCAGCCCCAGGGACCGATGGCGCCATAGAGCGTGGCGCCGATCAGAGCCAGCCCAAGAGTGATGCGCAGCACGCGATCAATGCCGCCGACATTGGTGTTCATCCATCTCTCCTCGCGGGGCCATGGGCACGCCGCCCCCCCTGTGGCTCACTGTGAGGCCGATGCGCAGGGCGCAGCTTGATACAGGACAGGAAGTCAGCAGGCTTTATGCTGGCGGCCGGCCTGATACCCAAGAAGGAGCCGCCGTGTCACTGCAATGGTCGGACAACATCGAGGAGCTGGACTGGGAAGAACTGGCGGCGCTGTACCGCGCCGCGCCGCTGGGCACGAAGAACGCCGCCGATCTGAAGACGGCGTTCAGCAACAGCCGCTATCGCTGCCTGGTGCGCGAGCAGGGCCGCCTGGTCGGCGCCGGTCGGGTGCTGGCCGACGGGGTCGACTGCGCCTATGTCTGCGATGTCGCGCTGCTGCCCAGCCATCAGGGCCTGGGGCTGGGGCGCGAGATCGTGCAGCACCTGGTCCGCCTGTCCCAGGGCCACAAGAAGATCATCCTGTATTCGGTGCCGGGCAAAGAGCCCTTCTACCGCAAGCTGGGCTTTCGGCGCCTGCTGACCGCGATGGCCATCTTCGAGAACGAGGCCCAGGCGATCGCGCGCGGCCATCTGGCCGAGGACTGATCAGCTCAGTGCCACAACCAGCGGGAACTGCGCCCGCAGCTCGCCGCCGTCTGCGGATTCGAAGGGCCGGGTCAGCGCCGCGCGGTCGCGGGCATCGCGCAGGCTGCGCCACAGAAAGTCGCGCTCATTGCCCGGATCGCCCTCGACATAGAGCTGGGTGGTCAGCAGCGTTCGCGCGCCGCGCTTGAGCTTCAGATGGATATGCGGCGTGCGCCCCTCATAGGCCACCGGCCGCAGCGTGCGGAAGCGGTAGCGGCCCTCGGCATCGGTGGCGACACGGCCGAAGGCCTGGAAGGCCGGATCGGCGCGGCCGCCATCGTGCGGATGGCGGTAATGGCCGTCGGCATCGCACTGCCAGATCTCGACCAGGGCGCCGGCCAGCGGCCGCCCCGCGGTGTCGCGCACCTGGCCTTCGAGCCAGGCCGCCCGGCCGCGCGTGTAGCGGGCCGCGCCCTGACGCAGCAGATCGAAGTCGGTATCGGCGGGCAGCTCGGTCGGGTAGAACGGCCCCTCGGTCTGGGCCGGGGTGGTGCGCAGCGGCTGGGCACGCGCCAGGCCGGGCAGCAAGGACAGCACGGCCGGCAGGGCCAGCCGGCTCAGCGCAAGGCGGCGGGTGTCGCTGACGGGGACTGGTGACATGCGGCCCTCCTCGCTTGGGATGACGGATCAGTCGATTCTGACCCAGCGCAGCTCCAGCACGCTATTGGGCCATTGCGCCGCCTGCACCTGGGGCCGCATCACCCAGCTGTGCTTGATGCGGTAGAGCGGCAGCAGCGGCAGATCGGCGCGCATCAGGTTCAGCGCCTCGCCGACCCGCTGGCGGCGCAGCGCCAGATCGGGCTCGGTGGCAATCGCGTCGATCAAGGCGTCGAGCCGGCTGTTGCTGTAGCGGCCGGCATTGAAGGCGCCGGCCGACGGGCCGTGGCTGCGTACCAGCGAGTTCAGCACATTCCAGGCGTCGCCGCCGGGCGTCCAGCCATACTCGATCAGGCTGCCGGTGGCCTGGCTCAGCTTGGGGAAGAACAGGCTGCTGGGCGAGGCGAGCAGGCTGGCCTTGATGCCCACCTTCTCCAGCATCGCGGTGATGGCCTGGCAGACCGCCTGGCGGTAGGAGACGTTGACGCAGTCCATGCTGGTCGAGAAGCCCTGCGGGTAGCCGGCCTCCGTCAGCAGCGCACGGGCCGCCGCCGGGTCGGCCGCCGGGCGCTTCTCCAGCGCCGGCAGATAGCCGTCGACCAGGCTGGAGACGGGGCTGCCGGTGGACACCGCCTGGCCGCGCAAGACCTGGCGCGCGATCAAGTCCATATCGATGGCCAGATAGACGGCGCGGCGCACCCGCAGGTCCTTGAAGGGATTGCGCCCCTTGATATTGCTGCCGGCCAGTTCCTCGCGGTGCTGGTCGAAGGCGAGGTACTGCGTGCCGATATCGGCGGTCTCCAGCAGCTTCAGCCCCGGGTCCTGGCGCAGCCGGGCCACGTCCTGGAAGGGCGGATCGATGACGAAATCGACCTGGCCCGAGCGCAGCGCGGCCAGCCGCGTGGCGTCGGACTGGATCACCTGGTACTGGGCCTCGTCCAGATTGCCCTGGTGCGTGGCCCGGCCCCACCAGGCCGGATGGGCAGCCAGCGTGGTGCGCACATCGGCCTCGTACTGCTTGAGCATGAAGGGGCCAGTGCCCATCGCATGGCGCACCGCATGGGTCTCCTGCTTGGCGTTGTAGTCCTGCGGCTTCGTGACCTGGTGCTTCTCGCTCCAGGACTTGCTCATCATCGCGATCAGCCAGAGCTTCTCGGGCAGGATGGCATCGGGATCGGAGAGCTGCAGATCGACCGTCAGCGCGTCGACCTTGCGCGCGCCGAGCACACCGCGCAGCTGGGCGGCGCGCTGCGAGGTCGGCGCCAGCGCACGCGCTATCGAGAACACCACATCGTCGGCGCTGAAGGCGCTGCCATCATGGAACTTGACGCCGGGCCGCAGCTTGAAGCGCCAGGTCTTGGCATCGAGCGGGGCCCAGGACAGGGCCAGCGAGGGTTCGAGCCGGAATTGCTGATCGCGGTTGACCAGGCCCTCATAGATCTGCGTCACCACCCGCGAGTGGTACTGCAGGGTCAGCGCATGGGGGTCCATGGTCTGCGGATCGAAGGCGCTGGCGTAGCGCAGCAGCTTGGGCTGGGCCGAGGACAGCCCCGGCAGCAGGGCCAGGGCGGCCAGGCCGACCGCGGCCATCCATCGCATCGCATTGCATCGCATCCGGCATCCCCTGTTGTTGATGGTGGGGGAGTATGCCCAGCGCCGCCGGGGGCGGGCAATGATCGCTTTCCTGTGGGCGTGCCTCGCGCTTGACGGCGCCTGCCGAGACGCGCTACATTGATCTACACCTCTATAGGACTAGATCAACATGCCAGCCTATACCGCCGCGCCCATCGAGCAGCCACCCGGCCTGAGCCGCTATGGCGCGCTGGCGGCAGCGCTGCGCAGCCGCATCGTGGCGGGCGAATGGCCGCCCGGCAGCGCACTGCCGGCCGAGCAGACGCTGGCTGGCCAGCATGGCGTCGCGCTGGGCACGATGCGCCAAGCGCTGGCCCTGCTGGTCGAGCAGGGCTTGATCGAACGCATCCATGGCCGCGGCACTTTTGTGCGCGCCGGCCTGAGCGGCGCGCCGATGCTGCGTTTCTTCCGCTTCGGCGACGGCACCGAGACACCGAAGTCCCGCATCGTCTCGCGCCAGACGCTGGCGGCGCCGGCGGCCGTCGCCCATATGCTGGACCTCACGGCGGGCGATGCGGTGCTGCGGCTGCGGCGGCTGCGGCTGCTGGACGGGCTGCCGCGGCTGGCCGAGGAGATCTGGCTGCCCTTGCCGCTGTGCGCGGCGCTGCAGCACAGCGATACCGCCGGCTGGGGCGACCTGCTCTATCCGCATCTGGCGGCGGCCTGCGGCGTCCATGTGCACCGCGCGGTCGACCAGATCAGCTTCGGCCAGCTCGGCGCCGCCGATGCGAAAGCCCTGCAGCTGCCCACGGCTCATCCCTGCGCCATCGTGCAGCGCCAGGCCTTCGACATCAGCGGGCGCTGCATCGAGTGGCGCAGCTCGCGCGGCGATGCCCACGCCTTCCACTACACCGTCTCCATCTCCTGACCCCCGACCGAAAGGCCCCGCCGTGAGCTACTCCCCCTCTTCCAAGACCCGCCGCCGGCTGCTCGGTGCCGCCGGCGCGTCCATGCTGGCCCCCTGGGCCATCAGGCCCGCTGCGGCAGCCATCGCCGGCGGCAAACCGGTGACCCTGGTCGTCAGCTACCCGCCCGGCGGCGGCGCCGACATCATCGCCCGCCTGATCGCGCCAAAGCTGGCCGAGGCACTGGGCCAGCCCGTCGTGGTCGAGAACAAGCCCGGCGCCAGCGGCACGATTGCCGCCAACCAGGTGGCACGGGCAACGGCGGACGGCACGAGCTTGCTGGTCGACGCCTCGTCCTTCGCGGTCAACCCGGCGCTATTCCCCAAGCTGCCTTATGACACCGCGACCGCCTTCACCCCGTTGGGCCTGGTCGCGCAGTTCCCCAATGTGCTGGTCTGCACGCCCAGTTTCGAGGCCAAGAGCGTGGCCGATGTGCTGCGTCTGGCGCGCGCCAAGCCGGGCCATATCGCCTATGCCTCCTCGGGCAATGGCTCGGCCCAGCATTTGGCCGGCGCGCTGTTCGAGGACCTGGCCAAGGTCAAGCTGATCCATGTGCCCTACCGTGGCGGCGGCCCGGCCCTGACCGATGTGATGGGCGGCCAGGTGCCGTTGTTCTTCGCCAATGTGGCGTCCTCGCTGGGGCATATCCAGTCGGGCAAGCTGCGCGCGCTGGCGGTCACCGCAAGCGTACGCTCGCGCAGCCTGCCCGAGGTGCCGACGATGGCCGAGGCCGGCGTCAAGGGTCATGAGGTGCTGGAGTGGAACCCGGTGCTGGCGCCGGCCGGCCTGCCGAGCGAGCTGCGAGCGACCTTGATCGCGGCGCTGCAGAAAGCCAAGTCCGACCCCGAGGTGCTGGGCCGCATCCGCGCGCTGGGCGGCGATGTCTTCGCCGGCAATGATCAGCAGGCTGCGGCCTTCCTGAAGCAGCAGCAAATCTTGTGGGGCCGCGTGGTCAAAGAGCGTGGCATCACCCGTGAATAAGAACAGGCTTGACGGCGGCTGGGACTGCCATGTCCATGTGTTCTCGGCCGCGGCGGCCACACTCGCGGGGCACTACCGCCCCGCCACCCGCGATCTGGCCGAGATAGAAACCCATGCAGCACCGGCCGGTGTCGGCCATCTGGTGCTGGTGCAGCCCAGCGTCTATGGCTGCGACAACGCGGTGATGCTGCAGGCGCTGCAGGCCGCACCGGGGAGGCATCGCGGCATTGCCGTCGTCGCGCCCGAGGTCGGCGATGCCGAGCTGGACCTGCTGCACGCCGCCGGCGTGCGCGGCATCCGCTTCAACCGGGTCTCGCCGGTGGGGCGCAGCGCCGATCCCGCCGAAGCCTTGCTGAGCCTGGCGCCCCGGCTGCGCGAGCGCGGCTGGCATGTGCAGTGGTATGTGGACCGCGCCGAGCTGCCGCAGCTGGCCCGGCTGCAGGCCGAGACCGGCCTGGTCTTTGTGCTCGACCATCTGGCCGGGCTGATGGCCGGCACACCCGACAGCGATCCGGCCTGGCCCGAGCTGGAAGCTCTGGCACGGGGTGGCGCCTGGATCAAGCTCTCGGGCTGGTACCGGCTCAATGCCCGGCAACCCTATGTGGCGATGCAGCCGCTGATCGCACGGGTGGCAACGCTCTTCGACACCCGCATGGTCTGGGGTTCGGACTGGCCGCATACCAGCCTGGACCCGACCGACCCGCTGCCCTATGACGCGACCTGGACTCCGGTGCGGCAGGCGCTGGGTGGCGAGCGCGCCGAGGCCGTTCGCAACGACTATCCGCAGACGCTCTACCGCTGAGCGGTCGCGGCGCTGGCGGTCTTCGGCGTCGCCCCGCGCACCTCGAACTTGATCGCCTGCAAGACCTGACCCCGCGAGCCCAGCAGCTTCAGCTCATGCCGGCCCGGCCAGGGCGCCCAGCTGAGACGGGCGCCGCGCCCCAGGCGCTTGCCGTCCAGCACCCAGACACCGGGCTCGCCCTCGAAGCGGATCTTCTGCGCGGCCGGCGGGATGTCGGGGTCCAGCGCATAGATCGCGCCGTCGCGCGGGTTGGCGATGCCGGCCATCTGCGCCCCCCCCTGCTGGGCGCTGGCGCGCATACGGGCCTGCTCGGTGCCGCGCACAAACCACTCCGGGCGCGCCGGCTCGCCACCGGGCTCGAAGGCCACGGTCTGGCGCAGCAGGCCCGACGGTGCGGCCGGCGGCTTCGAGAGCTGGTCGCGGTGCAGATAAGCCATCAGCGCCTGCCAGACCGGTGCGGCCCCGCTGATGCCGCTGACGCCGTGCATGGGCTCGCCGCCGGCATTGCCGACCCAGACGCCCACCGTGTAGCGCTCGCTGAAGCCGACGCACCAGTTGTCGCGCAGGTCCTTGCTGGTGCCGGTCTTGACGGCCGCGAAGCCGCGCGTGGCCAGCTCGCTGTCCAGGCCGAAGCTCAGCGCCCTTGCGCTGTTGTCGGCCAGCATGTCGGCGACGATGAAGGCGCTGGCCGCATCGGCGACGCGGCGCTGCGGGCGGCCGGGTACCGGGCCCCAGCGCCCGCCATTGGCCAGCGCGCGGTAGGCATTGCTCAGGGCCAGCAGGCTCACATCGGGGCTGCCCAGGGCCAGCGAATCACCGTAATAGCCGCCGCTCTCGGGCAGGGCCAGGCCCCAGGCATTGAGGCGTTCGAACAGGGCGTCGGCGCCCAGCATCGCGCCCAGGCGCACGGCCGGCACGTTCAGGCTGTTGCCCAGGGCGGCACGGGCGCTGACCCAGCCGCGAAAACTGCGGTCGTAGTTCTGCGGCAGATAAAGCCCATGCCCGGTGCTGAGCTGGGCCGGTGAATCGTCCAGCAGGCTGGCGGCGGTGATCAGGCGCTTCTCCAGCGCCAGCTGGTAGACAAAGGGCTTCAGGGTCGAGCCGGGCTGGCGCCTTGCCAGCACGAAGTCCAGCTCGGGCGCCGTCGACAGGCTGCCGCCGCTGGAGCCGACCCAGGCCAGCACCGCGCCGCTGGCGTTGTCCAGCACCAGCACCGCGCCGTCCTCGACATTGCGCCCGCCCAGCTCGGCCAGCTGGCGCTTCAGGGTCGCGACGGCCAGGCGCTGCAGGCGGCCGTCCAGGCTGCTGCGCTGCGCGGCCGGGCCATCGGCGCGCAAGACCTGGCGCGCGTAGTGCGGCGCCAGCTGCTCGCCCAGCGGCATGCCAGCACGGCGCTGCAGCGCGGCGGTCAGCTGCCCCTCGACACCCATGCAGCCCAGGCCCTGCTCCTTCAATACCGCGCAGGCGCGCTGGGCCACGACGGCGGGCTTGGCGTTCGGCGCGCGCAGCAGGGCTGCGGCGATCGCGCCCTCCTGCGCGTCCAGCCCGGCCGGCTGCTTGCCGAACAGGGTTTGCGTCAGCGCCGCGATGCCGACCAGCTCGCCGCGAAAGGGCGCGCTGTTCAGATAGGCCTCGAGAATCTGCGCCTTGCTCCAGCGCGCTTCCAGGCGCTTGGCACTGATGGCCTGGCCCAGTTTCTGGGTCGCGCTGCGGCCCGCGGCCGGCCGTGCCAGGTCCGCATCCATCAGGCCGGCCAGCTGCATCGTCAGGGTCGAGGC
Source organism: Roseateles cavernae (assembly GCF_040187885.1). Classification (NCBI taxonomy): domain Bacteria; kingdom Pseudomonadati; phylum Pseudomonadota; class Betaproteobacteria; order Burkholderiales; family Sphaerotilaceae; genus Roseateles; species Roseateles cavernae. The sequence continues at coordinate 51,525 of NZ_JBDPLH010000016.1, forward strand.
GCCACGCGTGCGCTCGTTCCACAGATTGCCCCAGGCACTGGCGGCCACCGCGCCCCAGTCGACGCCGCTGTGCTCGTAGAAGCGCCGGTCCTCGCTGAGCAGCAGGGCCTGCAGCAGCGCCGGCGACATCTGCGCCAGCGGCACCCAGGGCAGCGCGCGCCGGGTCTTGTCCAGGCGCAGGCTCTGCAGCGGCTCGCCGTGGCGGTCCAGCAAGAGATAGTCCGAGACCTTGTGCGCGCTGCGGAATTCGGCAAAGCCGGGCAGGGCCTGGGCCGCCGAGCCGCAGGCCAGCAGCGCGGCGAGCAGCCAGCTCGGTTTCAAGGTCCGACCTCCAGCGCGGCATTGGGCAGCTCGCCAAAGCTGTCGGGCGCGTACATGGCCTCGACCCGGGTCGGCGGCAGCTGGAAGCGGCCGGCGTTGTTGAGCCTGAGCGTGTACTCGATCACATGCTTGCCGCGCGGCAGAAACTCGTAGTAGCCGCGCCAGGCCTCGAAGCCGCGCTCCTCGTAGGCGGTCCAGGCTGTGCCTTCCCGCTTCTCACCCTGGACCGCGATGCCCGACTGTCCGCCCAGGCCCGAACCGAGAATCGTCGCGCCGCCGGGCACCGGATCGGACAGCACCACCCAGCTCATATCGGCCTGGGCCTCCAGCTCCAGCCGCACCCGCACGACATCGCCCCGGCTCCACTGGCCCTTGGTCTTCTGCTCGATGGCCTGCAGCGAGCGGCTGATACGGTAGCCCGAGTTCAGCGCCGCCTTCAAGGGAATCGCGGCCAGGCTTTGCACCGTCATCCAGGGCTTGCCGCTGCCCTGCTGCTCGACGTTCAGCGTGGCGGCCGGCTCGGCCGGCCAGGGCAGCAGCAGCGCCCCACCCTCGGCACGCGCGGCCCAGTCCAGGCTCAGGCTCTTGCCGCCCAGGCTGGCCACCGTCTTGCCGGAAGGCTTGCCGGCCTCGAAGCGCGCGGCGAACTTCTCCAGCGCCAGCACGCCCCAGAGATTGGCCGTGGTGGTGGACCAGGCGCCGCGCTGCTGGCGGCCCAGCGCGCCCTGCAGCAGGCGCGGCAGCTCTTCCTTCCAGCCCGGCTCATTGAGCACGGCCAGGATCAGCCGCGCCGCATTGCCGTCCGCGCTGTCCATCAGCCACCAGGCATCGCTCTCCTCGTTGCTGAACTTCAGCGTGCTGCCGGCATAGCTGAGGCGGCCGCGCAGCTGGGCCTGGGCCTCGGCCAGGCGCTTGTCGCGCTCGGGCGCGGCGCTGAGGCGCTGGTGGATCAGCAGCCAGTCGATCAGCGCGGCGGTCGGCCAGGTCGACACATTGCGCGCGTCCACCGTGGCCAGCATGCGCGCATGGGCGCGGCCGTGGCGCGACAAGGCCTCCAGCGCGGCCAGGCGGCGCAGCTCCAGATCCGGCTTGGGCGACCAGGTCTGGCGCGTGATGCGGCCCTCGACGAAGGCCGTCAGCCCGTCCAGCATCGCCGTGCGCGCCGGCTCGGGCAAGACCTGACCCGCCTCATGGCTGGCGGACAGCAGATAGGCCGTCAGCCGGTCGCTGCCGCGCGGCGCCGCGTCGGCGCTGGGCGGGAAGTAGCTGGCCAGGCCCTCGGCGTCCAGATAGGTCGGCAGCCGCGCCATCAGCGCCTGCCACTGCTTGTCGTCCTGCAGGCCCAAGGCCTTGGAGCTCAGCTGCTCCAGGCAGGTGTAGGGATAGCTCTCGAAGAAGCGGCGCAGGCCCGGCAGGGCGCCGGTCAGGCGTGGCTGCAGCGCGATATTGAGACCGCCCTGCTTGATGCCGCTTGCCGGCAAGGCATCGCCCGGTGCGGCCACCGGCAGGCTGAAGCGCCCCTCCAGCTGCGCCAGGCTGGCCTGCAGCACCCGCACCGGCACGGCCGGCACCACCGCCTGGGTGAACTTCATGCGGTCGCGCGCGCCCGCCCCTGCACTCGCGCCCTGCTCTGACACCTCGGCCTCCCAAGCCAGGCTGAAGGCGCCGGCGGGTACGGTGACCGCCCACTGCAGCTCGCGCGCGGCGCCGGCAGCGAGGGTCAGGTCTTGCGGCGGCAGGGCCAGCGGCGTGCGCGTGATGGCCTCCGCGCCGCTGTTGGCCGTGCCAGCCAGGCTGGCGCGCAGCTTCATCTCCCGGCCGGTGCTGTTGCGCACCGTCAGCATGGCCTGGAACTGATCGCCCTCGCGCACCAGCGGCGGCAGACCGGACAAGAGCTGCAGGTCCTGCGTGACCCGCACCGTCGCCGCGCCGCTGCCGAACTTCTGCGCGCCGGCATCGGCAATAGCCACCAGGCGGAAGCTGCTCAGCGAGTCGTTCAGCGGCACCTCGATCAAGGCCTCGCCCTTGGCATCGAGCTGGACCCTGGGCTGCCACAGCAGCAAGGTGTCGAACAGCTCGCGCGTGCCGCCGCGCCCGCCACCGCCGCCGGCCGCCACGGCCTTGCGGCCATAGTGGCGCCGGCCGATGATCTCGCTCTGCGCGCTGGCGGTCTCCACGCCCCAGCTGCGCTGCTGCAGCATCGCCGTGAGCAGATCCCAGCTGCCGTTGGGGCGCAGCGCCAGCAGGCCTTCGTCCACCGCGGCAAAAGCCAGCTCGGCGCCGGCCAGTGGCTTGCCGTCCTGGCTGACCTTGATGCGGGCCTGCACGGTCTGGCGCACGCCGTACTGCGGCTTGTCGGTCGTCACCGCGACCTGCAGCTGGTGCTCGGCCAGGCCGACCTGCAGGCTGGCGACGCCGAGCTTGAAGGCCGGCTTGGACAGATCGACCATGGCCGTGGGCGCCTGATAGTCGCGGCTGGCGCGCCAGTCGCGCCACCAGTCGCGTGGCGCCTTCCAGCCCCAGCTGAAGAAGGAGTACCAGGGCACATCGCGGATGCGGCCGCGCAGCGCCAGCACCGAGACATAGACGTTCGGCGCCCAGGCCTTGCTGATCTTGACCTCGACGGTCGGATCGTCGCCGCGCAGCTGCACCACCTGGGTGTCGAGAATGCCCTCGCGCTCGATGGCCACCAAGGCAGTGGCCTCGCGGAAGGGCATGCGCACCTGCAGCCGCGCGGTCTCGCCGGGCGCATAGGCCCGCTTCTCGGGCAGCACATCGATGCGGTCGTCGTTGTCCTGCGCAAACCAGAGCTCGCCCTGGCCGGTGATCCAGACGCCGGTGGCGGCCTGGGCGGGGCGACCGTCGCCGTCCTTCGCGGCGGCGATCAGATCGATCTGGCCGGCTGTATCCAGCGCGGCCTCGCACTGCAGCAGGCCCTTGGCATCGCTGGTGCCGCTGCAGACCTCGCCCAGGTCCTTCAGCTCAGTGCGGTTGTCATAGGCATAGAAGCCGCCGACCATGCGCTTGCGGCTGCTGAGGGTCTGCGTCAGGCGTGCGCGCACCGCGATCTTCTGGCCGGCGACGGGCTTGCCGGCCGTGTCGAGCGCGACGACTTTGAAGGCCACCTTGCCGCGGTTGCTGGCCCAGGAACTCGCTTTCAGGCCCAGCACCAGCTTGGACGGCCACAGCGGCAGCAACTGGGCGGCGGTCTGCAGCTCGCCGTTGGGGTCGTTGAAGCTCACCTCGGTCAGCAGCTCGCTGGGCCGCTCCAGCTTGGGCAGGGCCTTCAGCACGATGCTGGCCGCACCCTGGCGGTCGGTCGTGAAGGCCAGCTTGTCGGCCACCAGTTTGCTATCGCGCGGGGCCGAGGCTTCGGCGTCCTCGTCGGCATCGGGCTGCGAGGGGTCACCAGGCGGCTGGAAGTTGAAGTCCTCATAGCCCGCGAACGCGACGCCGCGCGGCCTCAGCATCGCGCTCACGCGCAGCGGCGTGGCCGCCATGCCGCCGCCCGAAAGATAGTTCAGTTGCGCGCCGATCTGCAGCTCCGCAGGCGCCACCAGAACGCCTTTCGGCGCGGACAGACGCGCCTCGACCAGGGGCACGCGGAACTCCTCGACGCGGAAGTCCCCGGCCGGCCAGCTGCGCCGCTGGCTGCTGTCCGCGCCCTCGCGCTCCAGCTCCAGCCGGTAGACGCCCAGCTTGGCGGCGGGCGGGATGTTCCAGCTGGAGGCCGCGCTGCGGCTGCCCTCCCATTGCAGCGGCTGGACGAACTCCTGGCCGCTGCCTTCGTGCGTGATCTTCAGCCGGGTGGGCAGCTGCTCGGGCTTGGCCAGGCTCAGGCCCAGCCCGGTCTCGATGCGGAAGAAGTGCTTCATCGACACGGTTTCGCCGGCGCGCAGCAGGCTGCGGTCCAGCACCGTGTGGGCCCGGGCATCGGCGGCGGCGCCGCGCGCGGTCGGTACATTGAAGCGCCAGGACTCGATGCCGCGGTTCCAGTTGCTGAACACAAAAGCCATGTCCTCGGCCTTGCGGGCCGTGACGAAGAAGCCATATTCGCCCTCGCAACGCTGCCCGCGCGGCATCTCCAGCGCCTGCGGCACTGTGGCCAGGCCTTGTCCATCGGTCTTGCCCGCCCACAGGCGCTGACCACGGCAGTCGTTCACGGCCACCTCGACGCCGGCGACCGGGCGGCCGCGGTCCAGGCTGGTGACCCAGACCAGGCTGTTCTCGCGGCCCCACTTGAAATGCACGCCCAGATTGGTCACCAGCACGCCGGTGCGCACATACATGGGCGCGGCCTTGTCCAGCAAGGCCCGGCCCAGGCGCGGCGAACTCAGCTCCACCAGGTGGTAGCCGGCGGTGCTGATCGGCAGCGCGATCACCTCGAAAGGGCGCTCGCCCTGCGCCAGCACCGGCAGATCCAGACGCTGGGCGCTGGCGTCCTTGTCCAGCATCGCGACCTCGCGGGTGGCGACATAGCGATCGACCTTGCGGCTGATGGTCTGGCCCCGGCTATTGGTCTCGCTGTGGGTCTCGGTCCATTGCGAGGACGGCAGGCCCAGCTCGCGCGCCGGCAGCTGGGTCTCGTGCCAGCGCTTGACGCGCAAATAGGCGGCCAGCACCTCGGCGTCGCTGCCCAGGCGCTTGATGCGGACCTGGCCGGCCGTCTTGCCCGGCGTTGGTCCAGGTGCTTGTCCGGGGGCCAGGTCTTGCTGCACATGGCGCAGCGTGATCGGCAGCAGGGCCGGCCCCTCGGCCTCGCGTTCGATCACGCCAAAGGGCGCGGCCGCGAACTTGGCGATCGGCGGCGCACCACCGGTGGCAACCTTGAGCGGAAAGCTGGCCGCATTGCTGAGGCTGCGGCCGCTGGCATCCTTCAGGCCGGCGGGCAACTCCAGTGTGAAGCTGGCATTCTCGGCCAAGGGGGTCGGGAAGCGTAGCTCGCTGGTCTCGGGCGATTTGTCGTCCTTGTCGACTTGCGGGGCAATGGCCGCACCGCTGGCGGGCTTGAGCCGGGCCTGCATCGCCAGCGCGCGCGGCACCGGCTCGCTGAAACGCAGCGACAAAGGCCGTATCGGCAGGCAGGGCGCACCGGCACGCTCGCGCTCGCAGCTGAACTCGGCCGTCAGCGGCTCGCGCACCCGATAGTCGAAGCGCTGCTCGGCACGGGTCAGCAGCTGCGGGTTCAGCGCCGAGGCAATACCTGGCCCCCAGACCAGCTGCACCTTGGCGCCGGGCGGCAGCGGTCGCTGGCAGGCCAGCAGCAACCAGCGCTCCGCGGCCTTGGCAGCGATGCGCCTAGCCTTGAGCAAGGCCTCGCGCGGCGCGCCGCCGACGACCTTGACCGGCAGGCGCTCGCCGATGCCCTCGGCCTCGCACCAGGCCTGGCGATTCACACTGGCCTCGGTGACCGGGCCGGTCAGCTGCAGCAGGAAGTGCTGCTCTTCCTCGATCTGGCTGCCGCTCCAGGGCTCGGTCTGCACGATGCTGGGTGCACCGGTGTTGAAGCCGAACTCGCGCGGGCCGCTCAGCTCGCCGCCGAGCGCTTTGAACTCGGCGCGCAGCTGGATCTTGCAGCGCGCGCCGGCCGGCAGCGGCTCGTTCAGCTCGAACAACCATTCGCTGGCGCTGGACCAGCGGCCGCTGCCAGGCACGGCGGCCAGGCCTTCGCAGACCAGCCGGGCCGGGTCCGGCAGGCGCGGATCGCCCTGCTGGACCACGGCCTCAGAGAACTTCAGCCGCAGTTGGCGCGCCTGGGCCACCTCACCTTGCGGACTGACCGCCGTGACGCTGGCGGCCTCGGCCGCCATCGATACAAACGCCAACAGGCCCAGCGCCAGCCACGGCTTCAACACAATGCGATTCATCTGCCCTCCCAGGCCATGCAATTCAAGCAATTGCACGGGAGTCTAGGACAGGCGATGTTGCCAAGGCGTGCTATTTGGTGAGCTTGCCCTGCACGCCGTCGACAAACCAGTTCATCGTCGCGATGGCTGGGTCGCTCATCGCCCCGCTGGCCTGGCGGACCTGGCCTTCGTTGTCGACCAGCCTGCCCGAGAATGGCTGAAAGCGGCCTTGCACGATGTCGTGGCGGCGCTGCTCCAGCAGCGCCCGCGTGCGCTTGTCGACCGAGGGATGGACGGCTGTGAGTTGCACCATGCCGTCCTTGAGGCCGCCCCAGACCGGCTGCGGCTGCCAGCGGCCGGCCCCGACCGCCTGGGTGACCCGGGTGTAGTAGCCCCCCCAATGATGGGTCACGGCCGCCAGCTGCGCGGTCGGTGCGAAGCGGCGCATATCGCTGGTGTAGGCGATCAGCTTGACGCCCTTCTCCTCGGCCGCCTGGGGCACGGCGGGCGAACCGCTGTGGTTGGTCAGCACATCGGCACCCTGGTTGATCAGCGTCAGCGCGGCCTCGCGTTCACGCGGTGGGTCATACCAGGCGTTCAACCAGATCACCACGACCCGCGCTTTCGGATTGACGGCCCGCATGCCCAGGGTGAAGGCATTGATGCCCTGCACGACCTCGGGCAAGGGAAAGCCAGCCACATAGCCCGCCACACCGCTGCGGCTGCTCTTGCCCGCCAGCAGGCCGGCCAGATAGCGGCCTTCATAGAACCGCGCGTTGTAGGTGTTGAGATTGGCGGCCGTCTTGTAGCCGCCCGCATGCTCGATCTTCAGGGCAGGGAAGTCCGCCGCCACACGCAGCGCCGGCTCCAGATAGCCGAAGCTGGTCGCGAAAATCAGCGTATGGCCCTGGGTGGCCAGATCGCGCATCACGCGCTCGGCGTCGGCGCCCTCGGCCACGCCTTCGACGGCCGTGGTCTTGATTCCCAAGTCCTTCTCGAGCGCGCGGCGCCCCTGCTCATGCTGGTAGGTCCAGCCGGCATCGCCGATGGGGCTGACGTAGACAAAGCCGACTTTAGGCGCATCGGCCGCCGCGCCGGGCACAGCCAACAGCGGGACAAGCGCGAACAAGGTACAGGGCAAGGCCGTGGCTAGCCTGCGTATTTTAGAAGTGACGCTCTTCATCATGGCTCCAGTGGTGAGTGGCCAGGGCAAGGCCCGACCGGCCACCATTGTCGTCGCTGAGCCGGACAAATCCGAGGCGCGAGACCGCATACTTGCGGCCAGCAAGCACCGGCCACAGCAGCACAGGATTGACTCGACGTGGAATCGCCCCTGCCCACCTATGCCCGTCACGGCGAACAAGACCTGACCCTCGATGTGGACTGGCTGCATTGCGAATCGATCGCCGAGCGCAGCCGGCTGCACGACTGGGAGATCCGGCCGCATCGTCATGAATCGCTGTTCCAGCTGTTCTGGATAGAGCAAGGCGGCTGCGAGCTGAGTCTGGACGGTGTGGAGCGCAGCACCCAGGGGCCCTGCATCTTCATTCTGCCGCCCCGTACCGTGCACGGATTCCGCTTCGAGCCAACTGTGCAGGGCCTGGTGATCACGGTGCTGGACCAGCACACCAACAAGCTGCTGAGCGCGGAACCGCGCTTGGAGAAGTTGCTGCGCAGGGCCGATGTTTTGAGCCTGACGGCCGCAGTGGCGGCCCCACTGGCCCGCGCAGCGGAACATCTGCGCGAAGAGTTCCTGGGCACGGCGGCCTGGCGTTCGCTGGGCATCGACCTGGCCCTGATGCAGTTGCTGCTGCATTGCGGACGCCTGCTTGCGCTGCACCAGCTGCCCGATTCGCGCCGACCGGCTGGGCGTGCGCTGGAGCATGTGCAGCGCTTTCGCGCCCTGATCGAGCAGCAGTTCCGGCAGCAGCCCGCGCTCGGCAGCTGCGCGGCCCGGTTGGGCATCAGTGCCACGCAGCTCAACAGGGTCTGCCAGCAGGTGTTGGCTTGTTCGGCCTCAAGCCTGATGCAGGGCCGGGTGCTGTTGGAGGCGCAGCGCGAACTGGCCTACACCAGCATGAGCGTCAAGCAGATCGCTCACGGCCTGGGTTTTGCCGATGCGGCCTACTTCACCCGCTTCTATCAGCGGCAGACCGGTCTGTCGCCTACCGAGTGGCGGCAGCGGGCCACGCACAGGCCGACGCAAGTCAAAGCCCCAAGCCGAACGCGCGATCAAGTTCGCCCATCCAGCGCCGCCGCAGTGCCTCGTCGATAAAGCTCGCTTCGAAACTGTTGCGCAGCAGCTGATAAGCCTGCTGGACACCCAGCTGCGGCAGGGCCTCAAAGGTCTGCAACAGATTGTCATTCAGATAGCCGCCGAAATAGGCCGGATCATCGGAGTTGATGGTCACGCACAGGCCTGCGTCGAGCAAGGCAGGCAGATTGTGATCGGCCAGGCTGTCGAACACTCGCAGCTTCACATTGGACAAGGGGCAGACCGTCAAGGGCACGCGCTCATGGGCCAGATAGCTCATCAGTTCTGCATCCTCGGCGGCGCGCACGCCATGGTCCAGACGCTCCGCGTCCAGATCCCGCAAAGCGCTCCAGATATAGGATGGCGGTCCCTCTTCGCCGGCGTGAGCGACGCGATGCAGCCCCAACTCAGCGGCCTGCTGAAACACGCGGATGAACTTGTCCGGTGGGTTGTCACGTTCGCTGCTGTCCAGCCCGACACCGCTGATCAGATCGCGGTAGGGCAGCGCCTGCTGCAAGGTCGCAAGCGCATCGGCCTCGCTGAGGTGGCGCAGGAAGCAGAGTATCCATTGCACATTGATACCGAGTTCCTGGCCTGCTTTCACGCCGGCATGATGCAGGCCTTGTATCAAATCCTGCATGCTGACGCCGCGCGATGTATGGGTCTGAGGATCGAAGAACAGCTCGGCGTGAACGATGTTGTCGGCTGCAGCCCGCTCGAAATAGGCCCAGGCCATGTCGAAGAAATCGGCCTCGGTCAGCAGCACCGCAGCGCCGGCGTAGTAGATGTCGAGAAAGCTCTGCAGGTCCTCGAACCGGTAGGCCGCCCGCAAGGCCTCGACATTGGCATGGCGCAGGGCGATGCCATTGCGCTGCGCTAGCTTGAACATCAGATCCGGCTCCAGCGAGCCCTCGATATGCATATGCAGCTCGGCTTTGGGCGCACGCCGCAGCACATCGAGCAAGTCCGCGCGTGAGAAGGCCGGGAAATCCAATGCGCTCATGATTCGCACCTCTCGGACTTGGTTGATGTCGACAGCGCGAATATAGCGCGCCGGCGAGCCCCCAAAAGCAAAAACCCCCGTCTCTTGCGAGGCGGGGGTTTTTGGGGATATTAG